>JBJOMN010000007.1:0-347601 GCA_046052345.1 Bacteroidota bacterium | reverse complement strand
GCCGAACGGCAGGAATTGTTTGATGACATGTGGCACATCTTTGAAGGTGGCAAAGTGTCCCATTCGTATACCGACTTGGTTTCCCATGTTATGGATGTCTATGACATTAAAAATAACAGCGCAAAGAAGAAGGTAGCCGCATTGGTGAAGCGTGGAATCCTTGTTAAATACTTTGATAGCAAGTCGCTTTTTGACGGGAAAAAGCCGAGGTATAAGCTACAAGGTGGACAGGTGGACTGAGGTGGATTTTTGTATCCGTCAACCTGCTGGAGGCGGTGAGTGGACAGGTGTACCCCCCTTATGTATAAGGGGGTACCCATCCACCTCCGCACCTGCGGGAATAGATGAATAATCAATCGTAAAACAATGGAACCAACGGCATGGATTCGCGGTGATTTTGTCCGCTCCCATGTCCGAAGAAGGTGTTAGTATGTTAAAAAGCCCCTTAACTTACTGAAAGTCAAAGGGCTATTATTTTGTTTTGTGGTCCCACCAGGATTCGAACCTGGATCACAAGCTTCGGAGGCTCGGATACTATCCATTGTACTATGGGACCATAGCGGGCGCAAAGGTACAAGGTACCGGGCAGACGGCGAAATGACCCGTTGAACCCGGCTCAAGCGCCTACGATAAACGGATTATCCGTGTCGGAGGGTGACACCGGGGGATTTCCCTCCCTGTACATCCTGCAGATGAAGTCCGCCCGTTCCGTCATTATTTTCACGAGGGACTCAGGGGCGATCGCCTTTATGTGTTCCAGCCAGCTGAAAATCCAACCGACCAGTTCGATATTGATGCTACTGGTAAACTCCATATAATACTTTCCGTTCTCCTCCCGGAAAGACTGGGTAGGATGCCAGATCCGGTTTTTCAGGAATATGGCCGGCCCCTTGCCCATCTCCAGAACTATCTTCTGAGGTTCCCGGTCGATGGAGTCGTGAATGCCGAACCTCTCATTCAACGCCTCACGGATGACCGCCTCCTCGTTCGGATGCTGGTAACGCTCATTGGTGATGCTGGTGGTACGGATGCAATCCAATTCCTGAAAATGCAACCGGGCGGAGTCTTCGTGCAATCTCCATCCCAGCACGTTCAATGCACCGCGATGGTAAATCACCCTCAGCGGGCGGAATCGGTACTCCGTCTCGGCTGTATGATCGAAGAAGACGATATGGATGATACGCTGGTGCGATATCGCCCAGATGATGTCCTTGAGACGGTTGTAATGCTCATGGTGGTAGATGAATTCACCCCAGTTGGAGTTCTGTAAGGAGAACTGCGATACGCTTTTCTGAATGACGGCCGCCTCTGTCGCATTGATGGCATTACCCCCGGAGAAGACATCCTCGATTGTGTTTCCGGTAAAATATTTTTCCCAGTCCGGCTTTAGGTTTTCGGTCACGAAAGTCTTGAAGAACAAGTCATCGCGCACCGCGGATTTCTCATCAGCAGCCGTTATCATCCAGGAAGCCTTGTTGAATTCGCCATCGAACCGAGCCAAACGGACCGCCCCCAGACGGAAAGTATCCTCCAGCATCATCAGATCCCTGTAGATGGTGCGCTGCGAGACCTTCAACCCTTCCTCCACTAACTTATGATGAAGAGAGGCAACGGTTTCCGGGCCCAGACTGAGCTTACTGATGATGGAGAGGATGCGGCGTATTTGCATAAGGAAGTCTGTTGTCAATAGGTGACACAGTTGTCAAATTATATGAAATATGTCAAAATATCAATAATTAAGCGAAAAAGGTCTAAAAAATGCTTTAAAAAAGAAAAGCCCGCCGTTTCCGGCGGGCTTTGGAGTTAAAACATCAAAAAGTCTGCTGCGATCAGACTGTTGGAGCGCTTCAAATATATACCAGGTGAGAACTAGTCCGACCACCAGGATCACTCGTTTGACATCTGGTGACAAAACTTGTTTGAACATGCATTTTAAGCCGTAATAACGGCAAAGGTGAAGCGTGAATTCCTACCTTTATTACGTTAAAATTTTAGATGATAATGCATAGCCTGTTTGTTTTGTTGGGAATGAGCGCATTCGGCACCAGCAACGTCCTTTGGAAACCTCTGCTGGGAACCCGATCCTCCAATTCGCTCCTTTTTAGCCGCAGTTGCTGGACAGTCGGAGCACTCGCAATTATGCTGTTTTTTTCGATGTACCTGAACGAAGTCCCTGAATGGTTGCGATTCCTGGTATCATCAAGAGGCCATGCGCTAACCGGCGAAATCCTCGCTGGCTCGGTGGCATCTATCCTGCTGTCTTTGACAGGACTTTATCTCTTCATTTTCTCTCTGAATCACCAGCCCGCCGGTATCTCCGGAATGATCGTTTGCACCTCCACCGCGCTGAGTGCCGTATTGGGTTGGCTGGTGAACAACGATCCGTTTGAATGGACGGTTGTGGCTGCACTTCTGCTCTGTTCGGCCGGCATATTGCTTTTGGACGGTACCGATTTGCGGACATTACGGTTTAATAAGGGTATCGTTGCAGCTATTACCGGAGCCGCCTGTTGGGGAGTGGCCAACCTGGGATTCAAGAAAATGATACCTGAAACCGGTGTGCTGCCATTTTCGCTTATACAGGAAACCACTGTTTTGTCGGTAAGCGGCCTGGGCTTGCTGGTTTTAAGATCTCCCGGCAACTCCCAATCACGCATCCCGGTCACTAATTCCTCCATCCTTCTTATCGGCCTTTTTACTCTTGTCGGAGTGGTCTTTTGCAACCTCGGGATGAACGGAATGCCCGTCAGCCGCTTTGCCGTTTTGGTATTGGCCCAACCCCTGACCACGTTCATGCTCGCCGCTTTCTGGTTGAAAGAGCGGACCTCGGCCCTCCAGAAACTGGGTGCCGGACTGATATTGGTCGGAATTTATCTGGCAGCCTCGAATTAAGTTGATTTCACGAGTGTTGAAACAATGCCGCCCCGCGGGTGTTTATCCAACGGGGCTTTCAATTTCGTACCTTCGACCCATGGATAATTCTCTTGTAATCAACACCATCGCCTTCGTCCTGACCTTTCTGTTGATGGAAGGTGTTGCATGGACCACCCATAAATTCGTCATGCATGGCTTTCTTTGGTCTTTGCACGAAAGCCATCATCGTCCGCGCCACGGAATTTTCGAAAAAAACGATTTCTTCTTCCTCTTTTATGCCTCCATCGCCATGGTACTGATGTACTTCGGATGGGAGAAACTGGATTACCGTTTTTGGATGGGGGTCGGAGTGACCGCCTACGGGTGGACCTACTTCATTCTGCACGACGTCTTCATCCACCGTCGCGGCAAATGGCTCGACAAGCTGGACTCCAAGTACTTCCGGGCCATGCGGAAGGCGCATAAGGTACACCACAAGACCATGGGCAAGGAGGGTTGCGAAGAATTCGGACTATTGCTCTTCAAAAAAGAGCACTTCCGGAATGCAGGACAATGAAGCTCCGCTGAAATCAAACTACATGTCTAAGAAAGCACTGATCATCGGCACCGGACTGGGTGCGCTTGCAACTGCTCTCCGTCTGACGTCACGCGGATACCGTGTCGAGATGGTGGAGAAACACAAAAGGGCCGGCGGTCGCCTCAATCTTCTGGAGAAAGACGGATTCACTTTCGACGTAGGCCCCTCCTTTTTCAGTATGAGTTACGAATTCAAGGAACTCTTCGATTATTGCGGAGTAAGCAACCCGCTTCAATTGGAGGAACTGAATCCCGTCTATGCCGTTCATTTCGCGAATCGCCAGAAACCTTTTCTGATCTATAAGGACCTCGATAAGCTCGCCCGTGAATTCGACGGACTGGAAACAGATTTCGAACAAAAGATCCGCCGCTATATCGGGACCGCAAAAAAACTCTTCCACGATACGGAGGATATCGTCATCAGAAGGAACTTCAATTCCAAGCTGGATTACCTTTTCCAGCTGACACGGGTTCCGGTCAAGCACGCACCCATGATGTTCCGTTCCATGTGGAAGGAACTGGACGGCATATTCACCTCGGAAGAAGCGAAGGTCATCTTCTCACTGGTCGCCTTCTTCCTCGGCTCTACGCCTTTCCAGACTCCCGCGGTCTACAGCCTCCTGAACTATACGGAACTTGAGCACGACGGCTACTGGAACGTAAGGGGCGGCATGTACAAGATCGTAGAGGAAATGCTGAAGCTTCTCAAGCAGCGTGGCGTGGTCATCCATTACAATACCGAGATCCGCTCGGTGGAAGCTGAAAACGGATCCGTCAGCGCATTCATCGATTCCAACGGCAACCGTTGGACCGCCGATCTTTACGTCAGCAATTCGGACGCAGCGGCTTTCCGCGGCAAGGTGCTCAATCGTCCCCGCTTCTCGGAACAACGGCTGGACCGCATGGAATGGACCCTCTCCCCTTTCACGATCTACCTGGGTGTGAAGGGGAAGACGGAAAACCTGCTGCACCACAACTATTTCCTCGGAAGCAACTTCAAGCAATACGCGGATACGATCTTCAAGACGTCGGTCGCACCCGAAAAGCCCTACTACTACGTCAACGTCAGCAGCAAGTCCAATCCTGCCAGTGCGCCGGAAGGTCACGAGAACATCTTCATCCTGTGCCCTGCACCTGATTTACGTTATAAGCCGGAGTGGAGCGACGCCGATACGCTCACAGAAAACATCCTCACTGACCTTTCAAAACGTACCGGGTTCGATTTCATCGGAAACCGTGTGTCGCAAACGGTCATGACACCGGTCGAGTGGCAGGACACCTTCAACCTCTACCGCGGCAGCGGCCTCGGACTCGCCCACGGTCTCAACCAGGTAGGTGGTTTCCGCCCTTCTAATAAGGACGAGCAGTACGACAACCTCTACTATGTCGGAGCAAGTACCACCCCGGGAACCGGGCTTCCCATGGTCGTCATCAGCTCCCGCCTAGCCACCGAAAGAATCCTGAAAGAACATGGACCTGTACACGCAGACGTCGTATAAGCTCAGCAAGGTCATCACCAAGGACTATAGCACGTCCTTTTCGTTGGGCATCCATATGCTCGACAGAAAGCACCACGACGCCATCTATGCGATCTACGGTTTTGTCCGTCTGGCGGACGAGATTGTAGACACGTTCCACGACCACGACAAGGAACTCCTCCTGAAACGATTCATGGAGGAGACGTATCGGGCGCTCGAGGAGCGTCTCAGCACCAACACGGTATTGCATGCCTTCCAGGACGTGGTCCACCGCTATGGCATCGACCGCTCCTACATTGTCGCATTCCTGCACAGCATGGAAATGGACCTGCGCCCCCTGACATATACCCGGGAGTCCTACGAAGAGTATATCTACGGATCCGCCGAAGTGGTCGGACTGATGTGCCTGCGGGTCTTCTGTCACGGACAGGACGAGCTCTTTCACCGACTTGTCCCTCCGGCGCGGAAACTCGGTGCTGCCTTTCAGAAAGTGAATTTCCTGCGCGACCTGAGAAGTGATTATCTGGAACGGAGCCGCGTCTATTTTCCCGGTGTAGACTTCGAGCGTTTCGACACTGCAGCCAAGTCCGCCATCGAAGAAGACATACAACGCGACTTCGATGAGGCTTATGAAGGTATCAGGGCACTCCCGAAGGGCGCACGCCTCGGCGTAGCAGTCGCC
This sequence comes from Bacteroidota bacterium, assembly GCA_046052345.1. Classification (GTDB taxonomy): domain Bacteria; phylum Bacteroidota; class Bacteroidia; order AKYH767-A; family 2013-40CM-41-45; genus Pollutiaquabacter. The sequence goes on along the minus strand of JBJOMN010000007.1, from coordinate 341,991 downwards.
TATGTATACTACCTGGCCTTGTTCCGCAAGATCCGGCTGCTGCCGGCTCGCATGGTGCAGAACGAACGTATCCGTATCCCGAATTTCCAAAAGGCGATGTTGCTGGTACGGACCTGGTTCCGATACCGTTTTCGGCTCATCTGACATGAAGACCTTCCGGCTGCTTGCTGTATTGCTGCTGCAGGTATTGTTCGCAGGTGCCGTTGGCATTTCAATTTCAGAACTCAGAAACGGTCTGAAGGGCGCCGCCGTTGGCGAGGAACAAGCTCTGCGTTTTATGGAGAAGCTGAAACAGTCGGAACCGAAAAGTCCGCTGATCAAAGGATACATGGCCGCTACGGAAGGATTGCTCGCTAAGCACGCTTGGTTCCCCGGCACCAAATACAGCTGGTGTGTCACTTCGCTTGATCATTTCCGTGATGCGATCAAGGCAGACCCCGAGAACCTGGAGCTGCGGTATCTGAGACTCAATGTGGAGACGAACATCCCCGGTTTCCTCGGAATGAACGGGGATGTGGCGGAAGACCGGAAGAAGGCGTTTGAACTGTTAGCCTCAACCACCGACCTGTCCCTTCGGCGGGATGTAGCACGATTCCTGAACGAAAAAGGAGGCTGCAGCGAAGAAGAAAAAAAACGGCTTCGGCCTTACCTTGACTGACGGATTACCATGGAAAAATACACCTACTTATTACTGAACCTCGGCTCCGTTCTGATTCCGTTCCTGTTTTCCTTTGAGCGCAGGCTCCGCTTCTACAAAGAATGGAAGGCCTTGTTCCCTGCGTTGTTGATCACCGCTGCCTTCTTCATCATATGGGACCACTACCTGACTGTCCGCGGTGTCTGGGGCTTCAACCCGAGGTACCTGATCGGAATCTGGATCTGGGACCTTCCGCTCGAAGAGTGGATGTTCTTCCTTTTCATCCCCTATTCCTGCCTGTTCATTTACGGTTCGTTGAATGTCCTGCTGAAAAAGGACCTGTTGTCCGGGGTCTCCAGGAACATAACAGCCGTTCTGATTGTTATACTTTCCGTAGTAGCTGTTTTTAACACCGACAAGATGTATACCGGCATCAAATTGTCGCTCACCGCAGGCCTCCTGATATTCGCATACTACCGGAACTTTCCGTGGATGGGGAAATTCTACAGGGCTTATCTGGTAAGCCTCCTGCCCTTCCTTTTGGTGAACGGCTTGCTGACATCCCTGCCTGTCGTGACGTATAACGATGCCGAAAACCTTGGAATCCGCATCTACACCATTCCGGTAGAGGACACACAGTACACCCTGTTGATGTTATTGATGAATACCGTCTTGTTCGAACATTTCAGAAAATCCCGAACCAAGGATGCAGATGGTCACGTCCGTAAAGAACTTGCAAGTAACGATTGACTCCCAGTCGGGATTCTGTTTCGGCGTAGTATATGCCATCCAACTTGCCGAAGAGATCCTTCGAGAAGAGGGGCACCTTTACTGCCTTGGCGACATCGTCCATAACGACGAGGAGATCGGCCGCCTCAAACAGAAGGGACTTGAAATCATCGACCATTCGGCACTGGACCATCTTCGGGATGTCAAGGTGCTAATCAGGGCTCACGGTGAGCCGCCGTCGACTTACCGTACCGCCATCGAGAACAACCTGACACTCATCGACGCTTCCTGCCCCGTCGTACTGAAGCTCCAGAACAGGGTAAAGCAGTCGGCCGACGAAGCCAAACAGGTCTACATCTACGGAAAACGGGGGCATGCGGAAGTGGAAGGGCTGATCGGACAGGTCGGGAACGAGGCTGTGGTTTTTCAGGACCTCACCGAACTCGACCTGGAGCGGATGCCGCGCAGCATTTCACTTTACAGCCAGACGACGAAAAGCACCGAGCGCTTTTACGCCATCTACCATGCGCTCACGGAAGCGGGCATCGACGTCGAACTGAACGACACCACTTGCAGGCAGGTGTCCAACCGCGACCAACAGCTGCCTGCATTTGCCGCCCGCTTCAACCATATCGTATTCGTATCCGGCCGGAAGTCGTCGAACGGAAAAGTCCTTTTCGATGTATGCAAACGGGCGAACCCCAACACTTGGTTCGTCTCAAGCCCGGAGGAATTGGACACTGACGTCTTCAAGGAAGGCGATACTGTCGGAATATGCGGCGCCACTTCCACGCCGATGTGGCTCATGGAAGCTGTCAGGGAAAGACTGTTACGGCTGTAAACCGATCAAAAAAGAAGAAAGGCCCCGGGTGAGTCCGGGGCCTTTTTCATTGACGGGGGCACGCAAGAATCAGTATTCCCACATGTCGTGTTCAAGGTTGGTGATTTCCTCCTTGATCTTTTCCGACTCGAGCAAGGCATTCAGTCCCTGCTTGTAGTCCTCGATGCGACGGTCATAAACGTTGGATTCCTTGAAGATGTAACTCGAGAAGAAACGCTTCTGGAAGACATCGTCGAAAGAACGACGTTCTGCATCGTTAACGCGGTTGAACACCTCTGAATTGGCGAATAACTTACGGGCCTCGGGATAATAGATCCAGAAGAGCGGCTTTTTCTGGTTACCTTCCAGTGCTTCACCTGCCTCGTTCGTAGCCTGAATCATGGGAGCGATACCGATGATCCGCACTTCGATGACGGAACGCTGGCGATCGAAGAACCAATCCTCCTTCATGCGGTAGCCGATCACCTTGTCGCGGGAGAACTCCTTGGCAATGACAGTATCGTATTCGTCATAAGGCGGGTCCGGACGCATCATACGCATGGTATCGGTACGGGCGCCTCCGCGCGACTCGATCTCCTTGAGTGTCACCGGGGCGGTGAACTCATCGTCCACTGCACTGTAGGCGGTGAGAGCACCCTCGGAGACAGCGTCCATGATCACATCGATCAGGCTTTTGCGGTCGGCCGTGGACTTGGTCAGCGGGTATTTCAGCGGAAGATTGATCTTCTCACCCAGGTCGATGTAACGCCACACACGCTTGGACCACATGACGTCGGCTTCACGCAGGTAAGGGTACGCGAGAGGTGTACGGGTGGCGGTATGCTCTTTCACATATACGCCATCCAGGACATTCTGCGCAAGCACCGGACCGGCGAAGCCGATGGCGGCGAGGAGAAGAAGGATTCGGACTCTCATGACTTTAGACGTTGAAGAAACGGATTTCTTTACTGGATAGAGAAGGCCAAAGGAGGCAGGTTACGCGTGGACTGGTCGGAACCGGTAGCCATCTTGGCTTTGATGTATTCGAAGAAGATCTTGTCGCCGGTGCGGACCTTGGCCAAGGCGTCCCGCATCTGCTGTGAAAGCTGATTACCCTGTCCCTCGAATTCGAGCAGGTCCCGGCCTTTTCCGGTGATGGTCATTTTGAAGCCGATGATCTTGAAGTAGAGTTCGAAGTCGAAGTTCTCCAAAACGGGAATCAACGTACCTGCCATCAGGACATTCTTGTTGATGAGTCCGCCCTTCTGATTGGCAAGTGTGGCAATGGGGTCCGGCACACGCTTGACACGGTACTCGAAGGAGCCCATCGGCATGACCTTGCCGCCGATTTCAGCATTCACCTTGATCGTGGATTTGCCCACCGTGGTGACACTGGCCAAAAAACGGCCTCCGCCCGCTGCCGCATTCGGCTTCAGCGAACCTCCGCCGCCTTCGATGGATACTTTCACCTTGTCGTTGGAGACGCCGGGGACAGAGATAGACATGGGGTTGTCCACACCGATGTAAAGCACGTTCATCTTATCGGCAGAGACCACGGAATTGGGTTTCTGGGCGACATAGGAAGCTTCAAAAGGATAATGTTCGTAAGAACCGTCCGGCTTCTTCACGCGGATGACACCGGCCCACTTCTTCTCGCCCTCTGATCCGGGGCGGTCGGTATATTTACCGTAACCGCCGTCGACCGGGAGTGCGCGGCCGTCACAGCCGGAGCAGTTAGGGCTGCCGGCAGAATCCGTGCGGGCTCCGACGAATACTTCAGGAGCCATGGTGGAGGAAGTTGCGGAGAGGAACACATCGGCCTGATACTCGGAACCGATGGTGACCACGGTGCTGTTGGCGATGATCTTCGCAGTGAACTTGTCCATCTTCACGACGTTCTTGTCCACTGAAGCAAGCAGCTCGTCGATGGCCTGGGATTCCGCGTTTCGCACGTCCGACTGCAGTTTGGTAAGCAGGGCGACGGTCGCCACGACAGGATTATGATAGAAGTTCATCATTTCCCAGGTGCGTTTTCCATCCTCCGCTTTCTCGGGGTCTGCAGTATTCAGCAGTTGGTCGAGACGCTTCTTGTAGTCGCCTTCCATGCCTTTCGGACAATTGGCAAGGATCACTTTCTTGAATCCTTCGATCTTGTCCTTGAGCTCGGAAGCCTTCTTGCCTTTGCCGTTCTGGTCGTCGCCGCACATGATGTTCGTCGGGACGTCATAGTCGTCTTTTTTCTCCATGAGACGGAGTTCCGGGATAGCCTGTCCGGAAGGGATGCCGTCGGTGGTGGAGATGAGTTCGTTCTTGGTATCCTCGATGTACTTCACCAATTCGCCGGCCGATTTCTTGATGTTCGATGCACGGTTGTTCACATCGGCGTACTTGGCTGCGTCGACGGACATAGCCTGCGCAAATGCGGCGTAAGTGTTCTGGTTCTTCTTGTCGAGGTTCTCTTTGGAGAGGCTGACACTTTCGTTAATAGTGACGAAAGCGTTGATGACCTCTTTGGTCACGTTCAGGGCGAGCAGGGCGGTCAACACGAGATACATCATGTTGATCATCTTCTGCCGCGGAGTCAGTTTGCCGGATGCCATTTCAAGCGGTTGTGATTAGGTTAGATCTGTCGGTTGGCAAACTCTTACTTGATGGTCATTGCGGAAAGCATGTTTCCGTAGACGGAATTCAGCTTTTCCAGGTTCTTGGCAAGTGCGGCGACCTCGTTCTTGTAACGGAGGGTGTCTTCTACGGAAGCGTTCATGTTCGCCATCACTTCATTGAGGCCTTGGGCTGCCGAAGCGGCGCGGGAATACGAGTCGGACATGGCCTGCGCAGATTCCGCAGCCTTGTTCATGGTCTTCACGTAGGATTCGGTGGCGACGGAAGCGTTGCTCATGTCGCCGAGCTTGCCGGCATTGACGCTAAGGGAGGTAAGTCCGCGACCGAGGCTCTCGATGAGTTCCGGACCGATCTTGGCCTCGGACAACATGGCATCTAGTTTCTGAGACACTTCGTCGGATTTCTTCTTTTGTGATTTGCGTCCGTGGGGATCCTCGTCGCTCATACCTGCGAGCTCAGGATAAACCAAAGACCAATCCACCTCTTCGTGCGGGGGCTCGAAAGCGGAGAAGAAGAAGATGACGGCTTCAGTGCCCAGTCCAAGCACCAGGAAGAACCCGGATGCCGGCCAGTGCTGGATCTTAAAGAGCGCCCCGATGATGACGATGGCGGCTCCGAATCCGTACAACTTGGCCATGAAATTCTTGAATTTCTTGCTCTGTGTGATTTCTGCGATTCCCATAGTTAAGAGAGGTTGTTTTTGGTATTGAGGTTGATGGATGTTTCTTTTTCAGCTCTTGGTCAAAGAAGTACCACGATGCCGGCAGTACAGAGCGGCAACAGCGGTATTCGATTGTCAGAGGTAATCAAGGATCAATAGTCCGCTTTGTCTCGTCCGAGGAAACTCATGACACAGCGGAAGCCGATATAGCACTTGGCTGTATCCTGATATTCAAATGTCCTTGAACCGTTCTGGAGGTAATACTGCACGTCTTTCCAGGAACCTCCGCGGATCACCTTGCGCTTCATGGCAGGAGGATCGGAATCCTTGGCATCGTAGACATAGTCGGTGCTGATATCGTGGGTGAAGCTGTAGGCGGATTCGTCGAAGGCGTTGCTGGTCCATTCTGACACGTTGCCGGCCATGCAGTAGAGGCCGTAATCGTTCGGCCAGTAAGAAGTGGCCTTGACCGTGTAGACACCGCCGTCACCCTGATACGCTCCGCGCATCGGCTTGAAGTTGCCGAGGAAGCAACCGCGGCTGTTACGGATGTACGGACCTCCCCACGGGAAGGGAGAGAGTTCCAGACCGCCCCGGGCGGCATATTCCCACTCCGCTTCAGTCGGAAGACGGAAATCCTGTACGTAGGCACCGCCTTCATCGGCGAGGAAGCTGTTCAACAGCTGGGTACGCCAGATACAGAATGCTCGGGCCTGCTTCCAGTTCACACCGACGACAGGATAATCATCGTAGGCCGGATGCCAGAAATACATCTGGGTGAGCGGCTCGTGGTAGGAATAGGTGTAGTCGTGGATCCAGGCAAGCGTGTCCGGGTAGACGTTGATGACGTCCTTCTTGATGAATACGGAACGGTCGACGCGGCCTTGCTCGCGATTTTCACGCTGGGCGGCTTCACGAAGGTCGATCCAGTAGTATTCGAAGTTGAGTTTGCGGGTGTCGATCTCCTTGCGGCGGTAGAAACGCTCGGTCTCGGGCAGGAAAAGCTCTGCAAGCACCTCTTCGTTCTCCTCGTCGTCCCACTTGATCTTCGCACGCCAGTTGATGCGCTCGCCGTATTCGCCTTCTTCCAGGATGTGGTCACCGCCGATGAGGCGATGGGCCAGGGAATCCTTCACCCAGTAAACGAACTGACGGTACTCGTTGTTGGTGATTTCCGTGTGATCCATATAGAACGCAGGAATCGTCACCGACTTGCTTTGGGCGGTCACTGCATACGGCACGTCCTGATCGCTCGGACCCATGTTATAGGATCCGGAAGGGATATAGACCATTCCGTAGGGGTCGGGCTGGTACCACTTGTCACGGTGAAGCACACCGGTGAGTTCGCCGTTGCCGCTTCCGCCGCAACCGGTCAGTACCAACACTCCAAGGGAGGAAAGAACCGTCAACCCTTTTTTACCGAGACTCATCAGTTTCATTTTGATTGGGTGTTGAATGAATGAATCAACGTAATACGTCGAATATTATTGATTTAATGTTGGATATAAAATGAATCGGTTGAATTCTGATTTCGGGAGTTCCTGATTATATGTGAAACGGGTATAAAAGTAACACCCATCATCAGAGCATTCTTACATTTCTGTGGAAAGTACGTTTTACCTTTTTGGGAGTCATGAAACAATATCCCAGCATTATTTCGTGGGTTCCGGACGAGTACGTCCTGATATTGGAAGTCGTGTAGTCGTAGGAATAGCCCAATTTGAGGTTAGGAATGACTTCCAACCCGGCCATTATTACAATTGCATCCTGCAGACGATACCCGGCACCAACCCAGAAACGGTTGTTGATGAACAGGTTGGCATTGGCATCCAACTGGGTGGAAACGGCATCGGATTTCACCAGAACAGCCGGCTTGAGGGTCAGGGACGGAGAAAGTTCCGCACTGTAGCCGGCCATCAGCCAGTAGTGACGTGCAAGCGAAGTGCGCACGTTGGCGTAATCGATATCGCCCTCTGTGAGGTGGGTCGCAGAAACACCTACGTACATCTTATCCGACTGGTAATAGATACCGAAGCCGAGATCGAGTGCGCCTCCACTACCGTCGGTTCCGGGTATATACGGATCGGTGGTCGGATCATCGTTGGCGATCCAAGCCTCATCGCGAGGAGAGAGCTGATGATATCCGGCGTCGATACCGACAGCGATGGAGCCCTCGTTGAGATAGTGGCGGTACGCATACGCACCGCGTATATTCATGTTTTTCTGATTGCCCAACTGGTCGGAAGCATACACCGATAGACCAACGCCACCATGAAGGCTTTCAGCCGGCAGATCGAAGGAAAAAAGCGTGGTTTTAGGCTCACCGCCGAAACCGGTCCATTGGTTACGGTAAAGAAGCGAACCGCAAATTGCATCATTGGCGCCTGCATAAGCCGCATTCACGGGCAGACGGCTGAACATGTATTGGCTGAATTGCGGGTCCTGTTGGGCGGAAACCTCCAAACAAGCCGACCAACCGGCAAAAGACAGAAGAACAGGCAATAATGACCTTTTCACGTATCTATTGTTGCGAATTCAAAAGAATTTCGAGGCTTTGCGCCGCTTTGAAGGGGGTAAAGTAATGAATAAAATCAACTAAAAACAAAAATTAGTTGACGATTGGCCCCCTGCCTGCGACCATGCCTCCATTCCCTAGAAATCAACCTGTTACACGAGATCTGAGCGGCCAAGGTTACCGGTACGGCACGAATGTTATCAACGGGTTGTCAGCAACCCGTGCCACGGACCTTCAGGAAAGCTTCTGGAACGCCTGCCACCAACGCTCGGGCATCTCGTCCCTGCAGGCGGTTTCGTAATCCTTGTACGAGCAAGGCACCATGTGATGCCGTTGGTATTTGACTTTCCCGTTGGGCACCGGTACTTCCATCCACCACCGCTGACTTTTATCGCTCTTATAAAAAACGATCTCTTGTTCCGACTGCTTCATGCTGACACGGAACTTGGTGAAGCCGTTCTTGCCCTTCAGCGGGACATCCCGTTTACGGTTATAATACCCTTCCAGGAAATACCACAGCATCTGAGCCGCCAGATGGGCGGTCTGCGACCGGATATCAAGCGAGGGATTCACTTCATAAAGGCCGAAAGTGGTAAGCTTGTCGCTCATGCCCGCATAGCGGACGATCTGACAGGCCTCTTCTCCGTAAAACCCGTTCGGCGAAGCGTTGCCGTTCCCGGGCGCATCGCTCTGACGGATCGCCGTCATGTCGAAGGAAAGTATGTCTGCATTTCGGACGATCGGCTCCACTTCCTCCATGTCCTTGCGGACGTTGCCCAGACGGTAGGCGTCGAAGTACAGTTTCTCCATGAGCTCCACCTGGTCGGTGCCGACGAAATAACTCTGATAACCGATATTGGAATAGTTGAACAGGAAATTAGGTTCGTGCAACACGATCTTCCCTACGTATCCCTCGCTGGAATGAGGATCATCCAACTTACCAAGGTTGAAGTGCGCATCGACCGCTACGATGTTGACGGTCTGTTCCAACTTCTGATAGGCGATGTATTGTGCCAGTGTAAGGTCCTGACTGCCGCCAAGGATGACAGGAAGGACCCCCTCCTTCAGCAATTCCACCATGATGGTGGTGACCGCCGCATAGGTATCCTCCAGCTTCACTCCTGAACGAAGGTTGCCAAGGTCCACGACGTTATAGGGATAACCTGCCTGTTTCAGCGCATAAAAGCGCTCACGAACGGCATCCGGAGCTTCAGCGCAACCGCTGTTGTTGACTGCGCCGCGGGATTCCCCTACCCCCAGCAAGGCGATGTGCACGCCCTGCAACTCCGGAAATTCTCCTTCCCTGAGGTATTTCCGCACCACATGGCCCATGAGCGTCTTTTTTTCTGAATAAACATCGAAGACTTGAGGGTCGAGCGGCTGCAGGTATTCGACTATTTCCATGCGGTAGCGTATTGGGGATACATACAAAAGTATGCCCATACCCCTGCAACCGCAGAATGGCTGCGGTGTTTATTCAACAAAAGAAGTGTGGAAAGAAGTTCCGGAGAAAATCACTTCCGCTTGGCAGCCTTCTTGGCCGGCGCTTTCTTAACGGCCGCCTTCTTGGCGGGCGCTTTCTTCACCGGCGCTTTTACCGCGGGGGACTTCTTCGCCACCGCTGCTTTCTTCGGTGCGGAGACCTTCTCCTTCTTCGGAGCAGGCGCCTTTTTTGCTACCGGCTTCTTGGATGCCGCCTGTTTGAAAGGAGCTGAAGACGATGCCGACTTTTTCCCGAACCTTCCGAATCGGCCTCTGCCGGGGGTTTCGGGGGTATTGGCCGCCAACTCTTCGATTTCCGGAAGGGTGAAACTCTTGGGGTCGCGGTCCTTGGGAATCCGCAGGTTCCTGCCGCGGAAAGAGATATACGCTCCCCAGCGTCCGTTGAGCACCTGTACTTCCGGATCCTCGGGGAAGGATTTGATGATACGCTCGGCCAACTGCTTGCGTCTCTCGTGAATCAGCTCCACGGTGCGGTCGTAGGTGACGGTGTAAGGATCATCCTCCTTCTTGAGGCTGACGAAGAAATCGCCCAGACGGATGTACGGACCGAAACGTCCCACAGACACGACTACATCTTGTTCTTCGAACTGTCCGACCGTCCGGGGCAGTTTGAAGAGGTCCAGCGCCTCCTCGAAAGTGATGGTATCGAGTCGCTGGTCGCTGCGCAGTTTGGAATAACGCGGCTTGTCAGTCTCCTCCTGGGAGCCGATCTGTGCCATCGGACCGAATCGTCCGACCCGGACCAGCAAAGTGAGCCCGCTCGCCGGGTCCTTACCAAGGATCCGCTCACCGGTCACACGCTCGGAGTCTTTCTCCGTCACCACGACATTCTTGTGGAAAGGAGCATAGAAATCCTTGAGCATCTTCTGCCACTTCAGCTCGCCGTTGGCGATGTCATCGAACTCTTTCTCGACAAACGCCGTGAAATTGAAATCAAGGATGTCCTTGAAATATTGTACGAGGAAATCGTTGACCAGCATACCGATATCCGTCGGGAACATCTTGTTCTTGTCTGCACCGGTTATTTCCGTCCTCACTTCCGGCAGGATCTTGCCTTCCTTGAGGGTAAGTACATGGTAATTTCTTTCCTTGCCCATCCGCTCCTCTTTCAGCACGTAACCGCGCTTCTGGATGGTGGAAATGGTCGGAGCGTAGGTGGAGGGACGTCCGATACCCAACTCCTCCAGCTTCTTGACGAGGGCGGCCTCCGTGAAACGTGCGGGAGGATGCGTGTAACGCTCGGTCGCTACCGCTTCCAGCAGCTTGAGACGGTCGCCGATGGCCATGGTGGGCAACAAGCCTTCCTGGTCTTCCGACTCCTCGTCATCAGTGCCTTCCATATAGACTTTCAGAAAACCGTCGAACTTGATCACTTCGCCGTTGGCGACCAGCAACTCCTTCGATTTGTCCGATTCGATGGTGACGACTGTCTTCTCCAGTCGGGCTTCCGACATCTGAGAAGCGACCGCGCGCTGCCAGATGAGCTGGTACAGACGCTGCTCCCTTGACTCGCCGTCGACACTGTCTACGCCCATGTCCGTCGGACGTATGGCTTCGTGCGCCTCCTGGGCGGAAGCGGTCTTGGTCTTGTATTGCCTTCGTTCGTGGTACTGCGGACCGTATTTCTGCGTGATCACACGCTGCGCCATATCCAACGCATCGTTGGAAAGATTGACGCTGTCGGTACGCATATAGGTGATCTTACCGCTTTCATAGAGCTTCTGCGCGAGCACCATGGTCTGCGAAACGCTGTAACCCAGCTTGCGGGCGGCTTCCTGCTGCAAAGTGGAAGTGGTGAAGGGGGCGGCCGGCTTGCGCGTACCCGGTTTCACCTCTAGGTTCTTCACGCTGAAGGCTGCCCCGATACAGCTTTTCAGGAAGGCCTCCGCTTCCTCGCGGGCAGAGAATTTCTTAGGAAGTTCTGCTTTGAAGGTCTTTCCGTTGATATCAAAGATGGCGACCACACGGTAGGCGGAAGTCACCTTGAACTGATCGATCTCACGTTCGCGTTCGACGATGAGGCGTACCGCCACCGACTGCACGCGTCCTGCGGAGAGCTGCGGGCGGACCTTCTTCCACAGGATCGGCGAGAGTTCGAATCCCACAAGCCGGTCCAGGATACGGCGCGCCTGCTGGGCATCGACAAGATTCCGGTCGATGAAGCGGGGCTTCTGGATGGCTTCCAGAATGGCCTTCTTGGTGATCTCGTGGAAGACGATCCGCTTGGTCGTCTTTTCATCGAGTCCGAGCGCTTCGCACAGGTGCCATGAGATGGCCTCTCCCTCGCGGTCCTCGTCAGTCGCCAGCCACACAGTATCCGATTTCTTTACAAGACGGCGAAGCTCGTTGATGACGTCCTCCTTCTCAGGACTGACCTCATATACAGGTTCGAAATTATCACTGACCTTGACCCCCATTCCCTGCTTCACCAGGTCACGGACATGGCCGTAACTTGACTTGACAGTGAAATCTTTTCCGAGATACCCCTCAATGGTCTTTGCCTTTGCAGGAGACTCGACGATTACCAGATTTTTCGCCATAGCACGCTCTTCAATCGGCGCAAATAAAAGCAATTATTTTCTTATCGGACCAAATCGGTACGAAGTGGCAGTTGAAAACCCGCATACAACAACCCTTAAATAAGGGTTGTTGAAAAAGCTGTAACAGCCTATCGGTTATTGCATTAAGCAGGTAATCAACGATGCATGATCATCAATACAGCGTCCTCCGGAATTTCCTGATCCGTCCGGCGGATCCGGTACATTCCTGACTCGATCTCCGACAACGGAATAGGCTGAATTTCCGAACCACTCTGAAATGCATGAAGGACGACACGGCCGCGAAGATCGATGATGTCGAAGGATGCATTTTCAGGAGCAGGATGTTTCAACAGCAAACTGGCACGATCGTCCGCGGGGTTGGGCCATACGCTGAAAGCAGGATCAGAAAGATGCTCCGCAATGTCGAGGGTGGAATTCCCTGAAGTGCCGATCATGACTTGACCGGTTGTCATCGGGTTCATGAACCGGATGGTCGATTGTTGGACGGAAGCGGAGGACGCAGTGACGGAAGTGTTCCACGTTCCCGTACTGAAACCGTCGCGACGGTATAATTGAAGGTTCGAAGGAAAAGTTTCGTCCGCGGAGCCGACCGATCCGGCCGGCATCGAGAACACATAATCGAACTGCGGGGTGAAGGACATACCGTAACGATCCACCACCCAGTAGACATCCGAGTAAACGGCGCTGCCGGTCGGCGTGATATTCGGTGCGCAATCGATGCGGGATACCACGAAGGTGTCCAGACTGGTCTGCGGAAATTCGAGATCGAGCCAGGTGGATGAGAAAGAAAGTGTTCCGGAAGAAGCGCAAATCCGCAACGCGGAATTCCCATAACCGTAAGGCCCCTCGGAAATCGTCCACGTCGGAAGATTCAGACCGCTGAGGGTGCCGTGATGCCCGTTGCCACTGAGGTCGGAGGTGAAAGATCCGGATCCTTCGGACATGCGCCAGTATCCGACCATGCCTTGTTGGGGACCTGTCAGTAGCATACGCATGTCCTCCCGTATCTGAGACAGCGTCCTTTCCACATTATACACCCGGACCTCATCGATCGCACCGTGCACATTCAGGGTATCCCCGTTCCACGGTGCAGCCCCGATGATGAAGTGGCTGGAGCCGTTGTCGCCTATCCGGGCATTCGAGGCAGGCATGTTCAAGACGACCCTGCCGTTGATATACCCGATGAATCTACCGCCTACCTTATAAGTGAAGGCAAGGTGCGTCCAGACATTGAAAGGGACGCCCGGGACCGTAAAGGAACGCGTGCCCACAGCCGTGTCCCGGATGGTGCAGCACAGGGACCTGTTCTGTACGGCTAACTCGAAACCGGCCGTCGAAACGTAATCAATATTACCCGCGATATACTGAGGGTATAAGATGCTGTCCAGCTTTACCCAAGCCTCCACGGTAAGTTGCCCTTCGACCTGGAAATTGGAACCCGGACCGCAATCGACGTAGCTATGGGAGCCGGGAAAAGAAAGATGATGGTCGCAGGCGACCTGTGCGACGACACTCGCCCGGATGAGGAGAAAGACCGCGATGGCCGAATACGTCCTCATGTTTCAAATTTTGAGCGTGACGAGAGTAAGATGTTGTCCTCGGGCTCCGGATATCAGCGGCCGGTTACGACCAGCGTTTGAATAAACGAACCCCGGGAATCAGACAAAATCATTTTATACGGGCCGGGAGAAAGTCCCGTCGAAGGAATTACGGTTCCGTTCAAAGACTGCATCAGTACTAGTCGTCCGGAACTGTCTATGATCCTGACGACCCCTGTTTCGAGGGGAGAGCTTACGAACAACTCCTGTCCGGCAGGTAAGGGGTTCGGGTAGACCTTGAATCCCTCCTGTACGGTTCCGTTATCAGGCACTGACAATGTGGAGCTGCCGTTACTAGCTGCTTTGAATTGTCCGGTGACACTGATGAAAGGAAATGTGACTGTTGCATCGTAGGGGGAGGCCGCACCGGCGAAGGCGTTGTTCACCCAACCGGAGGTGCTGTACCCGGACCGGTTGTACAACAGCAGGTTCGAGGGCGTGACGGAGTCGGCAGCGCTGACGGTTCCGGCAGGAAAATGAAGAGTGAGGGCATAATTCATGGGCGTGGAGCTGCCGTAACGGTCGATTATCCAGTACCCGTTATTGAAGGTGGCCGACCCGGCAGGCTGGGTACCACCCGGCTCGCAGTTGATCCTGCTCACCACGAACGTATCGGTGGTGGGCGACACGTTGAACATCATATCGGCGGCTGCAGCGGGAAAAGCCATTGCGCCCATCACACCCGTACCTGCGTTAAGGTCGGCTCCTCCGAAACCATAAGGTCCTGCTGCGTTCTGCCAGGAGGGAAGGGTGATGCCGGAAAGTACGCCGTTGTGGTTATAACCGCTGGCATCCGATGTGGAAGAACCTGTTCCCTCCGAGAACTTCCAGTAACCGATAAGTCCGGGTAGCGGAGGAGTCTGCTCTATGCGCATGTTTTTACGCAGTTGTTCCCTGGAACGCTCGGTATCCCATACGCGCACTTCATCGATCTGGCCGTTGGCTGCAAAATAATTAGGATCCCAGGGAGCGACGCCGATACGGAAGTTCGTGGTGCCGTTATCTCCGATGGGTTGGTTGGTAGCGGGCTGGTCGGCGACAAGTACTCCGTTGATGTAACCTCTGAAACGGCCGCTGACGCGGTAAGTCATTGCGATATGTGTCCACACACCGGCCGGAACGCCTACGGCGGTGAATGTCTGCAGGCCGAATGTGTCTTTCACCTCACAATAAATACCGCCGTTCTGGATTCCCAATTCAAAGCCTGAGTTGGAGAATGGATCGATGTTGCCGGCGATCTTCTGGTTGGTGGTGACGTCCGGCAGATTGATCCAGGCCTCGACGGTAAGCTGTCCTTCGGCATGGAAATTCGAACCGGGACCGCAGTCGACGTAGGAATTAAACCCTGAAAAGGACAGAGCGTGGTCGCAGGGGGGTTGGGCCTCGGCAACAGTCATACCGGAGAGGAGTAAACAAATCAGGAATATGCGGGTCATGAGCTTGTGGTTTTCTGGAATAACAAGGTTACAAATTAGCATAAATTCAGGGAAGATTCCGCTAGGGTATTTGATTCTGCGCTGCGTATCACGGGACCTCGTATTGCACGGTTTAAACGACCATTTCCAATTTAGTGAGATAATTTTATAGTATCATTTATTACTTTGTATAGTTTTTTGTTTCTTTTATAATGTCTTAAACGCCGGTCATAACTGACAACTTGTCAGCTATTTGAATATCCCGTACCTTTGAGATTCAATAATCGAATAATGGATAATCCGGTAAACAAGGTAATCGACGAGTCCCGTCAGGGGGAAGCCATCTTGGTTCCTTCCGTCGCCGGAAACAAAAAGCTGTACCTGGAGAGTTACGGCTGTCAGATGAACTTTTCGGACAGCGAAATCGTCGCCTCCATCATGGCAGGTATCGGCTACTCCACGACCCGGAACATGGAGGAGGCCGATGTCATCCTGCTCAATACGTGCGCAATCCGTGACAATGCCGAGCAAAAGGTCTGGTCCCGCCTGCGCGAGATCCGGGGTGCCAAAAAGCGCAACGAAGACCTGGTCATCGGCGTGCTGGGCTGTATGGCCGAACGGCTGAAGACCGAGCTGCTCGAGAAGGAGAAGCTGGTCGACATCGTTGTGGGACCTGACGCCTACCGTGACCTCCCTAATCTGATCGCAAGTGCGGAATCGGGACAAAAAGCGGTGAACGTTTTGCTTTCGCGGGAGGAGACTTACGCGGAAATAAATCCCGTCCGTCTGGGCACCAACGGTGTCAGCGCTTTCATCTCCATCATGCGCGGATGCGACAACATGTGTTCGTTCTGCGTGGTGCCTTTCACGCGCGGCCGTGAGCGCAGTCGCGAACCGGAATCGATCATTAACGAAGCCAGAGACCTGTTCCGGAAAGGTTACCGCGAGGTGACACTCCTGGGACAGAACGTCGACTCCTACCTGTGGTGGGGCGGAGGCCCGAAGAAGGATCTTCCTACCGAAACCGTCCAGGCGGCTTTGGAGCACCGTCTGCCGGAATCGGAACAACGACAGTTCACCACCTTTGCCGACCTGATGGAACAGGTCGCTTCGGTGGATAAGGATCTGCGTGTTCGTTTTTCCACCTCCAATCCTCGTGACATGACGGACGCTGTCCTGCATGTCATGGCCAAATACGACAATATCTGCAAGTACATCCATTTGCCGGTCCAATCGGGCAGCAGCGAGGTGTTGGAAAAGATGAACCGCGGCTATACGCGCGAACAATACATGGACCGCATCGAGGCGATACGGCGCATCGTACCCGGCTGTGCCGTATCGACCGACATCATCTCCGGGTTCTGCGGAGAAACGGAAGAGCAGCACCGTGAAACGCTCTCGCTGATGGAATGGGCAGGCTATGATTATGCCTACATGTTCAAGTATTCCGAACGTCCCGGCACCCTGGCGGCTCGTAAATACCCCGATGACGTCGCCGAGGAGGTGAAGACACGGCGCCTGACCGAAATCATTGACCTTCAAAACAGATTGTCGCTACTTAGCAACCGTCGGCATGTCGGCAAGGTCCATCGGGTATTGATTGAAGCCCCTTCCAAGCGTTCCGAAGAACAGCTCTCCGGCAGGAATTCGGAAAACAAAGTGATCGTATTTCCGCGTAACGTATATAAACCGGGCGAATATGCCGATGTCCGGGTGGTCGACTGTACTTCGGCAACACTGATCGGGGAACTGGTTAGTGGTTAGTGGTTGGTTGCAGCCTCGCAACTCACACCTCGGCAACCATCGCCTCGACAAGCTCGGCAACCATCGCCTCGACAAGTTCGGCAACCATCGCCTCGACAAGCCCGGCAACCATCACCTCGACAAGCCCGGCAACCATCGCCTCGACAAGCCCGGCAACCGCAACCCGCAACTCACCATGACTATTCACGAAATAAAAGCCCGCTTCGGAATCATCGGTAATTCGCCGCAGTTGGAGCATGCCATCAATGTTGCAAAGCAGGTTGCGACGACGGAGATCAGCGCACTCATCTTCGGAGAGAGCGGTGTGGGCAAGGAGGTTTTTCCGCAGATCATCCATCAGCTCAGTCCCCGGAAACACGGCCCGTATATCGCCGTCAACTGCGGAGCCATTCCCGAGGGGACTATCGATTCGGAGCTCTTCGGCCACGAGAAAGGCGCCTTCACCGGAGCTCACGAAGCCAGGAAAGGATATTTCGAAGTCGCGAACGGGGGAACGATATTCCTGGACGAGGTGGGTGAATTGCCGTTGAACACCCAAGTGCGTCTTCTGCGCGTGCTGGAGACGGGAGAGTTCATCAAGGTGGGATCCTCCAAAGTCCAGAAGACCAACGTCCGAATCGTAGGCGCCACCAACGTAGACATGTTGCAGGCGATTGAACAGGGACGATTCCGGGAAGACCTTTATTACCGTCTGAATACCGTCCCGATACGTATCCCGCCCCTGCGCGACCGCCAGGAGGACATACACTTGTTACTCCGCAAGTTCGCCGGCGATTTCGCCGAGAAATACAGGGTTCCTACGATTACGCTGACTCCGGATGCCGTGCAATTGATGCAACAATACCGCTGGCCCGGTAACATCCGTCAGCTCAAGAACATCACCGAGCAGTTGTCCATTCTTGAAAAGAAGCGGGAGATCAACAGCGAGACCCTGCTGGATTATCTGCCTCCGGCCCCGTTGACGACAACCCCTGTCCTGCTGCGTGACGGGGCGAAAACCGCTCAGGAATTCTCCGAGCGGGAAATCCTGTATAAGGTCCTTTTCGAAATGCGGAAGGAAATGAACGATATGAAGCAGCTGATAAACGAAATCATCCAGAACAGCGGTGATCCGAACTGGCGGGAACGTAATGCCGGCCTGATCCAGCAGCTGCACCCGGAAAGCAATGTCACCCAGGTCATTCCCACTTCGAATCCGGCAATTGTCATTCACTCGCCGGCTCCGGTTACGGGAAACGTGACCGTACGTCCGGTCGAATCCCACGAGGAAATCGAGGAATCCTTGTCTTTGGAAAGCAAAGAGAAGGAATTCATTAAAAAAGCGCTTGAAAAACACAGAGGAAAACGCAAGCTTGCAGCCCGGGAGCTGGGCATTTCTGAGAGGACGCTTTACAGGAAGATGAACGAGTATGATATTAGGTGATAAATAAGAATTAAGAATTAATTTGTAGAAGCATACGGCCGTTATCGAGCAGAACACCAACCTTCCACTACACCCTTCCTTGTCCCGGCTCATTTTCATATCGCTTGTTTTGCTCCTCACAGGCTGCTCCGTAAAATACTCGATGAGCGGCGCATCGATTTCACCCGAAGTAAAGACCCTGACGGTGAAATTCATCACCAAGACGGCAGCATTAGGTCCGCCGAGTCTTGGCCAATACTTCACGGAAAGGCTGAAAGAGAAATTCGTCTCGCAGACGAGCCTGACACCGGTGGATAAGAACGGAGACGTCGTATTCGAAGGAAACATCTCCGCCTACACCATCACGCCTCAGGCCATCGTCCCCGGTGAGACGGCTGCGCGCAACCGACTCACCATCACCGTGGCGATCACCTATACGAACCAGAAGGACGAAAAGAATAACTTTGAATCCTCCTTCACCCGCTTCACCGACTACGACAGTCAGGCTAACCTGACCTCCATCGAGGATCAGCTGATAAAGGAAGTGACCGACCAGCTCATCGACGATATCTTCAACAAAGCCTTCATCAACTGGTAATGGATTACCGGCGTTTTAACGATCTAGTTGCGTCCAAGGGTTCCGAAAAACCTTCGGCACTGGCATCGCTGCAGGAATTCGTACGGAACCATCCGTATTGCCAGACCGGTCACCTATTACTGACGCGGTCGATGTTCCTGCAGGACCATTCGATGTATGAGCGGCAGTTGAACAGGACAGCTGCTGCTGTTCCGGACCGCACCGTCCTTTTCAACCTGATTCACGGCGCGAAAGAAACCGTTCACAGCCCGACTTTCCGGACAGAACCGCACTCCTCGCCCTTCTCGACGGAGGAGGCTGTTTACCCGCTTCAGGCGGAACCGGCTGTTCAAGAACATTCGGAGAGCCCCTTTGCGCAGCAGTGGAACCTTGCCGGCATACCCCTTCAGGAAAGGATACCCGCCCCCCTCGCCCCTTCGTCCCGTGTGAAATACCATCCTGCCCTCGACGAAGAGGTGCCTGCGACCGTTTCGGCGGCGTATGAGCTGATGGGAGACCGTCACGATATCATTCGGCGCAAACTGGAAGAAATGCTGGTACAACCCGTAGACGTAAAAGCTTCAGGCGGCTCCTCTTCTCCCTCTGATGCCCAATCACTTTCCGGCGCAGATAAGTCTTCGGAGGAAAAGCAGGGTAAAGACGTATTTATGCTTTCTGAACCGTTGTCAGGCACTGCTTCCGAAGACGAAGAAAGGCTCTTCCGGGAAATGGAATTGGGCCACGCCCTTGAAGAATCCTTCCTTCGTGACCTTGAAAAACTGCCGGTCCTGGAGGCTCCTGCCACCGAGGAAGCTTCTGAACAAATCGAGCCCCAAAAAGGTGCAGAAAGCGAAGGAAAAGGGTTCTTTCAGTGGTTGAAGCGGAATCACGGACGGGGTTTCGGCACCTTTGAAGAGGTGGATGCGAAGGAGGAAGAACCGGAAATCCCTGCCCCTGCATCCACCGCGGAAACCGCTGCAACACCGGAAGCCAGACCTGCCGACACGATTATCAATGAATTCATCCGTACCTCACCGAGAATAGTACCTCAACCCAAGGCCGAATTCTTCAATCCGGCGGTTCAGGCAAAGAGAAGCGTGGAAGAGCACGACGACCTTGTTTCAGAGACGTTGGGCAGGATATATGCCGAACAGGGGAACCTGCGGAAAGCCAAGTGGTGTTATGAGCGGCTCAGTTTGCTTCATCCGGAAAAAAAAGCTTACTTTGCGGCCCTTATAGACAAAATTGACCAACAACCGGATAACGGTTCCGAAGACCTATAAACCATGTTTACAGCAATTACAGTCCTGATCGTCCTGGTAAGTGTGCTTTTGGTGCTTGTCGTGCTTGTCCAAAACCCTAAGGGTGGAGGCATTGCATCCGGCATCATCGGTGCAAATCAGCTGATGGGCGTCAAAAAAACGACCGATTTCATTGAAAAACTGACCTGGGGATTAGCTATCGCCTTGGTGGTGCTCTGTCTGGCCGCAAGTTTCTCCTTGCCCTCTTCCAGTGAGCGTGAGGCAAGCGGATCGTCCATGCAGGAACAGATTGATAATGCCTCTTCCGCACCGGCTCAGCCGGCGCCGGCCCAACCGGCCCAGCAGCAGCCTGCCCAGCCGGCACCTGCCGGCAAGTAAAGCCGTACAAATATCCTTTCGAAATGCCGTCCAAGACGGCATTTCGTATTTATTGACCGAATAAACACTGTTTAATATCCGCTGTGTCAGGTTGTCACCGGTCCTATTAAGAAGGAAGCGAAAGGTTGGCAGAAATGGCGAAAAATTGGCAGAAAAGGCCTATTAGAGCCGACTTGGCACAATTACTGACGTAAGAGGCGGTCGTCGGAAAAAACGACTGACACATCAACCATCCTTATACCTAACCTTAAAATCATATTCGACATGAGTAAAGTAAGTCTGAAGCCTTTGGCAGACCGCGTGCTGGTAGAAGCAGCACCGGCAGAAGAGAAAACAGCAGGCGGCATCATCATTCCGGATACCGCTAAGGAGAAGCCCCAGCGCGGCCGTATCGTAGCAATCGGAACCGGTAAGAAGGACGAGCCGCTGACGGTGAAAGTCGGTGACAGCGTTCTCTACGGAAAATACGCCGGAACGGAAATCACCATCGACGGTAAAGAGTACCTGATCATGCGTGAGAGCGACATCTTCGCCGTACTCTGATCCGAACAATCATCCCAGCATCCAATCATCAAGTCACAATCAACAATACAATAACATGGCAAAAGAAATCACATTCAACCTCGACGCACGCGAGAAACTCAAGAAAGGCGTTGACGCGTTGGCAAATGCAGTTAAAGTCACGCTCGGACCCAAGGGCCGTAACGTGATCATCGACAAGAAATTCGGCGCACCTTCCATCACCAAGGACGGAGTTTCCGTAGCCAAGGAGATCGAACTGAAGGACCCCATCGAAAACATGGGTGCCCAGATGGTGAAGGAAGTAGCCTCCAAGACCGCAGACGTGGCCGGTGACGGCACCACCACTGCGACCGTACTTGCCCAGGCTATCGTCACCGCAGGACTGAAGAACGTCGCTGCCGGTGCCAACCCGATGGATCTGAAGCGCGGTATCGACAAGGCGGTCGAGAAAGTCGTCGACACGCTGCAGAAGATGAGCAAGAAAGTCGGAGACGACAACAAGAAGATCGAACAGGTCGGAACCATCTCCGCCAATAACGACGCCGAAATCGGAAAACTGATCGCCGATGCGATGGCGAAAGTGAAGAAGGAAGGTGTCATCACCGTCGAGGAAGCCAAAGGCACCGAGACCACCGTCGAGATCGTGGAAGGCATGCAGTTCGACCGCGGCTACATCTCCCCCTACTTCGTCACCAACGCCGACAAGATGGAGGCTGTGCTGGAGCGTCCCCACATCCTGATCTACGACAAGAAGATCTCTTCCATGAAAGAGCTTCTTCCCGTACTGGAGAAGCAGGTACAGACCGGCAATCCGCTGCTCATCATCTCCGAGGAGATCGACGGCGAAGCGCTCGCAACTCTTGTGGTGAACAAGATCCGCGGCTCCCTGAAAGTCGCTGCCGTCAAGGCTCCCGGCTTCGGCGACCGCCGCAAGGCCATGCTGGAAGACATCGCCATCCTGACCGGAGGCACGCTGATCTCCGAAGAGCGCGGCTTCAAACTGGAGAATGCCGACCTCTCCTACCTCGGTAAGGCCGAGAAGGTCACCATCGATAAGGACAATACCACCATCGTCGGCGGTTCCGGCAAAAAGGCCGATATCACGGCCCGCGTGAACCAGATCAAAGCCCAGATGGAGACCACCACTTCCGACTATGACCGTGAAAAGCTCCAGGAGCGCCTGGCCAAGCTTGCAGGCGGCGTTGCCGTCCTCTACGTAGGTGCCGCCACCGAAGTGGAGATGAAGGAGAAGAAAGACCGTGTCGACGACGCATTGCACGCCACCCGTGCAGCTGTCGAAGAAGGCATAGTCCCCGGCGGTGGCGTAGCATACATCCGCGCCATCAACGTCCTCGAGAAGCTTACCGGCGACAACGAAGACGAGACCACCGGCGTGGCCATCGTCAAGCGTGCCCTGGAAGAGCCGCTCCGTCAGATCGTAGCCAATGCCGGCATGGAAGGTTCCATCGTCGTCCAGAAGGTACGTGAAGGCAAGGAAGACTTCGGGTACAATGCCCGTAGCGACAAATACGAGAACCTGTATACGGCCGGTGTCATCGACCCGACTAAAGTCACCCGCGTAGCTCTGGAGAACGCCGCTTCCATCGCTGGCATGCTCCTCACCACCGAGTGCGTACTGGCTGAAATCAAGGAAGACAAGCCCGCCATGCCGGCCATGCCCGGTGGAATGGGTGGCGGCATGGACTACTAAGACCTGCCCTCCTCCTGACAAAAGCCCTGTACGCACCGTACAGGGCTTTTGTTTTTCAGGGTATTGATGAACAAAATCCCCTAATGGAGCGTTTTTAGTACGCAAAGAGACGGTCACAGGGCACCGCCTACTTTGTATATTCGTATTGTTAGCTAATGCCGGAAATCATGAGACTACTTGCTCCCATCGACCTGGAACAGGAATTGATTCGCGAAAAATCCAAGCAACAGCGGCTGATGGACTCGGCCTACGGAGCCCTGGAAGAAGGTGCCGCACGTGACCGGGATGTCCTGGAGAGACTGAAGAAAACAGGCACCGCACCCGAACAGATCCCACTCCTTGCCGAAGACGAAAAAAAGGTCTTTTCGTTGGAGGCCATACGCGGCATCTGTATCCGTTACCGACTGCGTTTTCTGGACACCAAGCACTTCCGTTCCGAGTTTCCGTACGAGGCAATTCTTGCCATCAACGACTTTGAACGCAAATACGGCATACGGATCGAATCCTTCCGGATCGTAGCTCCCGACCGTATGTTCGACCTGGAGAACATCAACAAGGACCCTTTGCTGTTCGCGCAATTGTCGGACGGCAGGTATTATTTCCTCCACAAATGGGGCGAGGATCTTCGCTGGCATCGCCGGCTGCTGGCCTGGCCGCTGCAGAGTTTCAGGAATTATTTCATCGCCCTTTGGGGCGTATGCTTCCTCGGATCTTTCCTGCTGCCGTCTTCCATCCTGCACGTTTTAAATCCGGAAAGCGAAATCTACCTGCGCATCTGGTTCATGATCCACCTGTTCATAGGATTGTCCGGAGTGAGCCTTTGGCTGGCATTCAGCTACGACAAACGCTTCAGCGACATGCAGTGGGATTCGAAATATTACAACTACTGAACCTTCGGCGTATCGTCTGTTAAAGGCTCAACGGACGATGATCTCGTCCACGAAGATATAAGCAGGACTTCCTGCCCCGGGATGCCATTCCGGAAGCTTGCCGTAGTTGACCGCCTTCACCTTGACGTATCTCGCCTGCTTCACGGGTATGGTCTTTCGGAAGTCCTTTGTCCTCGCATCGGTCTCTCGGTCCGAAACATCATTCATCACACGACCGGCTTCGGTGTAATTGACTCCGTCCGTGGAAGTATAGAAGACCACCTCCTTGGGAAAGAAAATCCACGGCCTGACGTCCTGAAGGAATCCGGCTGCCAAGGTCCTGACTTCACGGATGCTGCCCATGTCAACCACCGCCTCGAAGTCCTGGCCTTGGTAACCCTGCCACTCTCCTTTCCGCCAGTTGACAGTGCCTCGGATTCCGTTGACAAGCCCTTCCGGCCCACCGGCGGAATACTGCGGCGTGTACGTTCCGGTGAGATTGACCTTCCAATCGGGATGGGGCAGCCTGAAATAGTCGGCAGAAGAAACGCTGCTGCGCAGACCGTTCTTATAAGCGACCGCCTTCAAGGTCCCCGTGCGGGTAATCCTTACACCCCCTGAATAACGCTCGGAGGACATGGAAGGTATCGTTCCGTCCGTCGTATAAAAAATGGAATCACAATTGGATAATATCACGACGTCCATCTTATCGATGAAAGTGTTTCGGGGCGCCTTCAGCAAAGGAGTCAGCAGGATTTCTTCGGAAGCCCGGACCTCCGGATGCGGATAATCTCCGCCGCCCCACTCCTTCTCCGGACGCGTCGACATGGAGAAAGAAACCGTGGCTCCTGAAACAAGCATTTCATGCGTGATGAAAGGTGAATTCAGCGAAAGGCCATTGACCGATACGGCAGAAACGTATTTATTGACCGGACCGGGATCATCCGCCAGCAGCCGAAGCTGGCGACCGTCCTCGAGCCGCACGACGGCCTGCGGGAAAAGCGGCGTGCCGATCGCGTAGTAGCCGGCTCCGGGTGTGACAGGATACAAGCCGAGTGCACTCATGACATACCAGGCACTCATCTGACCGCAGTCCTCGTTTCCGATGAGTCCGTCGGGGTCGTTCCTGTAGAATCCGTCGAGAATCTGCCTGACGCGCTCCTGGGTTTTCCACGGTTGGCCGGCATAATCATACAGGTAGGCCATGTTGTGGCTGGGCTCGTTTCCGTGCGCATACTGGCCGATGAGTCCTGTGATATCCGCCTGCTCCCTGCCGGTGGTCGATGTGTTTGCGGAAAAAAGATCGTCGAGTTTGGCAGCAAAGGCCGCCGGTCCTCCCAGGACCTTCATCAGTCCGGGCACGTCCTGAGGTACGAAGAAGGTGTATTGCCATGCGTTCGCTTCGGTGAAGTTGTTGTTGACCTCGTAGGGGTCGAACGGCTCCAGCCATCCGCCGTTCTTCACCGGACGGATGAATCCGGTTTGGAAGTCGAAGAGATTCTTCCACGACTGTGAGCGCCGGATATAATTCCTGTATACGGCGGAATCTCCGATCGAGGCCGCGAACACAGCGATACACCAGTCATCGTAGGCGTACTCGAGTGTCTTGGAAACCGACTCGTGCTCATCATCGAGTGTGAGCCTGCCTCCGTCCATATATGCGCCAAGACCGAATCGGCTTCGGCTTTCCGCACTCTTCCGCATAGCCTCCAACGCAAGCTTTCCGTCGAAATCGCGGATGCCGCTCATCCAGGCATGAACGATTACGGGTATGGCGTGATAGCCGATCATGCATTCCGTCTCATTCGAGGAAAGCTCCCAGACCGGTAACAGACCGCCCTGACGGTACTGCGAAAGGAAGGTAAGGATGTAGTCGCGCGTCCGCTTACGGTCTATGAGTGTCATCAGCGGGTGCCAGGCCCGGAAGGTATCCCAAAGCGAAAAGACGGTATAATGTGTGTACCCCTCGGCTTTGTGGACCTTGCCATCGCGGCCGCGATATTCTCCGTTGATATCGCTGTATATGTTCGGGACTACCATGCAATGGTACAGTGCGGTATAGAACACGGTGAACTGTTCGGGCGTAGCCCCGCTTATCTCGATCCTGCGGAGCTCCTTGTTCCATTCGTTCCGTGCCTTACCGGAGACATCCTGATAATCCCATCCGGCTGACTCCGCCGTCAGATTCAACCACGCATTTTTTTCACTGACGGAGGAAAGCGCCACCTTGGCCTGAACGGCTTCGCCCCCGCCCGGAAAATGCAATCCGATTCGGCAGGCATCTTTGTTGAATACCAATGGCAGTTTGGCTTTTTCATGACCCGTTACAAGGAACGGACGGTCGAACTCGATGCAGAAATAGACCAGCTGATCGGAGGCCCACGCGGAAGAACGACGGAATCCTTCTATACGACGATCGCTCACAATGCGAATCCTGCCATCCGTCAGCTTGTCGCGGTGCAACAGGTCGATCAATACGTTCCTGTTTCCGGTCGATGCATATTCATATCGGTGGAAGCCCGTCCTGGCCGTGGCTGTAAGTGAGACACGGATACCCTCCTCCTTCAACAGCACAGAATACGATCCCGGAGAGGCCTTCTCGTCCGAGTGGTTGAATCGCACGCCCCTTCCCCGTACGGGCAGGCTGTCGGAGGAATATGGCAGGAGCAAGATGTCGCCGTAGTCAGAACAACCCGTGCCGCTGAGATGCGTATGGGTGAACCCGTGCATCACGGAATCGGAGTAGTGATATCCGCTGCAACCTTCCCAGCTGCCGTCGATGCGGGTATCAGGCGACAACTGGACCATCCCGTAGGGGAGCGTGGCTCCGGGATACGTATGGCCGGCGCCTCCGGTACCGATAAAGGGATTCACATTGCTTGCCGGATCGAAGGGCTGCGCTTGCAGTCTTACTGAAAGAATAGCAGCTGTGATGATGGCGATCGTCTTGTTGTTCATGTCAGAAGGTGTCTATCAGGGAGCGGTAACGGATTTCCTGGATGGCTGAAGGGGAATAGTCCGGAGAGGTGATGGTGAACTCATACCTTTCCCCGGGAAACATATCGATATAATTTCGATCGAAAACGGAAGGATCGTCCTTCCAGGACACTTCCATGCAGCGGACAAAAGAAGAGCTTTTCAATTCTATTTTCTGTTTACCGTCAGCGGTGGTCAAAGCCCTGACAGTCATCGCCGGTTTCATGAGATGGAGGTTCCGCGGAAGGCAGAATAGCCCGTTTCGCTCGGCTGCAATTCCGTCACCTTTCAGTATGCGTACATTCAGAATGACGTTCGCCGTATCCGTCGTTGATACCAGTCGCCTGAAATCCCGGGAACATACCAGCGTAGAAGCATTGGCCTTGATGTCAGCTGGGACGATTTCAGACCATCGTATGTTTCCATAGACATCAATCAGCCGTAGCTCCATCCGCGCCAGGTAATCCGCTACAGAATCGGAAACGACATAGACATCGACTTTACGGTCTTTTTCCTTGGTCGTGATCATCAACGTGGCATATGCCTCTCTCACTGCATATTGCAGCATCTTCCATCTGCCATAATAATCGCGGCTGCTCCAGGAGATTCCCGGCCAGGAATCGTTGAACTGCCAGTAGAGTGTGCCCATGCAACGGTGCCGCTGACGGCGGTGGGACTCGATGGCACCGATGATTCCTTCGGCCTGGACGATCTGGGACAGATACACGTGATTTGAAAAATCCTCCGGAACATCGTAGGACCGTTGCATGTACTCCCGGATGGTTTCGAAACCCGTAGGATGTTTCTGATGCGACTGTAATCCGGCATCGCGCAGGTCGAATCCTTTATCGCCGGCAAAAGTGCGTATCGTCTTCAAGCAGGGTATGCCCTGGAAACCGTATTCGGTCATGAAGCGTCCGGTCTTTTGCTCATAAACGGAAAACGGCTGATGGCCCCACCAAACACCCCAGTAATGGGCATCCCCTGAACGCAGGCTCTCCGGCCTACCCCAACCGATAGAAGGAGAACTCGGCCGGTAACTTCTGCCGGGGTCTTCGGATTTCAGCACTTCCGGAATCATACGATGGAAAACGGACAGATAATCGTGCCATACGGCGGCAGAATCAGCGGGAGAATAACCGAATTCCTTCTGCCAGCCCCAATTGTGCCAACCCTCGTCACATTCATTGTTGCCGCACCAGATGGCTAATGAAGGATGATTCCTCAAGCGCACGACCTGTTGGCGGACTTCTTCGCGCATATTCGAAAGGAAGGACGTGTCTGCGGGTATCATGGAGCAGGCTGCCATGAAATCCTGCCAAACAAGGATTCCGTTCCTGTCGCACAGTCCGAAGAAATCATCGTCAGGATAAATCCCTCCACCCCATACACGTAGCATATTGAAATTGGAACGCCGCGCGTCCGCGATCAGCGCCGCTTGCATCGAACTGTCGATGCGGGCTACGAAATGGTCGGGCGGCACCATGTTGGCACCTTTCATGAA
Organism: Bacteroidota bacterium; assembly: GCA_046052345.1. Taxonomy (GTDB): domain Bacteria; phylum Bacteroidota; class Bacteroidia; order AKYH767-A; family 2013-40CM-41-45; genus Pollutiaquabacter. Next base: position 313,965 of record JBJOMN010000007.1, on the reverse strand, counting down.
TACCGGTATGCCGTTCAGGGTAAAATAAAAACTCTCGCCGATCGAATCCCTCCGCTGCACCAGTTTAAGATCGCGCACTCCGAAGGAGAATCGTCTTACAGCAGTGTCCATTCCGGGTGCTGCTACAGAGACGAGAAATTCATAAGAGAAGGGATCGCCGAGCTGATGCGTCCACCACCGCTTCACATCGCGGAGGTTGAAATCGAATTCAACGGTCTGAATGCCGTGCCTGAGCTTGACCTCACGGTCAACTTCCTCCTGTGCAGCGTTTTCAACCGAAGTACGCAGCAGGACCTTCCGGTCGACGGTGCTTTCCAGCTGCACCCGCAGCTTCAGCTTAGCATCATTTTTTCCGGAATGTTGCGAACGGACGTATGCATCGGTGATACGAAGATGATTCCAACCCGTGATGACCACCTGTTTCCAGATACCACAACCCAGGAACCGGGGGCCGAAATCCCATCCCCAATGGAATGCCGCCTTTCGGACAAAGACCCTGTCACCGCCCGGAAGTCTTTGCGGATATGCAGCGGCAAGGGTTGCAGCTTTCCGGAGAGCGGCGCTGAACCGAACGGTCAACTCATTCCTGCCGAACCGAAGAATGGAACGCACATCGGTCTCCCAGGTCCTGTACATGTTGTCGGCAAGCAGGATGCGCTTGCCGTTGAGGAGGACTTCCGCATACGTATCCAGTCCGTCAAATCGTAAACGGATATTCTCGCACCGCAGCAATATGCTGTCCGCGTTGAAGAAGAGACGGTATTCCCAGTCGCAGGTGTCGACCCACCGGAGTCCCGCTTCGTTCGCGCCCGAAAAGGGATCAGGAATGATTCCGTTTTCAAAGAGGTCCGTAAAACAATTACCCGGCACCTTGGCCGGCATCCAGCCCGGATCACCGGTCTTCCTGAATTCCCAACCGGTCGAAAGCGCTTGTTCATACGGACGGGATTGCAGGATATGCGTGGAGAGCGTCGCTGCCAGTAAAACCAAAAGTAGCCGTAATCGCATCATGTCTTTTCAGATTCCGTCCAACGCCTCACGCACCGAACGTATTATACGGCTGTCCGTGACTGCCAACGTGTACTCATCGGCATCAGGTGCTCCCATCGAAAGTGCGGCTCTTCGGAAAGTCATGGCGCTGGCCTGCATCATCTTTCCCGAAAGATGGACTTCCGATACGCCCGATTTACGTACAAGATCCGCCGCGTTACCGGGATTCACTCCAGCTCCGGCCATGACAACAAGACGTCCTGCCGACTGCAGGACAAGTTGACGGATGCACTCGGCGCCTTCCGGTGCAGACGAGGCCATACCCGAAGTGAGGAGGCGGTGAACGCCTGATTCCATGAGATCCCTTAGCGATTCCGCGGCATCACGTGAAAGATCAAAAGCACGGTGAAAGGTGACCTGCATGTCGCCTGAGCTTCCTAAAAATCGTGCAACCTGTGATTTGTCCACCTGCCCTGCGGCCGTAAGCATACCTGTCACTACGCCGGTAACGCCCAATTCCCTGCATCGGGCCAGATCTTGCAACATGATTTTGAACTCGTCCTCCGAATAAAGGAAATCACCCTCTCTGGGACGGATCATGACAAAGACGGGGACAGTGGAGATGCGCAGTGCTTCACGTATGAAACCATCAGAGGGAGTCAGTCCGCCGGCGCCCAAGGCGGCGCACAGCTCGATACGATCGGCTCCACCCTCGACAGCTGCCCGCACGGACTGCAGATTGGCACAAGCGACTTCAAGCAGGATCTTGCTCACGGTCAATAGTAGCTGAGACTGTCGAACAGGGAGTTGTCATGCTGCGAAGATTTAACCGCGAAGTTGAAACCTTTCTGGAGACAGAAGGCGCCGAACTCGCCTTTCTTATTCAAGGCGATGAAGCCGACCTGAAGGCTTTTCGAGCGCTCCGGCTGCTTGCGGACGATGCGTTCCACCGCTTCGCGACAAGCTTCCGCGGGCGACCTGCCCTGGCGCATGAGTTCGACGACGAGGTGCGAACCGCAGATGCGGATCACCTCTTCCCCGACGCCTGTTGCGGTAGCGGCTCCGACTTCATTGTCGACATACAGGCCGGCTCCGATGATGGGAGAATCGCCGACTCTTCCGTGAAGCTTAAAGGCCATGCCGCTGGTCGTGCAGGCGCCGGAAAGGTTACCGTTCGCATCCATGGAAATCATCCCGATCGTGTCGTGGTTCTCCCAGTTCACTACCGGTTTGTATCTGGCATCTTTCAACCAGTTCCTCCACTGCTTTTCGGCTTCAGGAGTCAGGAGGTTCTCTTTCTTGAAACCGTTGTCCAGAGCGAACTTCAACGCACCCTCGCCGACAAGCATGACATGGGGTGTTTTTTCCATGACCATACGGGCTACCGAAATCGGGTGCACGATGTGCTCGATGCAGGCCACCGATCCGCAGTTGGCGTTCTCGTCCATGATGCATGCGTCGAGTGTGACACGTCCGTCGCGGTCGGGAAACCCGCCCAGTCCGACAGTAGTGATGTTCGGATCAGCCTCCGGGACACGGACTCCGGCTTCCACGGCATCAAGTGCACGACCTCCTTTTTCGAGGACCGCCCACGCGGCCGCGTTTGCGGGAATACCGTGATTCCAGGTCGACAGCACAATGGGTCCGCCGGAAGATGCGGAGGCCGAAAGGCCGGCTATGCTTTCAGCGGAAGCGGAACGACGAAGCGTGAACAGACCTGCCAGTAGCGCGGAATTACGGATGAAGGTCCGCCGGGAACGATCGCCCATGGTTGTGGTAGTTTTAATTATTCGATGACAATTTCGTCCGCGAAAAGCCAGGCCGGATTTCCGGCTCCCGGCTTACCGTCGGGAATGATACCTGCATTTTCGGCAACCACGCGTACGTACCGCGCATTCACACGGTCGGTGCGGATCATGGCGAAACGCTGTGTCGGATCCAGCTTATCCCCTTCGAGGCTTCCGAAAGGAACGAATTCCTTGCCGTCCTCGCTAAGGAATATACGGACGCTTTTCGGATAATAAATCCAGCTGCCTTCGTCGGAGAGCAGGTCAAGACCGACGCGGAAGATGCTGTAGGTCTGACCGAGATCCACGGTGGCATCCAGCGATTCGCCGCGGAAACCGAGCCAGTCTGAGCCGTTCCAAGGCAAAGCGCCGGTGATCCCGTTCACCAGTGTGAATCCGCCTCCCCGGCAATACTCCTCATCCGGCTTGTTTTTCAGGAGGATGTCCTTGCCTGTGGCAAGGTTCACCTTATAAACCTGCTGCAGCACATTTCCGATCCTTTGAGGACCATCATACACGGCCGACTGTATGTACATGGACTGGTCCATCCTGAAAGGCTGCTCGTACAATCTGGAACTGCCGTCCGGTGACTTTCCGTTGGTGGTATAACGTATGCTTCCGTTCCTGTACGGAGAGGATAATGTCACTGAAATCCCCTTGCCCTGATTAGGCATGACTACGCTTTCAACATCGAAGACGGCCTTGGAGTAGTTGGCGCCAAGAAAATCCAGCAACTTGAAGTGCGAAACGAGCCGTGTCACGAATCCATCGTAATCCCGGTCCGTCTTCTCCGACCAGGCCACTTCCGACAAGGCGCACATGCGCGGTAAAAGCATGTATTCCACTTTCGATTCATCCGGAATGTATTCCGTCCAAAGGTTCGCCTGCAGACCAAGGATATGTTTCCCTTCTTCAGGAGTCAGCACATCGGGAATGGGTTCGAAACGATAGACTTTGTCCAGCGGAAGAAATCCGCCGATGGCCAGCGGTTCGCCCGGATTCCTGGACTGATAATAATCGAAATAACAATAGGACGTCGGTGTCATCACCACATCATGACCCTGACGGGCGGCTTCGATGCCTCCCAGATAACCGCGCCATGACATCACTGTGGCATCCGGTGCGAGTCCTCCTTCAAGTATTTCATCCCAACCGATCATCCGCTTTCCTTTGGAGTGAAGGAATTTTTCAATTCGCTGCACGAACCAGCTCTGCAATTCGTGTTCGTCCTTCAACTTGAGTTCCTTGATGAGCGCCTGGCAATGCGAGCAGGACTTCCACCGGTCTTTGGGACATTCGTCACCGCCGATATGGACATAGGTGCCGGGGAAGAGCTCACAAACTTCGGAAAGGACGTTTTCCAGGAATTCAAAGGTGGCCTCCTTCGGACAGTATACATCCTGGAATACTCCCCATGTACGGCCTGTCTGGAAAGGTCCGCCCGTGCAGGAAAGCTGAGGAAAAGCAGCTAACGCCGCCAGCGCATGTCCGGGCATTTCGATTTCAGGCAGCACGGTGATATGACGGCGTGCGGCATAGGCGACGACGGCACGGACCTCTTCCTGAGTATAGAATCCTCCGTAGCGTATCGTGTCATAGGCTTCCGGTACCGAAGAATAATGTCCGATACGCGTGCCGTTCCGGAATGCGCTGGTCTGCTGCAGCTCCGGATAACGTTTGATCTCTATCCGCCAACCCTGATCGTCCGTCAGGTGCCAGTGAAAGACATTCATCTTGTACCGTGCGATATGGTCGATATATCTTTCGATGAAGGAGACCGGGAAGAAGTGGCGGCTGACGTCGAGATGCATTCCGCGCCACGCAAATCTGGGATGGTCTTGAATCAGGACACAGGGAATATCCAGGTGATCGGTCTTGCCGGCAGGCAGAAGCTGACAAACGGTCTGCAGTGCATAGAACGCTCCGGAAAGATCGGCGGAAGTGATACTCAGCATATCCCGGGAAACGGACAAGGAGTATCCGCCGGGAACCTTTTGAACCGATGGATCCACGCTGATATGAACGGAGCCTTTCGAAGCCCTTTTGGCATTCCTGATTTCGAGTCCGGTTCCGTACATCGCTTCAAGGAACTCATTGAAAAATTCCGCTTCTCCGCGAAGACTATCCTGGGCAATGAGCAGCTTGGTAGAGGATGTGATCGAAAAATATCCCTCCGCCTCGCTGACGGAATCCGGCCAGGGAATCAAAGGATATTTAGCAGGAAGGTCTGAGCCGGCGGCAAGAAAAGGGACGGCGGCAAGAGTGAAAACAAGGACAATCCTCTTTGTAAGGTCTTTCATTTCTTCTCAAGTTCATTCCAGGCGAGTGAGGCGGCCCCCAGAAGCGGTGCGTCATTCTCCGGCAGACCGGAGGGCATTATCCTCACTTTACCTTTATAGATGGATAACAGGTTTTTTTCGAAACTGAGCTGAGTGGGTGTGAACAGCAATTCACCGGCATTGGCCAGTCCACCGAAAAGGAATATCGCCTCCGGACTCGTGTATGCGACACTGTTTGCCAGAGCCAGCCCCAGCAGTTCGCCCGTGTAGTTGAAGGCGGAAAAAGCCGTTTCATCGCCGGCCAATGCACGCTCGAAGACGAAACGGGAAGTGATGGTTTCATAGTCCAAGCCTTCCGGCAGTTCCAAGTCACCGCTACGCAGAATTTCCCGGTAAGTCTTCACCAGGCCGGTTGCACTGCAGTACTGCTCGAGACAGCCGCGTCTGCCGCAACCGCATGGCCGACCGTGCTGCAGGAGTATGGTATGACCCAGCTCTCCGGCGAAACCGTCATGTCCGTACACAAGATCACCGTTGACCACGATACCGCTTCCTAGTCCGGTTCCCAGTGTCACGAAGATGAAATCACGGATGTTGCGCGCTGATCCGAAGTACATCTCGCCCAAAGCGGCCGCATTGGCATCGTTGGTGACGAAAGCAGGAGCAGACAACCGTTCCGTGAAAAGTTCGGCCAGACGGATGACGCCTCGCCAGGGAAGATTCGGAGCGAACTCGATTGTTCCGTTGAAATAATTTCCGTTGGGAGCACCCACTCCGACACCGGAAATACGGTTGCCGTCCGACAACTTCTGTAGCTCTCCGGCGATCAATCCCACATATTCCTCAGGCGTCGCTGCCGAGCGGGTAGGGACTGATGATTTCCGCAAGATGCTTCCATCCCTACCGACCAATGCAAAAACGGTATTGGTACCACCTATATCGACTGCCGCTACTGCAGGAATGGATGACATATGCGACTTTGGGAAGTCGTCAAAATACATAAAAAAAGGGGTGTGCAGGACGGAAAGCCGACAAAAAAAGGGAACCTGTGAAGGTTCCCTGATTCTTCTCCGGAAGTGGACGGATTACTGAACGCGCTTGACGTTCACCGCATTGATGCCTTTACGGCCTTCCATCTCTTCGAATTCGACGCGATCGTTTTCACGAACCTTCTCGAGGAGCCCGCTGTGGTGAACGAAGACATCCTTCTTGGAATCGTCGCATACAATGAAGCCAAAGCCCTTGGATTCATTGAAGAACTTAACAGTTCCGGTTTTCATGTGGTATTGAATTTGTTTTTCGGAGCACCTGTCACCCAAATGTGCTCCGCAGTTAATACGATCTTTAAGGGGCGACTCTCCAAAGGTAAGACTAGGAAGGAAAAAAGCAAATATTTCGTAAGTAATTCATTTTCAGGATCCAAGAAGGCTTTTGACCAGCTGCGACACGAGTTTGTTATCCGCCTTTCCGGCCAGTTGCTTCGTGACCACGCCCATCACCTTACCCATCTCCTGCGGAGAGGAGGCACCGGTCTGCCGTATGGCCTCCCTGACTACGGCGGTAATTTCCTCCTCGGTCATCATCTTCGGGAGATACTTTTCGATAACGGAAATCTCCTCCAATTCAGGAGCGGCAAGATCCTGTCGACCTTGTTGCTGATAAACCTCCACGGATTCCTTCCGCTGCTTGACGAGCTTCTGTAACATACGGACCTCGTCCTCTACGGACACCGACCCGCCTCCGCTCGTTTTGGCAAGGAGGATGGATTGTTTGATAGCGCGAAGGCCGCGAACAGTGGGCTCGTCCTTCGCCAGCATGGCCGATTTGAGATCGGCATTGATTTGTTCTTCCAGGGTCATGACCATATATAATTAGCAGTCAAAAATAAGTATTTAAAGAAAAAGCCCTCCCGGGACAGGAGGGCATCGCTCAATAAATGAGACGTTGCGTCTGTGCGAACCGGTTCAGTACTTGGGGAAGCGGAATGATCGGCGCTCGCAAGCCGCGAAAAAAATCAATCTACATTGTCGTGAAGGAATGAATTGTTGGATCGGATCTGCGTCTTCTTATCGTCCTCGTTGGACAACGTGTAGCGCGAGATATTGGACTCGCTGGAGTGCTGAGCATTCTCCAGCTTGACGTTTTTGCGCTTGTAGGCGGGCTCCCGCTCCAGTTCGGAAAGATTACCGCTACCCAGCCTGTAATTAAGGGATTTGAGGCGCATCAGCCGTTCACGTGATTTCCGGAACTGGTCGTCCTCCTCCTCGCTTTCGAGACCTGTTTCGGAAGGAGCGGCAACTGCGTTCTTAAGTTCCATCTCCAGAGCGGTTTCCTCCTCGAAGGAGTCCGTCGAAGGGGACTGACTCTTGGTCATATCGAACTCGAAGGTGAACTGTGGCTCGGAATTCGCGGTCTCGGGGGAGTTGTTCCCGGCGGGAGTCACGAGTACCGGATCCATCGGTGATACGGTTTCGGAAGAAGTCTCGTTTTTTACGACCGGCTGTTCGGCCTTCTTTACGGAGGGCTCCTCGTCCATGACATAAACCTTGGTGCCGGTACGCTCGCGCTGTATCGCCTCATTGCCCTGTTCAGCGCGGGTTTTGAAGCCTGTCGCGATGATGGTTACACTGAGCTTCTCGTCCAGGTTCTCATCGAAGCAGTTGCCCCAGATGATGTCGGCCGTCAGGCCGGCCTGCTCCTGGATGTAATCCGTAATGTCTCCGATCTCGTCCATTGTCACTTCTTTGGTGCCGGAGGAGATGTTCATCAGGATGTAACGGGCGCCTTTGATGTTGTTGTCGTTGAGCAGCGGTGAAGCCAATGCCTGTTCGACCGCACGAATCGAACGGTTTTCTCCTTCCGCCACTGCGGAACCCATGATGGCCACTCCGCTTTCCTTGACCGCGGTCTTCACATCCTCGAAATCCACGTTGATGTGACCGGTGACGGTGATGATCTCGGCTATTCCTTTGGCAGCGATGGTAAGGACGTCATCGGCATGCGCAAAAGCCTGCGAGAGCTTCAGGTTACCGAACATCTCACGGAGCCTTTCGTTTCGGATGACAAGGATGGAATCGACGTATTTCTTCAGCTGCTCTATGCCCTCATCGGCCTGTTGTTTGCGCTTCTTGCCTTCGAAATCGAAGGGAAGCGTCACGATGGCGACGGTGAGGATGCCGAGTTCGCGTGCCGCCTGCGCAATGACGGGAGCTGCACCGGTTCCTGTGCCTCCGCCCATACCGGCAGTGATGAACACCATATGCGTGTCCTCCAGCAGGATCTTCTTGAGCTCATCGATCGTCTCGATGGCCGCATTACGGCCAACTTCGGGAATAGCCCCCGCCCCTCGTCCGTTGGTAAGGCTTTCTCCCAACTGTATCTTGGTAGGTACCGGAGAGACCTTTAGTGCTTGATCGTCGGTGTTGCAAACGACGAACTCGACACCCTTGATGCCTTGACGGTACATGTGATTTACGGCATTGCTGCCTCCGCCTCCTACTCCAATCACCTTGATGATGGATGATTTCTCGCGCTGCAGATCGAATTCCATGGCTTTATGTTATTATGTGTTGAATTATTATCGGAGTTTGGTGTCTTCCTCTTCTTCAGTGAAGAATTTCTTCAGGCTGTCGAACCAGCGTCCCTCCATATCGGAATTCGGCTGAGCGATCTTGTCCTTGCGGGATTCCTTGGGCTTCTGCTGGGTCTCTTCAACCGGGCCGGTACGTTTCTGACGTTCGAGCTCCTGATAGCCTTTTATCACAAGGCCGACCGCAGTAGCGAACATCGGGCTCTTCACCTCGTCCGCGCCCTTGGCCAGATGCTCGTTCGGGTAACCGATGCGGGTATCCTTGCCCGTCCTGTATTCTATCAGCTGCGGCAGGTGCTTGAGAAGGGCGCCTCCGCCGGTGACGACGATCCCCTCGATGAGCTTCTTCTCATACCCGGAGTGAACAATCTCATAGAAGACATAATCGATGATCTCCTCCATACGTGCCTGTATGATCGAAGAAAGCGTACGCACCCTGATTTCCCGCGGAGGACGTCCACGCAGACTGGGAATCGCGACTATCTCATTGTCCTGGTCGGGAGAGGACAGGGCGGAGCCGAACTTGATCTTCAGCTTCTCAGCCTGGTTCTTAAGTATGGAGCAACCCTCCTTGATGTCTTCGGTGATCACATTTCCGCCGAAAGGGATCACGGCCGTATGCCGGATCACACCGTCCTGGAAAATGGCGATGTCGGTGGTTCCCCCGCCGATATCCACCAGGCAGACCCCCGCTTCCTTTTCATCCCCGGAGAGGACGGCATCCGCGGAAGCCAGAGGCTCGAGGAAGAGTCCTTCTATGGAAAGTCCTGACTGCTGGACGCAGCGGTTGATGTTCTTGACGGCAGTCACCTGCCCGGTGATGATGTGACAGTTGGCCTCCAGGCGCACGCCGGCCATACCGATGGGGTTCTTGATGCCGCTTTCGCTGTCGACGATATATTCCTGCGGAATGACATGGATGATCTGCTCGCCGGGAGGCATCGCGAGCTTCAACATGTCGGTCACGATCGCATCGATGTTCTCCTGGGTGATCTCGTCGTCACCGGAACGACGGGTCACCATGCCGTGATGCTGCAGGCTCTTGATATGCTGTCCGGCGATGCCTACGAAAACCCGGGCGATATCGACACCCGACTTTGCAGAGGCCTCCTGAAGCGACTTGCGGATGGAATCGATGGTCAGGCCGATGTTGGTGACTACCCCGCGGCTGACTCCGAGCGATTCGGCCTTCCCATAGCCGAGTATGTCGATCTTGCCGTGCTCGTTCTTCCGGCCTACGATCGTACAGATCTTGGTAGTGCCGATATCCAATCCTACTACGATGGGTGAATTCTCCATAACTATTTCTTTGTGCAGACTATCTGGTCCTGGTATTTTAAATTGATTGTTCCGTACCTGTTCCAACCCGTCTTGCTGAGCCCTTCCCTGTAAAACAGGTACAGCTTGTCGAACTTCGGCTCCAGGTTACGACAGTCGCCGAAGACGACCGTGTGGTCGCCCACACGAGGAATCAGCTCCATGTCACAGTTCATGTTCATGTAGATCTGTTCGATCTGGGAATTCCAGAAGTCGTTCCTACGAATGTAATCGGCCATCAGAAACAACTGATAGGCCCTTGAGACGGACACGGATGTGTCGCTCAGCTCTTCGTTGGAATAACTACGGATATTCCGTTCCGCTTCCCTATTATAGATGTACCCGTTCGCGACGGGAACTCTTGCTGTGTACCGGTCGGACAACGGCATATAGGCACCGTTCACGTCCATGTAAAAATTCTCCCCGCTGAAGTTGACTACACGGAGGATCGGATCTCGCTGTCGGACCTCCGCATGCAACTTTCCATCAATGGTTGAAAATACCCTGACGCTCGCCACGAAAGGGTTGCTGAGAATCGTATTTTCCAACACGGCCATGTTAATTGCATCCATCGGCTTCCCTACTACACCCCCGGTCTTGTCTGCAATGAGCTGCCCGATAAGGGCAGCATCCACGAAACGGTGCCCGGTGGAATCGATGACGGATGCCTCGATGCCCGTGCACGTCATAGACTTCATGCGCGAGTCCGTGAATCCGACCGACACGATGAAAACACCCGTCAGGAACAACCAGCCTGCGCGCCTGAGAAAGACCTTCCAATCGATCGGATTTCTCTGTTTTTTCATTGCGTTTCAGCTTTGAGAAAGTGTTTCACGTATCGGATCCACCAGCTGGTCGATATCCCCGGCGCCTAATGTCAGCAACACCTCGACGGGATGTACTTTAAGGAAGTTTGCAACCTCCTCTTTCCGGACCAGCTGCTTGTCCGCGATCGTGACCTTCTCCAGGATCATCGAGGAGGTTACGCCGGGTAGCGGAAGCTCACGGGCCGGATAGATATCCAGCAGAAGCAGGCGGTCGAGCATGGAAAGGTTCTCCGCAAAACCGTCCGCGAAATCCCTGGTCCTCGTATAAAGATGCGGCTGGAAGATGCCCGTCAGATGTCGCCCGGGGTAAAGGTTGCGTGCGGACCGGATGCAGGCACGCAGCTCTTCGGGATGATGGGCATAGTCATCGATATATATATGCTTCTCGGAACGTACCTGATAATCAAAACGCCTTTTCACGCCGGTATAGGCTGCCAGACCTTCTCGGATCTGCACTTCGGAAAGGCCGATCTGTCGGACCGCCGAAATTGCCGCTACCGCATTCTCAACATTGTGTTCGCCAGGCAGGCGGGTAGTCAGGCCATGAAAAACCACCGAACCGTCAGTCCAGTCGAACAGATACTGATGGTCCCGGATCGTAACATCCTGTGCATGGCGGTCAGCAGGCCCGTTCAACGAATAAGTGATGGTAGTTGCGGGAACTTCGCCTACAGGCAGTCCCTTTCGGCAGATCAAATATCCGTCGTGCCTGACTTGTCCTGCGAATTTCCTGTAGGTATCCTGCATATCCTTTTCAGTGCCGTAGATGTCCAGATGGTCCGGATCCATGGAGGTGATCACCGCGATATCCGGGTGCAAGGTCAGGAAAGAACGGTCGTATTCATCCGCCTCGACAACCAGGATATGACGACCGTCCTGTTCATGGCCGATGACGAGGTTGGAATTGAAATTCTTGGCGATTCCGCCAAGAAATGCAGAGCAAGGGACACCTGCATGCCGCAGTAAAAAGGCTATCATGGTGGAGGTGGTCGTCTTGCCGTGGGTGCCGGCGACGGCAACCGTGTAATGACTGTCCGCTATCACTCCAAGCACTTCCGAGCGCTTTAGGATGTCGAAACCTTTGTCCCTGAAAAAAGCCCATTCACGATGATCCGGGGGAATGGCAGGTGTGAGCACGACCAATGTATCACGGACGTCCGTAAAACCGGAACGGATCTCAGCAGGGTCGTCCTGGTAATGTACCGAAATGCCTTCCTGTTCCAGCTCGATGGTAAGCGGAGTACGTGTCTTGTCGTATCCGGCAACTTCCTTTCCCTGCGCTTTGAAGAACCTGGCGATGGCGGACATGCCGATTCCTCCTATGCCCAGGAAATATACCGCGCGTATCCGGTCGAAGTCTGGTCTGCTACGTTTCATTTTCCGGACAGCTTATAGATTTCTCCGGCAATGACGTCTGCGGCATCGGGCATTCCGAACCCTGCGATCTTGCGCGACAAATCCTGCCTTTTCGGAAGGTCGCGCAGCAGTTCGAGCACCCGGTCAACCAACTCCGTTTCAGCACTCCGGTCCTCCACCAGAAGCGCTGCGTCCTTTCCCACCAGGGCCATCGCATTTTTCGTCTGATGGTCCTCCGCTACATTCGGGGACGGAACAAGAATAGCAGCCTTTTTCGCCAGCGCCAGTTCGGAAACAGAGCTTGCACCGGCTCGTGATACGACGACGTCGGCAACTGCATAAGCGAGATCCATACGTTGAATGAAAGGAAGGACTTTCAAGCTATGGTCGGAGTACGATGCGTAGTCCGCACCGCCTTTCCCGGTCTGCCAGAGGACTTGCACTCCTTCTCTTTCAAACTTATCCTTACCCGCAAGTATCGCCCGATTGATGGTACGGGCGCCAAGGCTTCCGCCGATCACCAGTACAACCGGCTTTCTATCGGCAAGGCCGAAATACACGAGGCCCTCTTCCCTTTTTCCCTCTATGTCTTTGAGATCGGCACGCACGGGATTGCCTGTGAGGGTTGTTTTATCCGTAGGAAAATACTTCTCCATTCCGCTGTAAGCGACACAGATCCGTTCGGCCCTTCGGGAAAGTATCCTGTTGGTGACTCCTGCAAACGAGTTCTGTTCCTGTATGAGCGTCGGCACATTCATACCTGATGCCGCGAAAAGCAAAGGGCCGCTGGCATATCCGCCCACACCGACTGCCACGTCCGGCCGGAACTCCCTGACAATCGAACGGGCTTTAAGAAGGCTTCCAATGACCTTGAAGGGCAGCAGCAGATTCGAAAAAGCGAAGCGGCGCTGCAGCCCTGCAATATCAAGACCCACGATGCGGAAGCCGGCAGCAGGTACCTTTTCCATCTCCATACGTCCGTTCGCCCCTACGAATAACAATTCGTTCTGCGGATTGAGCCGAAGCAACGCCTGCGCGATGGCTATGGCCGGGAAAATATGCCCCCCGGTTCCGCCACCACTGATGATCACTTTGATCTTAGGCCGTTGCAAGCTCATCGCCTCCTTCCTTCTTTTCCTTTTCAACCTGACGGCTAACGCTCAGTATGATGCCGATACCGATACTGGTGAACCATATCGAAGATCCGCCCATGCTGACCAGCGGCAAAGGCTGACCTGTAACGGGAAACAATCCGACTGCGACCGCCATGTTGATCATGGCCTGGAAGGTGAGTATGAAGACACACCCGACCGACAATAAGGTGCCGAAAGCCATCGGACTGTGGTGGATGAAGCGGACCACCCTATAGAACAGCAGCAGATACAGGAACAGGATCAATGCCCCGCCGATCATGCCGTATTCTTCGATGATGATGGCATAGATGAAATCGGAATACGGATGCGGAAGGAAATTACGTTGCGTGCTGTTTCCGGGGAACCTTCCGACGATTCCGCCTTTGGCGATGGCGATCTTGGCCTGGTCCGTCTGGTAATTATCCTCCGATTCAGGATGAGAGAAACGCTCGATGCGCGCCTGCCAGGTATGTATGCGCTGAGGGTTGCCTAATGCAATGGCGACAAGGATGTAAAGGCCCAGACCTGCAAGACCGATCCCCATCATGTACATCAGGTGTTTGATCTTGACACGTCCGATCAGCATCAGGAAAAGACAAGAGATGAAAAGCACTGCGGCAGTGGAGAAATTGGCCGGAAGAATGAGTCCGCAGACCAACATGACAGGCACAAGCAACGGAAAGAAGATGGAGCGGAAAGTCATGTCCTCTTCCTGTCGCTTGGACAGGATCCTTGCCACGTACATGACCAGGGAAAGCTTCGCCAGATCAGAGGTCTGAAAGGTCATATTGATGACCGGCAGCGTCAGCCATCGGCTGGCCTCGTTCAGGTTGGTACCCAGGATCAGGGTAAGCAATAGCAGCGGCACCGTCAGGAAAATCGCCAACGTGGAGATCTTGGAATAGACCGTATACCGGATGCGGTGGGCTGCATACATCAGGCCGATTCCAGTGCCCAGTATCAGCAGGTGCTTGAACAGGAAGTATTCCGTGCCGTGCTGCCGTTTGTAAGCCAAAGTCCCTGTACTGCTGTACACGGCCAGCAAAGAGAAGATCGACAGGACGAACACGACCATCCAAATGGTACGGTCGCCTTTGAAATACTTGTCAAGCCAGTTTTCGTGTACGGACATGTTCTATAAGGTTGATGTTACTGCAGCATCGCATTCGGCCGCTATCAGAGGGCGCGGACAGCCTTTTTGAATTGGCGTCCGCGGTCCTCGTAATTCTCGAACAAGTCGAAACTTGCACATGCGGGCGACAGCAATACGACATCGCCCTTCTTGCCAAGCCGGTAAGAGGCCTGGACAGCGTCTTCAGCCGTCTTCGTTTCGACGATCTGAGGGACGATGTCCTTGAACGCCTTCAGGATCTTGCGATTGTCGACTCCCAGGCAGACGATGGCTTTCACCTTTTCCTTGGCCAGCTCCGAAATCGCCGAATAATCATTGCCTTTGTCGACACCCCCTAGGATCAGGATCACAGGACGCGTCATGCTTTCCAGCGCATACCATGTCGAGTTGACGTTCGTAGCCTTGGAATCATTGATGAATTCGATCCCGTGAACCGACAGTACGGATTCAAGGCGGTGTTCCACACTGCGGAAGTCGGAAAGGCTTTCACGTATGGCTTCGTTACGGATGTCGAGTACGCGCGCGGCGATGCCGGCAGCCATGGAATTGTAGAGGTTGTGTTTTCCCTGAAGGGCGAGTTCGTGTACGAGCATGTTGAAGTGTTGTTGTTGATGTGTGTGTATGGTTAGTGTTTGTTGTTCGAGGCAGGCTCCCTGCGGGAGGTGTTTAAGGATTGAAAACGGATAACGGATCGCCTGCCCCTCGATGAATCCGAGGTGTTCGGCAGTAAGAGGATCATCATCGCAATAGATGAAGACGTCGTCCGCCGTCTGGTTCCGTGTTATGCGGAATTTGGAGCGGACATAATTTTCCAGTTTGTACTCGTATCTGTCGAGATGATCCGGCGTGATGTTCGTAAGGACGGCGATGTCGCATTTGAAATCCGTCAGTCCGTCCAGCTGGAAGCTGCTCAGCTCAAGCACGAAGTAGTCGTGGTCGGATTCGGCGACCTGCATGGCGAAACTCTTTCCGACATTGCCTGCAAGACCCACGTCGAGTCCCGCCTTGCTGAGTATGTGATAGGTCAGCAGCGTGGTGGTCGTCTTGCCGTTGGTCCCCGTGATACCTATGATCTTTGCCTTGGTGTAACGTCCGGCGAATTCAATCTCGGAGATGACCGGAATCCCCTTCGCTACGATCTTTTTTACGATGGGAGCCGTGTCAGGGACACCGGGGCTTTTCACCACCTCGTGGGCCGCCAGTATCCTGTCTTCGTCATGGCCGCCTTCCTCCCAGGCTATTCCGTACTTGTCCAACAGCTGCTTATACTCCTGCTTTATTGTGCCATGATCGGAAACAAATACACGAAGCCCTTTCCTCAGCGCGAGGACAGCGGCTCCCACCCCGCTTTCAGCGGCGCCGAGGATGACAAGAAGAGGTGGTGTGTGTGTGCTCATGGTGTTGGTCGGGGTCTCCCTATCTCAGTTTAAGTGTCACCATGGTGACGATGGCGAGGAAGATTCCGATGATCCAGAACCGGGATACGATCTTCGACTCGTGGTATCCCAGCTTCTGATAATGATGGTGCAAGGGGGACATCCTGAAGATGCGCCGGCCTTCTCCGTATTTCTTCTTGGTGTACTTGAAATAGCTTACCTGCAATACGACCGATAGGTTTTCGATGAAGAAGATGCCGCACAAAACAGGGATCAGCAACTCCTTACGGATGGCTATGGCGAAGGCGGCGATGATGCCCCCCAACGCCAGGCTTCCGGTATCGCCCATGAAGACCTGGGCCGGATACGCGTTGTACCAAAGGAATCCCACACAGGCTCCGACAAATGCGGCCATGAAAACCACCAGCTCCCCGGTGTAAGGGATGTACATGATATTGAGGTAGTTTGCGAAAACGGTGTTTCCGGACACGTAGGCCAACAGCCCCAGCGTAGCGCCTACGATCGCCGAAGTGCCCGTTGCGAGACCGTCGATACCGTCAGTGATGTTCGCACCATTCGATACCGCGGTGATGATCAATATCACGATGGGAATGAATACCAGCCAGGCCCACTTGCGATAACCTTCGCCGGTCCAAGCCAGCAGATCGGAATAATCGAACTCGTGGTTCTTGATGAAGGGAATCGTCGTAGTGGTGGACTTGACCGCAGCACCGGAGTAAAGCGCCTCTTCATGCTGCCTGATGTCCTCGATGACGTTCGAATGCACATGCTTCACCGTGATATTCTCCTTCTCCACGCGCTCTTTCACCACCACATATTCATTGAAGTACAGAGTGATGCCGACAATCAGTCCGAGACCCACCTGTCCCATCACCTTGAAGCGTCCTGCCAAACCTTCTTTGTCCTTCTTGAACACCTTGATATAATCGTCCAGGAAGCCAATGAGTCCCAGCCACACCGTGGTGACGAGCATCAGGATCACATACACATTCAGCAATCGTGCGAAGAGCAACGTAGGCACCAGGATGGCGGCAAGGATGATGAACCCGCCCATGGTGGGAGTTCCCTGCTTCTCCTTTTGACCTTCCAGGCCGAGATCGCGTACCGTCTCACCCACCTGTTTCCGATGCAGATACCGGATGATGGTCTTACCCATCAGCAAGGAAATGAACAAGGAAGTGATCACGGCCATCGCCGCGCGGAAGGAGATGTACTGGAAGACTCCGGCTCCGGGCAGGTCGAATTGCTGATCGATATATCTGAACAGATAATAAAGCATGTCAGTCTTTCATCTTGAAGTATTCCTCCAGGACCTGCTTGTCGTCGAAGGGATGTCTGATTCCGTTTATCTCCTGGTATTTCTCATGGCCTTTCCCCGCGACAAGTATGATGTCGCCCGGGCGGGATATGGATACTGCCGTCTTGATGGCCTCCTTACGGTCAGCGATTGTCAAGGTCTTCAAGTGGTCTTTGGCAGGAACACCTGTTTCCATCTGTCGCAGGATGTCCGCAGGATCCTCGCTCCTGGGATTATCACTGGTAAGTATCACCCTGTCGCTGAGCTCGCAGGCGATCCGTGCCATGACGGGACGCTTCGCCGCATCACGGTCGCCGCCGCATCCTACGATAGTGATGATCCTTCCGCCGCCGGCAGATACATCGTGCAACGTATTGAGGACATTCTGCAGCGCATCGGGGGTGTGCGCATAATCGACGATTCCGACAACACCGGTGGAACTGACATGATCGAAGCGGCCCTCCACAGGTTGCAAAAGACTGAGTGCAGTAAGCACCTGCAGCCTATCCTGTTCCAGCAGGACTGCAGCCGCGTATGCCGCCGTAAGATTGTATGCATTGAAGCTGCCCACCAACCTGCAGAGCACATCCCGGCCATCCAGATTGAGCATGAGTCCTGAAAACTCGTTCTCGATCAACCTGCACTTGAAGTCCGCCATGGATTTTACACCGTATGTATACTTCCGAGCCCGAGTATTTTGGACCATCACCTGCCCGTTCCTGTCATCCGAATTGGTAAGTGCGAACGAATCCTCCGGCAGACCGTCGAAGAATCGCTTCTTGGCTTTCAGGTAGGCATCGAACGTCTTGTGAAAATCAAGATGATCATGGGTGATGTTCGTGAAGACAGCTCCCTTGAAACGGAGCCCGGCGATGCGCTGCTGCACCACCGCATGTGAGCTTACTTCCATGAAGGCGTACCGGCAACCGGCTGACACCATCGAAGAGAGAAGTGCATTGAGCTGAACCGGATCGGGGGTGGTATGGGTGCTCTCGAACACTTCGTCGTTCACCTGGTTGCGGACAGTGGAAATAAGGCCGGCCCCGTATCCAAGATGACGGAACAACTGAAAGAGGAGCGTCACCGTGGTGGTCTTTCCGTTTGTTCCGGTGACACCGACCAGTGAGAGTTTTTCAGAAGGATGGTCGTGGAAATTGTCGGCCATGACACCCAGCGCGTACGCCGAATCCTGTACACGGACATACGTCACCCCCCGGACGGTTTCATGGGGCAACACCTCGCAGACAACCGCCGAAGCCCCTGCGGCTACGACTTGCGGAATGAAGGCATGTCCGTCGGATTGTGTTCCCTTCACGGCTACGAAGACGGACCCCTTGCCGGCCTTGCGCGAGTCAAAGCAGATGTCCGTGATCTCCACCGAGGTCGATCCGACTACTTCTTCGATTCCCGCCTTGTACAATATGTCCTTGAGCGCCTTCATTGATTCAGTACAAGTTTGATGGCATCCCCCTTACGTATCGCAGAGCCTGCTTTAATGGATTGTCCGGTCACTTTTCCTTTGCCGGCCACACTTACGCTCAACCCTTCGTTCTCCAGCACGAACAGTGCGTCGCGCAATCCCATACCCATCACGTTAGGAGCCGTACCCGGTTTGCCAGGGCGGGGAGTAAGCTTTACCAGCCTTTCGTCTGTCGTGGAACTGACCCAGGTCGCGTTCTCGGGATAGGCATAGGGAAGTGATAAGGTCTTCAGGACATGCTGTACGTCCTGCCGGTAACCCGCCTTGGCGAGGGGAAGCGGCAAGACGGCAGCGGAATCCTTCTGAAGAGGATCCACTTGCAGGTCCAGCCGGGTGGAATAGACTTTGTCCGCGATGTCCTTGAAGACGGGAGCGGCAACGGTGCCGCCATAATAGACATCATTGGACGGCGCATAGACAACCACTATGCAGCTGTACTTGGGACGGTCGGCCGGAAAGTATCCTGCGAAAGAGGCCTGATAGGTCATCCGGACTGTCCCGTCCTGCATACGTTTCGCCTGCAACTGAGCAGTACCGGTCTTGCCGGCGATCCGATAAGGGGACTTGTTCAGGACGGATCCGGTGCCGCGCTCAACAACACCTTCCATCATCTTACGCACCTTGGATATCGCCACCGGCGATGCGATGGAATCACGGATGACCTCGGTCGGGAACGCTTCGACAAGCTGACCGCTGTGCCGTATCTCCCGGACGAATTTCGGACGGACCATCCGTCCGTTGTTCGCTACGGCATTGTAGAAGGCGAGAATCTGTATCGGCGTCAGTGCGGTCTCGTAACCGTAGGAGATCCATGGCAGGGAGATGGCGGACCATCCCTCTTCATCCTTGTGTTTGATGCGGGGCTGGGCTTCTCCGGCGATCTGCAGACCAAGCTTGGTCCCCAAACCGAAGGAATAGACCTTACGGATGAAACGTTCAGGATCTTTGGCGTAATACTGGTAGACGAGACGGGTGGTCCCTACGTTCGATGAATTCTCAAAGACCTCCTTGACCGTCATCCGCGGTGAGGCAGGAGGATGCGCGTCCTTCACTTCCTTCCCGTAATAAAAAGTTGAGCCGTTACCGACGAATACGTAATCGGAGGTGTCGGCGAATCCGTCATCGATGACCGCCAGCATGGATGCCAGCTTGAAAGTGGATCCCGGATAGGTAGCCTCCGCAATGGCGTAGTTATAGACTTCGCGGTAGGAACCGTCCTCCATCTTGGTAAGATTGGATATGGCCTTGATGTCGCCGGTGGCCACTTCCATAAGCACGGCACACCCTTTGTCGGCGTTGTGTAATCGCAGGTGCTTTTCCAACGAACTGGAAGCCACGTCCTGGATATTGAGGTCTATCGTAGTGATAATGTCGTTACCGTCCCTCGGCTCGATTTCATCCCGGTCATTAACGGGCTTCCAGGTATTGCCGGCGATCTTCTGCATCAACCGTCGCCCGCTGACCCCCTTTAGCTCTTCATTGAAGGCCGCTTCGATTCCTACGGGCTTTGCGTCCCGCGGTGTGCCGATGGTGCGCTTTGCCAGCTCACGGTACGTAAGGTCGCGGCGGTTCTGTTGCTCGACCATCAGCCCGCCTTTGTATTTTCCCATACGGAAGACGGGCAATTGCCTGACTTGTTGCAGCTCAAGGTAATTGACGCCTCTGCGGATGAGATGGTAGCGCTCTTTCGCTGCCCGTGCATTGACAAGGTCCTCCCTGTACTCGGAGGCGGTCCTGTCGTTGAAGATGCGTGCTAAGCCGTTCGATATGGAATCGATCTTGTCATTGAAAAGTTCGTCCGTGACGCCCCCCGCCCTGGTATCAAGACGCAGTTCATAGATGGGCACGGAATACGCCAGCAGCATGCTGTCCGAAGAATAGATGTTGCCGCGGGCCGCCTCGATATTGACGTACTCCAGCATCATGCTGTCGGCACGCTGCTTCCACATCTCCCCTTCCACGAACTGGATGCGTCCGATCTGGAAAAGGATGGCTGCTCCGAAAAGGCATATCAGGAAGAAGCCGATATACACACGGAACAAGATCGATTTCCTGGTTTCCATCAACGGCCGGATGCTTTTTCGGTGACGATCACCAGTTTCTTAGGGGGTTCAGTGCTCTCCTTCAGGCCAAGAGACTCCGCGGACCGGGCAACCTCCGACTGTTTACTGCTGTACATCAGCTTTGAACGGATAGTGATGTACTCCGCACTCCTCTCCTTCAGCTCCAGTTTGGTCTTGTCGATGTCGCGAATGAGTTTCTCCGAGTAATAACTGTTGGCGATGTAACACATCACCAGAAAACTCAGGAAAAGGATGAATGGCATGTTCCGGGCCACCTGGTCACGGTCGAACCAGTCGAACACATTGATGAAGCGGATGAAGCTCCTGGAAATACCGGCTTTCTTACGCCTTTTGGGCGTAGCTTCGGCGACGATCTCCTCCGGAACCGTTTTTTCCTCTTCAGTGTCTCTTAACCGGTTTTCAGACATATTCAGTTTTTCTCTGCGATCCTCATTTTTGCACTGCGCGCACGCGGATTCCTTTCGATCTCTTCAGCATCAGGCTCCACCGGCTTCCGGGTTACAGACCGGAAAGGGACTGCTTCCGGATTGCCGTAGATATCCCGCACAGTCTCTCCCTCGAATTTTCCGTGTGCGATGAAATTCTTGACCAGACGATCCTCCAGCGAGTGATATGCGATGACAACCAAACGCCCCCCGGGCCGGAGCACTTCGGCGGACTGCCGGAGAAACTCCTTGATTGCGCCCAGCTCATCGTTCACCTCGATCCTCAACGCCTGGAAGATCCTCGCCAGGTATTGAGACTCGTTTCCACGTTCAGCAACCGACAGCGTGGATTCCCGAAGCGCAGCCGTCGTTGAGAAGGGAGCTTGTGCACGTGTCGATACGATTCTCGCTGCAAGCTCCCGTGCATTGCGGATCTCTCCGTATTCCCGGAACAGCCGTGTCAGCTCTTCCTCGGTGTAACGGTTCACCACATCGGCCGCGCTCTTTCCCGACAAACGGTTCATTCGCATATCGAGCGGACCTTCGTAACGGGTAGAAAAGCCGCGTTCCGCACGGTCGAACTGATGCGATGAAACCCCCAGGTCGGCAAGGATGCCGTCAACGGTACATTTACCGTAATAAGTAAGGAACCTTTTCAGGTAACGGTAATTGTGCCGGACCCAGGTGAACCTGTCGTCGGCCGGCGCATTCGCACCCGCCTCCTCGTCCTGATCAAATCCAAATAACGTTCCACCCTCCCCCAGTCTCCGCAGGATCTCCCGCGTATGACCGGCTCCTCCCATTGTGACGTCCACGTAGACGCCATTCTTAGCTATGTCGAGCGCGTCAACACTTTCCCGGAGCAGGACCGGTTCATGGTAACTACTCGTTGTCATCCTTCCTGTTGCCGCCCATCACATCCTCCGCCAGCTTGGCGAATCCGTCCCCGTCGTCTTTCATCATCCTGTTATACTCTTCTTCCGACCATATCTCCATGCGCGTTCCGAAGGCGAAGACGATGATGTCCTTTTTGATGCCGGCATATTCCATGAGCGTCTTAGGCAGCAACAAACGGTTGGTGGCATCCACTTCGATCTCCGTCGCACCCCTGTTGAACTTCCGCACGAACTCCAGATTCTTCCGCACATACAGGTTCAGCGCATTCACCTCGGCGGAAATCCGCTCCCACTCCTTGCGCGTATACATCACCAGATGCTTTTCGAAGCCGCGATGGACCACGAAACGCTTCTGCTCCTTCACCGGGACCTGCTTCTTCAGTCCCGACGGAAGCAGAAAACGACCCTTGTCGTCCACAGTGCACGGAAATTCTCCGATAAAGCCCGCCATCCCGCTTTTATTGAGTGGTGCTAAAGTAAACCTTTTTTACCACTTCCCCCCACTTTCTCCCACTTTGTTGAAAACTTTAGGAATTTGACCTGAAAAAGGGCTTCGTGCGGCCCGCATCTTTGCAGCGAAGCATGGAGCAGGATCCGGAAGCTTCACGGACGAATTCGTCTCTGCATCGTCCGCGTCCTATTACCTACATTTGACAAAAGCACATGTATGCGATACGAGGTAAAGCAGGAGGGTGAGTTTCATTACATAGAGGAGGGTAACGGGCAACCGTTGGTGCTCTTGCATGGGCTATTCGGCGCATTGAGCAACTGGAACGACGTCGTCGGACATTTCTCCGCCAAATACAAGGTCATCATACCCTTGATGCCCATCTATACGCTTCCTGTCCTCAACACGAACGTCAAGGCGCTTTCCGAATTCGTCCACGACTTCCTGGAATTCAAACAGCTCAAAGACGTCATCTTCGTCGGGAATTCGCTGGGAGGACACGTCACGCTGGTCTATGTGAAGCGACACCCGGAAAAGGTGAAGGGTATCGTACTGACCGG
This sequence comes from Bacteroidota bacterium, assembly GCA_046052345.1. Lineage (GTDB taxonomy): Bacteria > Bacteroidota > Bacteroidia > AKYH767-A > 2013-40CM-41-45 > Pollutiaquabacter. The sequence goes on along the minus strand of JBJOMN010000007.1, from coordinate 290,968 downwards.
AAGCTCCGGACTTTATGAGAACGCGATGGGCGGCACCTTCCCGAAGCGGGAGGACTACAACTATATCAAACAGAAAGTGGAATACACCTTCTACGATCCCCGCACCGCCTCGAAAGAACTCGTCGACGAAGTGTACGGCATCGTGAACGACAAAGGGAAACTGATTCGTATCCTGTCTCTGGCCAAGTCGGCCATACGTCATAATATGAGCGATGACCTGAAGGAGATGACATGGCCCGCCTGCCTGATCTGGGGCCGGCAGGATACGATTACACCGCCCGATGTAGCGGAGGAATTCAACCGGCTTCTGCCGGCCAGCGAACTGTTCTGGATCGACCAATGCGGGCACGCCCCGATGATGGAACAACCGGAGCAGTTCAATACCTTGTTAAGCAACTGGTTGGCGAAACATTTTCCCGGCTGACTTGTTGTCGATTAGTAGTACGCGCCCAAATCGGCGTCCGTCCCCTTGACCACGATGCTTATCCGAGAGGCCACCTATGTCATCAGCAACCCTTCCGTCGAGAAGTGCCCTCCGCCGGATTTGCCTGAATATGCCTTTATCGGACGTTCGAACGTGGGAAAATCGTCGCTGATCAACATGATCACCGACAGGAAGCAGCTGGCGAAGACTTCCGCAAATCCCGGGAAAACTCAACTCATCAACCATTTCCTGATCAACAAGGAATGGTATATCGTCGACCTGCCCGGCTACGGGTACGCCAAGGTCTCCTGGACCGATCGTATCAAATGGCAGAAGATGATACGGGACTACATGATGCGTCGACCGAACCTGATGTACGTATTCGTACTGGTCGATGTGCGTCACGAGCCCCAGAAGTCGGATCTTGAATTCATCAACTGGCTCGGAGCGAACCGGGTCCCCTTCGTCATCGCTTTCACGAAATGCGACAAGGTATCAAAGCAGCAGACCGTGACTTCCGTGGAACGTTACAAAAGGACGCTGAGAGAGACCTGGGAAGAGCTGCCGACCATTTTCCTGACCTCCTCCGAACAGAAGACCGGCAGGGAGGACTTGCTCGACTTCATCGAAGACTGCAACAGTACTTTCGAAAGGAAATGAATCCCGTGCGGCTGAACGACGACCGTCAGCCCTTTTTTCCGGCAACACCGGTAGCTTTCCCGAATTCATCCGAAAAGCGACGGATGATCTTCGCACCCTCCGCATCATCGGTAGCACGCAGATAGGTATCCGCCATGGAAGCGAAATTCTCGAAGAAGAACCGCTTCATGTCCTCAACCGGCATCTCCTTCGTCCATAAGTCGATGCGCAGCGTGGCGTTCTCCTTCGGATCCCACAACGAAACCAGCGTAGCCTTGCAAGGACGGCTTCCCTCCATCCCGCTCTCCGTTGCCTCCCACTCTATCACTTCAGGGACGTGATTGTCGTCTACCGAAACAGTGAAACGTATTTCTGATTTTTTCATGCCTGGTGTCTTATGGTCAGTTATCGGGAATGTTGATGTGTCGAATCGGGCTATTTCTTCGGCTTATACCTTGACTCTTGGAATAGCTGGTGCAGATCCTTTATCTCCATCAGCTGCTGCAACGTCATTTCAGGATGTGATTCCATATAGGTGGTGACGATGCGGGTTCCGACGAACAAACCGATGTTCCCGGGAGACCCCTCCGGAAAACCGTTCGTGGAAGGACCCTCGCCCACATATTTCATGAGGATATTGGGATCCTTGGAGTAAAGCAGCTTGTTGTCGATGAAGAAGCTCCACACCTTGCCTTCATTTTCCGAACACCACTTGATCTGGTCGGCTGTGTAACCGGTCCGCACTGAATCCGGCTCACCGGGAAGCAGCTTGCCGAGTGCGTATCCGATCCGGCCCTGAGAAACCATCATCTCCAAAAGATCCGATGCGGATTCGTCGGCAGCATAGTCGCTTTGCAGCCATCCCTTCATCGCATCCGAAACGATGTACTCCTTGCTCATGCGCCGTTGGAGGTATGCCGGAAAAGGAGGCTCTACGGTAGGATAGAACCTGCAACCCGGGTTTAGATACATGTCCAGTGAAACCGCAAGATGTGTCGAATCGCAAATGACCGGGTAAGAGAATACGGAAAGGGTGGTAAGCAATACGGGAACCGTTTTGCCCGGAAATGCTTCCGCGTAGGCACGGAATGCATCATCCAGTTTACCGGCAAATGGACTGAAATCTCCGTACTTCTCGGAACATGCCCGGAACACCGCACGGAAGTTGGTGTCCGAGACAAACGCCTCCAGGTTGGAGGCAGTAAGAGTGCTGTCGGGCGAACCGATACGCGTGAGCTGCCAGATGAACAGGTCGTAAAACGCACCGTACTTGTTCTTGAGGAAATCCTCACGGTTACCGCCGGGAATCGAATCGCTGAACAGGTCCTGCTCGAAACGGAGTACCGTGACCGCCGTGGAATCGCCGGTCATTTCATTCCGCTCCTGTCCTGTGCGACAGGAGGGTAATGAACAAATGCTTATTAAGAGAAGCAATACCGGCCATGACCGGAGAGGGAGGGTTTTTAGTATCATTGCTCGCATAAACCACTACAAAGATGAAAAAGTTATTCGTAATGGCGGTGCTTACAGTCCTTATGCAGACCCTGTCCGCCCAAGACAAGGGGACTATCACCAAATTCCAATTCGGCATGAAGGCGACTCCCGCGCTGGACTGGTTCCGCAGCGACACCAAAGACGTTAAAAACGACGGAAGTTTGCTGCGCGCCTCCTACGGATTCATTGCCAATTTCCGACTTTCGAACAATTACTTCCTCTGCAGCGGAATCGACGTCAACTATAAGGGGGGCAAACTGAACAAGGTCAGTGTGAATACGGTCAGGGTGTCCCCGAATGACTCCACCATTACGACCACCTATGATATGGACCTGCGGACCAACTACGTGGAACTGCCGATCAGCATGCTTCTCAAGACCAACGAGATCGGATATATCAAGTACTTCCTGCAGGCAGGTATCGCACCCGGCATCAATGTCAGAGCGAATTATGACGGAACCGTCAAGACACAGACCACTTCTCCGGGATTCACGAATACGGCGGTGCAAGAATACGAGGACGAAGACATCGCCGCCGATATAAACCTGTTCAACCTCAGCATGGTCCTCGGAGCCGGAATAGAGTATAATCTCTCCGGATCGACCAGCCTTGTGGCCGGCATCACCTTCAGCAACGGACTCATCAAGGTGACCGATAAGAAAGCGGATAATCCCGTGCTCGACGGTGCAAAAATCGCTGCCAACATGCTGGGCCTTTCGATCGGGGTTCTCTTCTAGTCCCGGGAAGATTATACCTTTGTACCCGTTACACCGTAACGGGTTTTTTTATACCATGAGGATCGCCCTTTCCCAGCTCAACTTCACGGTAGGCGACTTCGAGTCCAATACTTCGAAGATGCTGGACCATGTCCGGCTGGCAAAAGCCAACGGAGCCTCCCTCATCGTTTTTCCGGAACTGGCCGTATCCGGCTATCCTCCGCGTGACTTCCTTGAGTTCCGGCACTTCATTGAAAAGTGTAGTGAATCGGTGAATCGTATCGCCGAAGAATGTGCCGGCATCACTGCAATCGTAGGCACTCCGACCGTTAACCCTGAAATCAAAGGAAAGAATCTTTTCAACTCAGCGTGCGTGGTGAAGGACGGAGTCATACTGGATACCGTCCACAAGGCCCTGCTTCCCACCTACGACATCTTTGATGAATACCGCTACTTCGAACCGAACCGCGACTTCCACTGTGTCGACATTGACGGGAAACGGATCGCGCTCACCGTTTGCGAAGACTTGTGGAACATCGATGACGATCCGATGTACGTTTCTTGCCCCATGGACGTGCTTTCCTCCGAACGTCCGGAGTTGATCATCAATATCGCCGCTTCACCGTTCGACTACCTGCACGGCAAGGAGCGCATGGATGTGCTTCACAGGAATGTCACCAAATACGGCACACCGCTTATCTACGTGAACCATGTCGGCGCTCAGACCGAGGTTATTTTCGACGGAAGAAGCGTTGCGATTGATCGAAAAGGCGCGACCGTCTCAGCAGCTCCTGCTTTCAAAGAAGCTCTCTGCTTCGTCGACTTCCGGGATGGAAATCTTGCACCTGCGGAAAATGAAGCAAAACCGGAAGATTCCTGCAAAATAGCCTCGATTCATGACGCGTTGATAATCGGCATACGGGATTACTTTTCAAAAATGGGATTCCGAAAGGCGATACTGGGGCTTTCCGGAGGAATCGACTCCGCAGTGGTCACGGCGCTGGCCGCAACCGCCTTAGGACCCGAAAACGTCCGCGTCCTGATGATGCCTTCCCGCTTCTCGTCGACCGGATCTGTGGACGATTCCCTGCAGTTGGTGAACGAACTGGGCGTCGAACACGAAATCCTTCCGATACACGACATCTATGACCAGTACCTGAAGAGTCTGGCCACTGCATTCCGTGACCTGCCTTTCAACGTGACCGAAGAAAACCTTCAGGCAAGGATTCGCGGCGTACTTCTGATGGCGGAGTCCAACAAGTTCGGCGCTATCCTGCTCAACACTTCCAACAAGAGCGAACTGGCTGTGGGATACGGCACATTATACGGCGACATGTGCGGCGGACTTTCGGTCATCGGCGACGTTTATAAGACAGAAGTCTACCGACTGGCCGAATACATCAACCGTGACCGGAAGATCATACCGGAATCGATCATTCGAAAGGCACCTTCCGCCGAACTTCGTCCTGACCAGAAGGATTCGGATTCACTGCCTGAATACGACATCCTTGATCCGCTCCTATTCCAGTACATTGAAAAGAGGAAAGGACCCGAAGAGCTGACTGCCATGGGATTCGACCATGCAATGGTGAAAAGGGTACTGAAACTGGTCAACTCCAACGAATACAAACGGCATCAGTTCGCACCGATCTTACGTGTGTCACCGAAAGCGTTCGGAAGCGGGCGGCGACTTCCCATCGTAGGGAAGTATTTGTCCTGAAAAAAAGCGTGCCGCACGAATGTGCAGCACGCCGGGATGTTATTCAACACGGGTCGGAAGTTCAGCTGATAGTCCAGGTCTCGCGGCCGCGCAACAGGGCATCGAGGTCGCCGTCTCCGCGCTTGGCTTTCATGTTGGAGATCTGCTCGGCCAGCTTGTCTTCGTAACACGGACGGTCCTCGGTATAGAATACACCGAAAGGACGGGGCAGACGATGCGCTGCGCCGTCACGCGGATTGTCAAAGAAGCGGGCAAGGATACCGGCCTTGACACGGTCGCGTTCGTCGTGGATCCAAAGGTCGTTAGCAGAGGCACCCTCGTTGAGATTTACGACTACAGGCGTGAAACCGTCAAGTTTGATACCCAGCTCGTTGTTCTCGCCAAAAAGCAAGGGCTTGCCGGATTCCATGAAAAGCGTTTCGTGCTTCTTGGTTGCCTTTTCGGTGAAGACTTCGAAGGCGCCGTCATTGAAGACATTGCAGTTCTGGTAGATCTCGACGAAGGAAGCACCTTTATGATCGTTGGCGCGTTTCAGGATAGCCTGAAGATGCTTAGGATCACGGTCCATGGAACGGGCGACAAACGTAGCGTCGGCTCCGAGACACAGCGCAAGCGGGTTGAAAGGATGATCGACGGAACCCATCGGGGTGGACTTGGTGACTTTGCCCTCCTCGGAGGTCGGAGAATATTGTCCTTTGGTCAGTCCGTAAATTTCATTGTTGAACAGCAGAACGTTCAGGTCGAAGTTCCGGCGCAACAGGTGAATGGTATGGTTGCCGCCGATAGAAAGTCCGTCACCGTCACCGGTCACCAGCCAGATGCTGAGTTCCGGACGGGTGGCCTTCAGTCCGCTGGCGACTGCGGTCGCACGGCCGTGGATGGAGTGCATCCCGAAGGTCTCCATGTAATACGGGAAACGGGAAGAGCATCCGATCCCGGAGATGAAGACGATGTTCTCGCGCGGAATGCCGAGCTCGGGAATGACTGTCTGCGCCTGCTTGAGGATCGAGTAGTCGCCACAGCCCGGGCACCAACGGACTTCCTGGTCCGTTACGAGTTCTTTGGCTGTGAATTTTTCTGCGGAAGCAGCGGGGGTTTCCATGGTAGGATATCTATGGAAGGTTGATTACTGGATTATTTCTTGGTCATTGAGACGATACGGCTGAAGATCTCCTCTGCACTGAAAGGCAGACCTTGTACCTTGTTCAGGCCGATGGCCGGAACGAGGTATTTCTCGCGGATCATCTTGATAAGCTGTCCTTTGTTCATCTCAGGAATAAGCACCTGGTCGTAGTTCTTGAGGAAGTCTCCCAGATTCTTGGGGAACGGACGGATGTGACGCAGATGCGCGAAGCTCACATCGTGTCCCTGCGCACGGGCGCTCAATACGGCGCTCTTGATGGCTCCGTAAGTGGAACCCCAGCCCAACACGAGCAACTTGCCTTTGTCGACGCCTACTTCCGGTTTGATTGCGGGGATGTAATCGGCGATCTTCTCGACTTTGTCCTCGCGCATGTTCACCATGAGTTCATGGTTCATGGGGTCATAACTGATGTTGCCGGTCTCGTGTTGTTTCTCGATACCTCCGATACGGTGCTCGAGTCCTTTAGTACCCGGAATCGCCCAAGGGCGGGATAGTTTTTCGTTCCGCTTGTAGGGAAGGAATTTCTCTCCGTCAGCTTTGGCGAATTCGACATTGATGGCGGGGAGGTCCGAGGAGCTGGGGAACATCCACGGCTCGGCGCCGTTGGCGATGTATCCGTCAGTAAGCAGGATGACCGGTGTCATGAATTCCACTGCCAGCCTGCAGGCCTCGTAAGCCATATAGAAACAGTCGGAGGGCGTAGCCGCGGCGATCACCGGAATCGGCGACTCACCGTTTCGTCCCCAGACCGCCTGAAGAAGGTCGGACTGCTCGGTCTTGGTAGGAAGTCCGGTAGAAGGTCCGCCGCGCTGGACATTGATGATCACCAAAGGAAGTTCCAGCATGAGCGCAAGTCCCATGGCCTCTGTCTTCAGCGCTATACCGGGACCGGAGGAGCCGGTCACCGCCAATGCTCCACCGAAGGAAGCGCCGATGGCGGAACAGATACCGGCAATCTCGTCTTCGGCCTGGAAGGTCTTTACTCCGAAATTCTTGTGACGGGAAAGCTCATGCAGGATATCGGAAGCGGGAGTGATGGGGTATGTACCGTAAAAAAGCTGGAGACCGGATTTCCGGGAAGCTGCAATGAGACCGAGCGCTACCGCCTGGTTACCCATCATGTTACGGTAAGTTCCCGGAGCGATCTTCGCAGGCCCGATCGAGAAACGGCTGGCCGAATCCTCGCGCGTCTCACCGAAGTGATAGCCGGCTTTGAGGACTTTCAGGTTGGCATCGCGGATCTCCGGCTTCTTTCCGAATTTCTCTTCGATGAAATTCACCGTATGGTCCATCGAACGGTTGTACATCCAGTACAGATAGCCCAGCACGAACATGTTTTTCGCACGGTCGATCTCCTTCACACCGAGTCCGCTTCCCTCGAGGGCGGCACGGGTCATCTTGGTGACATCCATGCGGACGACACGGTAATTGTCGAGTGTGCCGTTCTCCAACGGATTGACATCACCGTAGCCGGCAAGACGCAGGTTCTTCGCATCGAATCCGTCGGTATTGACGATCACGGTTCCGCTTTTGCGGATATTCCGGAGGTTGGCTTTGAGCGCGGCTGCATTCATCGCAACCAGCACATCGCAGTAGTCGCCGGGAGTGAAGATCTCAACACTTCCGAAATGGAGCTGGAATCCCGAAACTCCGGCGAGTGTGCCTTGGGGAGCACGGATCTCCGCAGGGAAATCAGGGAAAGTACTGAGGTCGTTGCCGAGGAGCGCTGCCGTATTGGTGAACTGCGTACCGGTCAGCTGCATACCGTCACCGGAGTCACCGGCGAACTTGATGATTACATTATCAAGGACTTCATTCGGGTGTGCCATGGGAACTGAATAGGCTGATTTGGAGCGCAAAGATAGGGCTTTTAGAGGGAAAAACGCCCGGGCATAGCGGGATTTTCACCCGGCTGAGCGCCTTAAGAGATCCAGCCGTTTTCGAGGATTTCCCGAGCGTGGTAGGAGATGACGATATCCGCCCCGGCCCGGGCGAAAGCGTACATGTTTTCCATGATGATCTTCGGACCGTCGATCATTCCGGCTTCTGCGGCTTTTTTGACCATGGAATATTCCGCCGACACGTTGTAACATGCCACCGGTAATGACGTCTGTTCCCTGACCTCCCGGATAACGTCCAGATACGCCAATGCCGGCTTAACCATCACAATATCAGCACCTTCCTGTTCGTCCAAAAAAGCCTCTCGCAAGGCCTCCCGACGGTTCCGGAAGTCCATCTGGTAGGATTTACGGTCGCCTTTCCCCGGAGCTGAATCGGCCGCCTCCCGGAAAGGTCCGTAATAGGCCGAGGCGAATTTTACGGCATAGGACATGACAGGGGTGTCTTGGAACCCGTTATCATCCAGAAGTTGACGGATGCCGGCTACACGCCCGTCCATCATGTCACTGGGAGCGACCATGTCGGCTCCTGCCCGTGCATGCGCTAACGCCATTTTCGCAATAACCTCCACGGAAGGGTCGTTCTGGACGTAATCGTCATGGACCAATCCGCAGTGTCCGTGCGTCGTGTAGGCGCACAGGCAGACATCCGTGATCACGTAAAGATCATCCCCGAATTCCCTTTTCAAGGAACCCACCGCCTGCGGAATCACCGACTGACCGTCGTGTGCGGAGCGAGCGTCCTCGGACTTCTCCTCGCCTACTCCGAACAGGAGGATCTTATTCACTCCGCACTTCAAGCCCTGCTCCACATCCCTCAACAGGAGATCCACACTGAAACGGTGGATGCCGGGCATGGCTTCAATCGTCTGCTTCACACCGTTTCCGGGTGTGACGAAATACGGATAAATGAACATGTCCTTGGAGAGACGGGTCTCTGCGACCATCTCACGGATGACCGGATTCTTGCGGAGTCTTCTGGGGCGTAGCATGGTGGATGATGGGTGACGGGCAATTAGGGGCGAGTGCATCATTCAGCACCGGCGGATATACGGGAGGAAACACTGAACACCGCACGGGCAAGTCCCGCGTCATCAAATGAATCCGCCTTGCCGGGATGGTAAATCTTGTGCTCTCGAAGTGCAGCAGCCGTAGCGTCTCCCATGGCTACAACAAGCTGCCCGGAAGAGAGTTTGTTTTTATCGAAAAACGCATCGACGTTCGACGGGGAAGTGAAGACGAGGATGTCCGCTGACGGAACAGGTTGTTCATCCCTGCGGATCGTTTCATACACCGGAAGATCAATGACCTGTTCCTTTCGAACGAATTGCGATTGAACGGAGCGCATACTTCCCTTCGCCTGAGGGAACAGCACTTTGGAAGCACCCGCCAATGCAGCGAACTGCTTTCCGGTCATGCGCGTGTCGGCCTGGGAACCGATAAACTCTGCACGGACACCTTCGGCACGCAGCGCTTCCGCCGTCGCCTTTCCGATACAACCGAAGCGCTGTCCGGATAGCCGTGGCTTCTGGCGGAAAAAATACCTGACGGCGTTCTTGCTTGAAAAAAACACCCAGTCGCAGGAGGGCAGCTCCGAAAAACTTATCGGCTTGGTCTCGATAAGCGGAAATCCGGAAACCGAAAAACCGTTTCCGACAAGCACATTACGGAAGTGCCCGTCCTCCGCCACGAATCGGGTGATGAAAACGGAACCGGGACGGATGTTCCTGATCCTGTCCACGGTATGTCCTGCAAGCGTGTCGTAATTGGCAGACTCCAGCGACACCGACACAGGCAGCGTATCCCAGCTTTCGGAGCGGGAAGCGCGAACACTGTACCTTTCCTGCTCCGGGTCGTATTCCGCATACACACCTACCGGCATCTGACAGCCTCCCTGGAACAATTGAAGCACCTTGCGCTCCAGCCCGACAATCCGTGAAACTTCTTCATTGTTCAGGCGGGCGACCTGCTCACGGAGTTCGGCATTGTCGCTGCGCACCTGCAATGCGAGCACGCCCTGCGCAGGAGCAGGAATGAATTCTCGGGGATCCAGACGCTCGACGGCGAACTCGGAAAGGTCGAGACCCAGACGTTCCACGCCGGCAGCAGCCAGCAGGATCGCATCGTAATTTCCGTCTCGCAGTTTCTGAATGCGTGTCGGCACGTTTCCGCGAAGGTCGGCCAAGCGAACATCCGGTCGGAAGGAAAGCAACTGGGCCTTTCTTCTTGCAGAGGATGTGCCGACGAGTGCGTTTTTCTTCAGACGGAACTTGGAACTTCCGTCAAACGCCCCCTTTCGGATCAGTAAAAGCTCGGAAGGGTCTTCCCGGTCCGATACGGCAGCTATCACCAGCCCTTCAGGCTGCTCTGTAGGCAGGTCCTTGTGGGAATGGACAGCCAGATCGGCCGAGTTGTTGAGCAGCGCCTCTTCGATCTCCTTGGTGAAGAACCCCTTGCCTTCCAGCTTATCGAAGGAAAGATCCTGTATGCGGTCCCCCTGTGTCTTGATGACAACCAGCTCGCTTTCAAGTCCGACGGCCTGCAGCAGCTTTTGGACGTGCCGCGCCTGCCATAAGGCAAGTTCACTGCCACGGGTGGCGATACGGACGGTCTGCATAGGCTCGAAGAAAGGGAATGATCAGCGTTTCTCCAAGAGTATTTCCTTGGCCATGACCATGGGAACGCTGATATACTTCTGCTCCATGTAATCGACGACCTTCTCAAGCAGCTCACGGGAACTGTCGTCCAGCGACTGCAGGTCGCGCACGAAGACTTCGTTGAAGGCCCGCTCACGGATCTCACGGAACTTACCGGGGACCTCGCGCATGCGAAGTTCGAGATTGCGAGTATGGTATACGCGTTCGAAATCCACCAACTGCTCGGCAATGATCTTCTCCGCGAAGACCAGCTCCGACTGTCGCTCGGCGAGATTGCGTTCCGCCACCGTCTTCAGTTCGTCGATGCCGATATAGTGAATATCGTACGAACGGACCACTTCAGGATCGATGTCGGCAGGCATCGCCAAATCGACAATCACCTTGGTGCCGCGCTCACCGGCAAGCAATATGTCATAGTTCTGCCGAGTAACGACTGCTTGGGCCGAACCTGTACACGTCACCAGCAAATCGAATCCCTCCGAGTATGAATGAAGGTGATCCAGCGGAAAAGCCCTTGCTTCTGACTTCTCGGAATTAAGCATTGCGGCAAGGGACTCCGCGTTCTCGACGGTCCTGTTGAAAATGACGAAGTTTCGAAAGCCCTGCTTTACGAGGTATTTGCAGAGGTTGGTATTCGTTTCCCCGGAACCGATGACAACGACACGGGATTCTTTGGGAAGATTCCGGAGTCTGAGCCTTCGCTCCGCCAACGAGACAACGGAGACCGGATTCGTTGCGATCCTGGTTTCAGTAAAGACACGCTTGGCCGTATTCACCGTGGATTGAACGACCAGTCGCATAAGGTCTCCGGTGAGTCCCATGGCCTTGCAAGCATCATAGGATTTCCGGACCTGGGTGATGATCTCCCGCTCTCCGACTACGAGGGAATCCAGGGAGGATGCAACGCGATAGAGGTGATCAAGCACGGCTTTACCGGTGAGAACCACAGCGTGACGCATTGCGAAAGCCACCTCATCCTCAGAGGCGCCCGGCGACAAGGCGCGGAAAAATCGCTCCCGGAAGGAGCTGTCATTGACCTCGTCGGAAACTAGGATGAATTCCACCCGGTTGCAGGTGGCGATATACAGAAGCTCCTGAAGGCGGACCGCCGAACGCAATCCGGACAGTCTATCGGCACGCTCTTCTTCGGGGATGAAGAAGCGGTTGAGTTCCCTCAACGGAGTGCTTTTATGGGTAAAAGCGATGACAGATAACGGAATCTTCTGCACGATGGGATTTACCGGGGCAAAGGTCTCAAAAACACGCATTCAACTGTCATATTTATGTCAGGAAACCCCTTTTTTGAGCTTATTTTGAACAATTCTACACTTTATCCCGCCTTTTGCATATGACATCCGTCATAGAGTTGGCACTTTAGTCGGAAACGGTAAAACCGGTTGCAGATTGAGGCGGAATCCTCCCTCCTGTTTCGACTTTGGATTAAAATGAAAAAAGCCCCGCAGTCCGGGGCTCCTTCTTGTCGACTACAAATCGTCGTATTGGTAGATATCTAGCAATGGGGTACCGGCAGGCATCTCACAGATAGGCTGGATGATACCGTCCTTCAGGTCGTACACCCATCCGTGAAGGTGAGGCTGCTGATTCTCCTTCCAGGCCTTCTGGATGATGGAGGTCTTGGCCAGGTTCATGACCTGCTCCTTCACATTCAGCTCCACCATACGGTCGATTTTACCCTCGGGATCCTTAATGGCATCCACCTCTTCCCGATGATACCTGTAAACATCCTTGATGTTGCGCAGCCATTTGTTGATGATCCCCATGCTGTGGTTCGTCATGGCAGCCCGTACGCCCCCGCAGCCGTGGTGACCGCAGACGATGATATGCTTCACCTTCAAGACACGAACGGCGTAATCCAGCACAGTCAGCAGGTTCAGGTCCGTATGGACTACCAGGTTAGCCACGTTCCTGTGCACGAAGATCTCTCCGGGCTGGGTGCCCGTGATCTCATTGGCAGGAACACGGCTGTCGCTGCAGCCGATCCACAGGAAGTCGGGAGTCTGGATATGCGCCAGCCGCTTGAAATAGTCAGGGTCGTCCTGGACCTTTTCCCGGGCCCAGGCTTTGTTCTCCAGCAATAGCTTTTCGTAGGATTTCATAGGAGTGGTTTCTTAGTTCATTGGTTCGATTCGCCGGGAGTTCCGGCCGGGAAGCCTTGGTTTTTCAACCCGTTTTGTTTGACCTCGACAGTGATGTTCTTGAGTGACGCATGCTGTATGAAATCCTCAATGACTCCGATCACATCACGGTCGATGAAATCCGCTCTCGAAGCATCGATGAGAACGGAAGAGTCGGAAGGCACGGATTCCAACTGCCTTTTCAATAGCGGTTTATTAAGGTAAGAAACATCTTTTCTCATGCGGAAAAGATAGCGGGAATCATCATGCACCATGACGATGGCCGACCTGAAATTACTGCGCATGACGAAGAAGAGTCCGACCACGCATCCGATCAGGATTCCTACCAAAAGATCCGTGAGCAGGATGGCTGCGGCTGTAACAAGGAACGGAACGAACTGGTCAGCCCCTTTCCTGTAGAATTCCTTCACCACTTTCAGGCTTGCAAGTTTGTAGCCGGTATGGATAAGAATGGCAGCAAGAGCGGATTTGGGTATGAGATTGAGCAGCTGCGGGAGAAAGAGAATGCTCAGAAGGAGCAACATGCCGTGCAATATGGTCGACACCTTCGTCTTCGCACCTGAATTTATATTCGCGGAGGTCCTGACAATGACAGACGTTACGGGCAATCCTCCCAACAAACCCGATACCAGGTTGCCGGCGCCTTGGGCTTTGAGCTCACGGTTCGTAGGTGAGACACGTTTGTAAGGATCCAGATTGTCCGCGGCTTCCAGGCATAACAAGGTTTCTACACTGGCGACAAGCGCAATTGTAACTGCAGTAAGCCACACTTGAGGATTTGCAAGATGACTGAAATCCGGAAATACCAGAAAAGACAAAGCCTGCGACGGACTATTTGCAACCGGTATGGAAACCAGGTGGTCGGCGGTGAGGCTCCAGCCGGGCAAGGAGGCTATCGCCCATTGATTTGCAAGGACACCGAAAACAACAACGACCAAGGGAGCGGGAATCAACCGCAAAACCGCATTAAGCGGAGCAATCCGCTTTTCCCATACCGTCTGTACCGCCAGCGATAACAATCCGATGAATAATGCCAGCGGAAGCACATGCGAAGCCGCTTCAAAAATACCGCTGAAGGTATTGCCTTCGCCTACCTGGAAAAAACTCTCGTCACCTTCGTAATCCGCATCGTAACCGACCAGGTGAGGAAATTGCTTCAGTATCAATATCACGCCTATGGCGGCAAGCATTCCTTTGATCACCGAGGAAGGAATGTAGTCTCCTATGACCCCTGCACGAAAAACACCGAGCAGGAACTGCAAGACACCGCCGATGACGACAGCGAGCAGAAACGCTTCGAAAGCAGGAAGCTTCTCCAAGGCGGTCACGACCACGGCTGTAAGGCCGGCCGCCGGTCCGGTGACACTCAGCTGGGAACCGCTTAATACGCCTACTACGATTCCACCGACTATTCCGGCGACAAGTCCGGACATGAGCGGAGCCTGGGAACCGAGCGCGATTCCAAGGCACAAGGGTAATGCGACCAGGAAAACGACTATCGAGGCCGGAAAGTCGGAAGAGAAGGAGGAGAGATAGCCTTGCCGTTGATGGTTCATTAGCGGTGTGGTGAAACGGTATTAAACACTGAAACTATCGATTGGTTCAATCCGAAAGTGTTAATGACTGGTTAAATAAGAATGAACGGATTATTCACGAAAAAAGGCGGCTCACAGGAACCGCCTTTGATGAATTCTTATCAGTAAGGATCAAGCCTCGTTAGGCAGATTCGAAGATTTGGTCTCTGAATACGGGGTGGTCTGAGGAATATAATCCTCGTCCGCACCCGGCTTGCCGTAATCATACGCCCAACGATGAACGGTGGGGATCTCTCCGGGCCAGTTGCCGTGGATATGTTCTACAGGAGCCGTCCATTCCAGTGTGTTGGAATTCCACGGGTTCTGTGTGGCCTTACGGCCGCGGTACATGCTGTAGAAGAAGTTGAAGGCGAAGATAAGCTGCGCCAGTCCGCCCAGAATGGCGAATACACTGATGAGTGCGTTGATGTTCAAGGCGCCGTCGAATCCCTCGTACGCGGTGTAGGCATAATAACGGCGAGGAGCTCCCGAAAGTCCGACGAAGTGCATCGGGAAGAAGGTGCCGTAAACACCGATGATGGTGAGCCAGAAATGCCAGTATCCCATCTTCTTGTCCATCATACGGCCGAACATGCGGGGGAACCAATGGTAGATGCCTGCGAACATGCCGAAGATGGCGGACGAACCCATGACGATATGGAAATGGGCGACCACGAAATACGTATCGTGTACGTTTATGTCCAGCGCGGAGTCACCAAGGATGACACCCGTCAATCCGCCGGAAATGAAGAAAGAGACCAGTCCGATGGCGAACATCATGGCTGGGGACAGGACGATATTTCCGCGCCAAAGGGTCGCCAGATAGTTGAAAACCTTAACAGCGGAAGGGATAGCCACGAGCAGTGTCGTGAAAACGAATACGGAACCGAGGAAGGGGTTCATACCCGTGATGAACATGTGGTGCCCCCAGACGATAAAGGAAAGGAACGCGATGACGAGCATGGAGCCGACCATGGCCTTGTAGCCGAAAATCGGCTTACGGGAATTGGTGGCGATGACTTCGGAAGCCAGGCCCAGCGCAGGAAGCAACACGATATACACCTCCGGGTGACCGAGGAACCAGAACAGGTGCTGGAACAATACCGGTGAGCCGCCCGAGTGGTGCAGCGGTGCGCCGTCGATGAAGATATCGGAAAGATAGAAGCTGGTTCCGAAGCTACGGTCGAACAGCAACAGAAGCGCCGCGGCAAACAGCACCGGGAACGACAGGATACCGAGGATAGCCGTGATGAAGAACGCCCAGATGGTCAAAGGAAGGCGGGTCATGCTCATGCCCTTGGTACGCAGATTGAGCACGGTGACGACGTAGTTGATACCGCCTAAAAGCGCTGAACCGATGAAAAGGACCATGCTTACCAGCCAAAGGGTCATACCGAGTCCGGAACCGGGTATGGCTTGCGGAAGTGCGCTGAGCGGGGGATAAACCGTCCAACCGGCAGACGCAGGACCTGCTTCCACGAACAGGGAAGCGGTCATCACGGCACAGGAAGCGAAGAAGAACCAGTAGGAAAGCATGTTCAGGAAACCGGACGCCATATCCCTGGCCCCTACCTGCAATGGAATAAGCAGGTTAGAGAACGTGCCGGACAGACCGCCGGTCAACACGAAGAAAACCATGATGGTGCCGTGGATGGTGACCAACGCAAGGTAGAAGCTGGGGTCCAGCTTGCCGTCCTTGCCCCATTTTCCGAGGATGCTCTCGAGGAACCCGAATTTCTGGTCGGGCCATCCGAGCTGCAGTCGGAAGATGAGGGACATGATCATGGCGACAAAAGCCATCACAATGGCCGTCACCAGGAACTGCTTGGAAATCATCTTGTGGTCCTGGCTGAACACATATTTGGTCCAGAAGGAATCGTGATGTTCATGATGGTCGTGACCGCCGTGAGCGCTGTCGTGACCGTGTGCATGCGTTGACATGTATCCTGGAAATTATTGTTTCTTGATCGATCTGTTCTTTCAGGTTATCAGCGGGCCGATAACGATTTACTCATAGGAACACCTGAAGAGGCCGTCTTGTTCACGGAATCAGCAGGGGCGGCGGGTGCCGAAGGGGCAGGAGCTGCGAAAACGAGCGGCTGACCTTTGTACCAGTTTTTGAAATCGCCGGTATTGGCCACTACTACGTTCATTTTCATGTTATAGTGAGCGACACCGCAGATCTTGTTGCAGAGGAGCACGTAGCTGAACTTGTCGTTGCCGGTAACCGTCTTCATGCTGTCCGTGGTAATGGTCGGCACGAAATGGAACTGCGTGGTCATTCCGGGCACAGCGTTCATCTGGGCACGAAGGTGCGGCAGGTAGACAGAGTGGATGATGTCCCGGGAGTGGATCTTGAGCAGGACCGGGACATTGACCGGCAGATACAGCTCACGGGTGATCTTATCGTCCTTGGAGGCCGGATCGTTGACGTCGACACCAAGCGGGTTCTCGTCGGAAATGAGCTTGAAATTGGAAGCTCCCAGCTGGTTGTCCTCGCCGGAATAACGGGCCGTCCAGTCGAACTGCTTGCCGTAAATTTCTATGACCATCGCATCCTGGGGAGCGGGTCCCGTGATATCGGTCCAGAGCTTAAGGCCGTAAACGATAAGTCCCATGAGGACTACTGCGGGTACGGCAGTCCAGATAAGTTCCAGTTTGTGGTTATCGGGGTAGAAATACGCCTTTTGTCCTTTGCGGTGACGATACTTGTAGGCGAATCCGAACAACAGCACCTGCGTGATGAAAAAAACCACGATGATGATGGCGAAGTTGAGGTTCAAATAGTCATCCGTAAGCACGCCGTGCTCGGAGGCTGCAACCGGCAACAGGTATTGCTTGGCATCGAGCGTGAAATAGATCATTCCGATCAATCCCACGATCAGGAAGATGACGAAATAGATTCCGTTTCGCTTGGAATCCTGGTCGTTTATGTACTCTTCCTCGCCGCGCAGTTCCCGGACGAGTTCGAGGACGCGGATGATGCGCCAGACGGTCAGGACGGCGAGCAGGACGACGATCAGTAGCAGGAGCTTTATCATGGAGTTGTACTTCTTCGGTTAAGGACAGGGATTTGAAAGGACTGCTCAGATATGATGATGGAGGCTCTCGGTGAGCATGGGGTGGTTCTTCGGAACCAACGGCGCCTTGGAAAGCTCGCGGTAGGTGCTGAAGAGGAAGAGCCCGAGGTAACCGATGAACGTGCCGACCTCGATGAAACCGATGTGCCAATGCGCTCCGACCGTGCCGGGAGTCACCATCACATAGACATCGATCCAGTGCCCTCCGATGATGATGATGCCAGCAACCCAGAGGATCTGGACCTTCCGCTTGGCATCACGGGTCATCAGCACCAGGAAAGGAACAATGAAGTTGATGATGAAATTACCCGCCCACAGCTTCTTGAAATAGGTCCAGCGGGTCTGGTAGTAGATCACTTCTTCGGGGAGATTCGCATACCAGATCAGCATGAACTGGGAGAACCACAGGTAGGTCCAGAACACGGAGAAGGCGAACATGAACTTGCCGACGTCGTGAAGGTGATTCTCATTGATATGCGTCATGTAACCGCGACGCTTGAGATAGAGCGTGAGCAACGCCAGCATGGACATGCCGCTGACGAAAAGCCCCGCGAAGGTGTACCAGCCGAAAAGGGTGGAGAACCAATGCGAATCGATGCTCATCAGGAAATCCCAAGCGGAGGTGGAGGAAGTGACTGCGAAGAGGACGACGAAAACCGCTGACAACACCATCTTGCGACGATAGGGCTCAAGTCCGCCCTCCCTGTCCTCTTCCAGTGACTTTTTGCGGATCATCCAGGCGAAACCCACCCAGATCAGCGCATAAGCGACCAGACGGATGGAATAGAACGTCATGTTAAGGAATCCGCTCTTCCCGTCAAGGATGGCGTCGTACTCTGGACTGGCCTTGTCGTACAGTTCGGGATGTGTCCAGTGATAAAGGTCGTGGTGACCGAAAGCGAAAATCAAAATCATTCCGACCATGCCGTATTTCATGAAACCGGCCATGGCCTCGGGAATCCGGATAAGCCCGGCAGACCATCCCGACTGAGCGATCATCTGGACCGCTACGAAAAAAAGGCCCGCCAGAGCGATGGCATTGAAATAGAAGTTGCTGATCAGCAGGGATGCCCACGTGCGGGTAGGGTCGCTCATGAATCCCACGGCGACGGCCACAATTCCGATGGCGATCATCACCAACGGCAGGACCTTGTTGTTCCGGTTGAGTTCGAATGTTTGATCCGTCATAGCGTTCTGGGTGTGGGATTACATTTTGGAACCGGCAGTGGAGTCGGCGGCGGCTGTCGCCGCGCCGCCCTGCTGGAGGGTTTGTACATAGCGGATGATCATCCACCGCTGAGTAGCGGTGAGTTGGGAAGCATGAGAGCCCATCATGTTCTTTCCGTAGTGGATGGAATGGAACATCTTCCCTTCGGGCAGGTTCTTGAGCTGTTCGGAATTGTAAGCCGGAGGCTTAGGGCCGTTACGCTGGACGACAGGACCGTCTCCCATGCCGGCTGATCCGTGACAGATCAGACAGTAGTTTTCGAAAAGACGCTTGCCTTCGGCCATGTTTTCGGCGCTGGACTCGGTAGGATTCTTGAGGGATGACCCTGCTTTCTCGTATCCTTCCGGTGTGGGAGGATAATTGGTCACCATGAAATCGTGGCTCATCCGGCGGTCCACGTCGTTATAGATCGCATTGCTGCGAGCGACCGTTCCGGCCACCGGCTGACGGGATACCATGCTGTCGGCATAGACCGGACTAACGCCGTATGTTTCATAAGCAGGTCCACGGTACATGTCAGGCATGTATTCGGTGCCGGTGCTCTTGGAGTCTTCGGATGGTGATTGGCAGGAAACCGTCGCAATCAGGACGGCTGCAGGTGCCATGTATCGGAGGAATTTCTTCATGCTGCTGATCAGGCCGATTGAAGTGATTTCGTAAGGACTTCGGAAGCACCGGCGCTCTTCAGCTGCGCTGAAACCTGGCTGACGGCGTTCTCGTCTTTGACGTCCACGTGGAGGACGAATTTATCATTGGTAATCCGGGGATGAGGCATCGGAGCCGTCACGCCGGGCAACAGTTTACTGCGGAGGAGGAAGGTAAGTGCCATGCCGTGCGCAGCACAGAATACCGTCATCTCGAATGTGACCGGGATGAAGGCCGGCAGGTTCAGATAGAGGGCGAAATTCGGCTTTCCGCCGATGTTGATCGGCCAGTCGCTGATCATCATGTACCAAACCATCAACAGGGCCAGTGAGGTGCCGGTGATGCCGTACATGAAAGAGGCGATGGAGATGCGCGTCCGGGGCACTCCGATCAGGCTCTCGATGCCGTGGATCGGAAAAGGACTCTGGACGTCCTTGCAGGACACTCCCTGCGCTTTCAGCGCCGGGATGGCGTTCATCAGGATTTCTTCGTCATCAAAGACGCCGTAGATACGTTTTGCCATGGCTTAGAGTGAGCTCTTTTTCTTGTATTGGTTGCCCGTCTTCTTGAGGATCGACTTCAATTCTGCAAGTGCGATTACCGGGAAGACTCGGGAGAAGATGAGGAACAGGGTGAAGAAGAGACCGATCGTGCCGACGAAGATGCCGACTTCGATGAAGGTCGGGGAATACATCGTCCAGCTCGAAGGAAGGAAGTCACGGTGAAGCGAGGTGACGATGATCACGAAACGCTCGAACCACATGCCGATGTTCACGACGATGGAAAGGATGAAGGTCGCAGTGATACTGGTACGGATCTTCTTGAACCAGAACAGCTGAGGAGAGATCACATTGCAGGTCATCATGCTCCAGTAGGCCCACCAGTACGGACCGAAGGCCCGGTTCATGAATGCATAGGATTCATACTGTACGCCGGAATACCAAGCCATGAAGAACTCCGTAAGATAAGCGACACCGACGATGGAACCCGTCAGGATGATGATCTTGTTCATCAGCTCGATGTGCTGGATCGTGATATAGGACTCGATGCTCAGCACCTTGCGGGCGATGATCAGCAGGGTCAGAACCATCGCGAAACCGGAAAAGATGGCACCGGCGACGAAGTAAGGAGGGAAAATGGTGGTGTGCCAGCCCGGAAGGATGGACGTAGCGAAGTCGAACGATACGATGGTGTGGACCGAAAGCACCAGCGGCGTGGAAAGTCCGGCAAGTACCAGGGAAACCTCCTCGAAACGGTGCCAGTCACGGGCCGTACCCTTCCAGCCGAAGGAAAGAAGGCCGTAGATGAACTTCTTCGTGGGAGTGACGCAGCGGTCACGCACAGTGGCAAGGTCCGGCAGCAAACCGAGGTACCAGAAGACCAGGGATACGGAGAAGTAGGTCGAGATGGCGAAAACGTCCCACAGCAGCGGAGAGTTGAAGTTCACCCACAGCGAACCGAACTGGTTGGGCAAAGGAAGCATCCAGTAATCGAGCCAAGGACGGCCGGTATGGAACAGCGGGAACAGACCTGCGCAGACGACCGCGAAGATGGTCATGGCCTCCGCCGAGCGGTTGATGGACATCCTCCAACGCTGACGGAACAGCATGAGGATGGCGGAAATGAGCGTACCGGCGTGACCGATACCGATCCACCAGACGAAGTTGGTGATATCCCATGCCCAACCTACGGTCTTGTTGGCACCCCACGATCCGATACCGTTTCCGATGGTATAGGAAAGACAGATGAAGCCCCAGATCATGGCGGTGAAGGCGATGATGAAGGAGGCCCACCAGTAGTTGTTTGCCTTCCCTTCGATCGGTCGGCAGATGTCTTCGGTCATTTCACTGTACGTCTTCTGACCCAGAATCAACGGGTCCCGTACGACCGACTCATGTGATGCATTGCTCATGTTGCAGATTGGATGCTTTGCTGTGGATGTTTATCAGGCTTCTTTTCCCTCTTCGACGTTGCGGACCTTGGTCTGGTAGAAGACGTTCGGCTGGACGTTCAGTTCGCCGAGCAGATGGTAACTGCGTCCCTTCGGATCCCATGCCTTGTTGATAGAGCTGCCCTTGAGGTTGAAGTCGCCGAACACGATGGCGTTGGTCGGACACGACTGCGCACAGGCGGTATTGATCTGACCGTCTTCGATGGCCTTGCCCGCGCGCTTGGCATTCAACTTGCCTTCCTGGATACGGTGCACGCAAAGCGAACACTTCTCCATGACCCCGCGGGAACGGACAGTCACGTCAGGATTCAGGACCATCTTTCCAAGGTCGTCGTTCATCGAGGTGTTGAACGCGAACTGCTCGTTATCCGAATACTTGAACCAGTTGAAGCGACGTACCTTGTACGGGCAGTTGTTGGCGCAGTAACGGGTTCCGACGCAGCGGTTGTAGGTCATCTGGTTCATACCCTCGGAACTGTGGCTGGTCGCAATGACCGGACACACCGTCTCGCAAGGAGCATGATTGCAATGCTGGCACATGACCGGCTGGAACACGACGCGCGGATTGTCGCTCGGAGTTTCCATCGCGATGATATCGCCCTTCTCCCCTTCTTTGGGATCGGCATCGCTGGAATAGTAACGGTCGATACGCATCCAGTGCATCTCGCGGCTGCGAAGAACTTCATCCTTGCCGACTACCGGAACGTTATTCTCGGCAGTACACGCAACGA
This sequence comes from Bacteroidota bacterium, assembly GCA_046052345.1. Taxonomy (GTDB): domain Bacteria; phylum Bacteroidota; class Bacteroidia; order AKYH767-A; family 2013-40CM-41-45; genus Pollutiaquabacter. Next base: position 268,911 of record JBJOMN010000007.1, on the reverse strand, counting down.
CACAGGATCCGCAACCGATGCAGGAATTCAGGTCGATGGCCATTCCCCAGTGATGATGGCCGGACTCGAACTCGTCCCAAAGGCCGGTCTCCTCGGCCGTCTTCTTGCTGGATTCATGTCCGACATGGACCTGGAAAAGCTCTTCGGGATTGCCGGCCTTGGGGTCTTTCTGCCAGGCGGACAGGGTGGTTTCTTTCACGATCGCACGACCCATCATGGTGTGGTGGGTCTGTGTGCCGGCCAGGACATAATCGTCGTCGGTGGTCTTGTCGACAGATACTCCGGAGACACTGTACCCGAACATTCCTCCTTCAGTGGAGACGAACGGATAAGCGTTCACGCCACGCGCGTCGGCAACCTTGCCGGCCGTCGTACGTCCGTAACCGAGTGCGATGCCGATCGTGCCTGCTGCCTGTCCGGGCTGCACGACGACGGGTAACTTGACAGTCACCGAACCGGCCTTGACAGAAACGACATTACCCTGCTTCCAGCCTTTTTCACGGGCATCGGCCGGGGAAACCGTCACGTAGTTATCCCACGTGATCTTCGTGATGGGATCAGGAAGCTCCTGCAGCCAGGGGTTGTTGGCCTGGGCGCCGTTGCCCATTCCGGTTTTTTCGTAGATGACCAGCTCCATTCCGGATGCAGCTGCGGCGGATGCGGCGGCGGCACTCAGGTCGGCTTTGCAGGTATAGGACTGAGAAGCGGCGGTCGGGTTTTCGACGACGCCGTCTTGAAGCGCCTTCTCCCAGGAAACGGATTTGCCGGCCCAGTTGCGCTGCATGTAATCATGATACATTCCCGATGCTCCCGTCCACGCCATGAGGCTTTCCTGCATCTGGCGGGTATTGAACAGCGGAGAGATCGTCGGCTGCGAAAGCGAAAAAGCGCCGTTACGCGGCTCGAAATCGTTCCAGGACTCCAGCACATGGAGGTCCGGACAGTTGTAGTTGCAAAGTGAAGCGGTCTCGTCGGGACGGTCGGAGAAAGCGATCGTCACCGGAATGCTCTTCATTGCCTTCGCCAGATCTGCACCCTTGGGATGCGTATAAACCGGATTGCAGTTATAAACGAGCAGGGCGGAAACCTCTCCCTTGGAGATCTCATCCATCAGGGAAGCTACGTCCGCATCGGATCCGTTACGCAGATTGCTGTAGTTATCGAGATCCACGGTAGTACCGTAATTTCCAAGCAACGAGTTGATACCGTTGACAAGGTTCTGGATGCCGGTGCCGTTGATGCCGCAGACCACCAGTGACTTTCCTTTGTTGTTCCAGAGCTCTTCAGCCGTGGCTGATACGGCCTTTTGGAGGTCTCCGGAAATGGAGGAGGGAACAGTGGCTGCACCGGTTTTCTGGGCAATGGCGTTATACAACGCAGCGGCGACAGCCGTCTGCTGGGAAGGCTTTACAGTGACCCGGCGGTCGGCGTTACTGCCCGTAACCGAAAGGTTGGATTCGAACTGGATGTGACGGGACATGGTCTTCTTGCCGCCGTCAAGTTTGCGGGTAGAGGCGTATTGCTTGGAATGCTCGATGGGAGAGATCCAGTTGACCAGGAAATCCGCACCAAGAGAGACAATCACCTCAGCTTTGTCGAACCGGTAGGAAGGAATCACCGCTTTGCCGAAGCTTTCCATGTTGGCCTGACGCATCGCAGATGCGGAAACGGCATCGTATTGGATATGCTTGGTGCCGGGGAAATTGGCAGCGAACTCACCGATGAGCTTCAGCGTGGAAGGACTGTTGACTGAGGAAGAAAGGAGACGTATTTTTCCGCCCTTCTGGGAGATTTCGGCAAGCTTTGAACCGATTTCCTTGTCGATGTCTGCCCAGGAAACCGCTTTGCCTCCGGACATGGCGGAAGTGTATCGTCCGGAATCATAAAGGGAGAGTACCGATGCCTGTACCCTTGCGCTGACACCGCCGTTCGTGACGGTGCTGAGCGTATTGCCTTCCAATTTGATCGGACGACCGTCGCGGGTCTTGACTAATACGCTGCAGTAATCATATCCGTCGAAATAGGTGGACGCATACCAGTTCGCGATGCCGGGCGTGATCTGGTCGGGACGGATGAGGTACGGAATGGTCTTGCGGACAGGAGCCTCGCAGGCCGCCAGGGAAGCGGCAGCGACACTGAATCCGAGGAACTTGAGGAAGTCGCGACGCGGAGTTACCGCAGCATCGTCCGATTTCTTCTGCACCAGTTCGTCGAGCGGAAGATTCTCGTAAAACTCGTTGTTCTTAAGACGGTTGAACTCCGGTTCGTTCCGCAGTTCTTCCATTCCTTTCCAATAGCGTTGGCTCATCGGGTAGTTGTATGAATGTTTCTTTGTTGTCAGACCGGCGCAGGCCGGCAGCACAGGGAATTATCAATAGTGGCAACGGGCGCACTCCAGACCGCCGATTTCGGAGACCGTGATGATTGAATCCGCACCCGGCTTGGAAAGCAACTCCTTATGATATTCGTTATAGTAGGCGTTTCCGGCCATCTTCACCTCGGTCTTCCGGTGGCAGTCGATACACCATCCCATGGTGAGCGGAGAATATTGTCCGACGACCGTCATGCTGTCCTGTACCGGGCCGTGACAGGTCTGGCAGGCGATCTTTCCGACACTGACGTGCTGAGCATGGTTGAAGTAGGCCAGGTCAGGAAGGTTGTGCACACGCACCCACTGGATGGGTTTCGGATTCGGACCGTATGTTCCTTTGTCGGGATCATAGTCAAGCGCCTTGTAGATCTTGGCGATCTCTTCGGTGCCCGTCTGAGGACCCTTTCGTACGTACTTGTGGCAGTTCATGCACACGTTTGCCGAAGGGATGCCGGCAACCTTGCCACGCTCGGCACCGCTGTGGCAGTAGATACATTGGATCTGCATCTCGCCGGCGTGAAGCTTGTGGGAATAATTGATCGGCTGGTCGGGCGTATAGCCCTGCATGACACCGATGTTCTTGAGCGTGTACCAACCTTTGACGCTGCCCCAGCCTACGAACAGGAGGAGGATAACCGCTACGATCTTCTTGTTGTTGCGCGCCCAGTGGATGAAGGCTTCCTTACGTCCCATAGGAACAGGCTCGGGCTCACCGGTGCGCTGACGTACCGCGCGCTCCAGAGTTCCCTGCACCCGCGCGAGGATGGTATAAAGGACATAAAGGATTGCCGCTGCAATGATCAGGTAAAGGGCCACCGGTTTTTCCTCGGCAGGACCGGATCCATCTGCGCCGGCAGCCGGGGCTGCAGCCGCAGCATCGGGCTTCTCGGCCTCGACCTTGACATACGCCAGGATGGACTTGATCTCGCCGTCCTTCAATGCGAAGGAAGGCATGGCCGTCTTGTTGTACTCGTTGTAAATCTTGTTCGCGTACTCGTCGCCCGACTTGATGACTGCGGAGGAATTCTTGATCCATTTGATCAACCATTCCTCAGGACGACGTGTCTCGATGCCTTTCAGTGCAGGACCGACCAGTTTTTCCTTCACCGCGTGACAGCTGGCGCAGTTCGCTTTGAAGAGCGCTTCTCCGTCCTGTACCGACGCCGCATCCTGTGCGGAAACGGACCATGAGAACAGCAGAGTGAAGACGATTGACAGCAGGCTTTGCTTCTTGATGTGGCCGATTATGCTCATATCAGTTTTGTTAGCAGATCTGACGTCCGTATAATCCACGGACGGGAAAAAAAAGACCTCCGGATTGGTCACCGAAAAGTCATTTTTGACGGCGCAAATTTATTAGAAAGTGCCATAATTGACATGGAATTTGAAAAAAATATGATTTTAGAACGATTCTAAAGTGTTGAAAAAGTGGGGGCGGATAGCGGCATACCCCGTCACTGCAGCAAACGGAAATCAAGTCAGGATTAATCGGTTAATTATCAGCGCGGTATTGTATATTCGGCGGGCCGGGGGAGCGGAACGGCTCCACCCTTAAGAAGCTATGTAATTGTTTTTCAATGACTACCGCCACCGACGCGATGGATACGGTAAATGACGGGTTTGGAAGGACTCGCATCGTTCATGATGCTGATAACCTGAAGATTAAGTAAATAGCTTCCGTCCGGCACCTCGTCCGGAACATAAATCAATTCGGTGATGGTCGCTTCGCGGCGGGTATTCTCCGGATGGTTCCAGAATGCATGATGTGCCCTGAGCTTTCCGCCGTCCTCTTCCTTGTCCACTGAGGGTAAATCAATCAGCAGATGCCTGACACCGGCTTCACAAACCATCCGGGCAGCCTCGTGATGGAGATAGGCGGGATTCGTTCCGGAATAATGCCGGCTCAGCTTCTCCTTTCCGTTGGGCCGAGTGCGGATGATCAGCGCTTCGTGCGGATCCGCCAACACTTTCTCCAACTGCTCCGGCATGATGACAAGATCCTCGAAAAGTTTTGACGGATCTACAGAAACGAGATCGGCGACGAACCAGAATTGCTTCACATGGTCGAAAACCGTCTCCTTGTCACGTGTGATGTGCCCGACCGTTTCGGTATGGGTACCGTTGCCGTGAGGATTCAGCGTGACTTTGTTCACATTGCACGCACCGCCTTGGGCTACATCTCCGATAAAAGTCCCTGCACGGAAAGGCTCAAGTTCCATCGGCGGCAGATAGAAGGCTTGCACCCCGTCGGAACCGGTCGTCAGCGGCATGGAAAGGTCGATCGGTCGCGAAAGGTCGGCCGTGCAGTCGCTGTCGTTGAACCTGAAGTGTATGATCATGGTCGTAGGATGGTCGAAGGTAGGGCTAATGGGACTGGTCCGAAATGACCTGTGTCATCGCAGCTCAGCGGCAGTTTGTCTGCAGATCGGTCAGGTAATCCCTGAAACCTTCGGAGACTGCACGCTCCAGGTCGGCACAAGCCTCTTGCTTGCGGCCGATCCTGGAAAAACAGATGCCACGTTCCGCACGTGCATTACCCAACGTGGAATCGATGGCGAGCGCGGCGGTATAATCCGCGATGGCGCCTTCGAAGCGGTTTAGGTTGTAGCGGCAGACAGCACGGTTGGTAAGGTAACCGGTGTTCCGGGAGGTATCCGCTGAAATGAGTTCCGAAAAATACACCTCCGCCGAGTCCATCGTATTCGACTCGAAATGAAGTATGGCAAGGAATTCCGGAAGATCCCTCTGCATGGAACCGTAACGCTTCGCCTTCTGGAAGGCGGCCAGAGCGGTGGCACGTTCACGCTGCTGGAGAGCTTGATCGTAAGTGTTGTTGCGAAGGGCGAAATGGATCTTGCCTTTCAGGAACTGTACTTCCGCTCCTTCGGAGTCTAACTCTTCGGCCAATGCGGCATACCGCAACGACTCCTCCACCCTTCCTGCATTCAATTCCTGAAAAGCGGCAGATAGCTGTGCATAGGCGGAATGAGGATTCCGGTCGGCGATGGTGCGGTTGTTGGTCGCCAGGTCTTTCCACTCGGCAGCCCGTCGGAAAGAGAACACCAGGAGGAGTACGGAGAAAACAGCCAGCAACCGCATGGCATTGGCCCTCTTCGAAGAAGTCTGCCTGGCATGAACATACATTGATGCGACGGCCATCGACAATCCCAGATAAGGCATGTAACTGTAACGTTCAGCTACGACATTGTAACCGGAGGGGACGATCTGTACCACCAACCCGATCGTAACCGCATAAAAAAGGAAGCCGCTTAGCAGCATCCTGTCGGTCCTGAATGACCCGTAAACACCGTATATGACTGCAGCGTTGAGAAGCGGTGCGATGTAGTACCAGACCGTCAGCTCGGCCGGAGCAAGATGCAACGCAGAAAGGCTCAGTGGAAGAAAAAAAGCGACGATATAATAGGCGAATGCATAATTGACCACGAAGAAGCGTTCAACGACCGAGTAGTCCGGCATGAGTTGTGAAGACAGCTTGCTACCGGCATCCAAGGACGTGAAGGTGACATACGCGAAGAGGATGGAAACAAGCAGCAGCGATGACTTGTAGAGCATCTCGCTGCGGAAACCGCGACCGAAATGCCAGTCCACGATGAAGAGGACCAACGGAAATGCGATGGCAGCAGGCTTGGAACCGAGGGAAAACAGGAAAAGGATTGCCGTCCAGACCAGCAGCCGCTTCTCTCCGTTCTTGATATACCGAAGGTAACAGTCGAGCGCCGCGAGGAAAAAAGCAGAATAATAAAGGTCCGTCTTGTCGGTGATCCAAGCCACGGGCTCGATGTGCATAGGATGTAGCAGGAAAACAGCCGTTACCAATGCACGGAAATCGAATCGATCCGAAAAGTGTGCTGTCAATCGATAGACCAACCAACCGTTGAGCAGGTGGACGATCAGCGAAACAGCATGAAAACCGGCCGCCTTCAGTCCGAAAAGCTTGTATTCCACCGCTTCAATGACCGTGGTCACCGGATGGTAGTTGCCGCCATAGTAGGTGGTAAAGATCGCCCGAAGATTTTCCCACGACAAAGACCTCAGATGAGGATTGTTCGTGAAGAACAAGTCGTCATCGATGTTCAGGAAGAAGTCTGTCACCAGCTGTGACAGCAAAGGCACCGAGATCAGCAGCAGTAGCACTGCAAAGATCATCGGGCGATTGTCGCCTGCTGCAGAAGGTACGTTTCGTTTGGTTTTTGCTGTCACCGTGGATGTGGCTGAATGATTCTGCGGAAGTATCAGGAGAAAAGGCTGGCCAAACCGTAGGCAGCTCCTGCGGCCAAGACGCCGATAAGGGTCGTGCGAAGGGCGCCCTTGAGCGGGACCTGACCGGTCACCTTGCTCTTATAGAAGCCGAAGAAGAAAAGGCAAAGGACGGTGATCGCACTCGAGATGACCAGCCCGTCGTGGGGTGTTTCAGTAAAGAAGTATGCGGTCAGCGGAATGACCCCTCCCACGATGTAGGAGAAGCCGATGTTCATAGCGCTTTTGCGGGCACGGTCCGGATCGGGTTTTTCAAGTCCCAGCTCGAACCGCATCATGAACTCCACCCATTTGTCGGTGTCCTTTTCCATTTCGTTCATCACCAGCTCCTGCGACTGTCTGGACAGACCGTACTGGGCGAGAATGTCCATGACTTCCTTGCGCTCGGTTTCATAATGCGTTACACATTCGCGGTACTCCCGCTTGAGCTCGGAATCATAATGCTCCACTTCCGTCTTTCCCGCCAGATAGCCGCCTAATCCCATGGCAATGGAACCTGCGACGATCTCGGCTAGTCCGGCAGTCCAGATGATATTATTGTCCAGGTCAGCCCCGCTCAGCCCGGCCGCAAGCGCGAAGGGAACCGTGAGTCCGTCCGACATACCGATGACGATGTCCCTGACGACTTCGGATTGCTTGAAATGCTCTTCATGATGATGTGGCAGGTCGTGATGCAGATGTGTGTCCATTCCGTCTTGATTACGCGCCTCAAGATAGAAGTAATGGACAGGAAAGGCAAACCGGGCTATGAATGAAAGCAGGAAAGCGGCAGAACCTGGCGGCACATGAAGCCCGCCTTATTTTATCACGGACACATGCCCGAGATAGGTGTGCTTGTCGTCACACTGGTCCGTGACACTGATAAGGTATTCATAGACATCCTCCTGGACGAACACATCAGATATACAACCGTCCCAGCCCTGATCAAGATCTTCGGTGTGGAAGACGATTTTACCCCAGCGGTTGAATATGTCCATTTGGAGGGCCTTCACCCCAAGGGTCAGCGGAATAAAACGTTCGTTCACACCGTCTCCATTCGGGGTGAAAGCATTCGGTATCCAAACGGCGAAAGACGAATTCACATCCATCTTCTTGATTACTGAATCGACACAGCCTTTATCGGATTCGAGATGCAATACCACTTCATAGGAACCGGAAGAAGCGTAGTGGTGAGAAGCAAACTGCTGTGAAGAAGTATCGCCATCTCCGAAGGACCACTGCGCGTAGATGTAATTAGAGGAGCGGTTTTCAAATTCAGCGAAGGAATAAATATCGCAGGAAGGAGGTGAAAATATGAATTCCGGACGCGGCAAGGGGAAAACATCCAACTCGTTGTAGAAGCGCTCTTCGCATCCGTTAACATCCGTGGCCGTCAGGCCCACATAATAATGTCCCGGCCCCGGAAAAAGGTGACGCGGAGACTCCTGAAGCGACGTTGTTCCGTCTCCAAAGTCCCATTCGTAGTTTGATACCGGAGTGACACTGGTGGTATTGTTAAAGACCTCGGAAGAATCCCTGTCACAGACGCTTTCCATGTAGAACGAAACCAGCGGCAAAGGATGAATGGTCACCGTGTCGTAATCGGTATACATACAGCCGTCTTCGGAAGTGGCCGAAAGCAGCACGGTGTAACTGCCCGGAGAACGGTAAATGTGGGAAGGTGAGAAATCCGAACTGTAAGTATTGTCTCCCAGTGACCAGTTAAAAGCGGCAACGACACCTGAACTTATGAGGGTATTGTTGGTGAACTGCGTAGTGTCCCTGAGACAACCGTCTGAAGTTGAGAAGTCAGTTGCCGGATAAGGCGTCACCCTGATGGTGGTACGGAACGTGTCAGTGCTGGCCCCGCAATTGGAGTACAAGAGGATCGGATAGGTCCCCGGCTGGTCGAAAACATAGGTGATTGTATCAAGAGAACCATCGAAAAGCGAGCCGTCCACCGACCAACGCTGAAAACAGGTCAGTCCGATAACCGTGGTATTGAAGAAATGTACCGTGTCATTGACACAAACAACGGTGTCGCTTGGGACAAAAAGGGGTTCAGTGATACAGGAAAGACATTGATAGTTGTCGGATGGGGAGTAATCCGCGACAATGGATGCGGCAGCGAAGGCGGATACGGGATAGGCAGAAGCCGTACCGGAGTTGGAAGAGGTAAGATTATAGGCCTGGACAGTGATAGGAGGTGAATAGACCTGACAGGCCACCATACCCAATGAATCGGTGCGAATAAAAAGCGGATCCATCGAGATATCGGTGTTGCCGAAATAGGGTGATGAAGTATAGGCACTTATGAGAAACGTGCCGTCATCATTATGGCGCAGGCCAATACCCTTGTCTCGTTCTTCCGCACCGTATGTCCGTGCCCATAATTTGTTTCCTTGTGCATCCAGATTAATCAGCAACACATCCCGCTCGCCCATGTCGGCGAAGATCCCGGCTGCAGGATTGGCAGGCACATTGAAGCTGCTGGTATTGCCAAGAATTGCGACACCCTGGTCGGTCAATACGATATCCCTTGGCTGTTCGGAATTGTTGTCGCCGATAACCTTTGTCCACACATCTGAGTGGGAGGTCAGATTTATCTTGGATAAAAGTATGTTATCACTCCCGTTTACGGCAGTCTGTGAAACGACATACACGTAGGATCCCGAGGGATCCAGGATCGATTTGGACCCCCATGGATTATGGTCGACATCACTGAATCCGAATCCTCCGTATGACTTCGACCAAAGGACGGTTCCGTTTCCATCGATACAATTCAAGGAAAAATCACCGTTTGGAACATTGAAGGCGGCAGATACCAGGAACCTGTTTTGGGGAAGACGGAGAACGGATGTGGCAAGGTAGCCCAAGCCATCATACAATTTCGACCATATCACGTTCCCGACGGGGTCGCATTTCATCACAACATACTGTGCATTCGATGAGGTGGTCCCTGTCACAATCAGGTTCCCCGTTTGATCCTCCGTGACAGCGATCGTCCAGGAAAGTCCATTGTACCTGCGCTCCCACAATAAATTACCGTTCATATCCAGTTCCATCAGAAACCCGGTGGCATCGTATAATCCGACCAGTAGCAAATGGCCGTTGGCGCGTCGGAAAATGCTTTTTCCACCCTCTTGCCTCCCCGTTCCCATGAGCTTCATCCATTGCAGATTTCCGCAGGCGTCGACTTTATACGCATAAATATCGCAGTCGCCGGCACTTCCGTTCCCTTCATGCTGACCGATGCCGACAAACCCTCCATCCGGAGTTTCTACGATGCTGAGCCCTCCCTGCATACCGGGTATGTTGTAACGCCTGTAAAAAGTATTGGTCTGTGCCGGAGCCGAAAAGGCAGCAAACAGCAGCAAAAGAAGCAGATGCCTTTTCATTTCAACGGATACGCTCTATGGTGATCAGTTTGCGCTCATATCCTAATGATTCGGCACTCCTGAGAATGCGCTCCTCATCCAGCGGAAGTCCGTCCGTGACATGGATGACCAGGTCTTCGGATTTGTTCACTTCGCATTTACAGGCATCCTTCAATACATCCATGAACTTTGGCGAAAGGAAGGGACACATGAATATATGTGCCTGCCCGGTGATTTTATACGTGGCAAGACTGTCTTCGGGTGTTTGCGCCCGGGTAGCACCGAGACAAAAAATGAAAAGTGCCGGCAGAAGGATGAATCTGAACATGAATAAAGGAATAGGTGAAAAAAATGAACCTGTTTTAAATATAATAAAAGACGGCCTTAAATGCAAGAAATAAGTCCTGAATCTGGCAAGGCGGCAAGAAAATCTCCGCTTTAGAGGAGATATTTTAAGGTCCGGCTTATGGGGTTATAAGACCTGCCTGAGGGTATCGACTGTGTCAACCACCTCCTCCTCCGTAGTCATTTTACCCAATGAGAAGCGCAGCGAAGAAGCCGCTTCCTCGTCGCTGAGTCCCATCGCCTTCAATACATGTGAAGGCGCCTGCGACGCAGAGGAACAGGCGCTTCCGGCTGAAACCCCCAGGCCTCCCAGCTTTTGGATCATTCCGGCTACCGGATGTCCGCTGAAGTACAGATTTGTCGTATTCGGCAAACGGAAGCGGGTATTGCCATTGACAGAGACACCCCCCAGATCCAAAAGGCACTGCTCCAGCTGTGTACGCAGAACAGAAATACGTTCTGCGTCCGGCCACCACTCCTTTGCCGCCAACTCAGCTGCGGCACCCAACCCGACGATACCGGGGACGTTAAGCGTCCCGCTACGACGGCCGTTCTCGTGGCCGCCACCGTCCAATTGGGCGGCAACGGCTACACGCGGGTTTTTCCTGCGGACGAACAAAGCCCCTGCCCCTTTTGGACCGTAGAACTTGTGTGCAGACAGACAACAGAGGTCGATGCCTTCCTCGTCCACGTCGATGCGAAGTTTGCCCGCAGCCTGTGTGGTATCTGAAAATAGGAAGGCTCCGTGCGCATGTGCGATAGCGGAAACGTCCCGCAGCGGCTGTACGACGCCGGTCTCGTTATTGGCCATCATGACCGCTACCAACGATGTGTGTCCGTCTACCGCCATCCGCAGAACATCCATATCGATCATTCCGTCAGCCTGTACCGGCACCACAATGACCTCTGCACCGGACGTTTCGAGTCGCTTACACGTGTCCAACACGGCTCGGTGCTCCGTAGCCACAGTGACGATACGACGGCGCTGCCTTCCGTATACGTCGAAGACACCTTTCAATGCAAGGTTGATCGACTCTGTAGCGCCTGAAGTGAACACGATATCGTGCGAAGAGGCACCGATAAGCGCGGCAACCTGTTCGCGCGCGGCTGCAACAGCCTCCGCCGCCCTCCAACCCCAGGCATGCGTCCTGCTGGCGGGATTTCCGAAGTCTTCCGAAAAAAACGGAAGCATCCGCTGAAGCACCTCGGGGTGTACCGGTGTCGTGGCGTTGTAGTCCAGGTAGATCGGGGCGGTCATCTTTCAGGATTAGCAATCAGGATGAATGAACTCAGGAGGCAACCGACTGAAACGGGATGGCCTTCAGCGACAAAGTTACAACGGAGAATAAATCCCAAGGAAAGGAGCAGCACGACGTGGGCAGGACCGGCGAATCACGCACCCTAATGGGCGATACGGATGAACAGTACGAATCAGTGCCCGCCGGACTTCGTATTCAGGTATCCCGCGACACGAAGCACCCAGCTTCTCGGAAACCAGCCGATGGTTGCAGTCATGAGCGAGTTGAGACGGTCATATACTGCTACCCGCTTCCCGCGCATGAGCGCACGGTATCCGTACCGGGCCACGCTGCGCGAGGCAGCCACTCTGCCGGATCTGAATAAGCGTATGCCATCCATACCGGCCGCATCGTAGAAACCGCTGTGAGTCGGTCCCGGGCAAAGTGCGGTAACCGTTACTCCGGTACCGGCTGTCTCTGCCGAAAGCGCCTCGCTGAAATGAAGTACGAACGCCTTCGTGGCATAATAGACTGCCATCTGCGGTCCGGGAAGGAAGGCCGCCATGGAAGACACATTCAGGATCTTGCCCTCTTTCTTTGCAAGCATTTCCGGGAGAAAGAGATGCGTCAGTGCGGTCAGCGAATCGATATTCACGGCAATCATACGACGAAGCTTGTCGAGGTCGCTCTCGGCGAACGTCCCGTAATCACCGAAGCCGGCATTATTCACCAGATAACCGATACGGAGGCCGTTGCTCCTGCAGAATTCACTTACCGAGACCGCAGCTTCGGAGAGACTGAGATCGCACGGGAACAGGAGGACTTCCGTGCCGGTATCCCGCTTCAATTCCTGTGCCAACTCTTCAAGCTTATGCCTCCTTCGTGCTACCAGGACCATCGGAATCCGGTTAGCCGCGAAGATGCGTGCCAGCTCCAGTCCTATTCCGGAGGACGCTCCGGTGATGAGTGCGTAGCTGGTGGCAGACAAGAGGGGTATGCAATTAAGAATTAAGAAAGTAGAGTCAAGGGCGTGACAGGTAGAATTCGTAAAACGTCCTGCGACCGCTGTGCGCCTGTGTGCAAAGGGTGCCGGAAGAATTGCCGGAACAATCTTAATACGGTTTCACGATCGCCTCGTTGTCGATCAGTCGGACCGCTCCAAGACGTGCGGCGACGAAGCAACGTACATGCGTGGTCCCGTCAATGAAAGCGACAGGCTCAAGAGTAGTCGCGTCGGCGACCTCCAGATATTCTAATTCAGCCATGCCGTTCTTTCGGATCATGGCCACCGCTTCGGCTTTCAACTGCTCCAAAGGACGCTCCTCCCAATTCTTACGCAGGTGGGAAAGAGCCCTGTAAAGCACCGGCGCCTCGGCGCGCTCTTCCGCTGTCAAAAGCAGGTTGCGTGAACTCATGGCCAGACCGTCGGATTCACGGCATGTCGGGCAGCCGACGATGCGCACCGGTAAAGCCAGCTGTTCAACCATCCGGCGGATGACCGCCAATTGCTGGAAATCCTTTTCTCCGAAGAATGCGACATCAGGACGCACGATGTCGAAGAGGCGATGAACCACCTGGACTACACCCCGGAAGTGGCCCGGACGATGAGCCCCCTCCATCACGCGGTCAAGCGATCCCAAATCGATATCAGCAGCCCCGCTTCTGTCTGTGCCGTCCGGATAAATCTCACTCTCGGCAGGTGCAAACAGGATGTCTGTGTATTCGCTTCTGAGCATTTCGATGTCCGATTCAAGCGTCCGGGGATAATTCTTAAGGTCAGCCGGATTGTTGAACTGTGTGGGATTGACAAACACGGAGGCAACGGTCTGGTCGCATTGGAATCTGGACTGCCGAACCAGTGAGAGATGTCCGTCGTGAAGTGCGCCCATTGTGGGAACAAACCCGATGGTCTGACCTTCTGATTTCAGGAACTCGATTTCCTCGGTCAGGAAATCAGCGTTGTCAAACACCTCCATAAAGGCTGTTTTTGTAGTCAATTGTCTTGTTTTTAGAATATCCGTGGCCAAGATATCGTTATTGTTTGAAAACAACGAAAAAACGAAATCGAAATGGGAAAAAGGCTTAAAATATGCTGATTTTGCGTCTCGAAGAGTTGCAGATTTGAAGCTTTGTTTTAATATACGTATATTTGTATTTATAAGTCACTTATTTTTTAACATATGAAGAACGCCAAAGTACTCTTCGTTTCCCAGGAAATCGCTCCGTTCTTAGAAGTCACGGAGATTTCCAGTATCGCCCGGAAGCTTCCACAGGGAATCCAGGAAAAGGGAAAGGAGATACGGACGTTCATGCCGCGCTTCGGTCTTATCAATGAGCGCCGAAACCAGCTACACGAGGTCATCCGCCTCTCCGGAATGAACCTCATCATCGACGAAAGCGACCATCCCCTCATCATCAAGGTAGCCTCTATCCAGAGCGCTCGCATGCAGGTATACTTCATCGACAACGAAGAGTATTTCCAGCGTAAGATGGTCTTCCGGGACGCCAAAAAGAAATTCTACAAGGACAACGAGGACCGCATGGTCTTCTTCTGCCGCGGCGTGCTCGAAACCGTGAAGAAACTCGGTTGGGCACCGGATGTCATTCATTGTCACGGCTGGATGACCTCCATGATTCCGTTCTTCGTAAAGACCGGCTACAAGGACGAGCCCATGTTCCGCAATTCTCGCGTCGTCTACTCCTCCTACCTGCAGGACATGGAAGAGACCTTCAGCCCCAACTTCACCAAGAAACTGAAGATGGACGGTGTCTCCGCCGACGACATGAAGACCTATAAGGAGTACAGTATGGAAGGCATTCATCTCTCCGCAATGAAGTGGAGCGACGGTGTGGTGCGTGGTTGTGAAGGAAAAAGCACGGCCATCGACAACTACCTCAAGAAGGCCGGAAAACCCGTGCTGAATTACCAGTCGTTCGACGAGGACGGTAATTTCGTGAGCGCCTGCTCGACTTTCTACGACGAACTGCTCCAGCAAGTACCTGAAATGGCCGATTGAGCGTTTTTTTGAATCCGCTCTTTTGTTTTCCTTTGTCCCAAGTTACAGTGCATTGCTGACGTTCCGTCCATTCCTTTCCCTTCTTCGTTTCAGTCAAACGGCCCTCCGGATGGTCATGACCGTCGGCATTCTCATGTCCGGCTGCAAGGACCCCGACGAGATAGGACAGGATATCCTGCCGGATTCTGACGGCTTGTATACCGGGTTCACAGACACCGTGACAGTATTGTCGAGAACTGTCCGCGAAGACAGTCTTCGCTCCGATGAATTGTCCCTGCAACTGATCGGGAACTACGTCGACCCCTATTTCGGCAAGTCGTACGCGGAGTGTTACTCGCAAGTGGTCCTGGCGGGAACACCCAGTTTCAGCACACTTGCGACGGCCGACTCCCTGATCCTGAAACTTTTTTACAAAGGATTTTACGGCGACACCAACGCCTACCAGACCATCAACGTATTCCGGCTCACCGAGTCGATGAACGGGGACAGTGTCTATTACAGCAACCGTTCCTTTACGGCAGAGTCGGCGCCGATCGGATCACTGACCTTCCAGCCCCGACCCAATACTCGTGTGGTCATCGATTCCGATACCGTCGCTCCGCAGCTGCGTATTCCGATGAGCATGGTACTTGCCGACAGCCTGATTGCATTGAACGGAAGTGCGACCTTCCAGTCCAACGAGGCATGGAAAGAGTACTTTAAAGGGATCAAGATCATGGTGGATTCCGTATCGACCTCCGGAACAGGATGCATCAGCTACTTTGATGTCTTCAACGCAAAACTCACGCTTTACTACCACGACACGTCGAATATCGCCAAGACTTATAACTGGGCGCTGACCGGTGCGAAGTCTTCCGGGTTCACCCATAATTACAACGGCTTCCCTGTTGAACAGCACCTGTTGGATACCGCCTACTCCGCCTCCGGTACCGTTTGTCTGCAAGCCATGGCCGGAGTAAAGACGAAGTTCACGTTACCCTACCTGGATCACCTGAAAGACTCCGGCGAGATCGTGGTCAATCGCGCATTACTCAAGATAACCCTCCAGGACAACTCGACTTCCACCTTTCCCGCCCCCTCCACCCTGTTAGTGGTAGCAATCGATTCGACAGGCTCAAGTACTTATTTTCCAGCCGATTACTTCGAACCGAGCGGATTTTTCGGAGGAGGACTTTCCGGTACCACCTACACCTTTAACCTGGCACGTCAGGTAAACAGGATTTTGTCGGGTGCCGTAAGTAACAATGGCTTCTATCTTGTCGTATCAGGTTCATCGGTTCAGGCGACCCGTGCCCTATTGGGTACTCCCGCTGTCGCCGCCTATCCGATTAAACTCGACCTGTACTATACACGACTGCCATAATCTGATTACCCTTTAATTTTTATTCAATATGTGTGGAATTGTAGCCTATATCGGCCAACGGGAAGCTTATCCTATCCTGATCAAAGGTCTGCAGCGACTTGAGTATCGCGGCTATGACAGTGCCGGAGTCGCCATCCTGAACGGCGAACTCAAGGTCTTCAAGAAAGCGGGCAAGGTCAGCGACTTGCATCAGTTCGCGAAGGACCAGAATACGAAAGGCCATATCGGCATGGGCCACACACGGTGGGCCACACACGGTGAACCCAACGACCGCAATGCACACCCGCATTATTCCCAGAACGGACGGTTTGCCATCATCCACAACGGTATCATCGAGAACTACGCTTCCGTGAAGGCCGAACTGCAGAAGCGCGGACACGAATTCAAAAGTGACACCGATACGGAGGTGCTGGTGCATCTCATCGAGGATATCTACGAGAACGCCCATGTGGCACTTGACGAAGCGGTGCGCCTCGCACTCGGGGAAGTCATCGGCGCCTATGCCATAGTCATACTTTCCACCGAACATCCCGGCGAATTGATATGTGCCCGCAAAGGCAGTCCGATCGTGGTGGGTGTAGGTAAAGAGAAAGGGGAATATTTCGTCGCTTCCGATGCGACGCCGATCATCGAGTACACCAACAACGTCGTCTATCTGGACGACGGCGAACTGGGCGTGATCCGCAACGGCGAGTTGACGGTCAAGACGATCGAGAACCAGGTGAAGACACCGTATGTTCAGGAACTGGAACTCAAGATCGAACAGCTCGAGAAGGGCGGCTACGAGCACTTCATGCTCAAGGAGATCTACGAACAGCCGCGTTCCATCTGGGATTCGATGCGCGGACGCATCGACGCCTCGAAGGGATTCCTCCGCTTGGGAGGTATCGCGGAATACGAAAACAAGTTCGCGAATGCACGACGGATTCTCATCATCGGTTGCGGCACGTCTTGGCATGCCGGACTGGTGGCGGAATACCTTTTCGAAGAGTTCGCCAGGATTCCCGTGGAGGTGGAGTACGCCTCCGAGTTCCGATACAGGAACCCGGTGATCACGGAAGATGATATCGTCATCCCGATTTCACAGTCGGGAGAGACTGCCGACACCCTTGCCGCCATCGAACTGGCGAAAGCCAAAGGCGCTACCATCTTCGGGGTCTGCAACGTGGTGGGCTCGTCCATTCCGCGTGCGACCCACGCAGGATCCTACACCCACGCAGGTCCGGAGATCGGTGTCGCCTCCACGAAAGCGTTCACTGCACAGGTCACGGTCCTGACGCTGATGGCCATCCAGATTGCGCGTCACCGCGGCACGATTCCCGATACCCGCTACCACCAGCTGCTGGCGGAACTGGAGGCCTTGCCGAAGAAGGTGGAGGCTGCCCTGGCCACCAACAACCTCGCCATCGAGATCGCCAAGAAATACAAGGATGCCCGCAACTTCCTCTACCTCGGCCGCGGCTACGGCTTCCCGGTCGCATTGGAAGGTGCGCTGAAGCTGAAAGAGATCTCCTACATCCATGCGGAAGGTTATCCGGCCGCGGAGATGAAGCACGGTCCCATCGCCCTCATCGACGAGAACATGCCGGTAGTGGTCATCGCCACGAAGAACGACACCTACGAAAAGGTGGTCAGCAACATCCAGGAGGTGAAAGCCCGCAAGGGTAAGATCATCGCCATCGTCACCGCCGGCGATACGATGGTGAAGGGCATGGCCGATCATGTGATCGAGATTCCGGAGACCGACGACGCCTTGGTGCCGATCGTTTCCGTCATTCCGTTACAGTTACTCTCCTACCACATCGCCGTCATGCGCGGCTGCAACGTGGACCAGCCCCGCAATCTGGCGAAAAGCGTTACGGTGGAGTAAGCTGCCCGTTAATTACAGCTCGACATATCGTCCGCAAGGATTGTTTCAGCAGCCAACACCACTGTTCGGATTCCCATTACCGTGTGTTTTAGCCGAATTCGGAGCTTTACCGTCTATTTGTTCGCCCTTTTGTAATACCTGACAGAATTTGTGTTATCTTGCATTAAATCAAATAATTAACAACATTATTAATGGAAAAAGGTAAAGTAAAATTCTTTAACAGCACCAAAGGCTTCGGCTTCATCTGTGACGAGAAAACAGGACAGGACGTATTCGTACACCATACGGGCCTCAAGAGCGAAATCTACGAAGGTGATGTAGTGACGTTTGAATTGACGCAAGGAAAAAAAGGCATGAACGCGGTTAATGTGAAAATCGCTCAGTAATACTTCCCCGTTATTTCAGGATCCGCCTCAGCAATGTGGCGGATTTTTTTTTGCACTCCCGCCTTCCCTTCGTCTGGGTCGTCAAATATGTCGCTGACAATGACTCGGACCTGAGGCCCGCGTCAAACCTGATATTTCAGGGAAGCGGGAGCCTGTAGGACAGCCCTCGCCTCAATGTGAGGCGGTACCGTAGACGGACAGCTGCTTCCGGTACTGCTCCGCCTCGCCGCTCCTGCCAAGAGCCGAGTAACAATTCACCATGGTGTTGAGGCTCTTCATGGCACCCGGATTGAGCTGCAAGGCCCGACCGGCGAATTCTATGCCTTGCGCGTAGTCCTTGGCAAGATAACTGACTGCACCGATGTTCTCGATGACCATCATATTGCGCGTATCCAGTGCATAGGCCCTCTTGAGATAAAAAAGACAGCTGTCAAAAGAGCTTCGACCGGCGTGTATGGAGGCGATGTTATTGTACGCCATGACATTCGACGGATCATATTCCAGGCAATGCCGGTAGCTCGTCAATGCCGAATCAGCAAGGCCCCGGATTCCGAAATCAAGACCCTCGTTGAACAGCATGCCGGCAAGATTCGTCCGGGATGCAGGCGCATCCGGATTCAGGTCGTAGGCCTTCTTGTAATATTCATATGCGTTCCTGAAGTCCTTGCCTGCATTGTAGAGAACGCCGAGATTGTTGATCGCCTCCAGGTAATCCGGTTTCAATGCAATGATCGTCTTGTATTCGCGGATAGCCGAAGCCGTATCCCCGATGAAGGAACTGTACAACGCGTAGTTGTAACGGGCCTGGAAATTTCCGGGAAGGATATCGATACTGCGACGGAAGCAGTCTCCGGCACGGGACAGATAAGAACTCCTCTTCTCCCCTTCCGGAAGTTTCCGGGCCTGACGGAAAAGTTCGGAGGCCAGGCTGTACTGGGTGCGGCTGGATTCGGGGTTTACCTCCACGCCCGATTCGAAGAGCCGGAGATTGTCCTTCCAGTCGCCTGCACGCACTGTCGTCAGGACGGTAAAAATCACGGCAATCACTGCTACCGGCTTGACCAGTCCGCCATGACCGGCGGAATCCGGTTTATTCCGCAACCTTTGCGCCGATAGCAGGAGACCTACGATGACCAGACAGGCGCCGAGCGACGGCATGAAAAGCAGACGTTCACCGAAGGTGGTGGTATTGTTGATGAAGAAGTTGTTTGTCGGCGATGAAGTAAGCAGAAAGAACCAACATCCGAAAGCAAGCAGGGGCCGGGTACGGAAGTACCGTATTCCGGCGAACAAGAGGATACCGTAACCGGCGAGGGCGACCCATGGCAGCAACGAATCGAAACCGACCAGCGGAATCCGGTTGTACGAGTAATCCCACGCCAGTGGCCATGGGACAAAAACCATCTTCAGATTATACCAAAGGATCTCCAGCTTCGTGGCCATTAACTCGGAAAAGTCCTTTGCGGCAGTAAGCACATTGGCAAGCACAGGAAGCCCTGAGTATTCGTTCACAGTACCTTCGATACCGACACGTACCGACAGGTAGATGAGGCTGACCATCACAAACGGCACCATATCGACCGCCACCTGCTTCCACGCACGCGCCCGGAACATGACGGCACTCAACGGATAAACAGCCAGAAAGGCGATAGTGCTTTCTTTCGTGAACGAGGCCAGTAGAAACCATGCTACCGCCCGCCATCTCCGGTCTTGTTTGCCATGGTCGATGAAACTCAGGTAATCCCTCCACGCAAGCAGACAAAACAAGGCTGCAAGGATCTCGTCACGGCTTTTCACGCTGGCCACGACCTCGGTATGGAGCGGATGCAGGATGTAGAGCAGGGTCGTCAGGGCAGCTACGAGCACGTGGTGGCCTCGGAAAAGCGTTTCAAGCAATCCGAACAGGAGTAATGCCAGGAGCGCATATGACAACACATTTATCAGATGAGAGACCGCCGGCACTTCACCGAAAAGCTGTTTTTCCAATGCGAATACCAGGAGATAGGCAGGGCGGTACGTCTGCACACCCCGAGTACCGTCGAATTTTTCCATGCTGCCGTGAGAGAAGATCTCCCAAGTGCCCGACAAACCCTGCTGAACGGACCGATGTTTCAGGAAGAATATATCGTCGTCCATAGTGTACTGGTACGTACATGACACTGCATAGAGCAGGAACGACACACCCGCCAGCAGGACCCTCCATCGCCTTTTCGCACGGGCTGCGTCAGCAACGTTCACCTTTTTCATCTTGAATGCTAAAGAGCAGGAAAAATAAAAAAAGCCGGAGCATCAAAGTGGCCCGGCCGATTCGACTTGTAAGCGGCAGTTTGCACATGATGCCATGTTCAGTCCCGTGAAAAACTGCTTCACTTTCGTGAAATTGTCCGAAATACCGCCGTACACGGAGGGGACGACCGGTGGCAACGAACCATGAACTAAGCAGGAATCAATTCATGAAGGCCGGCTTTCACCGCACCAGCCGGTAACTGCGGCTCATACGTTCCGACGAGACTGAGAGGACGTAACAGCCATGCGCCACTGTCGATACGTCGATGACGTGTCCGTTTTCGGTGTTACCGGAAAGGATCTGCCGTCCATTGAGGTCGAACAGTGAATAAATCAGTATCATGCCGGCAGGGGCTGAGACAAAGAATTGGTCGGATGTGAATCTCTCCAGAGCGATCTCATCTGCGCGGGCCGGATCCGTCCCGGTGGAGAAACTGTTACAGGTATATCCTCTGAAGAACTTCCATATCTCTCCGCTGGCGTGGATATCGCGGTTGATGGTCCCCAAGCCGCCCAGGAGGGCGTTGGTTCCGGGCCACTGATGCCCTCCGCCGATCACTTTCAACAACTTCACTTCGTAATTGGAGGTGCACGGATAGTAACTGTTGCTCTCCACGGTGGAATTGTCCAAGATGTTAGTATTGGGTAACGAGGTCACCGCGGGCGCGGTCGGACAAGCATCCACTCCCACCCACTTGGTCATCACATCGTTGACAGAGACTCCGCCCGTTCCGCCGTTGTAGGACACAACGCCATCGGCAGTGCCGTGTATCTGCAAGACCGGCACAGGACGAATCGGATTGCAGGCCGAATAAGCGCCTGAACTCATAGTTCCGGCAACGGAAGCGATGGCAGCATAACAACGCGAAGATTCGCAGGCCAGGCGGTGGCTCATATAGCCGCCCGCCGAAAAACCGCAGGAAAAGACCCGCGTTGTATCGATATTGTAGCGGCTGAACATCGTATCGGTCAGGGCCGAGATGAAACCGATGTCATTAGCCGTGGAGCCGCCGGTCATGCCGGAATTGGTGTTCCATGCATTGCCGACACCGTTAGGATACACGACGATGAAATTACCGGTATCGGCGACATTATTGAAGGCGGAAACGTCCATGATGGTCTGCGCATTCTGTGTGAAACCGTGCAGCACGAAGACCAACGGCAAACTGGATCCCGGGACATACGAAGACGGAGTATAGACGATGAAGGAACGTGTGATCCCTTCGAAGACGAAAGAGGAGGTCGTCTGGGCTTTGGCGACATAAGCCGTCACCGTAAGTGAAACGGCAATGATAAACCGGGCGAATGGGTTCATGGTCTGTTGAGGATAGTGGACGACAATTTTATGAAAACCGCATCAAGGGAACAATAATAGGGTTAAATGGTTCACAGGGGCAAAAGTGAGCGGTTTCCGTTGAAAAAAGGGGGTTGCCTTCGTTAAAACTTCATCTTAACTCCTTTGCCGGAAAAAAATCTTTTCTGGAAATTGGGGCCTCATTCAACGACCTACCATGAAATACACACTGAAATCCTTGTTGGTCGTGGCATTGACGACGTTCTCGTTCGCTGCCACGGCTTTGAACCCCTCCAAAGAATACGCCGTCAAGCCGGAGAAATACGGCATGACCTACAAAGAAGAGAAGATCGCCACCAAGGACGGTGCGATGCTCAACGCCTGGTTCTTCGAAGCGTCCACCAAGACCACCAACTGGATGGTCATCAGCGGAAGCGGCGACGGCAACATGGCCGATAACATCGAACTGGTCGGGCACTTCCTGTCGGCCGGTTGGAATGTCATCACTTACGACTACCGCGGCTACGGTGCCTCGAGCGATTTCCCTATCGACCCCGACACATACATCTATCCGCAGTTCCTGAACGACCTCAACGCTGTCCTTGATTACCTGCGCAAGTCACGTGCCATCACGAAGTTCGACTTGTACGGACAGAACATCGGTGCCGGCATCGCGTTAGGCGTAGGAGCCAACAGGATCGAGACCCGCAAGATCATCGCCGACGGCCCCTGGACCGGGCTGGAGATCATGAAGAAGAAAATCAAGGAGAAAAAGGGTAAAGACGTGATCATCCCCTTCGGTTACCAGAAGACTTATGAGCCCATGTATGCCTGCGACAACTCCCACGCACAGTTGAAAGGCGTGATGCTCATCGTTTCCCCGAAAGATGAATTGATCACGCCGGCCGACACAAAGGTGCTCAAGTGCGTGACCAACAATTTCATCGTCACTGCCAGCAACAGTAATGCGGAGAATTTCTCCACGGACAAGGATATGTACTTCGAGAAGATCTCGCGGTTCCTCAACCAGTGAGGACAGGAAATCCTTGACATGAAAAGAGCGGATCACTGATCCGCTCTTTTTTTTAATCTACCGCCTCGACGCGCCTTATCTCTGGGACCATCCGGAGAATGGTCTGTTCTATTCCGGCTTTCAGCGTCATCGAACTCATACTACAGGAACTGCAGGCTCCGAGGAATTTGAGGCGGACGACCATTTCGTCGGTCACTTCCACGAGGCTTACGTCACCCTGGTCGGCTTCCAGATAAGGGCGCAACTGACCCAGGGCTTCTTCTACGCGTCGGACGAGTTGTTCTTCGGTATTCATTTCAATCGGCAACCAATAAGGTTTGACACATCAATAAGAAACAGCGTTTACACGGCGCGTGGGCGCTTTTTCCGCATTTCGAATGGCGGTCTGACGGATAAGATGGTCTGCGGCCTCTGCAAAAGCGGCAGCCACGGCACCCTCATCATCCAATGCCACCGGAATTCCGGTGTCGCCACCTTCACGGATGCTTTGAACGATAGGAATCTCTCCAAGGAAAGGAACACCCATTTCTGCGGCCATGTTTCGGCAACCCTCCTTGCCGAAGATATAATACCGGTTTCCCGGCAGTTCGGCTGGAGTGAAATAGGCCATGTTCTCGATCAAACCCAATACCGGAACGTTGATCGTGTCGAGCTGGAACATGTTGATGCCTTTTCGTGCATCGGCCAGCGCCACATGCTGGGGCGTGCTCACGATGACCGCTCCGGTGACGGGAACCGCGGAGACAAGCGTGAGGTGTATGTCGCCGGTCCCCGGAGGAAGATCGATCAGCATGTAATCCAATTCTCCCCAATCGGCATCACTGAAGAGTTGCTTCAGGGCCTTGGAGGCCATCGGTCCCCGCCATGGAATGGCTCGGTCGGGATCCACCATCATGCCGATGGACAGGACCTTTACTCCGTATTTCTCTATAGGCTGCATGTACTGCTTCCCGTCCCGCTCACTGACGAACAGCCGTTCGTGCTCGGCGCCGAACATGATATGCTGGGAGGGACCGTAGATGTCGGCATCGATCAAACCGACCCTGGCGCCTTTCTTGGCAAGCGCCACCGCAAGATTGGCTGCAACGGTGGATTTGCCTACGCCGCCCTTGCCGGAGGCGACGGCGATGATGTTCTTCACCGCGGGAAGCAGCTCATCTCCTTGTCCGCGGCCGGAAGTGGTACGGGCGGTCATGTTCACCGTAACCTGTGCGCCTTCATCGACAAAATGGATGATGGCGTTCACGCAGGCATTCCGGATGAGTTCCTTCAGCGGACAGGCAGGGGTGGTTAGTACGACCGTAAAGGAAACCTCTTTGCCTTCCACACGGATATCTTCCACCATGTTCAGCGTGATGAGATCCTTCTTGAGGTCCGGTTCGATCACGTTGCGCAGGGCGTCAACGACTTGTTCACGGGTAATCATAGCGCCGCAAAAATACGTAATTGGCGGGTGAGTCCGTATGCTGACGCGAATACCCGTCCCAGTAATTACCTTTGCACCATGGGCAAGAACAAGCTGAAACGGTTTGCCGAGAACGCCGCTTTTCCGCATGTTTTCCAGCCCCGGATGCAATTTCCCATGCCCGACCAACCCTTGAAGGGCCGCTGGCTGACGGATTTTTTCCGGAATGAGAACCCGATAACCCTCGAATTGGGGTGCGGACGGGCGGAATACACGGTAGGGCTTTCGGGTATGTTCCCCGAGCGTAATTTCATCGGAATTGACTGGAAGGGTGCCCGGATCTGGCGGGGTGCCAAGACGACCTACGAAAATGGTCAGACCAACACCGCCTTTCTGCGGATCATGATCGGTACGATTCCGGCATTCTTCAGCAGAGAGGACCGAATAGACGAAATATGGATCACCTTTCCGGATCCGCAGCCGCGCGAAAGCCGTGAGCACAAGCGGCTCACTTCGCCGCGTTTCCTTGAATGGTACCGCTCCTTCGCGGCAGAGCGCTGTGCGGTCAACCTTAAAACCGACAGTAAGCCCTTGTATGACTATACACTGGGAGTCGTTCGGGAGCAAGGGCTGATCGTCGAGACAATGACCGATGACCTTTACGGTTCCGGCCCTGTCGACGAAGTCCTTTCCATCAAGACGACATATGAGAAAATATGGCTGGAGAAAGGCAGTAAGATCTGTTACCTGCGATTCCGCCTCTGACGATGGGTAACAGGCCGGTACTGGAAAGTTTCTTCGACCAGGTATATGCCGTGGTGCGACTGGTTCCGAAAGGGCGTGTGACCAGTTACGGCGCAATCGCCAAGTATCTCGGAACAGCACGTTCGTCCCGTATGGTGGGCTGGGCGATGAACGGCTCCCACGATGTGAGACCGAAAGTGCCTGCTCATCGAGTCGTGAACCGGAACGGATTACTGACCGGCAAACATCATTTCGACACTCCTGCACGGATGCAGGAGCTGCTGGAGAAAGAAGGAGTCCGTGTCGAAGATGACCGGGTGATGGATTTCAAAAGGCTGTTCTGGGACCCCGCAGCCGAACTCCTGTAAATCCCTGTGTCAGACCGATGACCGAACTCGTCATAGACAGATTTCCTCCCGGCAGCCGGATACTCGTCGCACCGCTGGACTGGGGACTTGGACACGCTGCGCGATGCATTCCGCTCATCCGACGCTGGAAGGATCAGGGGCATCGTGTGACACTGGCCGCTTCCGGCAGCACTGCGGCATTGCTCCGCCTACACTTCCCCGACCTGGAAATGCTGCATCTCCGGGGATACGGCATACGCTACAGCCGCATTTTTCCGGCAAGCACAGCGATCCTGTTTCAGCTCCCCCGTTTCTTCCTTTCTATCGGACGGGAGCATCGCTGGCTGAAGAAGTTACTCCGCAACAGACGCTTTGACGCAGTAGTCTCGGATAACCGCTACGGACTGTGGTCGGGGAAATGCCAAAGCATCATCCTCACGCACCAATTGTTTCCGGTACTTCCGCGCTGGTGCTCGTTGCTGCGCGGTACGGTGATCCGACGTCTGACGAAAATGACCGGAAGGTTCGATGAGTGCTGGATACCCGACCGCGAGGGGGATGAAAACCTGTCCGGAATCCTGTCGCACAGAAAAAACATGCCGGCCAACACCAGCTACATCGGCTGGCTGTCTCGTCTCGAAGGCACGACAACCCTCGATACGGATTTTGAAAAGTACGACTGCCTGATGCTGGTGAGCGGGCCGGAACCCTCCAGAAGCCTGTGGGAGAAACAACTGATCGGCGAAGCGCTGGACTCGGGAAAAAAGACCTTGCTGGTACAGGGCCTGCCCGATCAGAATCTCCGCCGTCATGAAGGCAATCTGACCGTCATTTCTAAAGTAGATGACCAGGAGTTACTGCATGCACTGCAGCATTCGAAAAGAATCGTCTGTCGTTCCGGGTATTCCACACTGATGGACCTGATGACCGTAGGACGGACGGCAGAACTTGTTCCGACTCCCGGACAGACCGAACAGGAATATCTTGCCGAAAGGATGCGCAAGAAATTCGGCTGGGGGTGAATTCGCTTTAAGGGATCAGCGGGTGCTCACCACGATTTCGGGGGTAGTGATGATGTTGCTTTGTTGAAACGAACGGTCCCAGATGAAAATGTCGTACTTCAGGGTGTCCAAAGACAGCAATGGCGGTAAGGTAAGCTCCCGCTGGATCTCGCCTTTGAGAGCCTTGTTAGCGCCCTCCGGGGTCATGTAAGGCAACCGGGCGCTGACGTTCGTGGTGTCCTCCGCCCAATTGCCGGCCCTTTTGATCCATGTCTTGACGATGTAATTGTTATAGAAGGGACTGGCGGGATCGTCAAAGACTGACGCGTTTCTTCCTGATTCACGAGGATAATAGCCGATATCGCCGTCACCGTCCGTGAAGGTCAGCGTCACCAGCACTTTGGAATCGAACCCCGAAGCATCCTGGGTCACGATGATGGATTTGAACCCTATGACCGGAACAAGGGGATATTCCACCGGCTCCTTGCAACCGGGAAGGAGGAAAAGAAAAAGGCCGACGGAAAAGAAGAAAAGTATGTTTGTTAAAAGCCGCACGGAGAGGAAATTAATCATTTCGGGAGATTAAATTTACAAAAAAATCGATTCAGGAACACATGCCTCTGCTGTTGCCGGTTAACGGTGTATCACCTTCCTTCGGGAAAGACTGTTTCATCGCCGAAAATGCCACCATCGTGGGTGATGTGGTGAGCGGCGACGGTTGCAGCTTCTGGTTCAACGCAGTGGTCCGCGGAGATGTGAATACGATACGGATCGGCCACCACGTCAATATCCAGGACGGAGCGGTCATCCATTGCACCTACCGGAAGGCCGCCACGGTGATCGGTGACAGGTGCAGCATAGGTCACAACGCCATCGTTCACGGATGTACGCTGCACAATAACGTTTTGATCGGCATGGGGGCCATCGTCATGGACCATGCCGTGGTGGAGGCGTTCTCGATCGTAGCGGCGGGTTCATTGGTGCTGGAGAATACGGTTGTCGAATCCGGCTATATTTATGCCGGTTCGCCCGCAAAAAAAATAAAACCCGTTTCCGAAGAACAGCGGAAGCTATTGGAAGAACTCCCCGGCCGCTATAACATGTACGCCGGCTGGTTCAGATAACCCGTCCCGAAAAGACCAACATTATCATACCGAACATCCAGCGATGCCTGCAGCCTCCACCAACAAATCCGCTTCCTCTGCACGACCGATCGGCATCTTTGATTCCGGTATCGGAGGCTTGACCGTCGCCAATGCGATACGGCAGGTCTTGCCGAAAGAATCACTCGTCTATTTTGGCGACACGGCCCACCTTCCTTACGGCGACAAATCTTCGGATTCGATCAAGTACTATTCCATACGTATCGCACAGTTCCTGCTCCAGCAGCACTGCAAGATGATCGTCATCGCCTGCAATACGGCGTCTTCCTTCGCGTACGAGACCGTCAAGGAATTCGTCGGTGGAAAGGTTCCTGTCATCAACGTCATCGACCCTGTCGTGGAACAAGTCACACGTTCCAAAAAGCACAGGAAAATCGGCGTCATCGGAACCAAAGGCACTGTGAAGAGTGACATCTATGCGAAGAAGATCCACCAGCGCAACCGTCAACTGGAAGTCGCCTCGTTGGCCACACCCTTGCTGGCCCCGATGATCGAGGAGGGATTCTTCGACAACAAGATCAGCCGGACGGTGATCGCTTCTTACCTGGACAGCAGGAAGCTTTCGAAAATCGACTCCCTGATCCTGGCCTGCACCCATTATCCGCTGATCAAGAAGGAAGTGGAAGAATACTATAAAGGAAGTGTCGAGATCGTGGATTCTGCGGGAGTGGTGGCGGGACATGTAAAGGACGTTCTTCGTAAAAAGAAGCTGCTCTCCGCCAAGCGGAATCCCGTACACAAGTTCTACGTATCCGATTTCACAAAATCCTTCGAGGAAAGCACGCGGTACTTTTTCAAGAACAGGATCCATCTCGAAAAGAAGGACCTGTGGAGCTCCTGACAGGTTGACGAATGGCCACTGAAGTCGCCATCTTTTCCAAACAGATGCTCAGTAAAGAAGGGTGACACGCCCGATGTAGGAATGTTGTTCGCCGAAGACATCCGTGAGCCGCACCTTCCAGACATACACATCGGACTGAGCCGGTTGTCCGTCTACTCTTCCGTCCCACTTGCAGGACGACGACATTCCCTCCTGATCGGTCCGGTCCCAAGGGACATTCGATCCTGACTCCCGGCACCGGTATACCTCCAGGCCCCAGCGGTCAAAGACCAGGAGTTCATACTCCCGGATACCCATACCCTTCCCGTAGAAGGTGGAGTTCTCATTATCTCCGTTGGGCGTGAAGGCATTGGGGATATAGAAACTGAACAGCGGGCGGGCATCGACAGGTCTCGTAATGGTATCCATACACCCGTGAACATTGGTCACAACTAACGAGGTCAGGAACGTATAGAAGTCATTGTCCGGAATAGCCGCTGCATAGGAATGTGTCGTTTCAGGCCCGGAGAAAACCGACGGTGTGCCGTCGCCGAAACTCCATTCCCACATTACGGCATCCGCAGACGACCGGTCCCTGAACCCTACGGACGGATTCCGTGTGTCGAATTCGGGATTTGTGACAGAATAGTCTGCTACCGGATTCGCATAAACCCTCACCAACCGTTCAACCGATACCCGAGCACGGCACCCGTCGGCGGTAACCACTTCCAACGAACCGCCATAGATACCGGGTTGGTCATAGCAGACCTGTGCTGGACCGGCGCCCGATATTACAGCCGTCGTACTGCCGGGAAAATTCCAGTTCCAAGAGGATATGGCTCCGTCTGCGTTCGTGGAAAAATCATAGAAGCGCAGGCAAAGGGGAGCACATGCTGAATCGCCGTTGGAAAAGGCGGGTAAGGGAAGACTGTGGACCGTAACAGGTTGTATCAGCGAGTCACTGCATCCGTCGTCCGTGACGGCGATCAGGGTTGCATCAAAAGTGCCCGCAGCGGGATAACTGACCGAAGGAGATACCGCATAAGAAACAGAAGGACTACCTCCGGGGAAGGACCATTCATACGTCGAAATGGCGGATCCTGACGGAACGTTTGACAGGTTGGAAAATACGGTCGTGGCTCCTTCGCACAGAGGATTCGACGTGAAACCGACCTCCGGAAGCGGAAGAATCTTGATCGGCAGCACGACAGAATCCGAACATCCTCCGGAAGTCGTGGCGACAAGTGTCGCAGAATAATCGCCGGGCGCAGGGTAGTTCACCACCGGTGCCGGTGAGGAGGACACATTGGGCGTGCCTCCCGGAAAGGTCCAGTCGAACTGCAATGCACTGCCGGCCGGTAGCGCGTAGGAGGAATTGACGGTCTGTACCGGAATACCGAAACAGACCGAAGGTGCAGCAGCGACGGCAAACGGATCGGGGTTGACGTTGACGTTCTGCTGCACGGAGTCCACGCATCCGTCGGATGTTGTCACAGTAAGCGATATCGGCCACGAGCCCGGAGCCGGATAGGTCACGGAGGGAGAGTTAGAGAGGGAAGCAGAAGGCTGCCCCCCCGGAAAACTCCAGGAATAGGTAGCGATGGAATCTGCGCTCAACGAATCGGAGAGGTTGACGAACGATACCGGCGACCCCACACAAACAGTAGGTGCGGTGAATGCCGCTATGGGAGACAGAGGAACCCGGACTACTTGCGTAACAGTGTCCGAGCAACCCGGCGACGACGTACCTGCGATCAACGTGACCGTATGGTCGCCCGGCGTGAAGGTTACGGCCGGAGGCTGCTGCTGATTGTAGGTTCCCGGCGTTCCGCCCGGAAAACTCCACGACCAGGAGGTGGCCGGGTAATTACCGGAAGTGGTATTACTGGAATCAATGAAGAGGGCGTAATCGCAGCCGACAGAAACTTCGAAGGCAGCATTGATTTGATAATGCTGCGGCACGTAGCGGGAATACCAGGAACACCCCGAGGGTGTCGTGATCTTCACGACGAAGGTGTCTCCCGGCTGGGAATACGCTATGGTGGTGCGGACACTGTCGAATGGAACGACATCGTGATTCCTGAACCACAGGTAGGAGTAGCTGGTGGCATTGTCCGGAGGTTGCGGGGCGACGAACGTGTCCGGGGCATTCACATAACAGGTTGGCATGTAAACGGCCGCTGTCGATCCGCAGGCGAAATCCCAGTACGAATGCGCGAAGTGGCCGCCCAGGCGGCAGTCCGCGTTGGTGATGACGACGGTGACCGTCTGCCCGATGTAACCGGACAAGTTCACTCCTTCGACGGACCACGGCTTGTAGATGGGAGGGTCCCATGCCACATTCGGTCGGGCTTGGTTGCAGATATACTGACCGGGGAAGTTTTCGTTGGCGATGTATTTCTTGTAGGAACAGGGTATGGTGTCTCCTGCAGCATCCAGCATCATGAACTCGACATACGGCATCTCAGCGTTGCTATGTGAATTCCCGGGATTCTCCATGACGAACGCGTAGGCATAGATGAAATTGGTATCCAGCAAGCCCACATTGAAGCAATAGGTCAGCCTTTCGGCACACCCGGCCGCAACCTGGTTGGAACTTTGCCAGATCGCATTGCAACCTCCTCCGATTCCATCGTTCGACAGCTCACCTAATCGGATGGAATGCAAACCGAAACCTGCGGGCGCTACTACGGGGATAGGCGGATCACCGGGAATGAGTCCCGGCGTGTAAGTATCAATTCCGTTGCCGCCGGTGATTGCAAACCTCGGAGGGGATGGTGACGACGAACCCGAAAATTGTAGTCCAAAGCCGGACACATTCTCCCCTTCTTCCGAATCCCAGAAACTCCAACCGTTTTCCACCCCTAACTCAGAACATGTTCCGCAAATCGAGGACTGCCGGTCGGCGGTGGTCCTATGTCCGCTCACGGTCTGGACGGTCCTGCCGGTTCGCAGCAGCTCTTCGCGTTGCAGAAGGAACGTGGTGATGGCGGCCTCCGTCATTCCTCCGCGTCGCAACTCTTGTTCCAGTGTTAACTTCTCCGGCGTATCGGCAAAGAGGGTCGAGGCCGCCGATAAAAGCAGCAAACACACTACGAATAGCGCTCTCACCCCGTTGGAGGTCAATTTTTTGATATTTAAAACTTAACAATCAATAATATAACACTTTTTTTGATGTTTTCAAAGCTTATATGGCAGATGCCCGGGCCGAGGGGGTAAATTCGCCTTGAACTGGTCTTTTTCTCACCGCATCGCAAGCTTTTCCAGCGATTCCACGACGATGCTGCAGCATCCGAACTCTTCGTCGACTCGTCCGGTGATGCGGTAACACCCCCGTCCGCGCAGCGGAAAACGCTGCAAGGTCCCCGGGAAATGCGTCGTATCGAAAAAACGTCCATCCCTGTCGAGGAACGTCCCGAACACCATCGTGTCCCGCTTCACCGTCGACGTGTACTTGTATGTCACCATGTATCCGACGATGGTGACCGAACGGCCGATATGACGGGGCAGATCGGCCGCGAGCGGAGCAGCTCCAAACGGCTCCTTCAACAGTTCGAAGGGTGAGCAGAGCGGAAATCCCAGCAACTCGATTTCATCGATGGCATCGTCATACGGATCGTGATGAAGCTCCGGCAGTGCATACGACTCCGCTTCGACCGGAAATAACTCGTGACGGACCACGGTCTTCTTCTCTTCCCCGAGTACCGTGTGCAAGTCCCACAGCAACTGCTGACGTGTACGTCCGGTGAAGCGGAACGCACCGATCCTTATCAGGATCCGGAGCTGGTCGATGTGTACGGCAACGCGGTGCATGAAATCCTGCAAGCCCGTGAAAAGCCCGCTTCTCTCCCGCTCCTCGAGGAACGCCTCGGCGGTCCGCTGCTCCAGTCCGGCAAGATGGATGAATCCCAGATAGAGGTCCGACCCCTGCAAGTCGGTCAGGTAGCGGCTACGGTTCACGCAGGGAGCATGGACCGTGGCACCGGCCATCCTGGCTTCGTGCACATAGAACTCCGTCCGGTAGAATCCGCCGAAATTATTGATCACCCCGACCATGAATTCCAGCGGATGGTGCGCCTTCAGGTAGAGGCTCTGGTAGCTTTCCACTGCGTACGAAGCGGAATGGCCTTTTGAAAAGGAGTAGCCGGCGAAGCTCTCGATCTGCCGCCACACCTCCGCCGTCACGTCCTCCGCGTAGCCGCGTTCGCGGCAGTTGGAAAAGAACCGGTCGCGGATACGGGCGAACTCGTCGCGGGAGCGGAACTTCCCCGACATGCCGCGCCGCAACACGTCGGCTTCCGAAAGGGTGAGTCCTGCGAAGTGGTGTGCGACCTTGATCACATCCTCCTGAAAGACCATGATGCCGTAGGTCTCCTCCATCAGCTCCTTCATCACGGGATGGATGTACGTCCGGCGGGAAGAGTCGTGGGTGCGCAAAATGTATTCGCGCATCATGCCCGATTTGGCGACACCGGGTCGGATGATGGAGCTGGCGGCGACGAGTTGTATGTAGGTGTCCACACGCAGCTTCTTCAGCAGCATGCGCATGGCCGGCGACTCCACATAGAAACACCCCATGCAGCGCCCTTCGCGTATGAGCCTCTTCACTTCCGGGTCCTGCTTGAATGCCGCGATGTCATGGATGTCGATATCGACATCCCGGTTCCGTTTCACCAGCTCGACCGTATCGCGGATATGTCCAAGTCCGCGCTGGCTGAGGATGTCGTATTTGTACAGGCCGATATCCTCCGCCTCCAGCATGCTGAACTGCGTGGTCGGAAAACCCTTGGGCGGCAATTGCGTGGCAGTGTACCACGTGACCGGCCGTTCCGAAATGAGTATGCCTCCGGCATGGATGCTCAGATGGCTCGGGAAATCCATGATGCGCATCGCCGTATCGTGGATCCTCCGTTTCACGGAATCGTCGATGGCGCGCGTGGAACGGCGCTCCGCCATCGCGTCGATCTCGGCCTTGGGCAGTCCGAACACCTTACCCAGTTCACGCACTGCGGCATTGTACCGGAACGTGGAATAGGTGGCCAGAAGCGCGACATGCTCCCGGCCGTGACGTTGGAAGATATAGGCGATCACATCGTCACGGTCCTTCCAGGAGAAATCGATGTCGAAGTCCGGCGGACTGGTACGGAAAGGATTGATGAAGCGTTCGAAATACAGGTCGAGATCCACCGGATCCACATCGGTGATGCGAAGGCAGTACGCCACGATGCTGTTGGCACCGCTTCCCCGGCCGACATGGAAGAAGCCGCGATGACGGGCGTAGCGGATGATGTCCCAGTTGATCAGGAAGTACGGGGCGAAACCCAGCTCGGCGATCATCGCGAGCTCCTTCTCCACCCGTTCCTGCACGGAAGTGTTCCCGCTGCCGTAACGTTCCGCGAGCCCCTTGAAGGTCTCCTTACGAAGCAGCTCGCGGTCCAGGGCCTTGCTGCCGGAAAAGGTCTGCTTGTTCTTGCTCTCCCGGAAATCGAAGGCGATGCCGGCAGCGGACAGCAACTCTTCCGCCCGCTGTAGGAGTTGCGGGGCGTCACGGAAAGCATGGGCCAGCCGGGCGGGCGTCGGCATCACCTCGTACCACGCTGCCAGCTCGTGTTCTTCGATACGGCTCAGCAGCACGTTACGGTCGACTGCGCGCAGGATACGGTGCACCTCCCGGTCCGAAGGCTCACGGAACGTGACCGGCCACCAGGCCACGAGACGGTCCGCGTGTCTTGCCCATGACGACAACCGCAGTCGCGGCAGTTGGTCGGGACGTACACCGATGAAGAACGGGAGCGGACGTCGGTCGTTCAGCCTGACTCCGGACAATGCCCGGGCGATAGCTGCCTCGTCGAACGGAACGATCCAGCTCACGTTCACCGAACTCGGGGGTACGTCCGGGAGTTCGGGCGGCACGGACGTACCGTGCCGTAATGCATGTGTGAGGAATGTATTGAGCTCGTGGAAGCCCTCGTTGTTATGTGCGATACCGGTATAGTGCAGGCGCGAGCCGCAGCGGAACTCGATACCGACCACCGGATCGATACCGTAACCGGGAGCCATGCGTACGAAGTCGAGCACCCCGGAAGTATTGTTGATGTCCGTCAGCACCATCTTTCCGAATCCGCTGCGCTGTGCGGCGACAAGGAGCTCCTCTACGGAAAGCATGCCGTAGCGGAAACTGAACCGGGTGTGGCAGTTGAGGAGCATTTCGGACGGAGGGTGGGCGGTTACAGCGTCCCGGACATCGGGCAACTGCAAGCACAACGAATCACCGCTTGATTGTCAAGCGATCTTTTTGATTGATTGTATTATAGCCTTTATCCGTGAAAAAAGAAAAGACATATCCGACCGTTCGGCGGACGGAATTCGGAAAACGCTGTAACGGAAAAACTTACTGTTTCAACACGGTCCGGCGGAAGAGGCTGTTTCCGGAGGAAGCGGTCAACAGATAAGTGCCGGCGGGGAGTAAAGAAAGATCCAAGGAGACGGAAACGGGATTGGCATCATGTAATACCGCCAGGATGCGGCCGGTGATGTCCGTCAAAACCAGGCTGAAAGAAGCTTTCAGATCCGTACGGATGAAAAGACGATCTCCGGTAGGATTAGGAAACACCTCGAAAGAAGCCGAAGGGGGATCCGTGACGGTATTGAGCAGGGAGTCGTTCAGGTAGATGGGTACGGAAACGGACGGACTGCCGGGAAGCGTGGTGGAATAAGAAAGAAATGCCGCGACAGAACCGCTGCCCGAAGGGGTGGCGGAAATCTGCACGACGGCGGCGTCGCCGGGCTGCAGGGAAACGCCGTTACCGCCGGAAGCGAAACTGAAAACAGACGGGATGGAAAGCGAGAAATTGGAGAGACCGACCGGACGGTTGCCGTCGTTGGCGATGACATATTGATAGACGGCCGTATTGCCGGGCGGAACAAAACCGTATACGAGCGTATCTTCTGAAAAATCGAGGGAGGAATCCGCCGGCTCTATGGAAGTGTTGGCTACGGCATGGATACGCTCGAGGAACTGCGGATAATCTACAAAAGGATTACGGTTATGCTGGTCGGAGTAGATATCGTCGTTACGGCGGCGCTCGGTCGCATCCGGAGGAAATGCGGCATGCCAGCTGCGGAGCAGGGATTCCTGCGGCCGCACGAAGTTGGTGTAATCCTGGTAGCGGATCACGAAATAGAGCAGCGACCGCGAAGCACGGCCTTTCTGATAATCGCGTGGTTCAAAGAACGAACCGTCTGAAAGGGAGCCGCCATCGCTATACGTGGGATTGGTGACGACACCGAACGGATTGTTGCCGCGGGTATTGTTGGAAAGGTCATCGCACGGGTACAGGTGATGGAGGTCGGAGCGCATCGGCTCGAGGGACCCGAAGAACCCCTGCGGAAAGGTGTGCTCGGTATTGAAGCTGAAGGTGTTCTGGCAATCCGTGCGGTCCGTATAACCCACAGCCAAGGCACCGGTGTAGCAGCTCTCGATCGTATTCTGTGTGGCTCCCTGGCCGTTGCGGGCCTTGTTGTCAATCTGCATGAACATGGAATCGCGTGCCACGACATAGCCGAGTGTATCATAGCCGATGGCCAGCAAAGTACGGAGGGCGGACTTGAGCGGCTCCTCCGAAAGGTTTTCCGTTGAAGGGTAATAGGAATTCGAATATCGGCCTTGTCCGGTAAGATCGACACGAGTTACGCCCCGGAGGCCGTCATCAAAGATGAGGAGCTCCGAATTATGCAGGATGTTATGCCGTGGCGAGAAGCGTATCCAGACGGTCGAAGAACCGTTGGCAGGAACCGTGAACCAGGAGGCTGAAGTTGAAAATGCGGGAGCGCCGTAGGTGGAATAAAAGCGCATGGACCTGACTTGGACCGGTCGGCTAAGCGTATTTGTCAGCGTCAGCAGGATGCTGTCGGGGGCGTTTTCGTAAACGGTACCGAAGTTCAGTTGAGCCGGGGACGGAACAAGTGCCTGGGCACATGCGGAAGAAGGCTGGATCAGCAGTTGCACGAAGGTCAGAGAGACCAAAAACAGGGCGTAAAAAGGATATTGACGGATTTTCATCGTGCCGTAAAGGTACGAATTGATTCGGCCCCTGCCGGCCGTCACGGTAATCCGCCACTTATCCTTCAAGGAAATCCGACTGATCAATCGCAATGGCTGTCGGACCGAAGCGGGAGTATCATTGTATCAGGAAACGCAACCAAAACAATCTAATAACATACCCCATGAAAAACTCCATCCACCTCCGCCTCCTCCGCAATGCAGCATTCACTGCGATGATCGGAATCAGTTTGACCTCCTGCTCCAAGGAAGAGCTTGCTGAGCCTTTGCAACAGTCGGAACGCTCCGTAACTGAAAAGACCTCTGAAAACGACAATCAGGCAAGGATCCGTCAGGAAGGAATCATCCGCGACGAGAGCAGCATCAAGAGCAAAGAGCCTGTACGCAGGAACGACCAGGATCTGTTCTTCGGCACCGGCCGCCTGCATACGGCTGTGCTTGACGAGGGATCCGTGCAGCTCCTCGGCACCGGCCGCTCGGAACCTGTCAAGGAAACCGGCACGGCAGTGTTCAGCGGCACGGTAAATAACATCGTTCATGAAGGCCAGCTGCTTGATAAAAAGGAAATTCTCGGACAAAACCGGGATTTGGACAGCAAAGGTGACTGCAACTGCGAGAAAACGAACATCCACGATGCGCTCGATTTCACTCCGACCAGAAACGATTACAAGGACACGGGAGCCCGTGAGGACTGATTGAACCTGAGACAGGTTTTGAAGGAGACAAGGCCGGAGCCGGAAACGGAGCCGGCTTTGTCGTTTCTTAAAATTGATTCGGAAAAGGGGATCGAGGCGCCGATCGGAACGTCAAACGGCCTCGATACGTGATTCCATGCGCGATGATCCGACTCAGTACTTCTCGTACCAGTCGAATTTACCTTCGATGATGGACTGCTTCTGTGATTTCAGGAACTGAAGGTATGCAGCGGCAACCGGAGAAAGCTTTTTCGCCTTCAACCAGATCAGTGTCCAGACAGAAGTGACGGGAAACCCTTTCACGGGTATTATCTCCAGTTGCCTGCTCTGCAGTTCGTTGCGGATACCGATCAGGGGCATGATCGAGAAGCCCAGTCCGGCGATCACAGCCTGCTTGACCGCTTCGTTACTGGTGAGTTCCATTTTCTTTGTCAACGGAAGTCTGTTTTTACGAAAGAAACCTTCCATGACATGCCGGGTCCCTGATCCTGCCTCCCGGTAAATGAGCGGTAATTGCTCGAAGATCCTCTTGTCATATTCCTTCTTGCGGTAGCCGTGATCCCTGTTGCCGACGAGGAACAGCTTGTTCTGCATCAGCGTGATCTTATCGATCCTTAGCTGCTCCGGCAAGACGCTCACCAAGGCGAAATCGACCTCGTTCTGCTCCAGACTGCTTATTACGCGGGATTTGTTGGTCACATCCATGACCAGTTCGACACCGGGATTCTCCTTCATGAAATCAGTCAGGAAGTACGGGGCGATATACTTACCGGTCGAAACGACCGATAACTTAAGCTTTCCGGCCAGGCGACCCTCGAACGCGTGCATGCGGTACTGCAGGGCGTTCGCTCCGTCGAGCAGGCTCTCTGCAGCAGCGACGATCTCCCGGCCGAAATCGGTGAGATAGATCTTCTTATTGACTGTCTCCAGCAGCGGGAGATCGAACTGCTCCTGGAAGTGTTTGAGTTGAATGGAGACTGCCGGCTGTGTCAGGTACAGCTCTTCGGCCGCCTTCGTGATATTCAGCGTGGAAGCCACTTTCTGGAATATCCTCAGCTGATGAAGGGTGAAGTTCATTAATTTATTTTATGGTATTTATTGTAAATATATATTATTATTTATAATAAACCCGATGCAACTTTGCAGTACCAAATAACACGTCATGAAAAGAATCACCATCGCAAAAGGAGACGGAATCGGTCCGGAAATCATGGATGCCACGCTGGCCATCATCAAGGCCGCCGGCGCGCAGATCGAAATCGACGAGATCGAAGTGGGGGAAAAGGTTTATCTGGCCGGAAACACTTCCGGCATCTCCAGGGAATCCTGGGACATCATCCGCCGCAACAAAGTGTTCCTGAAGGCGCCTATCACAACGCCGCAGGGCGGGGGATATAAAAGCCTGAACGTCACCACCCGAAAATTCCTAGGCTTGTACGCCAACATCCGCCCTTGCGTAAGCCTTCATCCGTTCGTTCAGACCAAGCATCCGAAAATGGACATCGTCATCGTACGAGAGAACGAGGAAGACCTGTATGCGGGCATCGAGCATCAGCAGACCGACGAGGTCGTCCAGTGCCTGAAACTCATCAGCAGGCCGGGTTGCGAGAAGATCATCCGCTACGCATTCGAATATGCACGGCTCTACGGCAGGAAGAAGGTCACCTGCTTCACCAAAGACAACATCATGAAGCAGACCGACGGACTCTTCCACGAGGTCTTCAACGAAATCGCTCCGGACTATCCGGAAATAGAAAACGAACACTGGATCATCGACATCGGTGCCGCTAAAATGGCGGACACGCCGGAGGCGTTCGACGTCATCGTCATGCCTAATCTGTACGGAGACGTTCTCAGCGATGTCGCCGCCCAGATCGCAGGTTCCGTAGGAATGGCCGGATCCTCAAACATCGGCGAAGAGTGCGCCATGTTCGAAGCCATCCACGGTTCGGCGCCCCGTCGCGCGGGACAGAACATGGCCAATCCGTCCGGGCTGCTGCAGGGCGCCGTCCTGATGCTCAACCACATCGGGCAGACGGATGTCGCGGAGAAAGTGCAGAACGCATGGCTAAAGACGATCGAGGACGGCATACATACTTATGACATCTACAAGGAGGGAGTGAGTACGCAGAAAGTCGGAACCCGTGAATTCGCTGAGGCAGTGATCCGGAATTTCGGCCAACGGCCTTCGAGACTTCCCTCCGTCGCATACAACGGTAACGTTAAACCGAACCTTCCGAAATACACCCGGAAAAAACCGGCGGAGAAATCGCTTGTCGGTGTGGATGTCTTCGTACACTGGTCAGGAACCGATCCTGACGAGCTGGCCGGAAAGCTGCACAAGGTCGATGCCGGCATCCTTTCGTTGGACATGATCACCAACCGGGGCATCAAGGTCTATCCACAGGGATTTCCGGAGACCTTCTGCACGGACCACTGGCGGTGCCGCTTCAAGCCGGACAGTGGAAAGCTGATGACGAAGGCCGACATCATACGTCTCCTGAAAGAAGCCGACGAGAAGAACATAGACGTCATCAAAACCGAAAACCTGTACGCATTCAACGGAAAGCCGGCCTTTTCCTTGGGTCAAGGACAGTAAGCAATATCTGCGTTGATCAGAAAAAATTATGACACCATGACAGAACTGTCTAATACGAGAAAGAGAGAATTCAGGAAAGTTGCAGGTTTCCTGTTGCTGGGAAGTGCAGTCGCCGCCTTCGGCCTTTCGTTCTCTTTGCCGCATCCTGAACTGTTCCGGGCAACGGCCCTTATCAGCTTCCTGCTCGCAAAGAAGTTCCTTGCTGAAGCGGGAGTGTTCTGAAATGCCCCCGACCGAAACCAACGGCGCAGGCATCTTCCGAGGAAGGAAGCTGGTTATCGCCACCATGCACCGCAAGGAAGATGCGATTGCGCCTTCATTCCTGAAAATGCTCGGGGTGGAGCACACGGTTCCGACGGGTTTCGACACGGATGAGCTGGGCACATTCACCGGGGAAAGGATACGGACTGATGACCCGTTGACCGCTGCGCGCACCAAGTGTCAAATGGCCATGGATCTTTGCGGCATCGACCTGGGTGTCGCCAGCGAAGGATCTTTCGGTCCGCACCCCTATCTCATATTCGTACCTGCCGATGAGGAGATCCTGGTCTTCAAGGACCGAAAAAACGATATCGAGGTCGTTCACCGAGAAATCAGCACGGAGACGAATTTCAGCGGTGCGGACATAAAAGACCCGGGCGAGCTGGAAGCATTTGCCGCAAAAGCAGGTTTCCCGGAGCACGGATTGATCCTCAGGAACGGGAAGGAGTTGTCCGATGTCCTGGAGAAAGGCATCAACTCCACGGACCGTCTGTACGAAGTCTTTCATCGCATCCGGCAGCAATTCGGCAATGTGTACGTCGAAACGGACATGCGGGCGATGTTCAATCCGACTCGCATGAAAGTCATCGAACGTGCGACCACCGGTTTGCTCGAGAAGATAGTCTCCTGTTGTCCGGGCTGCGGTTGGCCCGGATTCACGGTGAAAGAAGTGAAGGAAGGTCTTCCCTGCGGCGATTGCGGATCCCCGACGCGCTCGACCTTGGCGTTGGTCAGCAGGTGCAACCGTTGCAACCATTTGGAAATACGTATGAATCCGCACGATAAGTCGCACGAAGACCCGATGTACTGCGACCACTGCAACCCTTGAACAGCTACAGCCATGGAATTCGAGATACTACTTAAGAACCTGACCAATCCGACACTGTTATTTTTCGTACTCGGCATACTGGCTGCCATCCTCAGGAGCGACCTTGAAATCCCCGCCTCCAGCAGCAAGTTCATCTCCCTGTACCTGCTGTTCTCCATCGGCTTCAAGGGCGGTCAGGAGCTGTCACACAGCGTAATCAGCCGCGAGATCGTGCTTTCACTGGTCTTTGCGGTCGTTCTTGCAGCCACCATACCGCTGTACACATATTTCATACTGAGAAGGAAACTGGAATCAAGCGATGCTGCAGCGATCGCTTCGGCGTACGGATCAGTCAGTGCGGTGACGTTCGTTGCTGCGGTCACTTTCCTTGAGATACAGAAGATCGGTTACGGCGGACACATGGTCGCGGTCATGGCGCTGATGGAGGCCCCTGCGATCATCGTCGGCGTTCTGCTTCACAAGGCGTGTTCGAAAGAGGATCCGGGCCGCTCCGCCAGCCTGTTGTTCATTTCCAGGCATATTTTCACCAGCGGCAGCGTGCTGCTGATCTTGGGAAGCATGCTTATCGGCATGATCGCCGACAACAGCCAGGCAGAAGGGATCAAGCCGTTCACGACCGACATCTTCAAGGGATTCCTGGCCATTTTCCTCCTGGAAATGGGAATGGTCACCGCGAAGCGGTTTTCAGCCTTCCTGAAGTACGGTTGGTTCGTGACCTGTTTCGCGATTGCGGTTCCGGCACTGAACGGATGTATGGCAGCCTACCTCAGCGGCTTCATCACCGACGATACCGGGAACCGCTTCATCTTTTCCATCCTTGCGGCGAGCGCATCCTACATCGCCGTACCTGCAGCGATGAAAATCGCCTTGCCCAAAGCCGACCCGGGACTCTATGTCCCGATGGCGCTCGGGGTCACATTCCCGTTCAACATCACGCTCGGGATGCCTTTGTATTATTGGATGTCATCGTGACAGCATGACGGATCACTTCCGCATGCCTGCCGCCCTGCGGACGGCGTTCTCGCCGAAACGGTTGCGAAGGCCGTCCATTGCCCGGTACAGGCGTATGGTCTCCTCGCTGTCTTCGAACAGGTTTATCTGATGTCCCCCGGACACCAGATGGCTGAAGCGTACACCGACAAGACGGACCAGCAGACGTCGGTGGTACAGCTTGTCGAACAGCTCTTTCGCCCGTGCGATGAGCGTATGGTCGGCGGAGGTATACGGGATGCGCGACTGCATCGTATGCGTATCGAAATTGGAATAGCGGATCTTGACCGTCACGCAGGCGGTGAGGCGGTTTTCGGTGCGCAGCCGGAACGCCAGCTTTTCCGTCATCCCGACGATGAGCTGCCGCAGCCGGTGCAGGTCGATCGTATCCTGGTCGAACGTCATCTCGGCGCCGACGGATTTGCGCTCGGTATAGGGTTCGACGGGAGAGTGGTCGATGCCGTTGGCTTTCTTCCAGATGACGTTACCGTTCTCTCCGAGCACGTGTTCGACAAGACGCAGCGGCATCTCCTGAAGAGTCCG
Source organism: Bacteroidota bacterium (assembly GCA_046052345.1). Classification (GTDB taxonomy): domain Bacteria; phylum Bacteroidota; class Bacteroidia; order AKYH767-A; family 2013-40CM-41-45; genus Pollutiaquabacter. The sequence goes on along the minus strand of JBJOMN010000007.1, from coordinate 226,615 downwards.
GATGTATTCGACACCCATGCTGCGCAGCAGCCTGTATGTCTTCTCCCCTACCATCGGGATCTTGCTGACACTGAGCGGTGCGAGGAAGCCCTTCTCGGTGCCGGTATCGACCCTGAGCTGTCCGTTGGGTTTCGCTTCACCGGTGGCGACCTTTGAAACGGTCTTGTTGAGCGACAAGCCGAACGAAATCGGCAATCCTGTCTCCCGGGTGATACGCTGTCGCAGTTCGGATGCCCATTTGTAACATCCGAAGAAACGGTCCATGCCGGTCAGGTCGAGGTAGAACTCGTCGATGGAGGACTTTTCGTAGAGCGGTACGCTCTCCTCGATGATCTCCGTGACGATATCGGAATAATAGGAGTAGCGGTCGAAGTCGCCGCGCACGAACATGGCGTCCGGACAAAGCTGACGCGCCAGACGGACGGGCATGGCGGAATGCACGCCGTAGGCGCGGGCCTCGTAACTGCAGGCGGATACGACACCGCGGTCGCCGAAGCCGCCGATGATGACAGGCTTGCCACGGAGGGCCGTATTCTCCAGACAGGCGACCGAGACGAAAAAAGCGTCAAGGTCCATATGGACGATGGTGGACATGGTGGCTGATGGTTGGTGGTTGGTGGCGCGGGACTTGTAACTTGAATAAATGATCGCATTACAATCTTCTTGCATGATCATAATATAGTCATTATATTTGTCCTCGTAACAGTTCTTGATTGTTATATGACACTCTGCGGACTCCGCGTCTCTGCGTGAAAACCTTCACGCAAAGGCGCAGGGCACGCGGAGAAAAACCGGAGACCGCATGTTCTTCAACAACAACATCAAACTCCTGCGTCAACGGAGGAACCGTACGCAGGACATCGTCGCCAACGAACTGGATGTGACCCGCTCGACGCTTAACAGCTACGAGAACGGCAGCATCAAGAATCCGACACTTGAAATGCTGATCGCCTTTTCGAAGTATTTCAAGGTGTCCATCGACACGCTGGTGAAACTGGACCTCAGCAAGCTGTCCGATTTCCAGCTGAACGAACTGGAAAGAGGAAACGATGTTTACGTCACCGGGGCACGGTTACGGGTACTGGCCACCACCGTCGACAGCTCGAACCGCGAGAACATCGAAGTGGTGCCGTTGAAGGCGAAAGCCGGCTACAGGAACGGCTTCGCCGATCCGGAATTCATCAAGAAGCTGCCCACTTTCCAACTGCCCATCCTCTTCTCGGAGCGAAAGTACCGTATGTTCCAGATCAGCGGCGACTCCATGGAACCGATACCGGACAAATCCTATGTGATCGGGGAATATGTCGAGAACTGGAACGACATCAAGGACGGAACGGGGTATGTCATCCTCACCCAGGACGACGGCATCGTCTTCAAGATCGCCTGCAACCAGTTGAAGAAGAACCGTACGCTGCTGCTGAAATCGCTCAATCCGGCATACGAACCGTATGAGATTCCGGTGAATGAAGTACGCGAAGTCTGGAAATTCTGCAATTACCTGAGCAACGAACTTCCGGAAGAAGCCTTGCCGAAGAACGATCTTCTTGAAAAGTTCTCGCGCCTGGAGAAGGAGATGAAGAACCTTCGCACTTCCCTGGAATGAGGCTATCAACAGTCCCTTTTTAAAAAGTCCCGGTTCGGGGAATGTCATCCTTTGCTTACCTTAGGCCCAACGCCAACGGTACATGGAAAGGGTAGAAAGACATATCCGCAGCTTGCTCCGCTCCGAGGAGATCCTGATCATCCCGCAAATGGGTTGTTTCCGAATCACGGGTAATCCGGATGATGCCCGAACCGAAAGAAGCGGCGAGGACAGCCTGAGCTTCGACACCACGTTACAGTACAACGACGGCGTATTGGCCGAGCAGATTGCCGGCCAGGAACACATCTCTTACGAGGAAGCCTTGTCCTCGATTTCCGGATACGTCCACGACGTGCGGGAGCAGATGAGAAACGAGGGGGCCTATCTGCTGCAACAGGTGGGCACTTTCTACCTGGACGACTCCAATACCATACGGTTCAACAGGGATATCCCTGCCGAGGAAGGCGGGAATGAGGGTCAAACAACGGAAACTGCCGTAGGCGCTGAACGCCTTTCCGGCAAGTCTTTGCTGAAAAGAACGGTTGTCGCAGTTCTATTGATGGCAATCAGCGGATGGTTCCTGTATGAGACCTACCGCCTGTATCTGGGTGTCGATGCCACTGCCATTCCCCTTCCGAAGGAAGGACGGAACGAAATCCCGGTCGTGCGCAGCAGCGATGCAGCAACGGCTGAGCCCGCAACAGTCGAACCGACCAACAACCTGCCGGCTGCTGCGGTTACTACGACCGCAGACCAAGCGACCCTGACAAATACTTCACCTGCAGCGAAGACCGCTTCCACTCCTACATCTTATTACTATCTCGTTGCCGGCACTTTCCGTTCAGAGGATAACGCTCAGCGACTTTTAGAGGATTTGAAAACGGCGGGCTATTCGAACGCCTCCGCCTTCACGGACAAGCGCGGCTATCATGTAGTTACTTTGGACCAGTTCGAGAGCAAGACCGACGCGATAGCCCTTCAGCGGCGCTTGAAAACTGACGGCACTGACGTGCTCATCGTGCGCAAGTAAGATACCGCTCCTCGTCGGCACGACAACCTTAAGGCGTATTTTCTTCATTTTCTTGCGAATTCGGCCACTTAAAGGTCCGCTGTATCTTTTTTATAGTGGATAATTACGTGAATAACTGTCGTGCGATCCTTCCACGGCACCTTTCAGTTACCAAGTACTTTTCCGGTGCCTAAGGCAGGCAAAAAGTGTTCTTAACCAACTTCAAACAATCACATCATGAAAAAAGAAAATGTTTTTGAAACCGATGCCCCGACCATCGAAATGGAAACCCAGACTTTCCGTCGCACGCAGAACGGCCAGAGCACGCCGATGACCAATGGCACTACTTTCAACGGTTATAACGGCTATAACGGCCAGTCTTCGAACGCCAACTTCCAGCAGCCCACGGCTTTCACTCCGTCTAACGGCACCATCATCCCCCAGGGCATTCAGCAGCCCGGATACTACCAGACCCAGCCCTTCCAGCCCATCTCCGGTCCTTGGGGTCCTGTAGCCTACCCGGCCTATCAGCAACCATTTGGCTACCAGCAGCCTTTCTCCTATCAGCAACCGGCCGCTTACTTCCCCACACCGCAGCCCGGCTTCTATCCGGTGAACACTCCTTCCTATATACCCACGACGCAGGCGACCTGGAACAGCATTCCTGCTACTCCTTTCAACCAGATTCCTTACAACACGTTCCAGCCGGTGACCGGCGGTATCTCCACGAACGGCATCACCAACGCCATTTCCAACGGTTACCAGCCTGCCATCAACCTCGCTGACGGCCAGTACACGATGGTTCCTCAGACCAATTTCCAGAACAGCTTCAGCAAGAACGGCACGCCTTTCGCTAACCACGGCACCCGCGACTTCATCAGCTGGATCCCTACCGTGAACATCCTGGAGACCGACCGCGCTTACAAGATCGAGGTATGCGTACCCGGTGTCTCCCGCGAGAACTGCCGCGTACATATCGACAAGAACAATGTCCTTCGCGTTACCGGCACCCGTCGCTGGAACCAGGAGACCGATGCAGTCGGCTTCACCAAGAAGGAGTTCAACTACGGCAGCTTCGCCTGTTCGTTCATCATCGCCGACAATATGCAGCGTGAGAAGATCTCCTCCTCCTGCCGCAACGGCGTACTGATCATCAGCATCCCGAAGAAGGAGTGGAACGAGGTGGATACCCAGAACAGCTCTGAGATCTCCATCAACTGATTTTCACGCTTACCGGAAAAACGGCAGAGGAATCCCTCTGCCGTTTTCTTTTTATCCGGACCGGCGATAATAAAAGACCCTTACTGCCCGAAAGAAAAAAGACACCCGTGTAGTGATGAATCGAAAGGAATTCTTTTGCCTCGTGCTAACCTTTACATCGTTCTGCGGTGCACAATCGGTCAGCGTTTCAGCACAGGATACCCTCCCGAAAGTCCCTGATTACGATACCGCCTACATAAAAAGCTTCCGGGACGATTTGGTGATCACGCTGGTCTCGGCCTCCTCCTCCAACAGCATATCGGCCACCGACAAACAGGGAAAAAGTCTTACCTATTCCACCAACCTGCCATCCGCAATAGGTATCGGGATCGATTATAAATGGCTTACCGCCGAGTATACGTCTTCATTCGGCATGAGCGGCGAAGCAGGGAAAGGATACACGTCATCAACAGGACTAGGATTCGGGCTAACCGGCCGGAAATGGTGGTTCCGAAATTTCTACCGGAACACGCAGGGGTACTTCCTGACGAATCCGGAATATTTCGATCCGCAGTTCGATCCGGCGACAGGCACCTATCCTTTGCGGGGCGACGTCTCCAATACCGTCTATTATGCGACACTGAATTACGGGTTCAACCACCGGCGCTTCAGCAATATCGCCGCATTGTGGCAGCTGGAAAGGCAGAAAAAAAGTGCCGGCTCCTTCACAGCAGGCATTTCCTTTTCAAAGGCGCTTCACTTGTCGGACAGCGCTCTGTTTCCGGAACAGTTCGAGAACCGATTCGAGGCGGGTGAGGCTATCACGGAATTCGGTTTCAGCATGTACGGAATAAACTTCGGCTATCTGCACACGTTTGCATTCACCAAGAGCCGGAAGTGGTTCCTGTCACTGCTTTTTATTCCGGGCATTTCCTTCCAGCAAGGTGACGCAAAGTTCGAGGACACCGATTCCAGGATAACGAAAAGCGCTTGGGGACTTCATACGGAGAGCCGAGTGACCACGGGCTACAATGGCGACCGTTGGTATGTTTCACTGACAGGAGTCAGCTACCTGATCACTTCCGAATTCGAAGGAACCAATCCGTTGTCGCAGGGTTATTCATTCGGTCGATTTGCGGTAGGACGCAGGTTTGGGATGAAACCCGCAAAATCCGGTATACTGCGCAAGCTCGGATTGTGAGCGCTCAGGATCGCCGCAACGCACGATATATCAGGATCAGGCTTGCCAGGCTGAAAAAAGATGCAGCCAGAAAAGGTGCCCCTGGAAAATAAAAAGGCGCTTCGGCTCCTGAAAAACGGGAAAACAGGTAGGTCATCAGCAACGGACCGAAAATCGAAGTCAGGGAAATCAGACCGGTCAATGCGCCCTGCATCTCCCCTTGCTCGTTCGGAGGAACATGTCCGGAAATAATCCCCTGCAGGGCGGGAACCGTAAAACCTCCCAGCGCAGATGGGATAATGAAGAGGAACATCATCCACCCTTCCGTGGCGAACGCAAACAGAGCAAATGAAACGGTAAAGAAAAACAATCCGGCATACGCGGACCTGGCCTGACCGAAACGCGGTATGACTATACGAATCAGTCCGCCTTGCACAATCGCCACTGCGACTCCGACTGCGCCAAGGGAGTACCCTACCCATTGCTCGTTCCAATCGAATTTCTCGATGGTATAGAATGTCCACGTGGATTGATTCGCATGACCGGCGATGAAAACCAGGACGAAGGGCAGAACCAATCTTTTGACTAAGGGATATTTCGCCAGATGCTTCAGGGAGCCTAACGGATTCGCGCGACCCCAATCGAAGTAGCGACGGTTTCCGGGAGCCAAGGATTCCGGAAGAATGAAATAGCCGTACAACATATTGGCCATTGCAAGACAAGCGGCGGCGAAAAAGGGAATCCGGGATCCGAATTGTCCCAGCAAACCGCCTATGACAGGACCGATGATGAATCCCAGTCCGAAGGCAGCACCCAGCAGTCCGAAGTTCTGTGCACGTTTCTCCGGAGTGCTGACATCGGCGATGTACGCACTTGCCGTGGTGAAACTGGCTCCGGTCATGCCGGCAATCAAACGACCAAGAAACAACCATCCGACTGTAGGTGCCAGACCCATCAGGATGTAATCCAATCCGAATGCGCAAAGTGATGCCAACAGGACCGGTCGACGACCGTATCTGTCGCTGAGAGCGCCGACGACGGGGGCAAACAGGAATTGCATGGCGGCATAGGCGAAAGTCAGCCACCCGACGATCCGAGAAGCCTCCGCAATGTCCCCGCCATGTATTTCCCGTACCATTGTCGGAAGCACGGGAATCACGAGGGCAAGCCCCATCACATCTATAAGGACAGTGATGAAAATGAAAAGCAAGGCTCTGTTATTCTCCGGTGCCATGAATCGTGCAAAGCAAGCGATTTTTTCCGATCGGTTTCAAAGCCGTTCCTGTGATTCATCGTATCCGGGAATGAAATCGGATCGTCATGCCTGATTCGGGCTAAAAGCCGGATATTTGCCGAAGCATGTCGCTTAACCGACCGAAAGATCCGCGCTCCATCACCATCCGTGAGTTCTCCTATGAACTTCCAACGGACAGGATCGCACGCTATCCGCTCAGTGAGCGCGACGCATCCAAACTGCTGGTTTTCAGCAACGGGAGCATCTACGACCGTGTCTTTTCCGAATTGCCTTCTATCCTGAAATCAGGAGACCGTATGGTCTTCAATGAAACAAAAGTGATTCACGCACGGCTCCTGTTCACCAAGGATACCGGAGCCGTCATCGAACTGTTGTGTCTTGAACCGCTCGATCATCCGGATACCGCAGTAGCACTTCAGCGTAAAAACGAATGCAGGTGGAAAGTCATGATCGGAAACCTCAAACGCTGGAAAGACCTTTCCCTGCGTATGGTCATCGCAATGACAACAGGCGAAACCGTACTTACGGCGGAGAAAATCTCCCCGGACCAAGTAAGATTCACATGGACCGGCGACCATACCTTTTCAGAGATCATCGAGCAGGCGGGCAGACTGCCGATCCCTCCCTACCTCGAGCGTGATGCCGACACCTCGGATGAGACTACCTATCAGACCGTGTATGCCCGTAACGAAGGATCTGTCGCCGCACCGACAGCCGGACTGCACTTCACTCAAGATGTCCTGCAGCTGCTGGAGGAACGGGGAATCGGCCGAACGAACCTTACGCTGCATGTTGGTGCCGGTACCTTTCGTCCCGTGAAGGCCGACTCTATGGGCGAACATGCGATGCACGAGGAGAAAATAGTCGTGGAAAAATCCGCACTTGAGCAGCTCCGGGATTTCTTACTTCAGAGAGAAACCTTGATCAGCGATTCCTCCTCTGAACAGTCCCGTCTGGTGGCTGTAGGAACCACCTCTTTGCGCACGCTGGAGAGCCTTTATTGGCTGGGAGTAGCCGAAACTTCCGGCAACCGTTCACGTAATCTGTCACAATGGTTCCCTTACGATTACAAGGGCGATTATGTGACCGCAGCACAGGCGATATCCGCACTGACGCGTTCGCTCGAGAGCGAAGGGAGCAGCCGTATGGTCGCTTCGACCGGTCTGCTCATCGCTCCCGGCTACCGTTTCCGGATGGCGGATGCTTTGGTGACGAACTTCCACCAACCGGACAGCACCTTGTTGCTACTGGTAGCGGCATTCATCGGGGAAGACTGGAAAAACGTCTACCGACATGCCTTGGAGAACGCTTACCGCTTCCTCAGCTACGGAGACAGCTCACTCCTTTTCAGAAAGGATCAGTGACCACCCGAAGCAGGTCGAGCAGGTCCCCGCTTGAACTTCTGCAAATACAGCAACGGGATACAAAAGAGAAAGAAGACGCCGGTCACCCAGAAGGCATCCATGTAACTTAACAGGAAGGACTGACGCATGACAGCACCCTCCACGGCCTTCACGGCGGCCTGTTGCGCATCAACGGCACTCATTCCTTTGGACAGCAGCGCCTCCTTCACACCGGAGATGCGTCTGCCGGTTTCCGGATCGTAAATGGAGATATTCTCGAGCAGCCGCGTACGGTGTAATCCCTGACGGAGGTGAAGGACGGTGGTGATGATGGCGACACCGAAAGATCCTCCCAATTGCCGCATCATATTGTTCAATCCTGTTCCCTGACCGATGTCTTTCGGTTCGAGGCCGGACAACGCAAGAGTGGTCAATGGCACGAACAACAGGCTCAGGCCGATGCCGCGGAAGATCAATGGCAGATAGAAATCGGATTCCCCGGAGGAGAGATTCGATTTCGACATCAGGAAGGTGAAAAGGAAGAAAAAGAAGAAGCCGAACGTTGAAAGTATCTGCGGGGGAACACCCTTCTGCAGCATCTTACCGATCATCGGCATCATGAAGATGGTGCACAAACCTCCGGGGATGAGCAGCATGCCGGTCTGCTGGGCGGAGAAGCCAAGCAGGTTCTGACAGAACACCGGAAAGATGAATACCGAACCGAAGAGTCCGAAGCCCAGGATGAATGTCGTCACCATTCCTATGGCAAGCGACCGGCTCTTCAGGATCCGCAGATTCACAACCGGATGGTCTGTCAACAATTCGCGGACTACGAAAGCGATCATTCCAAGGACTGCCAGGACCGATAACCAGATGATATAATCGGTTTCGAACCAGTCTTCAGTTTCCCCGCGTTCCAGTACGAATTGCAGCGACCCGACACCGACGGTCAGGAAAATGATCCCCCACCAGTCCACGACCCCCGAACGGTTGGTGGCCGGATACGGCGGTATGAAGGACAGTGTGAGAAGCATGGCGATGACGCCCAGCGGGAGGTTCACGAAGAAAACCCAAGGCCAGGCGTAATGATCGGTGATGTATCCGCCGAGCGTCGGGCCGAGCGTGGGACCGATGACGACGCCAAGTCCGAAAATTGCGGTGGCCATGCCCAGCTTCTCCTTCGGCCAGGTCTCGATCAGTATGGCTTGTGCAGTACCGAGCAAAGCGCCGCCTCCGACACCTTGTATGAAACGGAAAAAAATGAGCTCCCAGATGTTATCGGCATTGCCGCAGAAAAACGAGGAGATGGTGAAAATCACCATGGAGAACACGAAGTAATTCCGACGACCGAACCTGGCTCCCAACCAACCGGACATCGGAAGGATGATCACGTTGGCGATGGCGTAAGAAGTCACCACCCAACCCACGTCGGCAAGCGTAGCCCCGAGATTGCCCATGATCTGCGGCAACGACACATTGACCACGGTCGTGTCGATGAGTTCGAGCAGCGCCGCCATGACGACGGTGCCTGTGATCACCCATCTGCGCGATACGGAGGTTTCCATGGTTTCAGTTTCGAACGTACTGCAGGGGTGTCATACGAATCAGTCCACTTGCACTGCAACCCGGACGCTCATTCCCGGACGAAGCGAGCTGTTCATGGAATCCGGATCGAGCACTATTTTAACAGGAATGCGCTGCACGACTTTCACATAATTACCGGTGGCGTTATCGGGAGGCAGCAGGCTGAATTTCGCGCCTGTGGCGGGAGAAAAGCTGTACACTTTACCGACGAAGTGATGATCAGGGAACGCGTCCACTTTCACTTCGACCGGTTGCCCCTTGCGCATCTTGCCGATCTGTGTCTCTTTGAAGTTGGCCACGACATAGGCATTGGAATCCGCTACGATTGCGAAAAGCGGAGAGCCCTGACTGACGAACTGGCCGGGCTGAATGCTTTTCCTGGATGCAATGCCGGAAGCAGGCGCCGTGACAAACGTGTAGGAAAGTTGCAGTCGGGCAAAGTCCTCCTCAGACCGGCGAAGATCCACAGCAGCACGGGCGACACGAACTTGTTCCTTCGCTGCCTGCACCGCCGCCGCTGCGGCATCCATCTGACGGTTCGCAGTCACCAGTTGAGCATCGGCTGCATCTTTTTCCGCTTTTGACGCATCCAATTGCTGGGCGGTACCCGCACCCTCCTTCTGGAGGTTGACCAAACGGACATATTCCTTGTCGGCCCGCCAGACTCTGACTTTGGCGGTTTCGAGCACGGATTCTGCGGTACGCATATTGGCAGCTGCAGTAGTCACGCCCGCCTCTGCGACTCCTACGGCAGCCTCTGCAGCGACCACTGCGTTACCGGCTTGATCCCGTCGGCTGCGTAAGTCCCGGTCATCGATCAAAACGAGTGTGTCGCCGATTCCGACATGCCGGTTTTCTTCGAACCGGATTTCCCGTATATATCCTGACACTCTGGCCAAGACGGGAGCAATGTCCGCATCCAGCTGTGCATCATCGGTCTCTTCGTGATGCCGTGCATAGATGAATTTTGAAGCAGCCCAGTAACCGATGAACGAAACGAACAAAAGCAGCACGATCTTGAGGGCCGTCTTCTTAGGACGTTTTTCCGGCGAGTATATTGAAGCGTTTTCCATATCAGGATTTTTTTTCTTTGAGCAGGTGGGACTTCATCAATTGGTTCAAATGACCATAGAGCCGTTCTCGCATTGCGGTGAAATACTCCCGGGAAACGTCTTCGTTGTCTCCCAACATAGCGCCCCTCATCTCACCGGACGCTGTGACCAGCTGGGTAACGGTGCCGACGAGCGACACGATCGTCAGGTCGATATCGACTTCACGGAAAACACCTTCGCGTATTCCGTCCTGGAGAATACGACGAAGCTCATTCACGTTACGCATGAGGACGGCTGCTACGGATTGCTGCAGGCCCGGTCGGCAGTTGACGGCGACCTCGTGATGAAGCAGTTTATGAAAGCGGGGACGGGAAACGAAACGGTCCACATACAGCCGGATCATCTCCTCCAATCGTTCGACGGGCGCGATGGTTTGTTCGTTGAGGTCTTTCAGGCGATCACGTATCGCTGCGGTCCTGTCTTCAACGAGTGCATCGAAGAGTTTCTCCTTTGAACCGAAGTAATAGGAAATCATCGCGACGTTGACGCCGGCCGCTCCCGCCAATTGACGGACAGAGGTGCCTTCGAAGCCGTGCTCTGAAAAGAGCTCTTCGGCCTTATCTAACAGCAAATTCCTGCGGTTCATGGACGACGAAGATACTACAGGTAAATCTTGTTAATCAAACGATTGTTTGATTTTTAAGTAATTGAATATCATATTATTGCCTATTTACGGTCATTTCAAAATGCCGACGACACGGACCTGGCGGGACCGGTGTGCTAAAGGGCCGATTTCCTCCTTTAACACCAAAAGAGCGAGGTTGGCCCAAATGTGCTTCTTGCACTGCATTTTAACCGCTTTTTCGCTCAAAATCCGCCAAATACGTTGCTTAAAAGCGTAAATTTGCCCCGCGAAATTCTACTGTTCCATTCTCGGAAGCCATGCAGCAACAAGACCTTCCCTCCGATTACTTTCCGATGGTCATCCAGTTCGTGGTGGCAATGGGATTCATTGTCACGACCATGGTTGCTACACACCTGTTGGGACCCAAACGTAAATCGAAAATCAAGCTGGAATCTTTTGAATGCGGAATCGAATCAAAGGGTAACGCCCGGATTCCTTTCTCCATCAAATATTTTCTGGTCGCGATCCTCTTCGTCCTTTTCGATGTCGAGGTGATTTTCATGTACCCATGGGCTGTAAACTTCAAGGAACTTGGAACAACCGGCATCCTGGAGATGTTGGTATTCATGGTGTTATTGCTCACCGGCTTCTACTACATCATCCGCAAAGGCGCCTTGAAATGGGAATGACGCCTTAAGCGTCGTCCATCAAGGCTACAAGAGATCAATCCAAATGTCAGACATCACCAAAAACCCGTCCGTGGACGTGGCCAAAACGCCTCCCGGTTTTGAGGGTCCCGGATTCTTCGCCACCACCTTGGACAAAGCAGTAGGGTTGGCACGGAAGAATTCGCTGTGGCCGCTGCCTTTCGCGACCTCCTGTTGCGGCATCGAGTTCATGGCTACCATGGCATCACATTATGACTTCGCACGTTTCGGTTCAGAACGCCTCAGCTTCTCGCCGCGGCAGGCAGACCTGCTGATGGTGATGGGTACCATTTCCAAGAAAATGGCGCCTGTGCTCCGACAGGTCTATGAGCAGATGGCAGAGCCGCGCTGGGTCTTGTCCGTGGGAGCCTGTGCCTCCAGCGGCGGAATCTTCGACACCTACTCCGTGCTGCAGGGCATCGACCACATCATCCCCGTCGATGTGTATGTGCCCGGTTGTCCGCCACGCCCTGAACAGATCATCGACGGAGTGCTCAACATCCAGCAACTTGTCGGTCAAGAGTCCCTGCGGCGCCGGAATTCTACCGAGTACAAACAACTTCTGGCACAATACGGCATCGAATAAGATCATGGAAAAACCGACCATCGAAAACGTCATCGCCGCGCTTCAGGAGCGATTCGGTGACCGGATCCTGTCCGTGGAGTCCGCCTATGATTTCCATGTCATTCATATCTCCAAGGAAAGCATCGTAGCCGCGCTGCGCTTCCTGTACGAGCACGATTCCTTCCGGTTCAGGTACCTCACGACGCTCTGCGGGCTTCATTTTCCGGAACAATCGCAGCCCTTCGGCATGATGTATCAGGTGCACAGCCTGACCAATAACCTCCGCATCCGTTTCAAATCCTTTACTTCCGCAGACGATCTGGAATACGACTCATTGGTATCCCTTTTCCCTGCCGCGAACTGGATGGAGCGTGAGGCTTTTGATTTCTTCGGATTCCGATTCAAAGGACATCCCAACCTCACCCGAATCCTCAATATGGAGGATATGGATTATCACCCCTTGCGCAAGGAATATCCCATCGAGGATGCGACCCGTTACGACAAGGACGATACACTCTTCGGACGCAGACCCTCCGGATACGACCGTAAACGCCTTCAATCCTGAAACCGACGATGAACAGCGCTACCGAAACCGGTAATGAATATTCGACCCTTAACCTGGGTCCTACCCACCCTGCCACGCACGGCATCTTTCAGAACGTCCTCACCATGGACGGGGAAATCATCGTGGATGCCGTCCCTACGATCGGGTACATCCACCGGGCATTCGAGAAGCTGGCGGAACACAAGCCCTTTTATCAGGTCACTCCGATCACCGACCGGCTGAATTACTGTTCCTCTCCCATCAACAACATGGGTTGGCACATGACGGTGGAGAAGCTGATCGGCGCAGAGCTGCCTCCGCGAGTCGAATACATGCGCGTGATCGTGATGGAACTCGCCCGCATCGCCGACCACATCATCTGCAACTCGGTGATCGGGGTCGATACCGGCGCCATGACCGGCTTCCTGTATGTCTTCCAGTGGCGGGAGTTCATCTATGAGATCTACGAAGAACTCTGCGGTGCTCGTCTCACCACCAACATCGGACGTATCGGCGGATTTGAGCGCGACTTCAGCGAAACTGCCTGGCGCAAGATCCGTCATCTGCTGAAGGAATTTCCGGTAGGACTGAAAGAATTCGAAAACCTCCTGGTCCGCAACCGCATCTTCATGGACCGGACCATCGCCTGCGGACCCATCACCGCGGAACGCGCGCTGGCTTACAGCTTCAGCGGACCGAACCTTCGGGCTGCGGGCGTCGACTACGACGTACGCGTCATGAACCCTTACTCACGGTACGAGGAATTCGAATTCGAAATCCCGGTCGGTACCAACGGCGACACCTACGACCGCTTCATGGTACGCGGCGAAGAAATGTGGCAAAGCCTTTCCATCATCCGTCAGGCTCTGGAAAAGCTGGAAAAGCTCGAGGACAAGACCACTTTCCACGCCGACATCCCCAGCTTCTATCTGCCTCCTAAAGAGGAAGTATACAACAACATGGAGGCGCTCATCTATCATTTCAAGATCGTGATGGGCGAAACCGATGTTCCGAAAGGGGAAGTCTACCATTGCGTCGAAGGCGGCAACGGCGAACTTGGATTCTACCTTGTGAGCGATGGCGGCCGCCAGCCGCTCCGGTTGCATTTCCGCCGCCCCTGCTTCATCTATTATCAAGCCTACCCGGAAATGATCAAAGGCGGCCTGTTAAGTGATGCGGTGCTCACGATGAGTTCCATGAACGTCATCGCCGGCGAGCTGGATGCGTGAGCGATAATTGAAATCTAAAGAAAAAGCTTCAAGCGCAAAACGCCAGGGCTTTTCAGATACAGAATACGATGAGCAATATCCGTTTCAGTGACGAATCACTGGCGCTGGTCCGTAAGATGATCAGCCGTTACCCGCAGGGAAAACAGAAATCAGCACTGATTCCTGTCCTGCACATAGCACAGGCCGAATTCGACGGCTGGTTGTCGCCGGAAGCGATGGACTATGTGGCTTCCCTGCTGGATATCCGGCCGGTGGAGGTTTACGAAGTCGCATCGTTCTACTCGATGTTCAACCTCAAACCGGTCGGCAAGTGTGTGATTGAAGTCTGCCGCACCAGTTCTTGCTGGTTGTTAGGAGCCGAAGATGTGATCCGCCACATTGAAAGGAAATTGGACATCAGGGTCGGCGAGACGACTGCGGACGGCATGTTCACACTGAAATCCGTAGAATGCCTCGGCTCCTGCGGAACCGCCCCGATGATGCAGGTCGGTGCAGATTATTACGAGAACCTGACCTTGGATAAAGTGGACGGCCTCGTCGAGCAGTTCCGTTCATCCGGCAGAAGAAAGTGCTATACCGATACTCCCGAATCCAGAACGAACTGAACCATGGGCAAGAAACTCCTGCTGGAACATGACCACGTTCCCGGCATCCGGTCTTACGAAGTATACAGAAAACACGGCGGCTACGCTTCTGTCGAAAAAGCCTTGAAGCAGATGTCGGCAGACGCGGTGGTTGAAGAGGTGAAGAAATCCGGACTCCGCGGACGTGGAGGAGCGGGCTTCCCCACCGGAATGAAATGGAGCTTTCTGGCCAAGCCCGAAGGTGTCCCCCGCTATCTGGTCTGCAATGCCGACGAATCGGAGCCGGGCACTTTCAAGGACCGTTATCTCATGGAACGCATCCCTCATCTGCTTGTAGAAGGGATGATCACCTCGAGCTTCGCACTGGGCGCAAAGACCTCCTACATCTATATACGCGGGGAATACTTCTACGTATCCCGGATCCTTGAAAAAGCGATCGAAGAGGCGTATGCGAACGGCTGGCTGGGAAAGAACATCCTCGGAACCGGTTTCGACCTCGACATGTATGTCCAGGTCGGTGCAGGCGCCTATATCTGCGGCGAAGAGACCGCACTCCTGGAATCCCTCGAGGGAAAACGAGGCAATCCCCGTATCAAGCCTCCCTTCCCTGCCGTGGCCGGACTTTACGGCTGCCCGACCGTCGTGAACAATGTGGAGACCATCGCCGCCGTCGTTCCTATCGTGAACATGGGCGGCGAGGAATATGCCAAGATCGGAGTCGGTAAAAGCACAGGCACCAAACTGATTTCCGCCAGCGGCCATATCAACAAACCCGGTGTGTACGAAATCGAACTGGGTGTTCCGGTGGAGGAGTTCATCTTCTCGGACACCTACTGCGGAGGTATCCGTAACGGGAAGAAAATGAAGGCGGTCGTAGCGGGCGGTTCTTCCGTCCCGATCCTTCCTGCCGACCTCATCCTGAAGACGGCCAACGGTGAACCGCGCCTGATGACCTATGAATCGCTTGCTGACGGCGGATTCGCCACGGGTACGATGCTCGGGTCGGGCGGATTCATCGTCATGGATGAGGATACCAGCATCGTGAAGAACCTCTGGAACTTCACCCGTTTCTACCACCACGAGTCGTGCGGACAATGCAGCCCTTGTCGCGAAGGCACCGGCTGGATGGAGAAGATCCTGCACCGTATCCTCCACGGACACGGCAAACCCGGCGACATCGATCTGCTGTGGGACATCCAGAGCAAGATCGAAGGAAAGACGATCTGTCCGCTGGGAGACGCGGCTGCATGGCCGGTCGCAGCCGCCATCCGTCACTTCCGTTCCGAGTTCGAGGAGTTCATCAAGAATCCGGACAGCATCAAGGACATAAGACACTACTACCGGTTGAATCAAACCGCTGAAGCATAAACCACTTTTCGACTTTGTACCTGTGTGCGGCTTGATTACGCCGCTACCGGTCGCAGAGTCGCAGAGTCTATCTTACTGAAAATGCCCAAAGTCACCATCGACGGACATGCCATCGAAGTTCCGGACGGAACCACGATTCTTCAGGCCGCACGCATGATCGGCGGAGAGATCGTTCCTCCGGCCATGTGCTATTATTCCAAGCTGAAGACCAGCGGCGGATATTGCCGTACCTGTCTGGTGAAAGTCAGCAAGGGTTCTGAGAAGGACCCTCGGCCGATGCCGAAGCCGGTGGCCTCCTGCCGCACCGCCGTGATGGACGGTATGGAAGTGCAGAACATCACATCCCCTGAAATCGTCGAGGCGCGAAAGGGAGTGGTCGAATTCCTGCTGTTAAACCATCCGCTGGATTGTCCTGTCTGCGATCAGGCCGGCGAATGTCATCTGCAGGACCTCGCCTACGAACACGGCTTGTCAAAGACGCGCTACGAGTTCGAACGTCGCACCTTTGAAAAGATCGACATCGGTGACAAGATCAAACTCCACATGACACGTTGCATACTGTGTTATCGTTGTGTGAAGGTCGCCGAACAGGTGACGGACAACCGGGTACACGGCGTGATGAACCGCGGTGATGTGGCGGAAATCAGCACCTACATCCAACAAGCCGTCGACAACGACTTTTCCGGTAACATGATCGATGTCTGTCCGGTCGGAGCATTGACCGACCGCACTTTCCGGTTCACCAGCCGTATCTGGAACGTCAACCCGATGGATGCGCACCGCAACTGTACGAAGTGCAGCGGAAAAGTGACGTTATGGATGAAGGGCGAAGCCATCGCCCGCGTCAGCGCCCGAAAGGACAACTACGGCGAAGTGATCGACTGGATCTGCAACGACTGTCGTTTCGAAAAGAAGAACACCTCCGACTGGACGATCGAGGGACCTACGGCCGTCGACCGTCATTCAGTCATTTCCCAGAACCATTATACCCTGACAGAGCCCTCTCACAAACCCGTGCTCAATGCCGTTGACGCCATCGACGGAGGCAACGGAAAGGATTCCGTCAAATAACAGGACAAGCGAATGTCAACCTCCCTACTTTTCACCACGCTGTTGATTGTTGCCGTCTTCACCATAACGCTGGTGATCGCCATGTATTCCACCTACGGTGAACGCAAAATCGCCGCCTTCCTGCAGGACAGGGTCGGCCCTGACCGGGCCGGTCCGTTCGGAATCCTTCAGCCGGTGGCCGACGGGGTCAAGATGTTCATGAAAGAGGATATCATTCCGGATGTCGCGAACAAATGGCTGTTCATCCTCGGTCCCTGTATCGCGATGATCACCGCCCTCATGACCAGCGCCGTCATTCCATGGGGAACCGCGCTCACCATCGGCGGAGAGACGTTCCCGTTACAGGTGACCGACGTGAATATCGGCATCCTCTATATTTTCGGAGTGGTTTCTATCGGCGTTTACGGAATCATGATCGGAGGCTGGGCCTCTAACAACAAGTACTCCTTGCTGGGCGCATTGCGCGCTTCCTCTCAGATGATCAGCTACGAGGTGGCCATGGGACTTGCCATCATCGCCTTGGTGATGATGACCGGCACATTGAGCGTGAAAGAAATCGCTGCACAGCAGGCCGGTGGCAATTGGAACGTGCTTTATCAGCCGCTTGGTTTCATCATCTTCCTGGTGTGCGCGTTCGCCGAATGTAACCGTACGCCTTTTGACCTGCCCGAGTGTGAAACGGAGCTGGTCGGCGGATACCATACCGAATACAGCTCGATGAAACTCGGCTTCTACTTGTTCGCCGAGTATATCAACATGTTCATTTCCTCCGCCGTCATCAGCACGCTGTACTTCGGCGGCTATAACATGCCATTCATCGCCGACTTCATCTCGGACCCCAACGCACTTGCCTTAGCCGGGACGTTGTTCCTTTTCGCCAAGATCTTCTTCTTCATCTTCTTCTTCATGTGGATCCGGTGGACCATCCCCCGCTTCCGCTACGACCAACTGATGAATCTCGGCTGGAAGGGGCTAATTCCGCTCTCCATCGCAAACATCTTCATCACGGCACTGATCATGTGGCTCACCGGAAAGGTCA
This sequence comes from Bacteroidota bacterium, assembly GCA_046052345.1. Taxonomy (GTDB): domain Bacteria; phylum Bacteroidota; class Bacteroidia; order AKYH767-A; family 2013-40CM-41-45; genus Pollutiaquabacter. Next base: position 208,678 of record JBJOMN010000007.1, on the reverse strand, counting down.
GCTGAAACAACGCATTCCATCCACCATGCAATCCCTCACGAACCGCAGTAAAGTCGTTGTCAAGAAGGAAATGACCTTCGCTGAGAAGATCTACCTTCCCGCGATCCTTAGCGGCCTGCGAATCACCCTAAAGCACCTTTTCAAGAAGAAGGCGACCGTCCGATATCCCGAGCAGAAACGGGAGATTGCATCCGTCTATCGCGGACAGCATGTCCTGAAGCGTGATGAGAACGGTGCTGAGCGGTGTACCGCCTGCGGACTCTGTGCGGTGGCCTGTCCGGCCGAAGCGATCACGATGACCGCCGCAGAACGTCAAAAAGGCGAAGAGCGGCTCTACCGTGAAGAAAAATATGCAAAAGTGTACGAGATCAACATGCTCCGCTGCATTTTCTGCGGGCTTTGCGAAGAGGCCTGTCCGAAAGAAGCCATCTTCCTTACCGACCGGATGGTACCTACGGATTTCAAACGCGGAGAATTCATCTACGGAAAAGAACGGCTTGTAGAGGATGTTCGTGAACGTATCAATGTGACTGTCCGCCAGACGGATGCCGTCACGGATTTCAAGAAACTTCCCAACCTTCAGCACAACCGGTTGTCCAACTGAAAATACATGTCGCTTTCCATCTTCTACTTCCTCTCCTTCCTGGCCGTCCTCAGCGCCCTGATGGTGGTCCTCAGCAAGAATCCGGTACACAGCGTACTGTACCTGATCATCGCCTTCTTTGCGATTGCCGGTCATTATGTCCTGCTGAACGCGCAGTTCCTGGCGGCCGTACACATCATCGTTTATGCAGGTGCGATCATGGTGCTTTTCCTTTACGTCATCATGATGCTCAACCTCAACGCGGACATTGAACCGCAGAAAAAAGCATGGCTGAAAGGTGCAGCCACCATCGCCGGGGGCGCTTTGATGATCGTACTCGTCGGAGCGCTTCGTGCCACTAACGATGCCATGCCGACGGCCGGCTACGATCCGAACATCGGACTCATCAAAACGCTGGGCAAGACCTTGTATAAGGACTTCATGTTACCCTTCGAAATATCCTCCATCCTGTTCCTCTCCGCCATGGTGGGTGCCGTGATGCTGGGAAAAAAAGAAATAAAATAAGCGACAACCGACATGGAAAACATCGCAGGAATCATCCGAGAAGTACCGCTGAACCACTACGTGCTTCTCAGCTCGATGCTGTTCTGTATCGGGGTCATCGGTGTGCTATCGCGCCGAAATGCCATCATCATCCTGATGTGCGTGGAACTGATGCTGAATGCCGTCAATCTGTTGCTGGCTGCTTTTTCCTCCTATCATTCCGACCCTTCAGGCCAGGTGTTCGTCTTCTTCATCATGGCGGTAGCCGCAGCCGAAGTGGCGGTCGGACTGGCTATCCTGACCATGATCTATCGGAACACCGGAACGGTAGACATCGATTTCATGAACAAGCTAAAAGGTTGACCCGTTGCAGGGTACCTGCCGATGAAAGTCGGAGACGCTCATTATAAGACCATCTGGGTCGACGAGAAGGATGACCGCATCATCCGGTTCATCGATCAATGCGCCTTGCCGCACAACTTTACGATCCGAGGGATATCCTCGGTTGCTGAAATGACGGAGGCTATCCGCACCATGCAGGTTCGTGGCGCCGGTTTACTTGGTGCTGCAGGTGCATTCGGCATGTACATCGCAGCGATTGAAGCTCTAACCGCCACACATCCTGCTCAACATATCGAGGCTGCAGCGACGGCATTCAAATCGACCCGTCCCACTGCGGTCAATCTGGAAGCCGCTGTGAACAGGCAACTGACGGCAATCGCGGCTGCAGCCGATGTCAAAGATAAAGTGGACGTCGCCGTAAAAACCGCCTTGGAAATCGCCGGGCAAGACGAAGAAAATTGTCGAAAAATCGGCCGGAACGGAGTAGTGCTTATTGAAGAATTCAGTCGCCGGAAAGCCGGTGCCTCCGTAAATATCCTGACCCATTGTAATGCAGGTTGGCTGGCATTCGTAGACTACGGATCAGCCCTGTCGCCGGTATACGAAGCTTTCGACAAGGGCATTCCCGTGCATGTCTGGGTCGATGAGACCCGACCCAGGAACCAAGGCGCAGGACTCACGGCGTGGGAATTACAACAACATGGCATACCGCATACGGTGATCGCAGACAACACGGGCGGACATCTGATGCAGAACGGGCTGGTGGACATAGTACTCACCGGCGCCGATCGTGTCACCCGTTGTGGCGACGCGGCGAACAAAATAGGCACCTATCTGAAGGCGCTGGCGGCAGCGGATAACCGCATCCCTTTCTACGTATGTCTCCCCTCTTCCACCTTCGACTGGAAGATGAAAAACGGCCTTGCCGAGATCCCGATCGAATCCCGATCGGAAGAGGAGCTGCGTTTCGTCAGCGGCTGGCTCGACGGGGACATCCGGTCCGTGCGTATCATGCCGGAAGAAAGTCCTGTCGCCAATTACGCGTTCGATGTGACACCTTCGCGACTCATCACCGGCCTGATTACGGAAAGGGGCATCTGTGCAGCCGCTGAACAGGCCATACTGGCCTTATATCCTGAATATTCATGAAGGATGAAACAGGAGTCCTTAAATTCCGGTGTGAATGGATAACCGCTGATCCGCCGGAAATCACATTGGTACAGGAGCTCATCGAACATCGCAATAAGCTCTTTGATGCAAGGTTGATCGGAAGTTATCCGGACGGGATCGGATACGGCAATATCAGCATGCGCGAAAGCGGCGATTGCTTCATCATCTCCGGAACAGCCACCGGAGTATTGGAAAAGGTATCGAACGAACATTTCACACGGGTGACCGCTTTTTCACTGGACGAAAACACGGTGACGGCCAAAGGACTTATACTTGCCTCCTCCGAATCCATGACGCATGCCTGTATTTATCGATGCGACCCGACGGTAAATGCGGTCATACATGTACATCATCCTTTGCTTTGGAAAGAGTTGATGAATCATGTACCTGCTACGTCCGCAGATATCGAGTACGGGACTCCGGCCATGGGCAGGGAGATCATGCGCCTTTTCCGGGAAACAGAGGTCGCTTCGCAGAAAACAATCGTCATGGCCGGCCATGAAGACGGTATCATCACATTCGGCAGAACGGTCCAAGAAGCCTACGAACGCATCGGATCCGCATTCCGGAAATACGGACTTGGATGAACGGCGGAATCAGGAATTGCTGACGAACATTTCAGATTCACTTACCGGAGCAGAGTGAGCCGATGAAGGCTACTGCCAGACTACCGATCGGCAAGGACATCAGACCGATCAGCCACCACCAGGCACCGCGGTGAGCGAAATTCAGCGTATAGCCCATTACCGGTGTTTTTTTGGGGACCCATATTCTTGGATCTTCGGGGTTAGAATAAAAAATTCCCCAGCGCCAACGGGAGGAGTCCTCGTGCATCGCTTTTAACTCGTCTTTGGAATGTTTATCGCTTTTCATATATGGGGGTGATTAGAACTTCATCGGATCAAGGTGATATCCCCTGTCTTCGTCACTTCCGTGCCGTCTAAAAGTATGGCTTTTAAGGTGTAGACGAACACGCCCGAGTTCATCTTCTGCCCTTTGTATGTTCCGTCCCAGCATATTTCCTTATCGGTGGTTTGAAAGACCTTCTCTCCCCATCGGTCATAAATGGAGAATTCCAAGGAAACAATACAACGTCCGTACACACACTCCTTCTCGTTCTCAGGATTGTCCGCGCCGTCCGGTGAAAAAGCATTCGGAACGAAGATCTCCCCGCACTCGGTGTTGACGGTCACCGTCACACAATCCGTGGCACTGCAGCCGTTACTGTCCGTAACGCGCACGCAATAGGAAGTAGTTGCCGACGGCGCCGCCACCGGATCGTTGCATTGGGTACATGAAAGAGGCGTACCGGAAACCCACTGATAGTCGACTCCTCCGCTTGCGTCAAGGCGGATACTGTCGCCGGGCACAATGGTCACGTCAGGTCCTGCATCCGCTATCACATCTGGATACGCAATTACATTCACGGACACGCTGCCGGAACAGCCCGTGGCGTCCGTAATCACACAGGTATAGATTCCGCTTGACAAGCCGGACAAGATGGACGCGGTAGCGCCTCCGGGCGACCATGAATAGGTTACAGGCGGAGTCGCACCCGTCACTGTAACTCCGGCCACTCCGTTATTTGTTCCGCAGACGGGTATGGACAGGCCGGCTGCCGTAAAACCGGCCGTATCGGTAATTACAAATGTCTGTGCTACAGTACAACCGGATGCATCGGTCACCAGCACAGAGTAGTTTCCCGCAGACAATCCGCTAACCGACGCGGCCGAACTTCCCGATGGCGCCCAAGTAAAACTGTATGGAGGTGTTCCTCCGGTTACCGCGGCCCCTGCAGTGCCGTCCGGAAGTCCGCAATGGCCCGGAGTGGTGGCAACCGTAAGATTGATCGTTGACGGGGAGCCGATGACGAAGGACTGTGTCGCCGTACAGCCGGCCGCATCCGTAACAGAAACCGAATAGCTTCCGGGCGCCAATCCTGTGACTGTCGCAGACGAATTTCCCGAAGAGCTCCAGGAATAAGCATATGGAGGGGTTCCTCCGGTTACGGTGACAGTGGCCGTGCCGTCGGATAGCGTGCAGGAGGCGGGTGTAGAGGCAACGGTCAGATTCACGGCGGATGGAGCGGAAACCGATACCGTTGCAGAATCCAGCTGTCCCGTCGCATCCGTTACAAGCACGGTATAGATGCCGGCGCATAAACCGATCACCTGCTGATTAGTTGCACCGTTGCTCCAGAGATAGCTGTAGGGGGGCGTTCCTCCTGTCGGACTTGCTGCTGCCGTACCGCTGCACGGTGCAGTACAGCCGGTGCTTGTGGCCGTAGCGGTAACGTCCAGGACATTGCCACATACGAAGGACTGCTGCGCACAGGCGCCCATGGCGAATGTCGCCAGGAAGTTGCGGCCGGCCGCAGCAACTTCCCCGTTGGCCGAAACATCGACATCATAGACCTCGCCGGGGGTAGTCGCTGACGAGAGGAGATTAAGTGCAGCATCGAACTTGTATACACCGTTACCGGAACCGACATAGACGTTGCCGCAGGCGTCAATATCCAGACCGCCGTTCCCGTTGAGCTTTGTTCCGAAGAAAGATGTCGTTGAAATGCCACCGGGGATGGATGCGCTGGCAAGAATAGCCCCTGTAAGCAGGTCTCGCTTATCGAGGGTGTTCCCGTTCTGTGTATAGAAGCAGCTGCCTGCCGCCCTTATGGCACTGATCGGCTGCTTGGTTCCGAAACCATAACCGGGAATGTAGTAGTCGAAATGATATCCCGTCGAAGCTTTGAAGACGACGGCGCTCAGGTCATCTTTGATGGCACCTACGGAATCGAGGGTAAGGAAATAGAAATTGCCGTTGGGGGCCTGGCAGACGGAGCTTACTTCCTGCACATTAGGAGGGATAGCGACGGTGGAACCGTTGCCGACCACCGTCGGCGAAGTCATTGCGCCGTTGGCCGTATTGATCCTCATGATAACCCCCTTGATGGCCGGAGGCAGACCGAAAACCGACTGAGAACCTCCCACCACCAGCTTCGTCAGGTCACAATTGAAGGCCAGACTCCAGTACTCATACGTGTTGAAGAGTGCGTTCGGATTGTTGTACCAGACCTGTCCGCCGTTGGCATCTATCTTCCGCAATTCACCGTTGGAACCGGAACACATATAGGTTTCACCGTTCGGATGCGTAATCATGCCGCCGATCCAGAACCCGCTGGAATCCCAGGAAGAAAGATACGTCCACTGGAGTACACCGGCAGGAGAATACTTTCGCAAAGTGACGGGCATATCACCGCAATATGCATAGACATTGCCCGCTGCGTCTGTCTCTGTCTCCCACACTTTATTTGAATTCGGAGAAGGCGGGAAAGTGACCCACGGATCTATGACTATGGCGCGTGAAATATCGTAGCCTCCGATATCGAAAGAAACGGTGTTGCCCTTCCTGAGGAAAGAACTTGCTATATCGCTTCCGGAGCTTCCTTCATAAAAAGCAGACGGTGCATGATCCACCACCGGTCCGAACCGGGTTTTGAAGACGATATCACCGCTGCTTTTCATCGACATCGCGAGATTCCCTGAATATTCCATTCGGATGACATCGGCGTCGGCGCCGGGACTCAGACGGTACGAGTATTTGAAACCGACTGTCGGATGGAATTCGTAAACGGCATCAATCCCGGGATAAATACCCTTGTAGATGATGCGCTTGAAACCGGACACATGGTTATAGTTGATGTTGTTGCCACCCATTCCGTAACTGAAATGGTCGGGCAAGCGCTCCTCAGCTACCACCTGCACGGAAGGACTACAATTCATCCAATGCATGTGAATGAACTCCGAACGCATTCCCACGGAACCCTTCTCTTCTTCGGCTTCGCGTTCACGATCTATCGAATTGCTGTCGCGACTTTTCCTCTCCTTCTCATCAAAGCGGTACGTGACACCCTCTTTTGTAAAATAGACCTGGAACGGTCCGTTATCCATGGCAAAAAGGATGTCCTCGGCCGGCAAACCGTTTCTTCCGTTGAACTGTCCTTTGTTTTCAACGAAGGCTCTCGCATAGCCGGGCTCTACGGTCCACGAACCGCCAAGGGCTGTCATGGCGATGAAACAGAAGAGCAGGAGCAGAAAGTATCTGGTCATAGGATAATGTTTCAGATATCACTAGTTTAAGGCATCAGGAACGAAGACGGGACTTCCGAAGCGGATTTTGAAAGAGCCAGCGCAGGGAGACTTCCAGTCCTCCCCTTCCGCTGTTCGCCGACTTCAAAGAAGAACTGGTCATATCATAACCGACTCCGATCGCATACGATCCCAATTCCAAATCAACGAGGGCTAAGAAAGCGTCTCCGGTTCGGTGATAAAGCCCCACGGAAAACGCTTTCCCTTTTTGAAAGCCTGTGTAATTCGAAGACTCCTCCAAAAGATACCGCAAGGACATTCCGAAGGTCAATTCTTTTGCTTTTCCTTGAGTATGGAATTGGAAACCAGGTACCAGGGAAAGTCCCGAGTTAGGGATCCCGATGAGCCCGTCACCGTAGAGCACAACTCGTGATTCAAGACGTTCACCGGTAGTATTAAAAGAATAATCGGGACGGTTCAGGTGGAAAACGGCTGCTCCTAACGTCAGGTTTCGCTGGTCGTTGCCTGTCATGTACCGCTCACCCCGGGAGTAGCTCCAAACGATGCCGGCACCCAGGTCGAAAAATCCGATCTTGTCCTTCCCGGAAGGCTGGCCGGAAGGCAACGAGGAATCGTAGAAGTAGCCGTCGAACTGGCTGCCCCAGGTAAGGTTGGAATAATTGATGGCGCGCTGTGCATAACCGATATTGAACCCGGCTCCTAACCTGCTGTGTTCCGAGGTTTTCACATGGTAGGACAACGAAGCAGCTGACTGGAAATGCCTGAGCTCGGACTCCCCGGCATTATCACTGAACACATCCAGTCCGGCAGCGAAGTAGCCGTTTTTCCGGACATCCCGAGTAATGATCATGTCCGCTGAAGCATTAAAGGTCTTGTAAGGCGTACCGATACTCTTCCATTGGTCGCGATAGTTGAGTATGAAACTTCCCTTTTCATTCGAACCAGCAAGGGCCGGATTCAGCAACAACGGCGTATTGCGGAACTGGGTGAAATGTATATCCTGAGATACGCTCCTTTGCGAAAGAAGCAGAAGAAAACAGAACAAGAGAAGCAATTCCGGTCTTTTCATAGGCAGACACCGATGCGGTCAGTTTGTTACAACCCTGCTAACCTAAGAAAATGTCCGTTATCGATGAAATCAAACGGAACTCAACCCCGGCAGATCCGTCAACAGAATATCCGTGTGCAGCGCCCTTAAATCAAGGGATATTCGGGTTTACTGCGTAATTTTGGCACATGACCGAACAGGAACAGATATCCGTATTCGACATGTTCAAAATCGGGGTAGGCCCATCCAGCTCCCACACGCTGGGTCCATGGAAAGCGGCCCACCTGTTCCTGGAGCTGCTCGAGAATTCCGGCGGAATCTTTGATGTCCGTTCGGTGCGGATTGACCTGTACGGTTCGCTCGCGAAAACCGGTCGGGGACACGGCACCGATATAGCCTTGCAACTGGGACTCTGCGGATATGATCCTGTCACTTTCGATGTGAACGCGATCACCCCCTCTATCGAAGCGATCCGTAGCAAGCGGGAATTGGCACTCGGCGGCAGGCACACCATTCACTTCGATGTCGAATGCGACATCGTATTCAATTTTTCAGAGAGTCTTCCTTTTCATCCCAATGCGCTAACCGCTACTGCCGTGCATCACGACGGTCGCACGACGGAAGCGACGTATTATTCCGTAGGCGGTGGATTTGTCGTACAGGAATCGGAGCAACGACAGGCGGAAGAGAAACCGTCCTTCCGACATATCATCAATAACGCGTCCGATCTGCTGGACAGCTGTGACCGGCACGGGAAATCGATCTCCGACATCGTTCTTGAAAACGAACTTTGCCGGCGGGATGAGGTTGCTTTGCGAACCGGTGTTCTCGGCATCCGGAAGGTCATGATGGAGTGTATCTACCGGGGTTGTCACGCCAAAGGCGAGCTGCCCGGCGGACTCCGCGTTACGCGGCGGGCCGAGGCGATGAATCTTAAGCTGACCGGCGGTAAAAATTATCACGGGTTCGAAGAATGGTGTGATGTGATCCGCAGCGGCGGAGACCACTTCAAGTACACGCTCGACTGGGTAAGCTGTTTCGCCCTTGCAGTGAACGAAGAGAATGCCTCGTTCGGCAGAGTCGTAACGGCACCGACCAACGGTGCCGCCGGCGTCATTCCGGCAGTGCTGCTCTACCATACCCTTTTCTGCAGTACTCCGCCGCATCGGGCAGCGGATAAGGCCGTTTCGGAGGACGAGATCGTTCGCTTCCTGCTTATTGCTTCCGAGATCGGCAGCATTTTCAAAAAAGGTGCGACCATTTCCGCTGCCATGGGGGGTTGTCAGGCGGAAATCGGAGTTTCATCGGCTATGGCCGCAGGAGCACTGACCGAACTTCTCGGAGGATCACCCCGGCAGGTCTTGATGGCTGCCGAAATCGCCATGGAGCATCATCTCGGCCTCACCTGCGACCCTATCAAGGGATTGGTGCAGATTCCGTGCATCGAACGTAACACGATGGGGGCGATAAAGGCTATCACTGCCGCTCAACTGGCACTCAACAGCGATCCGACAAAAGCGAAAGTGAGTCTTGACGATGTCGTGAAAACGATGTGGCATACTGCGCTCGACATGAACCACAAGTTCAAGGAGACCGCGGAGGGCGGATTGGCAACGGCGGTGCCGATCAGTGTACCGGAATGCTGAAACGATTGGGGAACTGATTTATTCCACGCTGCAGGACACTTCTTCGACAGCGGATTACTCGACGATAAGCTTTCTTACCACGGACTGATTGCCGAAGCTCATTCGACAACTGTACAAGCCTGCAGGTAATTTTTCCAGCTCCAGTGATCCGTTCAGCGGGAGGTGATCCTTTCTCAGGACCGATTTTCCATCCATAGAAAACAATTCAAGCCGGAGCATTTGTGAAGCATCTTGTCCGGATAACCGCCAGTACAACCGGTCGCTTACGGGATTGGGATAAAAAAAGCTGCTGACCGAAGGGTCGTTCGGAAGTGCTGTCTGAACGGCCTGCTGCCCGAAAGCATCTGTCCGGACCAGGTAGACATTGGAAGTAAAGGTCACGGCATCCACGTATTCGCCCGCCAGTAAAAATCCGCCGTCACTGAGCGATATCGGCCACCAGAACTTATTATTACCATTTAATGCGCCGCCATACTGCTGTGTCCAGGTGATGACTCCGGCGGTATCCAAACGATAAACGATAGCGCGAAGCGAAGTTCCTACAAGCTTCTGCCCGCAAAGCAGGTAGCCGGAGTCCGCGACAGCTGTAAAGCCGAAGGGCTCCTCCGATTGATCGATTCTGATGGGCCGCTGGGTCAGGGTCCGCGTCCAGAGCGTATCAAACGCATCGTTCAAGCGAAGCAGCCAGATATCAAAACGATCAAGGACATACCCCGTCTTTGCAGACAACATATACCCACCTTGTGGAAGCCGCTCGAGTGTCTGCCCGATTTCCCCGGTGGAGGGCAGGTCGAAGAAGTAGTCGTTTACGTAATTCAGTGCAGTGTCGAGCTCGACCAGGTCGGCTCCGAACGTCGTCTGGAAACGGGAGCCCACCAACATGTAATGTCCGTTGTGAAGTTCCTTTACCGACTGAGCATAGGAATTGGCGCCTGAAGAAAGCGTAAAAGTATGGAGCAGGATTCCGGTGGCAGAGAACTTACGTATCGTGCCACGGGCATAGCCTCCGGAGCTGATCCAACCGCAGGCCAGGATGGAGCCGTCCGAAGTCTCGATCGCATCATACATGCGGTCGTTCCCGATATTGTTCACGATTCGGGTCCACAGCGTATCCCCGTTAGCATCGAAGCGGAAGATCCACCAATCGGAGTTGGTCCCGGGCTGACTGCTGAGGGAGTAGGTCGTAGCTGCCATGACAAAACCGCCGTCCGCGGTCGGCTTTACGGTCTCCGCGAAGTCGCTCGAGGGACCGCCCCAGGATTTGGTCCACAACAGATTACCCAGTGAATCGGTCTTCATCAAAAGGATTTCATACCGTCCGGTACTATCGGTGCCGCGGCCGGAAACCAAAAATCCTCCGTCGACCGTACGCAGGGCGCAACGGCCATCCTGATACAGGCTGTCGCCGAAATTTCTTTCGAACGTAGTCTGGGAGGATGCGAAAAACGGTATCAGGAAGAGAACAATGAGCAGCTTGTTCATGGGAATCGGGGATGTTGTGCGGAGAAAGACGCAGGGAACGCAAAAACGGTTGGCTATCAATCGAGCTTAAGCACGGCGAGGAAGGCCTGCTGAGGAATCTCCACGTTGCCGACCTGACGCATCCGCTTTTTACCCTCTTTCTGCTTTTCCAGGAGTTTGCGCTTACGGGAGATGTCACCGCCGTAACATTTCGCGGTCACGTCTTTCCGGAGCGCTTTTACCGTTTCACGGGCGATGATCTTTGCACCGATGGAAGCCTGGATGATGATTTCAAACTGCTGACGGGTGATGAGCTCCTTCAGCTTTTCGCACATCTTCTTTCCGAACTCATAGGAATGGCTGCGATGGACCAAAGCGGAAAGCGCGTCGACCGGCTCGGTGTTCAAGCGGATGTCCAACTTCACCAGATCCGACTGCTGGTAGCCGATCGGATGATAATCGAACGATGCATACCCCTTCGAAATGGATTTGAGCTTATCGTAGAAATCGAAAACGATTTCCGCCAGCGGCATATCGAATTGCAGCTCGACGCGGTCGGTAGTCAGGTAATGCTGATTGACTATATTGCCGCGCTTGCCGATGCAGAGCGTCATGATCGGACCGATGAACTCGGCCTTGGTGATGATCTGTGCACGGATGTACGGTTCTTCGATCCGGTCGAGATGATTCGGATCGGGCATCTCGCTCGGATTATGGATCTCCATCACCTGACCGTCGGTCAGGTAGGCGGTGTAGGATACGTTGGGCACCGTGGTGATCACGGTCATATTGAATTCGCGCTCCAGGCGTTCCTGGATGATTTCCATGTGAAGCATGCCGAGGAAACCGCAACGGAATCCGAAACCGAGCGCTGCAGAGGCTTCCGGCTGGAAGACGAGCGACGCATCGTTCAACTGCAACTTCTCCATCGAGTTACGCAACTCCTCGTATTCATCGGTATCCACCGGGTAAATCCCGGCGAAGACCATCGGTTTCACATCCTCGAAACCTTTGATCGCTTCAGCACACGGACGCTCCTTGTTGGTGATGGTATCCCCCACCTTGACTTCAGAGGCTTGCTTGATACCTGAAATGATATATCCGACATCCCCCGTCTTGATCACCTCCCGGGGCTGCTTGTCCAGCTTGAGGATGCCGATTTCGTCTGCGATGTATTCATGACCGGTATTGACGAATTTGACTTTGTCATTCTTCCGGATCTCTCCGTCGACTACGCGGAAGTAGGCGATGATTCCACGGAAGGAATTGAAAACCGAGTCGAAAATGAGCGCTTTCAAGGGTGCATCCGGCTCTCCCTTCGGAGCGGGAATCCGTTCGACGATGGCGTTAAGGATATCCTCGATGCCCAGACCGGTCTTGGCGCTGGCCGGGATGATGGAATCACGGTCGCACATCACCAGGTCGGTGATCTGGTCCTTTACGACTTCCGGATTGGCACTCGGCAGGTCGATCTTGTTCATCACCGGCACGATGGTGAGATTATTCTCCAGTGCGAGGTACAGGTTGGAAATGGTCTGAGCCTGTATACCCTGTGCAGCGTCGACGATCAGCAAAGCGCCTTCGCAGGCAGCGATGGCACGCGACACTTCATAGGAGAAATCGACGTGACCGGGGGTATCGATGAGGTTGAGTGTGTACTTCTCCCCCTTGTAGACATACTCCATCTGGATGGCGTGGCTCTTGATGGTGATGCCTCGCTCACGCTCCAGATCCATATCGTCCAGCACCTGGTTCTGCAGGTCCTTCTTGGAGATCGTTTTGGTATACTCCAATAACCGGTCGGCCAGGGTGGATTTACCATGGTCGATGTGGGCGATGATGCAGAAATTTCGGATGTTTTTCACCGGAAGCGCAGGCGTTTTGTAAAAGGCTTGAAATCAGCATTTTACGCAGAAATCCAGCCTTTCAGGGAGTGCAAAGGTACGGAATTTCAGCGGATTACGGAAACCGGCGGCACACGGCCGGGCTTTCACTGCATCATCCGGCGATAGTATTGGGCATTGGCACTGTCGCCCGTTAACCGGTAACACTCTTCCAGACACATGTTGATTTCCGGTACCAGCCGTTCAGATTCGGGCGACACGTGTTCCAATGCCTCCTTGTATCTGAAGATGGCATCCTGCAACATTCCCCGGCTGTGATAGAGGTTGGCCATGTTCTTATAAACGGTTGCCTGACGCGGATCCACCTGCAAGGCATAACGAAGGTTCTTCATTGCCTCGTCGAACAACTGCCGCAACTTTGTCGTATCCGATTCCTCCATCATGCGCTGACCGTATATGATCGCGAGATTACTGTACATGCTCCACTGCCCCACTTTTAGCCGGGCCGCCTCCTTATAATCCGCTTCGGCCAATGCCATCTCGCCGCGGCGGTAATGCAACAGGCCCCTTTGCGCATATGCATCGCCGTATTCGGGAAGAATCATCAGTGCCTTGTTAAGATGATACAAGGCGGTGTCGTAGTACTGTTTCTGCAGGACGGGATCCGTCTCTTTCAATCCTCTCACCTTCATGACCTCCATGCCGTACCAGTAGTTCAGGCGTGCACTCTCAGACGCCTTCCGCACATCGGCTTCATAGATGCTGAGGTAACTCTTCCAGTCGGCATTGCGTGCATACGAGATGCGTGCGCCCAGTAACGCAGCCACCAGTACCACGGCCGCCACTTCCTTATGCGACACAAAGGAGGAAGAAAACGAACCGTCCTTGCCGATCGGCCGCTTCGGGAAAACGGCTGCTAATCCCGTCACAAGAGCGATACATGCTCCCAACGAAGGGAGATAAGCAAGACGCTCGCCGAAGTTGGTTCCGATCGTTATCAGAAGATTCGAGTAAAGGGAGATGGTGATCAGGAATACGGCGATCCCGAAGACCCACTTCTCTTTTCTTCGGAAGCGGAGCAATACGACTGCCGCCAAAGCGACATAGGAAGCAAGAGACAGCCATGCCGATGGACTGTTCCAACGAACGAGCGGGATCTGGTTAACGGAATAGTCGGCCAGCAACGGCTGAGGGTACAGCTGCATCCAAAGGTATCTGCCCAACAGTGTGAAGGCAGATGCCGTTTTCTCCATGAAATCCTTTGCGCCCACCAGCGAATTGTCAATCAGCAACAAATGATAAGGCTCGCCCTTCTGGCTCCCCAATACCGCCTGACGTATCATCAGGTAAATCAAGGCGGGAGCCAGAGTGGAGACCACTATTCCTGTAAGCGGCCTCTTCGCGTCCGAGAAAAAGAAATACGCCATCAACGGGAAAACGACAAGGAAGGTGATAGCGCTCTCTTTGGACATCAAAGCAAGGAAATAACACAGACCCGTAAACAGCAGCGGAAGGACACCCCCCTTGTCCCGGTAATCCAGAAGATTCAACGCGGCAAACAACAGGAAAAGCAAAGACAGGATCTCGTCAAGGCTTTTGATGTTGGCCACGACTTCCGTATGCAGCGGATGAACGACGAATAACAATGTCGTCAAGAACGGAAGCACGCCGTTACGGTCTGACCAGAGCCGGGAAAGGACCTTGAAAAGTAAAACAGCTGTCAGCGCGTATAGCAGGCAGTTAAGCAGGTGGCCGGGAAAAGGGTCCTTGGGAGAGATCTCCCAGAGCGCCGCGAAAACCATCAGGGACATGGGCCTGTACAAGTTGCCCTGCGCCGTCCAGTAACCGGCACGGTATTCCGTACTTAGCAACTCCGGCCAGGCTTTGAATCCCTTCTGGACAATCGAGTTGCTCTCGATGGCACTGTTGTCGTCGAGCACGAAACCGTTCCTCAGCGAATTCGAGTACAGCAGGAAAGCGAATGCAGCAAGCAACAGCATCAGCCATACATTGTTCGATGCCGGCGGAGGTGCGGACACGGCGGAGGCGTGGGCTCTTTTTGAACGGTTTTTCTTGTCAGGTTTTGACATTGGCAAAGGGAGGTCTGTGGTCGGTGAAAGGTATTCATTATGAAAGCTGCAACCCCATGGCTTACAGGCAATAATCAAACATGCCGGGTTGAAAATCCGGGGGATTCCGGGAAACTCTCCTGAGCCCCGGTGTATGCCGATTTTTACGACCTTTGCGGTCCGCGTATGAAAGTCACCGAACACCTTCGTCGAGCCGACGGCAAAACGCTGTTTTCCGTAGAGATACTTCCGCCCCTGAAGGGAAAAAGTATCCAGAGCATCTATGACATCCTGGATCCCATCATGGCGTTCAAGCCGGCATTCGTGGATGTTACGTACCACCGCGAAGAGTACATCTATAAGAAGCATCCGAACGGATTATTGGAGAAGATCTCCATGCGCAAACGTCCGGGTACGGTCGGCATCTGTGCTGCCATCATCAACCATTACCGGGTGGATACCGTGCCGCACATCATCTGCGGAGGATTCTCCAAAGAGGAGACCGAGAACGCGCTGATCGACCTGAGCTTCCTGGGGATCGACAACGTTTTGTTGCTGCGCGGAGACGCGATCAAGTCCGAGCCTGTCTTCGAACCCCATCCAACCGGTCACCGTTACGCACTGGACCTGGTCCAACAGGTCGTCAGCATGAACACCGGCAAATACCTCGACGAGGACCTTAAGGACGTCAGCCCCTCCAACTTCTGCATCGGGGTGGCCGGCTATCCGGAAAAACATTTCGAAGCGCCCAACCAGACGAAAGACATCTCGTACCTGAAAGCGAAGATCGACGCAGGGGCGGAATACGTGGTGACCCAGATGTTCTTCGACAATTCGAAGTATTTCGACTTCGTGGACCGTTGCCGCAAGAACGGCATCCATGTCCCCATCATACCCGGCATCAAACCGCTTACCACCTCCAAACAGCTGACTGCTTTACCAAAGGTCTTCCACGTCGACCTGCCTCAGGATCTCATCGATGCGGTGGAAACCTGCAAATCGGAAAGTGACGTCCGGGAGGTCGGCATAGAATGGTGTGTGAACCAGTCGAAGGAACTCATGAAAGCCGGTGTACCGTGCCTTCATTACTATACGATGGGGAACGCCGAGATCACCTGCCGGATCGCCGAGAAAGTGTTCTGACCGACGGCCTCAGGCTTTCATCAGACGAGCCACGTACTTTCCAATCACATCGAATTCGATGTTCACCGTATCGCCGGGCTTGAGGGTCCTGAATCCGGTATGTTCGAACGTATAAGGGATGATCGTGACAGAAAATCCTTTTTCGCCCGAATCAACAACCGTAAGGCTGACGCCGTTAACACAAACAGACCCCTTAGGTACTGTGACGTGCTCAGAGGGAGCCTCGAACTCAAAGTGGAAATTCCAGCTTCCGTCCCGCTCCTCGATCCGTGATACCTTAGCGGTCGTGTCCACATGACCTTGTACGATATGGCCGTCCAACCGGTCTCCGAGTCGCATGCAGCGTTCGAGATTCACGGTATCGCCGGGTTTGCGGAAGCCCAGGTTCGTACGTTTAAGAGTCTCCTCCACCGCCACCACATCGTATTTTTCTCCGTGCACCGAGACAACGGTGAGGCAGACACCATCATGGGCCACACTCTGATCGATCTTCAACTCAGGCGTGATGGATGCTCCGATCGTAAAACGAAGGTTGGTGCCTTCTTTGGATACCTGCTGCACGGTTCCGAGCGCTTCGATGATTCCGGTGAACATGAGGACAAACGTATTTATCTGCCGGTTCCGGCGATCTGCAAGGTGCCGTGCAGCTTCGCTTTCTCGATGCCATTCAACGTGAAGAAGCGTACCTCGCAGGTATAATAATAGATTCCGTCCGAACAGATCTGTCCGCTGCTTTCATCCTTGCCGTCCCAATTGATGTCGCGGTCGTCGGTGTGGAAGACCTGTCGACCCCAGCGATTGTAGATGTGCAGGTCGATGTCCTTGACGTTCCTGTAAGGCGGGCAGTTCAGTTGCTGCATGGCCGACTCGGTAGTGGAATCGCACGGATGGAAGATATCGTTGACTCCGTCGCCGTTGGGCGTAAACACAGAGGGAAGCACATACTGACGGCAGGTATCCACGCAAACCTCCAGCGGATCCGTCGTCTCGTTACCGTTCGCATCGACAGCCGTTACTTTGTAACAACCCGACAGGGAGACCGGTCGCCGGTGCACATATACCGTATCCAAGGGGGATGACAATGAGTCTATCCGCTCATATCCCGACTGAGGCGACAATGAATAATAAACGTAATATTTGACTACGTCGTCGGCGCAGAAGTTGTTCGGATTGTTCCAGACCAACCTGTTGGATTCTTCCGTACAGTAGGTGTTTACGGAAAGCTGCGGAGCACAGGGAGGAACATCATCGACGGGTACCGCGCATGTACGCTGAGAACGGTTAACGATCGGATCCACGAAGCCGGGGAAGGAGTACCCACCGGTGCTTCGGACGAAATAACAGTAGGTCTCTCCGTTCACCAGACCGGTATCGGTATAGGCATGCAGTGCAGTGGTGGCGACGGAGTCGAATAATCCGGTGGAAGGATTGAGCCTGAAAACATGGAAGCTGTCATTGCTCCAGGGAACCGATTCCTGCCAGTCAAGGCGGATAAGGTTATCCGAAGGCGAAAGCGTCAGGAATACGGTGGAGGCGACGGCAGAAGAGCCTTTCAGCGTCAGCACGGAACCGGCGGTATACCAGAGTTCGATCCGGTACGAGGATGGGCGCGTCTGCGTGTCCGTGAGGGTATCGATCACCGTAGTATCGTTCAGATCGGATGCGGTTGAAAACAGGGTAAGGTTCCCGCCGTTGAAGTCCGGTGAGCGATAAATACGGTACTCATAAGGAGGAGGGAACTGTACCGTATCCAGCTCCGAAGGCTTGCTCCATGCAACATAGACGGAGCCGGTCACCGGATCCGTGGTACGAACATCCGCGTTGGTGATGACCGGCAGGTCTTTTTTCAGAGAGGCGCAGGCCTGCGGGGAGGCGCAGCTCTCCGAACCGTCCGGAAAAACGGCCGTCACGATGTAACAATATTCCACCCCGATGACCAGTCCGACGCCGTTGTCATCGTCACGGAAAGTCGTCGCATTTATCCCAAGGGTGGTATCGATCAGTTGATAGCCCGTGTAGGCAGGCGCTCCGTTGTCGCAGGGACAAGGAATGATTCCGGGATAGGAGCCGTTACGACGGTAGATCCGGTATCCGATCGCGTTGGCGCAGGAGACAGGCGTCCAATCCAGTCGTATGGCGTTACCGACAGGGGTTGCAGTCAATGAAGCAGGCGGCGGAGCGATGATACGGATGAATACCCCTTTGAGGCTGACGAGACTGATGGAATCGAACGGTACGATGTCCACTGCCCTGAACTGCGCATAGTACGGCTGACTGCGGACCAGTGAACAAGTCGTTCTCCAGGTGAAACGGGAGATGACCGTATCGTCATTCGTCCGGACCGGAGAGAATACCGCGGAATCCTGCACTTCGAAGGGGCCTCCGCTGGCAGACAGCAGGACACGATGTCCATCGGGATCGATGGCAGTGACATCGAAAGCCAGCGTGTCGCCGGCAAGCACGCAGGTGTCATTGACGGCTTCAATCACCGGAGGATTGTTTGAACAATCACCGATCAGGATCTGCATATCGCGGGTTACGTAGCCGAGATTCACTCCTCTTCGCCAGGACACGATCCTGAATGCGACGTTGTATTCGCCCGGTGCGACCGGAGAATCCCAGACAAGATCGCCGGTGACAGGGTCGAGGGAGAAAGAGTTTGAAGAAACGGGGACGGTATAACCCGGAATCGGCAGACCTGAAGCGCCCCGGCAATCGGTCAGCTCATAGGACAGGCTGTCGCCGTCCGGATCGTATGCGTTGGCGTTGTGGATGAAGACGCGTCCGACGCAACCACGGTCGATCGGAGGATAGGTCAGGACCGGCGAGTTGTTCGGAAACCGGTAGGGATCGATGATCAGGATGGACTCGATGTAAAATGGCACATCCACCGAAGAAGGGATATTGACTACTCCCTCGTTGCGGTTAGGATCTTCGAAACGAATGACGAAAGTCCCGTTCCCCGGATACGTATGATATCCGATGTAGACGTTCTTACTGATATCGTTGATCAGGTTGATCTTCGAGGAACGGAAGAAGGCTGCCGAAGGCGAATTGTCTCCGAAGTAGACGGAATCCAGGGAAGGACGGTCGGCCTGTACGCTGCTCGTACGGGTATATGTGATGATGGTGATCTTGTAGGTCAGTGCAGGATAGGGACCTACGTACTCGAAAGTGATCTCACCGGCCCGGTTGTGGGTAGCGCCGGCCGCAAGAGCGGCGAACAGGAAAAGGACTACCAGGGCTGCGCGGCGCATGAGGGTCAGTAGTTGATGACTTGTTGCTCGATCTGCTCGGGCAGTTCTCTGTATTCGAACTGCTGATTACGGAGCCGCGGTTCGAAACCGGCCTCCCGGATGGCTCGTTGGATACCCTCGGACGTGAAGCGGTGCGGCGCTCCGGCTGCGGACACGACATTCTCCTCGATCATGATGGAGCCGAAGTCGTTAGCGCCACCGTGGAGGCATATCTGAGCGATTTCCTTCCCGACGGTGAGCCAACTGGCCTGTATGTTCGGGATGTTGGGCAACATGATCCTGCAGACGGCCAGCATACGTATGTATTCTTCTCCGCTGACACTGTTCCTGACGCCTTTGATACGGTGGAGCAGTGTGCCTTCGTCCTGGAACGGCCAGGGGATGAAGGAGACGAAGCCTTTCGCATCGGCGGGTTTTTCGGATTGCACTTCACGCAAACGGACAAGATGGCTGAAACGCTCCTCAAGCGTCTCGACATGACCGAACATCATGGTCGCAGAGGTGGTCAGCCGCAATTGATGCGCAGCGCGCATTACATCGAGCCACTCCTGTCCGGAGCACTTGCCTTTGGAGATAAGCCTCCGGACGCGGTCACTAAGAATTTCTGCACCTGCTCCGGGAAGCGAATCCAAACCGGCGTCCATCAGCGCACTGAGCACCCGGGAATGGCTCAAGCCCTCCAGTTTAGCGATATGTGCAATCTCCGGAGGGCCCAGAGAATGAAGTTTAAGATTCGGATACAACTGTTTCAGCTCGCGGAAAAGTCCGGTGTAGTAAGCAAGTCCCAAGTCAGGATGATGGCCTCCCTGAAGCAGCAACTGCTCTCCTCCGTAGCGGAAGGTCTCTTCAATCTTGACCTTGTACTGTTCGATGGTGGTGATATAGGATTCCGCATGACCGGGAACCCGATAGAAATTGCAGAACTTGCAATTCGCGATACAGACGTTGGTGGTATTGACGTTGCGGTCGATGATCCAGGTGACGACACGATCCGGATGAAGCTTCATCCGGATCCGGTGTGCAACATCCATCAGCTCTGCGGTGGGTGCCTGCTCGAAAAGGAAACGGCCTTCTTCAGCCGATAGGAACCCGGAATCAAGGGCTTTTTTGAATAGAAGGTCTGCTTTCATCGTAAAATACTGAATCCTAAACACAAACAACCCTTCCGGGGGTGGATTGTTTCGTGCTTCGGGCAGGAAAAATGAGTAATTTTCCGCCTCTCAAATTTAGGCAATTTATGCAGACTTCCATCCGGCTTTCCCCCACCTATAAAGCTACTGATTCGCTCATTTTACTCACGGATGACAAGGCCGGTCTGCCGACCGGACTGCTCTCCAAGGAAGAGGCCGCCTTTGTCCAACACGAGCTGAAGGCCGAGCGCAATAACATCATTATCAACCAATACCGTCGAATCATCGCCGTACACCGGTTCGACAAGAAAAAAACGGGAGCTGCCCTTTTGGAAGCATGTCGGCGTACCGGCGATTCACTCCTGGCCACATTTAACCGACACAAGAAAGAATCCGTAGTCCTGGTGGACGTTGCAGGACACGGACCGGGAGTGCTTGCCGTGGCAGAGGGCATGGCTTTGGGGAACTATCAATTCCTGAAATACAAGACGAAAGGAAAAGAATCCAATGCTGTAAAAGAGATCCGCATCCAAAGCACGGAAATAAAGCGCAAGGAAATCGATCACCTGAACATCCTCGTAGAGGCGGTCTGCAAGACCCGTACGCTGGTGAACGAACCGCAGTCGTACCTGAATGCGACCGTGTTCGCAGGAGAGCTGGTGAAAATGGCCCGTCAGGCCGGTATCCGTGCCGAGGTTTTCCGTAAATCAAGGATAAAGGCCTTGAAGATGGGCGGCCTTCTGGCCGTCAATCAGGGGAGCCAGCAACCGCCGACCTTCACGGTGCTGGAGTATAAGCCCAGGAATGCCAAGAACCGAAAGCCATATATCCTGGTCGGCAAAGGTGTGGTATACGATACCGGCGGACTGAGTCTGAAGCCGACGGCCAACTCCATGGACTACATGAAGTGCGACATGGCCGGTGGAGCGGCGGTGGCAGGAGCCATCTTCGCCGTGGCCAAAGCCAAACTCCCCGTCCATGTAGTGGCGCTGATCCCTGCCACCGACAACCGTCCCGGAGAAGATGCCTATACGCCGGGCGATGTGATCACCATGATGAGCGGTCATTCGGTGGAAGTGTTGAACACCGATGCGGAGGGGCGTCTCCTGCTTGCAGACGCCTTGCATTACGCCAAGCGCTTCAAACCTCAGCTGGTCCTCGATTTCGCTACACTGACGGGGGCGGCGGCGGCGGCTATCGGACCTTACGGAACCGTATGCATGGGCACGGCCGACGACGCTACGAAGGAGGCGCTCCGCGATGCCGGCGAGCAGGTCTACGAACGACTTGCCGAGTTTCCTTTCTGGGACGAATACGACGACCTGATAAAATCGGATATCGCGGACATGAAGAATATCGGTGGACCGCTGGCCGGAGCCATCACAGCCGGAAAATTCCTGGCGCGATACGTGGATTATCCGTGGATGCATTTCGATATCGCAGGTCCGTCCTGGCTGCAATCACCTTCCTCCTACCGCGGCAAAGGCGGCAGCGGAGTAGGTGTACGGTTCCTGTTCGAGTATTTCAAAAACCGCTAAACCTTCCCGCAAAGGATCCCTAACAGATCACGCAAAGTAATTATGAGTCAGCAAATCGATACGGAAGGACAAATAAGGATCGGCATCACCTGCGGCGATGTCAACGGCGTAGGATTAGAGGTGGTCATGAAGACCTTCCTCGATTCGCGCATGCACCAGATCTGCACCCCGCTGATCTACGCAGGCAGCAAGCTGGTTTCCCTTCAACGGAAACTTCTAAACCTGAACGATTTCCAATACCAGACGGTAAAATCCGGAAGCGAAGCGATTCTTCGCAAGACGAACGTCGTCAATTGCTGGGAAGAGGAGGTTCCTGTTGAATTCGGAAAGGGCACGGAGATTTCCGGACAATATGCCTTCCGCTCGCTTGAGGCGGCCGTGAACGATCTCAAGGAGGGCCGTATCGATGCCGTGGTGACTGCGCCGATCAACAAGAACACCATTCAGGGTAAAGACTTCAATTTCGCCGGTCACACGGAGTATTTCGCGCACAAGTTCGGCGTGAAAGACCCGCTGATGTTCCTGGTCGGAGAGAACCTCCGCGTCGCCGTGGTCGCAGGACATGTACCTATCAAGGAAGTAAGTTCACACTTATCCACCGATAAGATTATCTCCAAGCTGCGGACCATGCAGCAGTCGTTGCGTCGCGATTTCGGCATCCGCAAACCTCGCATTGCCGTTCTCGGGCTCAATCCGCATGCCGGAGATAACGGACTTATCGGCAAGGAAGAAGCGGAAGTCATCCAGCCTGCGATCAAAAAATGCTTCGACGATGGGATGTTCGTTTACGGCCCTTATGCGGCTGACGGCTACTTCGGTTCGGGCACCTATACGAAATTCGATGCGGTACTGGCCATGTACCACGACCAGGGACTGGCGCCTTTCAAGGCACTGAGCTTTTCATCAGGGGTAAACTTCACGGCCGGACTACCGGTTGTCCGCACCTCCCCCGACCACGGAACGGCCTACGACATTGCCGGCAAAGGTGTCGCTAATGAGAACTCTTTGCGGGACGCCATCTATATGGCCATCGACGTTTTGCGCCAACGAGAAGAGTTCGACCGCATCAACGCGAATCCATTACCCTTCGGTAAGCAGTCGAAGGAGAGGGACTGAGGAGTTCGCAGTTTACGGTTTGCAGTTTGCAGTTCGCAGTTAACTGGAAACCGGAAACTGCAAACTGCGAACCGGAAACTACTCTTTAACCGCTTTCGTAACCACTACGCCTTTCACCGTGTGAAGACGCAGGATATAAGTTCCTGCTGCAAGTGATTCGATACCGAGCGACAATTCGTGATTGTCGCCACCGTTCCGACTGATCAGCGTCCTGCCGGACATATCCAGCATTTCAACGAATGTCAGCTTTTCGGAGCTGCGGATGAAAAGTTGTCCGGAAGCAGGCTGCGGGAATAACGAGATATCGGAAATCGCGGCAGCTTGTGGTACTGCGGTCGAAGAGTTGAACGTATTCGGGTACGGATTCGGATCAGAAGGAGGGCAACCCAGCTGTTCGTACAGGAAGTTGCTTACGAATCGTACCGTGGTATCCATGTACGCAGCGCTGGCGACATACGGTACGTGGCCGGCGCCGAAAAACGTGTACATGACATTGGAGACCCCGATCTGGTTGGCATGGTCGTGGATGGCATAACTTCCGTCGACTACCATGATCGGAAACACGTTAAGCATATACAGCATCGCGGAACTGTAGGGAACAGTATTGTCCACAGTGCCGTGCATGCTGCACAACGGTTCTTCGCCAGGCGTCATCCATGTCTTATCTCCCAGTGCGCCGCAGAGGTTCACCACCGCACTGATGTTGGAAGGGTAGCCGGGGTTACCGCTGTTGCCTTCAAGTCCGCCCATGGCGACGGTGTCGATCTGTGAGGGCAATTCGGAAGGCTGGTCGAGATAGGCCAGATGCAGAGCCGTGAATCCACCGGCAGAACTTCCTCCTCCGAAGACACGGTTGGGGTCGATGCGATAGTTCTGGGGGCCCGCTGCGTCCTGACGGAAATAGCGAATGGCCGCCTTCATGTCCTGGACGGCACGATAGACGGCCTTCGTGGCATTCGTCTGGTTCGGGGTTGACATGCCAAGCCGGTAGTTGATCGATGCGCATACGTAACCGCGTTTAGCGAAACGGTTACAAAGTGCGGTCACATCGGGATCGTTCTTGGTGCCGCCGATGAAACTCCCGCCATGCACCCAGACAATCAGCGGACGCGCCAGCAAGGTGTCGCCTACCGGCTGGTAGATATCCATCGTCAGGGAGATAGTAGCGCCTGTATTGTCTACGTTGGAACCGTACACGACATTGGATGTGATCTGCACATTCGAAAAGACCTCCTGGTCGTAACGGGCGCCGCATTGGGCCTGAACCGTAAGGGACCATGAAAGCGAGAGAAGAATCAGGGAGGAAAGTATAAGTTTTCTCATAGGTTGGATTTTAGCATCAGGAGGACGCTACAGGCATCATTGGCCGTGTCGGTCGCTCCAGCACAAATATAATCCTTTGCGCAAAACCGCCTAAAAAAAAGCGTCCCACCCACAGGGCAGGACGCTGGAAATAAGAGGATATCTTGGATTACTGTACCGATATCTTACGGCTGACTTCTCCGCCGTCGAAGCCGGCCCTCAACAGATAGCTTCCGGGCGAAAGTTCGCCAAGGTCGATACGGGTCTCAAGGGCGTTCAGACCGTCAAGGGAGCGCACCTTGCGACCGGTGAGATCGTACAGGTGAATGAAACGGATGGGATTGGAAGCGTCATCCATTTTCACCGTAACATAGCCGGAGGCCGGATTCGGGAAGACGGACAACGCCTTGTCCAGCAGGTCATATTCGGAGATGCCGACCATGGTCATGCAGCTCCAAACCCTCGGATTCAGGTAATTCATGACAGTATCGATGTACGCAAGCGACTTGCTTTGGCTCATGTCCGGATTGGTAGCAAAGGAATTGTACCAAAGGGTGTCCGTACGTCCTTGTGTGAAACCAAGACCGAACATGCAGGTAAGATACACCGTCGTGGAATCGTAGTAATCCCAAGGGCCGGCCTGACCCGGTGCAGGTCCGGGAGGATCAGACAGTTCGAAAGGAAAAAGCCCCTCGTAACCGTCGTTGATCTGGTTGGCTCGCACCGTGTAGGGATCGTTGAAGCCCTGTGAAGCGAAGCAGGCGTTATTGCCCAGAGAATCGGCGATACGGACGGCGCGCCAGCTGCCACTGACGTCCACCACGAAATCACCGGTGGTAGGAACGATGACAGGGCCGTCCTTGAAAGGAGCGTACGGATCGTTCACCACGTGGAAGGCGACCAGCGGGACATTCGGGCCGGCCTGAAGCCAGCTGCTGTCGCCCAATGCACCGCCCATGTTGAAGACGAAGGAAACTTCGTTGCTGACGCCGGGCGTATTGGAGGGTACATTGAAACCCGGGGTGCCCCCATATCCGTCATAATCGCCCCAGATGGCCTGGTTCACATAGGAAGCACCGGCAGTGAAACCGTACGCGGGGTTGGTGGTAGCAGCCAGGAATTTCGGCAGGTTGATCTGAGCCGGATTATTCAGGGTGGGATAGGCCATGGCGACATATCCTCCGGAACCCATTCCACCCAGGATGATGTTCTGCTCGTCCACATGGTACTGATTGGCTGTCAATGCGTCATTACGGAAGAAGCGGACACAAGCCTTGGCATCCTGCAAGGCACGATAGACCGCCTGCAGCAAGGTGCCGGTACGTATGTCTTGACCGGCAGGTCCGATGGCCTGTGGATTCCAGCCCAATCGGTAGTCCATCGAGACAGCGGTGTACCCGCGACGTGCGAACTGACGGCACATCTCCACGATAGCGCTGTCGGTCTTGATTCCGGTCGGCTGGCCGTTGTAGAAGATCGGAAGGAAACTTCCCGTGTGGATCATGATGACCGTCGGGCGGTGCGTCAGCGTATCACCGACCGGTTCGTAGATGTCGGCCTTGAGGTCTATCGTATCGATCAGTCCCTGCTGTGCAAGAAGGACTGAAATATTCTGTCCGTAAGTGACGTTTGAAGTCACCTGGACCGAGGTGAAGACCTCGTTGAGGTAACGCTGGGCGTTTGCCACCTGCGCATAGCATTGCATTAAGAGCGCTGCAAATAACAAGAGTACTGGTTTTCTCATGGTGTAGTCTGTTTACTCACAAACCTACTGAAAAAACAGGCACTCAAAACGGCCTCAACACCTTATTAATGGCAGTTATTCAACAAAAAGGGGTGCGAATGAACCGTCATCGGGGAAGCTCCACCAGCACCGAAAAGTAAGCCAGACGACCCACCGTCGGACCTCCATAAACGGTGAAAACACGGTTGTCCAATAAATTGGACGCTCCCAGCTTGAATGTACTGTGCCATTGGGGCTGCTTGTAACTCACCTGGGCATCCAACAGGCTGTAGGAGGGCACATACCCGGTGAACTGCGGCGAACCCTCGTATTGAAACCCCTGGATCCATTTGTAATTGATATTGAATCCGGTGTTACGAATATGCAGCTTATTGAATAGCGTAACATCCATGTCGCGGCCGCCGATACCAAGGTTGAATTTATTCTCCGGCGTGTTGAAAGCAGGTATCAGAGGATCGGAGGAATTGCGCCGGTCGAGGAGGTTATAGGAGTAATTGCCGGTCAAGGTATAGAACCTGCCGAGGAAATAATTCATCCCCACGGACACGCCACGGGTGGTCACCATGTCCATCGAATTGGTGGCCACTCGGTAGA
Source organism: Bacteroidota bacterium (assembly GCA_046052345.1). Taxonomy (GTDB): domain Bacteria; phylum Bacteroidota; class Bacteroidia; order AKYH767-A; family 2013-40CM-41-45; genus Pollutiaquabacter. Next base: position 182,081 of record JBJOMN010000007.1, on the reverse strand, counting down.
TATTGTTGAGGTAGAACAATCCGGCGGCGGGCTCATACGACACATCCGCTCCGATCTTATACCCGATGAAATTCCGGTACCAGCTGTGATAGGCGACAAGGTCCATATACACTTTGTCGGAGAAGGTGGCCCTGTAGCCCAGCTCGACGGTCTTCACCGCCTCCGGGCGGATGGGTTTCACATTGAAATACTCCAAGGTGTCCGGATCCTGAGTGTTGAAAGCATTGAGCATGCTTTCGATCGTAACAAGATTTTCAAACCCCGAAAGATTGCCGAGCAGTACAGCCCTGCCGACCTGATAGAACAGATACTGGTCGGTGAGCGTCGGATTACGGATGGCCGACGACATCGAAGCGCGGAGGATCTGTCCGGGATTGATCGTATAGACGGCGCTCAGCGCCGGAGAAACCAGGTAATCGAAATTCTCGTTCTTGTCCAGCCGTGCGGTGAGATTCAATTTGAGCTTGTCGTCCACAAGACGTTTCTCAAGACCTGCGTAGACGCCGAATTCGCGGTTGCGTATGACGACATCGCCGGTGTCACGGAAAATGGTCCCCTTGGAATCCGGAGCATACATTCTTCCGTTGGCGCCAAGGATGATTTCTGCGAACCGAGGCTTGAATCGGTACTCGCCGTGCGCATGATAGAGTGCGGAACGGTCGTACAATCCTGAGCCGGGACTTGAAGATCTGTAATCGTAGATGGTAGTGGTAATGGCCCGGAAAGCGGAATCGAAGGCAGCTGTCCCCGGTTCAAAGCGGGGGAATTGACCGGAAGCTGTAACGGTGTTGTCTGCATAATCCCGTACGGCTGCATGATACGTTTGCATCTCCTCCGGATAATTCTCATACAGGAACGGGTTGATGGCGTTGAGGTAATCCGTATACACGGGATATTGGGAGGGCTGCGGAAACCCCGGAAAGGCGCGGATCGAACTCGAATACGTGGTGTTCCAACGATTACTGTAATCCTGCGACCATGTCTGGTCGTCCTTGGCGGCTCTCTGCAGCAGCAAAGCAGTCAGAAAAGCGTCGTAGCTGTCACCCGAATTCTCATGTGTGGAGTAAACGCGCACGAAGAACCGGTCCTCCTGTCGCCACTCGATCCGGTTCTGGTAAAAGGAGATGTTCCGGAGCGAGTAACGGTTGTCGCCCTGATACACCGTCGTTCCGCTACCGTAGCTGGAAGAATATATCAGTTCCGTCTTGGCGATCTTGTAATGGAAAGCGGCATTGAGCTTGAGGTTTTTGGTGCCGTAGTCTACGATATCCTTCTCACGGTATCCGGTCCGGTAATAAATGCCAAGACCCGGGCTACGGTACGGAGTCGCAGAGGCGTCACTGAAGGTATTGTATTCGTCGCCGTAACGATTGACCGCATCGTATCCTCCCGGATTATCGATGCCGCTTTTCGACTGCGGCGTAGCGGCGAGATTATCGGCTTCCCAATCCTCTGCACGCATATAAAAAGCATTCAGCTTGTAAGCGAACCGGTCCTTACCGTCTTTATCCTTGAACGCCTGCGACCAGCGTATGGCTCCTTCCAGCAGTCCCCGCTCCCCTGACTTCACGGACACCTCGAGACCGGGTTTGAAGAACGGGCTGCGGGTAGTCATGCTTATGACACCGTTGAAGGCGTTAGGGCCGTAATAAGCGGAACTGGCTCCTGCGATCATGTCCACCTTCAGCACATCGAGCTCGGGTGAACCCAGGAAATTGCCCAGAGAGAAGTTGAGGCCCGGAGACTGGTTGTCCACACCGTCGATGATCTGCAGCGACCGGACCGGCGAAGTGCTGTTGAAGCCGCGCGTATTCACGATGGTAAAACCCAGGGAGGCACTGGTAAGGTCCACGCCCTTGAGAGAGCCTAAGGCTTCGTAAAAAGAGACCTGCGGACACTCCTTTATCGCCAGTACATCCATGGACTCTACGGTGAGCGGGGCCTCTTTCTGCTTTTCGGAGATGCGGCTGCCGGAGATTTCGATATCGCGTATGTTCTGGACCTGTGCGCGGATACGTATGGTTAGCGGCCGGCCATAATCAGCGACCGAGATTTCCCGGGATTCGTAGCCTACGAATTTCACCACCAGCACCTGCGGAGGAGGTAATGTAGTCGTCAGGCTGAACTTCCCGTCCATATCCGTGACCACACCTGAAGGAGTACCCTTGATCAGCACTGCCGCACCGATCACTGTCTCGCCCGTTTTTTCATCACGAATGACGCCGGTGATGGATTGGCCGCGAAGAGCCGAAGTCGCGACCAGCAGAAGGAGAAGCAGAAAGGCTTTTCGCATAGGACAAGTTTATGACATTATCCCCGTAAACATACCCGGATATTTGCCGGAGGAGCAGGCAGCCGGAATGTGAATTTAAACACGCTTCATGAGGATATCAACCCAAAGTGATCATCACCTGGTTCTTCTCCACTTTGTCCCCCTTTGAGACAGTCACCTTCCTGACTTTGCCGTCGGCAGGCGCTTTGATGATGTTTTCCATCTTCATGGCCTCAAGCACCAAGATGGGCTCCCCTTTCGAGATAGGCTGACCTTCCTGCACCATGACATTCAACACAAGGCCTGGCATGGGAGCCTTGAGATCGTTCACCTTCTGGGCGGCCGTACCGTCTATTCCCATCTCCTTGAGCAAGGCATCGAAACGGTCGCTGACGGAGAGGGAGAAAACCGCATTGTCCACCTTGATCACGAAGGTCTTCTCCTCCATATTCGCCTGTATGATTTCAGCGGTATAGGAGCGATTGTCCCGCAACAAATGAAAACGGCCTTTTTTAAACTCGACCAAATCGGCCACGAAGGGTTTGCCCTCCACTTGGGCAGGTGAATGCTCGAGGTCGACGTTGAATTGTCGGTTATTGATGGTGACCTTGTACATAGTTTCAACAAAAATAGGAAAAAGCGGCTACTTAAACCTTCGGACGCCTCTATCCTGCAACTATCTTTGGAGGAAAGCTTACTGCCCTGTGAAAAGATCGCCCTTCCTCTCTTTCCTGCTCTTACTGACCGCTTGCAGAACCGTGTCCCCTCCTGCAGTCAAAGCACCTGTGGAGGAAGGCTCCGCCCCCGGTGTGGCCCGTGAATACCGCGCAACCTACGAACAGCCTGTCGACCTCATCCACACGTCGCTTGACCTTAGGCCCGACTGGGAAAAAAAATGGATGTACGGCGAGGCCTCGATCAAGGTGAAAGCGCATTTTACGGCTGTCGATTCCGTGACGTTGGATGCCAAAGGAATGGAGATCCGTTCCGTCGGACTTGAAAAGGCCGGGGGCCGACAGGATTCGGTGCCCTACCGCTATGACGGAAAGAAGTTGCACATACGGCTTGCGACACCTCTGCAGCGGACCGATACATTGACAATCCTCATCCGGTATATTTCCAAACCTGATGAGCGTAAAACCGGCGGCAGTCTTGCGATCCAGCAGGACAAAGGACTGTACTTCATCAATGCCGACGGAAAAAATCCCGATAAACCCAAGGAACTTTGGACGCAAGGCGAAACGGAAGCCAACTCTGCCTGGTTTCCCACCATCGAATCGCCCGCCCAGAAGATGACACAGGACATCCGTCTGACCGTGGATTCATTTCTCGTTACCGTCTCCAACGGTTTATTGACTGAGCAGCGAATGAACGGTGACGGAACCCGGACAGACCACTGGCGCCAGACGCTACCGGCCGCGCCCTACCTGACCATGATCGCCGTCGGCCCTTTCAAAGTCGTCAGGGACGAATGGCGCGGAAAGGAAGTCAGCTACTATGTGGATGCCCCCTACGAGAAATACGCTCGAAAGATCTTCGGTGAGACTTCCGATATGATAGCGTATTTCTCCCGGTTGCTCAAGACAGATTATCCTTGGGAGAAATACGCGCAAGTGGTGGTACACGATTATGTTTCGGGAGCCATGGAGAACACTACGGCTGTAATCCACGGCACCAACATGCAGCAGGACCCTCGGGAGATGCTTGACGGAGATTACACGGATTACATCTCTCACGAACTGTTTCATCATTGGTTCGGCGACCTGGTGACGTGCGAATCGTGGAGCAACATCACGCTTAACGAAGGATTTGCGAATTACAGTGAATACCTCTGGCGGGAGCACCGGTACGGACGGGAAGATGCGGACAGGGCCCAGCAATCGGATCTCGGGGGATATCTTTCACAGGCTAAAACCATCGATGAACCGCTGGTCCGCTTCCATTATACCGACGCCGAGGAACTGTACGATGCCATCTCCTACAACAAAGGCGGACGTGTACTCCATATGCTTCGGAAGGAGATCGGCGACAGTGCTTTCTTCGAATCGCTTGCCTACTATCTGCACACACATGCCTTCGGCACAGCCGAGGTTCATGACCTGCGGATGGCCTTCGAGAAAGTCACGGGGCGTGATATGAACGAATTCTTCGAACAGTGGTTCCTGACCGGAGGCCACCCCTCACTGCGGATCAGTTACGAATGGCGTGATTCCAGCAGCACGCAGGTGGTACGCATCGAACAGACGCAGAACCCGAAGGACAATCCCGTATACAGGCTTCCGATCAAAGTGGACATCTACCTGGAGGATTCAGTGATGCACGAGAAAATCATCGTCAACGATAAAAAGGAAGAGTTCTCATTCACGTGCCCTCAGAAACCGATGCTGGTGAATGTCGACGCGGACAAAGCGCTGTTGTGCACGAAGAAAGACGATCATACGCGTGAAGAGTGGCGCTACCAATACCTGCATGCGCCGCTTTACCTGGACCGGTACGAGGCTGTGCGCACGTTGTCGAAAGAATACAAGCCGGAAAGCCCGGACGCGACCGTCCTGATGACGGCGTTGGACGACCGACACCCCGAAATACGGATGACAGTGCTTGAAAACTGTTCAGGACTGGTGAAACAAGACAGTTCGGTCATGCTGAAAAAGCTGCTATCCATGACACAGGGCGACAAGATCGCCGATGTAAGAAAATCCGCTCTGAAATCCCTCAAGAAGAACTACAGTTACGCCGTCTACAAGGATGGAGTATGGAACGCCGTCAAAGACAGCTCCTACGAGGTGGCCGCCTCTGCTTTCGGGATAATCGCCGACAAGGATCCCTCTGCGGCTCCGGAACTGGCGACTGCCATGGAGGCGGATTCAGGAGGTGCGGTACTTGCCGCCCTCGCGGAATACTATGAAAAAGATACCGCAGCCGACCGTTCCGACTTCTACGGCAGGGCCATGCGAAAATCCAAAAGCTGGTACCGCATCAATGTCATTCGATCGTATGGCAAATATCTCCGGAATCAGCCGGACAGCATCCTGGAAACCGGAGTACGGCGGCTGGTGGAATATTGCGAGTTCACGCCGCAGCGATTCGCACGTTCCGGCGCCATTGCTGAACTTCGCAGTCTGGACCGTGTGCTGGAAGAAAGGATGAACGGACTCAAAGACAAGAAAACGGATGATCCGGTGGCCTCAGCCGCATTCGACCGCACAGCGGCAACCAGAAAATCGATACAAGATGTCCTTGACCGGTTCGACCGTCAGCAGAAAGAAAAATGAACGCTTTCCTCTCGCTAAGACGAGCCATGATGCTGCAGGCACTGCAGCTATTCCTGGTTGTGACCGTTTACGCCGGGGATGAAGTCAGGCTTCCGGGCACTTGGGGAGTGAGCGGCCGGATATCCTACGGGTTTCTCATCGCGCACAGGGAAGCCCTGATGCCTTTGCAGGAAGCGCATCTGGGTTCTGCAGAGTTTTCCTTGTTCCGTCTTCCTGACGGCAAGAATCCCTGGGAGCAGCAATTCCGTCTTCCGGAAAAAGGAGTGCAGCTGGAGGTCATCCGCCCGGGCACACAAAAACTGGGTACGGCGGTCGCGCTGTATCCGTTTGTCGATTTTCCCTTGGCAGGATGCAAGGACCGCTCCTGGTGGTTCCGATACGGATTGGGTATCGGCTATGTGACGAACACGTTCGACCCGGTAGATAATTACAAGAATGCCGCCGTAGGATCGCACCTCAACGGGGTGTTACACCTCGATGTTCAATACCGTGGCCGTTTGGGCCCACGAAGCGGCTGGGAAGCCGGTATCGGATTGACCCACTTTTCCAACGGCAGCGTAAAAATGCCAAATCTGGGAGTGAACTTCCCGAAGGTGAATATCGGATACCGGAAATTCATCGGCGAGGAACGAACCGCCGACTGCTCCGGTTCATCGCCTTCACCGCACGACCGCTACTGGCAGGTATACATCGCCGGTGCCGTCAAAGAAACCTATCCTGCCCTGGGACCGAAATACGCCGCGGGAACCTTCAACGTCCAGCACGTCTTCCCCGGGGCGGGCAGAAGCCGGTTCGGGTTGGGAGCGGACTTCTTTTACGACGGTTCAGTATCGGTACGGTATGAACGGCTGAACGGAGTACGTAAATCATCCTCGGACTTCCGGCCGGGTATCTACGGCAGCTGGTCGATGCCGATCGGCGATCTGGCAATCGGGTTCAACCTAGGATACTATCCGTATTCCTTGTACAAAGAAGATGGCGCCGTATACCATCGTGTCACCCTGCAGTATCACTTCAAACGGCTTTTCCTGTGCACCAATCTCAAGACGCACTATGCACGTGCGGACTTCATCGAGTGGGGAGTGGGATGGCGACTTCAAAAAAGGAAAGCGTCATGAAACACATCCGCACTGCCATTTTCTTGAAGACGTCATTTATCTTGACGGCCGTCAATTCGATTTTTTTCAGCGGCTGTACGAAGGATCACTTCTTCGATTTTACGAAAAGCGCCGGGAAGACCGTGACTGTGTACCGGAATTGCACCGACTTCAACCACATGGAAATCATGGATGACGTAGATGTCATCATCCACACCGACACCGTTCCTTTCATACGCGTAACGGCGGGACAGAACATCGTCGACGGAATAACGACAGAGATACGAGACGGGGTGCTGACGGTCCGGAACGAGAACCGCAGCAACTGGGTACGTAGTTTCAAGAACAGCTACTGCGTGGAGATCGGAACGGACAGCCTTTGCCGAATCAGTTTCCACGGATCCGGAACCATCCGAACCGCAGATACGCTGCAGGTGACTGATTTCACTTTCGACAGCCGGAACGCCTCCGGCTCCATCCTGCTGGTGCTGGATTGCACGACGTCGCATCTGAATGTCCACACAGGACGATGCGACCTGACGGTATCCGGCCATTCGGATGTGACCTACTACTACCTGAACGACACCGGAATCATCAACGGATCCGGATTACGCTCCGCCTACACGTATGCAAGAAACAGCGGCACAGGAGTGTTGCACCTTTACGCTGAAAATGAACTGGGGGTGGAAATCTTGCATACGGGAGATATCCGCTACGGTGGAAATCCTTACCGCATCGACAGTGAGATAACCGGAAGCGGGAGGCTGATCAAGGAATGATCCGCCGGGAACGTATTTTAGAAGAGAGGGCCTGCAGGATGATTACTCACAATTTAATGCCGATTACTTTACGTTACTGCGGATAATATTCAAAAAAGCAGGACGTATTGGTTATTACATTTATTTTGTGGCGCTCACACGCTTTGAGCCGGGCAAAAAGCATTTTACACTTACCGATATGATCACGCTCTACACCGACGGCGCATCGCGCGGGAATCCGGGTCCCGGAGGATACGGTGTAGTGCTCATCTCCGGACCGCATCGCAAAGAAATCTCCGAAGGATTCCGGCTGACGACCAACAACAGGATGGAACTTATGAGTGTTTGCGTGGGATTGGAAGCCCTGAAGAACCCCGGCAGCCATGTCACTGTCTATTCCGATTCGAAATACGTGGTCGATGCGGTGGAGAAGAAATGGGTGTTCGGATGGGAGAAAAAAGGATACCAGGGAAAAGCCAATCCCGACCTCTGGCAACGTTTCCTTCGGATCTACCGAAAACATCATGTACGGTTCGTCTGGGTGAAGGGGCATGCCTCCAACAAGGAAAACAACCGTTGCGACGAGCTGGCAGTAGCTGCCGCCCTCAACGGTCCGCTGTCCGTGGACGAGGGTTATGAGTCAGGCGTATGAAACCGTCAGACGGCGGCCAGCACACCCATCTCCTTACCTACTTTGGTGAATGCGGCAACGGCACGGTCCAGATGATGCCGTTCGTGGGCGGCGGAGATCTGCACACGTATCCGGGCGTTTCCCTTGGCGACGACCGGATAGAAGAAGCCGATGACATAAATCCCCTCTTCCAATAATCGCGCGGCGAAGTCCTGCGCGACCTTGGCATCATAGAGCATGATAGGAACGATCGGGTGTTCTCCCGGTTTGATTTCGAAACCGGCTTTAATGATCTGTTCCCTGAAATAGGCGGTGTTCTCCCAAAGCTTGTCACGCAAGGCCGTGGTATCGCTCAGCATGTCGATGACGGCAATAGAAGCCCCGACGATGCTGGGGGCGAGTGAATTCGAGAACAGATAAGGACGGGAACGCTGACGAAGCATCTCCACGATCTCCTTGCGGGCAGAAACGAATCCGCCCATGGCACCGCCCAACGCTTTACCGAGCGTTCCGGTGACGATATCGATCCGACCCATGACGTTGCGGTATTCGTGCGTACCGCGGCCGGTCTTGCCCATGAAGCCGGTGGCATGACACTCGTCGATCATGACCAGTGCTTTGTACTTATCGGCCAGGTCGCAGATTTTGTCCAGCTGCGCAATGGTGCCGTCCATGCTGAATACTCCGTCGGTGACGATGATGCGGTGCCGCAGCGACTGCGTCTCCTGAAGACAACGCTCGAGTTCCGCCATGTCGTTGTGCTTGTAACGCAGGCGCTGCGCCTTGCACAATCTTATTCCGTCGATGATGGAAGCATGGTTCAACTCGTCCGAGATGATGGCGTCCCGGTCGTTGAAGAGCGGTTCGAAGACGCCTCCGTTCGCATCGAAGGCGGCCGCATACAGGATCGTGTCTTCGGTGCCCAGGAACCGGGCGATCTTCTCCTCCAGCTCCTTGTGGATGTCCTGTGTTCCGCAGATGAAGCGGACGGAGGACATTCCGAATCCGTGGGAATCTATGGCCTGTTTCGCAGCCTCGACCACTTTAGGATGCGAGGAAAGTCCGAGGTAATTGTTGGCACAGAAATTCAGGACGGGTTTTCCGTTGGCAGTGATTTCAGCTCCCTGAGGCGTACTGATGATGCGCTCGTGCTTGAACAATCCTTGACTACGGATTTCCTCGAGCTCAAGGCCGAGGGCGGGACGTAAGGTATCGTACATGTCGTTGACGTTGAGGATTCCGGTCGTGAAATTCGGGTTTTTTAGGGTTTAAACCATTCCTGCCGCTAAATTTCTGCAAGGCCTTGATTCAAAGAAGCCGAAACACCTTTCCGGGCTCCGGACGGACCAGTCCTTTGAATTCCATTTCAAGCAAAGCGACAGCCGCTTGACTGACCGGCAATTCGCATTTCCACGCGATTTCATCCAAATGGGCGCCCACGGCGGATTTCAGGAAATCTACGATCCTTCTTTGAACCGGGGAAAGCTCCCGGAAAATGGTCAACTGCCGTTGCACTGTTTCCCGGGAATTGCCGGCATGCAGCCAGTTCATCACTTCCAGGACTTGTTCTCCGCTTTCCACAAGCATGGCCTTGTTGGTACGGATCAACTTGTTGCATCCTTTGGAATACTCATCGTCCGTCCTTCCCGGATAGGCGAAGACATCACGGTTATAATCGTTGGCAAACTCCGCAGTGATCAGCGCCCCGCCCCTGTTCGCAGACTCCACCACTATTGTGGCGTCGGTCATTCCTGCAACGATACGGTTGCGGGCAGGAAAATTATCACGGTCCGGACGGGTATTGCTGGGGAATTCTGTCAGCAATCCTCCCCTTTCAAGCATCGCCAAGGCGACGGAGCGATGTGAACCGGGATAGATGCGGTCCAATCCGTGCGCCACCACGGCGATCGTAGGTGCGTCCGACTGTAATGAAGCGCGATGGGCCGCAATGTCCACGCCGTAGGCAAGGCCGCTGACGACAGTAACGCCCGCGCCGGCCAACTGCCTGACGAGATCCTCCACCAGCATCCGACCGTACGGACTGATACGTCGTGTGCCGACCACGGCCACCGACCGTTCCGGATTGAGGTCTGCTCCGCCCTTGAAGTAAACGATGACCGGCGCGTCTTCGCATTGCCGCAGCCGTCTTGGATAATCATCGGAACGGAAAGACAGCCCGCGGATGGAGTGTTTGGTCAGGAAGTGCAGTTCCTCCTCGGCCCTTACCCGTGGGACGGACTTAAGGACGGCACATGCGCGTTCGCTTCCGACTCCGGGAATACGTTCCAGCTCACGACGTCTTCTGCGGAAGACTTCTGTTGCGCTGCCGAAGTGGGTGATCAGTTGACGGGCGGTGACGGGCCCGATGCCGGGAACGAAAGATAATGCCAACAGACTGATCAATTCCTCCTGCCCGCCGTCCGATGCCGCTTCCATCCGCCCTGTTTTGGATGGACGAAAGTAATGTCGGAATCGGAAGAACCGATCCAATGAATGCGGGTGAAACCATAGGGCGTAACGTGCCGGTCGGCTGCGGCACTTATTCCGATCCTTTTAGTATTATTGTATGACCACATGAAAAACGTCCGGCTTATGTCGCGAACATGCAATCGCGTTTACCAGAAAGGCACTTTCATCACATTGATGCTTCTTGCGATGAACTTTGCCGCACTTTCCCAGAACGCCGTCATAACCGGTCGTGTCAGGTCCGAATCGACACGTGAGGCCCTTGCAGGTGCCACGGTCAGTGAAGCCGGCGGAACAGGCACAGCTACGGATGCGGCCGGGAACTACAGGTTGCAATTGCCGGCCGGAAAGCATCAGCTGTCCTTCCGCCTGATTTCCTACCAGTCCTTCACCGTCAGCGTAGAGCTGACCGCCGGCGAGAACAGGACGCTGGACGTCACACTGAAGGAAGCGAACCAGGAACTCGGAACAGTGGTTGTCAGCGCATCCAAATATGAACAGCGTATTGAAGAGGTGACGGTGTCGATGGAAGTCCTTAAGCCTTATCTCGTTGAAAATACCATTGCGACCTCCGCCGACCAGGCGTTGGACCAGCTTCCCGGCGTGAGCATCGTCGACGGTCAGGCGAATATCCGCGGGGGAAGCGGCTGGAGTTACGGTGCCGGCAGCCGTGTCCAGGTGATGATCGATGATCTTCCGCTGCTGTCGGCCGATGCCGGCGATGCGAAATGGAGTTTTGTCCCTACTGAGAACCTGGAGCAGGCGGAAGTGCTGAAGGGCGCCTCATCCGTGCTTTTCGGTTCCTCCGCCCTCAACGGCACCATTAACTTCCGCACCCGCTATCCCCGGGAAAAACCGGAAACTAAGATCAGCTATTTCCAGGGTTTTTATGACCACGCCAGCCATACCCTCAACGACACTACCTACGATATCGATTACTGGAAAACCATACATCCCTGGTTCGGCGGTCTCAGCTTTTATCATTCTCAGAAATTCGGGAACCTCGACGTGGTAGCGGGCGCCAACGCTTTTCTGGACCAGGGATACAGGAAAGACGATTGGGAGCAGCGCGCAAGGTTCAACGCGAACGTGCGCTACCGTGTGCCGGAAGTCGACGGGCTTTCGGTCGGCGTGAATACGAATTACATGCTCTCTGAAGGCGTAACTTATTTCCTCTGGAAGAACTGCAAAGAGTCGGCCTATCTGCCCGCCGACAACACGGCCTCCAGTTATACCACCGTCCGGGCGACGCTGGACCCGTACCTGACATATGTGAGCCCGGAAGGCAATTCCCATAAGATCCGCACCCGGTACTTCCTGACGGACAACCGCAATAACACCGACCAGAGCTCTCGTGCGTCGCTCAGCTACGCGGAGTACCAGTATCTGCACAAATTCGGGGAATACATCACCGCCACCGGAGGGCTCATGATATCGGCGAACAATGTGAAGAGCGAACTCTTCGGTGACCATACAGGACTTCAGACCGGCCTCTACGTTCAGGGCGACCTGGCTTACGAACGCTGGAACATCTCTGCGGGAGCTCGCGCCGAAAAGTATTCGGTGGACTCCCGAAAGGAAGAATGGGCACCTGTCTCCCGCCTCGGCGTCAATTACCGCGTGGCCGAGGGCACATTCCTCCGCGGTTCTTTCGGGCAGGCTTACCGCTTTCCTACCGTGGCAGAACTGTTCGTCCGGACGAACGTCGGAAATCTTTCCGTCTATCCCGACAGCCTCCTGAAACCTGAAAAGGGATGGAGCACTGAATTCGGCGTGAAGCAGGGATTCAAAATGGGAGGATGGATGGGGTTTGCCGACCTGGCAGTTTTCCAGAACGAGTACCGGGACATGATGGAATTCACCTTTGCGCAATGGGGCCCGCCTGTCCCACCGCTTCTGGGCTTCGGCTTTTCCTCGATCAATATCGGAAACACGCGTATCCGAGGGTTCGAAGCGACACTGACCGGAGAGGGAAAGATCAAGGAGAAGAACACCTTGAGGATCCTGGGAGGATATACCTACCTGGATCCCCGGCTGGTCTCATTTGACAGTACGTGGCTGAGCAAGACAGACCTCACGAATGTACTGGGAAGTGCACAGAATGACTTCCTCAAGTACCGCTTCAGACACACCGTAAAATTCGATGTGGAATTGAGCCGTCCGAAATGGCTGGTAGGCGGCAGCCTGCGATACACGAGCTTCATGGAGAACATCGATTACATTTTCACCAGCGGCCTGTTCGAATTCGCCTTCCCCGGTTTCGGCGTAGGATACTATCGTGAACACCACGGCCGCGGCGATGCGGTCGTGGATTTCCGTTCAGCCTATAAGCTTTGGAAAGACGTCGAGGTCTCCTTCGTGGTCAGGAACGTATTCAATAACATCTTCATGCAGCGACCGGCCGACATGCAAGCGCCCAGACAGTTCGTGTTCCAGGTCAAAGCCGCCTTCTGACAACCAGCGACCTCCGCAATCCCTCCTACAAACAGCTACCTGCAATGAACATCCTCGGCATCATTCCAGCACGTTACGGCTCCTCCCGTTTCCCCGGCAAGCCGCTGGTCAACATCAACGGAAAATCGATGATCCAGCGGGTGTATGAGCAGAGTTGCAAAAGCACACGGCTGGGCAAGGTCATCATCGCCACCGATGATGACCGTATACTCAGGCATGTTGCCGATTTCGGCGGCGCGGTGGCCATGACTTCACCCCGACACCTGAGCGGGACGGACCGCTGCGCTGAGATCATCGCTCGTGAAACAGGGAAATGGGATGCGGTGGTGAACATCCAAGGGGACGAACCTTATATCCAGCCCGAACAGATCGACCTGTTGTGCAGCTGTTTCGAGTTGCCGGATGTCTCCATCGCGACATTGGTAAAACGTATCAGCACCCCGGAGGAACTGTTCAACCATAACAACGTGAAAGTCGTACTGAATAAGCGTAACGAGGCGATCTATTTCAGCCGATCCCCGATCCCGTACAACCGAAATTTTCCGGAGCAGGAATGGCTGAAGCATTCCGTCTACTATAAGCACATCGGGATTTACGGTTATCGTTCAAAGGCATTGTCGGAAATCGCCGCGTTGTCGAAGACCAATCTGGAAGTGACGGAATCCCTTGAACAGTTACGCTGGATTGAAAACGGTTACAACATCCATGCAGCCGTGACGACATTTGAAACAGTTTCTATCGACACGCCGGAAGACCTCGAAAAAGTGAAGGAGTAGACGGTCAGCATCGGACCCGGTCCTCGACCTAAACGTGTGCTTGTTGAGTCGGCTGCCGCTATTTGCCGTTCACGGGCTGGGACATCGGCTTCAGGAAAGTCCCTTCTTATAGAATTCGAGGCACCGTTGGCGTGCCATCTTGTAATCCACCATGGGGCGGGGATACGTCAGTTCCTGGAATTCGGGGACCCATTTGCGGATGTATTCGAATTTTCCGTCGAACTTCTTGGTCTGCTCATCCATGTTGAAGATTCGGAAATAGGGAGCAGCATCCACGCCTGTGCCTGCGCTCCATTGCCAGCCGCCGTTATTGCTTGCCAGGTCGAAGTCCAGCAGCTTTTTGGCGAACCATGCCTCGCCCCAACGCCAGTCGATCAGCAGGAACTTGGTAAGAAACGATGCCGTGATCATACGTACACGGTTGTGCATGTAGCCGGTCGCTGACAACTCGCGCATTCCGGCATCGACGATAGGATAACCTGTGGTTCCGTTGCACCAGCGTTCGAATTCCTTCTCGTCGTTCCGCCAGACCAATCGGTCGTATTGCGGCTTGAAGGAGCGTTCTGTAACGTGCGGGAAATGCCACAGTATCATCTGGTAGAATTCCCGCCAAACCAGCTCGTTGAAGTACTTGTCACTCAACTTGAACGTATGGCGGGCGAGTTCGCGTATGCTGATCGTGCCGAACCGAAGATGGACTCCCAAGCGTGAAGTTCCGGCGATGCCGGGCAGATCACGTGTATCGCCGTAATTCCTGTAAAGGCGGTCCGGCACCTCCGTGGAAGGGACTAACAGGTCGGACGCATGGAAGCCGATGTCGTTCAACGATGGCAGCGGATGCGGCGACCGACGGTGAAACGCATCAAAGTGCTTCTCACAATCGAAAGAAACAAGATGTTCCTTCTTGAGCGTCGCCCGCCACTTCTTCATGTAGGGCGTATACACGGTGTAAGGCGTGCCGTCGTCCTTGACCACTTCTGATTTCTCAAAAACGACCTGGTCCTTGAACGTATGGAATCCGATGCCGGCAACTTCCAGCAGCTTTTCCACCTCCGCGTCGCGACGCACTGCGTACGGCTCGTAATCGTGATTCGTAAAGACCCGGCATGCCGGATTTTCTTTTATCAGCTTCTTCCAGATTTCTGCCGGACGGCCGTATTCGACGATCAACGTGGCTCCTAATGCCCGCAGTTCCGTATCCAGTCGTACAAGCTGTCGGTGGATGAAATCGACTCTCCGGTCGTTCTTGTCTTCAAGACGGTCCAGGATATCCCGATCGAAAATGAAAACCGGCTGGACCGGCATGCCGGATGTCAGTGCGCGATAGAGACCGTGATTGTCGCGCAGACGAAGGTCGCGGCGAAACCAGAAAAAGGAGAGTGGCATGTTCGAAAGGTGGAGTTAGGTTTAAAGCAGATGATGTTTCAGCGCGGCATCCAATGCAGGAAATTCGAACGAGAACCCGG
Organism: Bacteroidota bacterium; assembly: GCA_046052345.1. GTDB lineage: Bacteria > Bacteroidota > Bacteroidia > AKYH767-A > 2013-40CM-41-45 > Pollutiaquabacter. The sequence continues at coordinate 166,886 of JBJOMN010000007.1, read as the reverse complement.
AGGCAAGCACCTTTTCGGCGGATACGTTCTGTCCTCCAAGCACCAGCTCCGACTGTTCACCGAGAAGGGTCCTGAAGACGAAGGCCGGCACGGCGAACGGCCATACCGGCCGGTGAAGCACCCGTCCGATGGCCGTGAGGAATTCCCGATTGGTGACCGGCTCCGGTGAAACCGCATTGTACACCCCACTGAGGGAGTCATTGGCAAGCGCGAATTCGAAGAGCCGTGCAAGGTCATGGCTGTCGATCCAAGACAAGAATTGACGGCCGCTGCCGTAAGGAGCACCGGCCATCCAACGGACGGGACGGGCCATGACAGGAAGCGCACCTTCCGAACGGTCGATCACGAAACCGATCCTGAGTAGCACCAGACGTCGGCCCGGAACGGCCAGTTGGTGATTGGCTGCTTCCCACGCCACGCACGTTTCAGCGAGGAATCCGCTGCCCGGGGGATGCTGCTCGGTGACAATCGAAGCTCCGGAATCACCGTAATAGCCGGAAGCAGAAGCTGCGACTACGGATTTTACATGATGAGTATGCCGGGACAACTGCCTGGCGAGAAAGGTCGTACTCGTGGTCCTGCTGAGCAGCAACTCACGCTTCCGAGCTGCGGTCCAACGTTTATCGGCGATTCCTGCTCCGGCCAGATGAACGATGGCATCCGTGTCGGCGAGGCAGCGAGAATCGAACTGTTCCTTATCGGGATCCCAAAGGAAGGAGGCACTGAAAGAAGGATCACTGACCGGCGTCCTGCTCAAACCGTAGACAGTATGACCGGAAGCCGCCAAGCGGGCGGCGATTTTTCGGCCAAGGAAGCCGGTGGCACCGGTGATAAGAACGCGCATCGATGAAGTATACAGGATAACTACAAATGAACGGCCTTTTTGTTTTAGTTTGCAGCATGCAAACAACCGCACCCACCGCTCTGATGCTCATCATCATCATCTGTATCTCTGCCATGATCGTAACCCGGTTCATGCGCAGCAGACGCACTGGCGGAAAAGCCGTAGTGATGGAGCTGTTGTATCTCTTCTTCTACACGTTCATGGGAGGATCGATGTTCTTTTTCGCCCTCACTTTTCTGAAACCGGAGGAAAGTTGGTGGGGTATCGGTTTCTTTTTCGTGTTCTGGGGCGGTTTCGCTATCCGGGCTTATCCGTTGTTCAGAGGCCTGAACAAACTACCCTAAACCCGGGATTCTAAAACAAAAAACCCGCCGTGGGGCGGGTTTTCAGAGCCAACTGTCGGACTTGAACCGACGACCTGCTCATTACGAATGAGCTGCTCTACCAGCTGAGCTAAGTTGGCTTGTTTTTCAACTCCTATTACTGCCATTGGACGGAATTGTTCCGTAAAAACGGCGGTTTTCTTTCAAAACAGGACTGCAAATTTCGATATTTTTTTCAAAAACCCACTAAAAAGATAGGAAAATTGAAGAAAAAAGGGCTTTTATTGAAAAAAATCGTCCCGAATGAAACATCCGGGTAAATGACCCGTTGAACCGGGCGTGTGTTTCATGTTAAGTTAAGTATTTGAATTGTTGATCAGGAGGCCTCGCGGAAGCGGGGCTTCTTGTTTTAATCCAGGTCGGTAAAATGGAAATTCATACCGGTACCCTTCGACAAGCTCAGGGTGCCGGGGCGTTGAGCCTGTAGAAACGACCCGTTATCAAATCGTCATGATCTCCTTTTCCTTCGCATCGACATGCTTGTCGACCAGTGCGATGAACTGATCGGTAAGTTGCTGGATCTTCCCTTCGAGGTCCTTCGCAACGTCCTCAGGGATTGTTTTTGATTCTTTCTTGATGGCCTCGTTGGCTTCGCGACGAAGAGTGCGTACGCCGACTTTGCCGTGCTCGCCCTCGGCCTTGGCCTTTTTCACAAGGTCTTTGCGACGCTCTTCGGTGAGCGGAGGAAGATTGATCCTTATCACCGTACCGTCGTTCACGGGAGTGAAACCGAGGTTGGCCAGCATGATCGCCTTCTCGATCGGCACCAGCATGGATTTCTCCCAAGGCTGGATGACCAGGGTTTTGGCATCGGTTGTGGAGATGTTCGCAACCTGGTTGAGCGGCGTGTTCGTACCGTAATAATCGGCATGGATACCCTCCAGCATGGCCGGATTGGCGCGCCCGGCGCGGATCTTGGCAAGTTCGGCTTCCAGATGGTCAATGGTCTTCTGCATCTGGGACTTCGTTTCGTTCAGGAGTTTGTTCGGGTCGAGCATATCTTGATTCTGTATTGTTGCTTGGGTTCAGAACTCCACCAGCGTGCCTACCTGATCGCCCTTCATGACACGCAGCAGGTTGCCCGGCTTGTTCATGTCGAACACGATGATCGGCAGCTTGTTCTCGTTACAAAGGGTGAATGCGGTCAGGTCCATGACCTTCAGCCCTTTTGCGTACACCTCATCGAAGGTGACGGTATCGTATTTGACTGCATTCTTGTCCTTTTCGGGATCGGAGGAATAAATACCGTCCACACGGGTGCCTTTCAGGATGACTTCCGCCTGGATTTCGATGGCGCGCAGGGACGCAGCCGTATCGGTGGTGAAGTACGGGTTTCCGGTACCTGCGCCGAAAATGACGACACGGCCTTTTTCCAGGTGACGGATCGCGCGTCGACGGATGTAAGGCTCGCAGATCTGCTCCATCTTGATGGCCGACAGCAACCGCGTCTTTACGCCGAGTCCTTCCAATGCACTCTGTAGTGCCATGGAGTTGATGACGGTCGCCAGCATTCCCATGTAGTCCCCTTGTGCACGGTCAATGACGCCGTTGCTGTCATTCCCGACGCCCCTGAAGATGTTGCCGCCGCCAATGACAATGGCGGTTTCAACACCTTTCTCGACAATGGCTTTGATCTCCTTGGCATATTCGGAGAGCCGATTGTGGTCGATTCCGAATTCCTTGTCTCCCATCAGCGACTCGCCACTGACCTTCAGGAGGATACGTTTGTACTTCATCGAAGGACGAATGTAGGAAAAAAAAGTGTTGCGGGACGCGGGATCCGAGGTGCGGGTGGCGAGGCGCGGGTTACGGGTAGCGGGCTCATTTCAAGTCCGCTACTCGCCACCCGTATCCTATAACACCAAAAAAAAGGCCTGCATTCCTGCAGGCCCTTCATGTTCTTTAAAGAACGGATCAGCCGATCTTTACGCGCTGCATCGAGGTGACCCGGATGTTCTTGTCGATCGTCTCCAGGTACTGACGGACGGTCTTCTTGTCGTCCTTGATGAACTCCTGGTTGAGGAGCGTGTATTCGTTGTAGAATTTATTGACTTTGCCGAGAGCGATTTTCTCGATCATGTTCTCGGGCTTTCCTTCCTGACGAGCCTGGTCCTTGGCGATTTCCATTTCGCGCTCGAGCATCTTCGGATCCACATCGTCCTTGTCGACAGCGACAGGTGCCATGGCAGCTGCCTGCATGGCGATATCCTTGGCCACATCTTCGGACACATTAGCGTTGAATCCGATCATGGCGGTCAGCTTATTTCCGGGGTGATTGTAGGCGATGACCTTGTCGGCGTTCACGGAGCGGTAATCGATCAACTCGATCTTCTCACCGATCTTGCCCATCTGCTCCACACATGCTTCTGCGACGGTCGTAGCGCCGAGTTTCATGGCGTTGAGATCGTCTTTGGAAGACGGCTTGCCGGACATGGCCACCTCGAGGATGGATTCACCGAACTTCACGAAGTCAGCGTTCTTGGCTACGAAATCGGTCTCGCAGCAAACAGCGACCAAAGCACCGAATTTTCCATCAGCGGAAACCTTGCCGAAAACATAACCTTCCTTGGCTTCACGGTCCTGACGGTTAGCGGCGATCTTCTGTCCTTTCTTGCGGAGCAGGTCGATAGCGGCCTCGAAATCACCGTTGGCTTCGGTAAGGGCTTTCTTGCAATCCATCATGCCCGCGCCGGTCATTTGGCGGAGCTTGTTTACATCGGCAGCACTGATAGCGGTCGTAGACATTGTGGTAATAGGTACTGGATTATTAAAAAGTAATTATTGAATGATCAAGCTTCTGCCTCGGCGTCGGTGGATGCGGAAGCACTTTCCTGTGCTTCGGCATCTCCCTCTTCGCCTTCTTTCTCCTTGTCCATGTCCTTGTCGGTCTTGCGCTCGGAAAGGCCTTCTTCGATGGCCTTCACCATGGTATCCATGATGAGGGAGATGGATTTGGTAGCGTCGTCGTTGGCCGGAATGGCGAAGTCGACCTGGGTGGGATCGGTATTGGTGTCAGCGATGCCGAAGGTCGGGATGTTGAGCTTGTGGGCTTCAGCGACAGCGATATGCTCCTTGTTGAGGTCGATGATGAAGACAGCGGCCGGGAGGCGGGAAAGATCGGAGATACTTCCGAGGAAGCGCTCCATCTTTGCCTTGGCGCGGGTGATCATCAGACGCTCCTTCTTGGAGATATTGGAGAAGGTACCGTCGGTCTCCATCTTCTCGTACTGTCCCATCTTCTTCACCGACTTGCGGACGGTGGCGAAGTTGGTCAGCATGCCGCCGGGCCAGCGCTCCACGATGAACGGCATGTTCACCTTGGTAGCCGCGTTGGCGACGATTTCTTTCGCCTGCTTCTTGGTGGCGACGAAGAGGATCTTCCTTCCCGACTTGGCGATCTGCTTCAGGGCAGCAGCGGCTTCATCGATCTTGGCGACCGTCTTGTTGAGGTCGATGATGTGGATGCCGCGGGCTTCCATGAAGATGTAAGGGGCCATCTTCGGGTTCCACTTGCTTTTCAGGTGGCCGAAGTGTGCGCCTGAATCGAGGAGTTCTTGGTACGTTACTCTTGACATTGAATCTATGGCTGATGCGTGAGTATTCGGAGGAGTTGGATTAGCGCTTGGAGAACTGGAAACGCTTGCGGGCTTTGCGCTGACCGGGCTTCTTACGCTCGACCATTCGCGGATCGCGGGTCATCAGACCTTCCTTGCGGAGCAGGGTCTTGTTCTCTTCATTGGCCTTCACCAAGGCGCGGGCGATGCCGAGACGGATGGCTTCCGCTTGTCCGCGGATACCGCCGCCGATCACGTTTACCGTGATGTCGTAGGTGCCGGCTGCATTGACAACAGACTGGGCCTGGGTGCAAACGTATTGCAGCGGACCAACCGGAAAATAAACTTTGTAGTCACGGTCGTTTACCGTGATGTTGCCGTTTCCCGGTGCGAGGTACACCCGGGCGATGGAGGTCTTTCTTCTGCCGATGGTATGGATCATGGCGTATAGGAATCAGTTCAGGATTAGGCGATTTTAACGGTCTTGGGCTGTTGTCCGGCGTGCGGATGCTCGCTGCCTGCGTAAACATGCAGGTTACGGAAGATGGCACGGCCCAGGCGGCCCTTGGGAAGCATGCCGCGGATGGACATCTCCAGGATACGTTCGGGGTGCGTGGACAATACTTGCTTCGGAGTGGAGAAGCGCTGTCCGCCCGGATAACCGGTGTGACGGACATAAACCTTGTCAGCCAGCTTGCTGCCGGTGAAACGCACCTTGGCGGCGTTGATGATAATGACGTTATCACCGCAATCTACGTGCGGCGTATAGCTGGTCTTGTTCTTGCCACGAAGTATCATGGCAACCTGGGTGGACAGACGTCCGACAACCATGTCGGTTGCGTCTACGATAACCCACTCTTTCTTTACGGTGTTGGCGTTGGCCGAGACCGTTTTATAACTAACTGCGTCCACTTTTCCTTGATTTTTAAGGTTTTTGTATTGGAAAGGGCTTTCCCTGAGGGGGTTGCAAAAGTACGATTTTATTCCATTTCTCCAAACAGGGGGTAAAATATCTTTTGAGTGCAAAAATGTGCAACTCGATACCGGGCCGGTCGCCACCGGAATACCACCTGACAGATTAACTTTATATATTTGATATTCAATAATATAGTCGCAATCCGCAGGTCCGGCTGATCCCCATTAGTTCTGTTCCGAACCGAACTCCGTATTTATGCTCAGATACACTGCTTAAATGATCCGGTTCGTCGGCTTGTTATTCTTGCTTTTGGGGTCTTTACCGAGATCGGAGGCTCAAGACTTCCGCCTGTTCGACCCCGGCCGTACCGACTATTTCAAGGAACTGTTCCGGAGCGGTGCGACACCGGCCACCTGCCACTGGTTCGACCCGTATACAAATTCCGCCATCAAAGCGACCAGGATCGATTCGGTGACGGTTTCAGGGAGCGACACACTGCTCTTCGCCTTTCGATCCTGGAAAGACACTTTTACCGTCGATTATTCTGCCTGCGGATTCAAGGAGGGGCCGGGGTGGATGGGGCGTGAAATCCGGGAATTGTCGTCCGGTCAGACCGTCTTCCACACCCTGACCGGCGACTCGGTCACCGTTTGGCACACCGTCGGCTTCGCGCCTCAATGGACGTTCGTCTCTTTTGCAGACGGAAAATCTGTCACCGCTCAATTGGACAGCTTCTTCGTGGGAACGGTCGCCGGAATAACCGACACGGTCAAACAGATACGGCTGACCGCGTTGGACAGCGCAGGTGCAGTCGATACGTCAGCTCCGCTTCACAACCGAACTCTTTGGGTCAGCAAGTCACACGGCTTCTTCAAAACGCTCTCTTTTATTGATCTCCCGGAATATGTAGAGCTCCAAAGGATCGAAAACGTGTCGCCTGTTTCACCCGGAGCCATTTATGATTTCGACCCGGGAGATGAATTCGAATACATTTCCGCGTGTCAGGTTTTTCCCCCATGGCCGGCCGCCCCTCCCTCCTATCTTTTTGTACGCATCCTTTCCAAATGGCATGGACCCTCCTTGAGTCAGGACACCCTCTATTATTCCCGGATGATCATCGACCAATCGTTCACATTCAACCCGAACCCTTCGCCTCACCTGGACACTGTGACTGTGACTTCGTATGATACCGTGTGTTATCCGAATCCGATGCAGCCGTTGTACACTACCGTTCCGGAACAGAACGGGCTGTTGGCGCTTTTCGGCAACGTTGATTTCGGCACCTATCGCCTCTTCAAAGACTCCGCCGCATATGAAAACCGGGCGATTTATACCGAGACGAACGGATTCTACAGTGCGTCGGACAGTTGTCTTTACCTGAACCACTTCGAACCCGTATTCTATACCCGCAGTGTCGCTCCGGGAATCGGCGAGGTCAGGCACGAAAGCGATGAGCGTTCCATCGCAGGACAACTTTGCCATACAGACCTCATTTGGTACCGCAAAGGGAATAATGTGTTCGGGAATTATTACGACATCTTTAGCGGCACCGATGAAATACAATCGGCCATCGCGCTTCAAGTCTTTCCCAACCCTTTTACAGACAAGGTCATCGTTACGGTCGACCCTGAGGTTGCGCAAAGCTTGCGGTGCTATGCTGCTGACGGAAAATTGCTTGCGGAAAAGGAGGTCACAGGTCGGATGACCGTAATTTCCACATCGGACTGGCCGTCGGGAGTATATTATTTGCGTGTGGACGGAAGATCACGAGGGACTTCGAAAGTCCTCGTCAAGCATTAATACGATCCATCGCTTTTCACGTCCCATGACATGATCGCACGATCATCGCCGGCGGAAACAAGTCCGGCAGGATGATCCAGCCAGATGATCTTGTTCACTGAATTGCGATGCCCTTCGGATTTATCACGATCGATGCGTAGCAGGAAATCCGTTGTCTCCATGTCCCAAAGCTTGACGGTCTTGTCGCGGCTGGCCGTAGCGATCAGCCTTTTGTCCGGAGAAAATGCAAAAGCATAGATCGCATAATTGTGCGCAGGGATGGAGCGGACCAGCTCCAACGTGGAGGCATCCCATACGTTGAAATGCGCGTCGCGCCCGCCGGTGAAGAGGCGCTCCCCTTTCGGATCCAAGGCAACTGCATTGGCCGAAAGCCCATGCGCATGAAAGCTTCGCAGGATCACACCGCTTTCCGGATCCAGGAAATAGATATTCCCGTCGCCGCAGGCGGCAAGCAGTTCATTTCCGGAGGGACTCAGCTCCAGGGAACGGACTTTCTCCTTGCAGAGCGGAACCGATCTTACCAATGCCAGGTCGGACAATCTCCAGAAGGCGATTTTACCGTCTCCTCCGGCAGTGTAGATGCGATCGTGACTGTTGGAATACCGGATGTCGAAGATTCCGGCCGCATGGTGTGCGATGTTTCGGATCTCCCTGCCGGCCACCAGATCGACCACATGCAGATTGCCGGACGAAGTGCCGATGAGCAACCAGGATTTTTCCGGAACCAGCCGCAGGGAGTAGACAATGGCGCCAACATTCACCAGCCCGGAAGGAGGCTCATCCCCCTCCAGACTCCACATGCTCACGATCCGGTCACTGCTTCCGGAGAAGAATTTCCCGGAAAGATGTGCGCGTTCCAGAGCGTAAACAGAGCCTTCATGGCCGAGAAGGAGCCGGGATCGGGTTACGGAAATCATTCTTTGTTTTAAGGGAGTTGATATGCGCGGATATAAGTGAGCAGGCTGTCAGCTGAAAACCCTGACCCCCTCCGAGCAATTGGTACAGATATCGATTTTGGACCGCGCCTCGGACAACCGGGAACGGAAATCACGGTACTTTTCACTCTTCCAAACAGCACGTACCGTCTCTTTGTTCAGGTCACCGAGCACATGCGTTGCATCCTTGTCGAAACAGCACGGGACCACTTTCCCGTCCCAGGTCATTACGAACGAATGCCACATCTTCCAGCAACGGTTTTCGAGGGAGCTTTTGATCTTCCAGGTTCCGTCCTTCTGCCGGACATAGCGGGAGTAGCGGTCGTTCAGGGGGATTAATCCGTTGGGGTCCTCGGCCCCGTAAACCTGTGCTGTCTTGAAGACGATGCGGTCGGCCCCGATACGGCGGGCCAGCGCGGAAAGCTCATCGAGCTCATGTTCGTTGGAACGCATCACCACGACCTGCACCTCCACCATCGGGTGCCTCTTGCCCAACCGGCGTTTCCACTCGACCACTCTAGTGGCTCCATCCACTGCTTTCTGCAAAGATCCGCCGATACGGTAACGGGCATATGTCTCCGGGGAGGCGCCGTCTATGGAGACAATCAACCTGTCCAGTCCCGATTCCACAGTCGCCCGGGCGCTGTCATCGTCCAGATAATGTCCGTTCGTAGAGGTAGCAACATATATGCGCCTCTTTTTTGCAATCCGGACCAGCTCCAGAAAACGCGGATGCAGGTAGGGCTCTCCCTGAAAATACAGTGTTAGATAGATCAGATGATGCCGCATGTCTTCCAGCACCTTGGCAAACAACTCTTCATCCAGCATACCCGTGGGACGACTGAAGGAACGGAGTCCGCTGGGGCATTCCGGACAACGCAGATTGCAAGAGGTCGTAGGTTCCACGGCGGCTGCAAAGGGAAGGGCAGGATGCAAAGTGCCGCGTGACAGACGTGATAACAGGAACGAGCCTGTTACGGCTGCCGCATTCATCAGTTTTCGCGGGGTAAGGGCCGCTGCCAGGCGTAACGTGTCACTGATGCCGGAGGTCACAAGGGTATTTTCCGTAAAAGTACGTTTTATAGCCCCCGATCCGGGAGTAAAACGGTTAAGAACGGTCTTGATAAGTCTTTTCGGGAAGGCGGTTATTCGTTAGCCGGACCCGGCAGAGCAGGGTAATTTTATCCCTGATGCCTAATCTGCGTCTAAAGACGGTTTTTTTCATTGCAGTAGCCTTCCTGACAAGTTCCCGGGCCTCTGCAACCAACGACACCTGTTCGGATGCGACGCCGCTGTGCGCAAATAGCGCATTCATTACCACCAATGTCGGGGCAAGCGCATCGCCCGGAGAGTCGATCAGTTGCGGCGACCAGACCGTAAACAACAGCCTTTGGTTTACGCTGACGAGCATCGCCGCAGGACCTGTCACGGTGACGGTATATAACATCAACAATGCTGCAGGACTTGAAATGGAAGTCTTCACAGGCTCCTGCGGCAGCCTGACTTCGACGGGATACTGCGCGACCGGCAGCCCGTCCACCTCGGGACGGATGAGCGTATCCTTCACAACAGCTCCCGGCACGGTGTACTATATCATGGTCGACGGAGGCAACGGGAATACGGAGTCCTTCGGTATCATTGCGAATTCCTCCGCGGCCAATATCGTCGGACGACCGAACGCCAACTTCAATACCAGTCCCACCTTCGGATGCGCACCGCTCAGCGTAATGCTGGAGAACACCACCGTACTCCAGGGCGGAACAAACATCAGCTACGAATGGCAGATTGATAACGGCGCTTACCTCCCTGCCAGCGGGGCCGACACCTCCGTCCTGCTCACGACTCCGGGTAATCATACGCTGGCGTTGCGCGTTTGCAATTCGGAGTGCGGATGCAAGCGCGTCAGTCAGGATGTCCTCGTCCAGCAATTGGTCGGAAGCTTCAGCTACACTTCCGCAGGACCTTGTGCCGGCAATGCCTTCAACTTCCTGGGACAGGCGGAGGTTCTGCCCAACCCGCCGTATTCAGATCCCGGTGTGACGGATTGGCTCTGGAATTTCGGAGATCCGGCCTCCGGAGCTGACAGTATCGCTTCCGGCCAATCGGTATCCCACGTCTTTTCAGGAACGCAACCCACCTACGACGTCTCACTCACCATCGTGGGTGCCTGCAGCACGGTTGTCGTGACACAGCAAGTGCAGGCCGACCAACTTCCTGTGATAGTTGTCCCGGATTCCGTCGCAACCTGCATGGGAAGTCCTGTACCGCTGTCGGTGGTCGCTACCGGCACCAACGTGCCTTTCACCTATCTGTGGAACGGTTCCGGACCGATAGCCTGCGACACCTGCGCAACAACGGTTGCTGACCCGCCTGCAACTGCAGGAAGTCATACCTACACGGTAACGGTCACCGACAGTCAAGGCTGTTCCGTGACCGACAGTACGACGGTCACCGTATTCTCCTTGCCGGAGGCTTCCGTCACCCCGTCCTTCCTGGTGTGCAGGGGGGATTCTGTCCGGCTTACCTCCTCCGTCATCACAGGAACCGCGCCTTTCACATATGCCTGGTCGCCGGCCACAGGGCTTGATGATCCGTCCTCTTCATCTCCGGGCCTCATCGCTTGGTCGACCGGGAACTATTGCCTGACACTGACGGACTCCTCGGGGTGCAGTTCCGATCCGGTCTGCTCGGCTGTCACGCTGCATACCTCCCCCACCCTTTCTCCCGCCAACAGTTTTGTATGTGTGACTGCGCCGAATCCGCAGACCACGCTCACGGTGACGGGCGCCGGTCCGGGATCCGTCTATTCATGGATTCAATCGCCCGACTATGCACTCATCACCGGCGCCAATACGGACTCTTCGGAAATCACCGTCACCTTTCCGGCAGGCGCTGCAGCAGGCTATTCGTTCGTCGTTACCGTTACGGACGGAGTGACCGGCTGCCGTGACACCCTGCAGTCGGTGATCACTGCCATCAACAACGTGAACCTGTCGGTAAGCGGACCGACAGATGCCTGCGAAGGGGACATCGTGAACCTGACCGTCAGCGGTGCCGACAATTACGTCTGGTCGTCAAGTCCGTCCTTCACTTTCACGGATTCGACAGCAACCACCCAGACTGTTCCGGCAGAAACCAACCTGACTTTCACCGTACTCGGCACGGCAGGATCCTGCACACAGACCATCACATTTGACTTGACGGTGCACCCGAAGCCCGTCGTTGACATCACACCTATTCCCGGCTTTTGCGACTGTGATTCGTTGCTGCTGGATGCAAGCGTTTCCATTCCCAACGGCATCCTCTTGTGGAACGGCACGGTGCCGGTACTCGACCCGACCGTCTCCTCCACTTCCGCCTACGCCTGTGCTAATGCATCCTTTTCGCTCACAGTCACGGACCCGGCCACCGGTTGCTCGTCATCGGACAGCACCGCTGTGATCGCACATGCTTCTCCGGCGGCGACCGCATCCGTCACCCCGGAACAGATCTGCAGCGGCACTCCCGGCAACATCCTGCTGAACGGATTCGGCAGCGACAGCGACTCCGGAACGGTTTATTCCTGGACCGCAGTGCAGAGCGGTGTGAACATCATCAATCCGGGCAGCCTGTTGAGCTCGGCTGTGATCTCCGATTTCACTGTCTTCCGGCTGACCGTAACGGATTCTTTCGGTTGCGACTCTTCGGCTTATGATACCGTAAACGTTTTCCCGGCACCTGTTCTTTCCATATCTAATCCGTTCATCTGTTCTTCCGACACGGCATCTTCCGTCACTGCCATGGTTTCCGGAGCTGCCGAGGGGTCATTCTTTACATGGATCACAGATTCGTCCTGCGTCTTCCAGACAGGAGCCTCGGATTCAACCGCCTCCTTCGAATTCGGAACCTGCGGTCCCGGCAATTATGAAATTCTCGTCAGAGTCATTGACGCAATCACGGGCTGCTCGAACGACTTATCGGTAACAGTAAGAGTGATCGACAGTGTTTCAATCACCGTCAGCAGTCCTGTCACTGTTTGTGAAGGATCGGACATATATCTCACAGCCGGGGGAGCTAACAGTTATATCTGGAGCACCGGAGACACCACCTCTTCGGTGGTCGTCTTCGGTCCGACCGTCGCCAACTCTCCGTACACTTTCACGGTGACCGGAATCGCAGGCTTATGCTCGAACTCGGCGACGACTACCGTAAGCGTCGTACCGCAGCCGTCCGTTCCTGTCATTGACGGACCGGACACCGTCTGCCAGAACAGCAGCAGCGCTTTTTATTCCGTGACTCCGTCTGCAGGCTCATTCCTGTGGACCGTAGTAGGCGGAACCATCGTGAACGGACAGGGAACGGGAACCATTGAAGTGGACTGGGGTCTTTTCGGACTGGGACAGGTCTCCGTAAGAGACACAAGTGCCAACGTCTGCAACACCACCGGCGGCGTACTTGATATCTTCATTGCCCCGCGTCCGGTGCCGGCCACTAACATCAACGGTCCTTACCGGGTATGTGCCGGATCCACCATCACATACCTGGTATTGCCGGTATCCGGTTCGTCCTACACGTGGAGTGTCGCCGGCGGCAATGTAAACGGCGGACTTGCCGGAGACTCCATCCTCGTCAGCTGGCCGGACACCGGCAGCGGACTGGTCACCGTCTTTGAAACGAACTCATATGGATGCTCGGGGCCTGTCACCTGGCTGCCGATTACGATACACGAGGTCCCCGCCGCACCGGTCATCACCGGCGATTGGGATTTCTGCCAAGGCTCGACAGCGCTGTATACCACACAGGCTGCTGCAGGTTCACATTTCAACTGGCAGACCAACGGAGGGATGATCTCCGGCGTCAATATTCAATATGACAGCATTAACGTTACCTGGACGATACCCGGGAGGCATGCGTTAAGTGTCAGTGAAACCAACCGATGGGGATGCACCGGACCGTTGACTACCGACAGTGTGACTGTGCACCAACGACCGGACGTAATCATCACCGACGATTCCATGGCGGCCTGCCAGAACTCATCGCTTTTACTGTCGGCCTCCTCTTCGTACGGATCAATTTCATGGAGTACGAATGGAAACGGCATCTTCGACAATGCGTCATCCATCTCACCCGGCTATGTTCCGGGCACGGCTGATACCGGCGTCGTAACGATCACCGTGACCTCAAGTGCTCCCGGATGTCCGGACGATTCCGACAGCATTGTCGTAACGATGAATCCGTTGCCGGAAGTACAAGTTTCCGCTTCTGCGGACACCGTCTGTGAAGGAATCGCGGACACACTGACCGCGTCCGGAGGAAACGCTTTCCTTTGGTATCCTTCGGGAGATACCACGTCTGCTGTCGTAGTTCTTCCGTCGGTCACGACGGTCTATACGGTAGTGGCTACCGGGGCCGCAGGATGTACCGCAACGGGCACTGTAACCGTATATGTCGATCCTGCCGGAATCGCCGATGCGGGCAGCGACCTTTCCGCGTGCGAAGGAGATACCGTTGAACTGCTTGGCTCCGGGACCAACGGCACCGGCGTAATCTGGCAAACGGATGGAGACGGCACATTCTACCCTGACTCCTTATCTGAGATAACCGGCTACGTACCGGGATCCGGCGACATTCTCAACGGAACGGTAGCGCTTTACATCTCGACCACGGGAGCCTGTCGAAACGACCGGGACTCGATGACGATTACGCTCGGAACACTTCCGACCGCATACGCCGGTCCGGACACTTCCGTGGTAACAGTAGACGTCATCGGCATCACCATCCCGTTGACCACAGCTGCAGCCGACGGCAGCAACATCACCTGGACTTCCACCGGAACGGGGACTTTTGTTCCGGACGCCAATACGGTAAATGCCACCTATTTGCCTAGCCGTCAGGACATCGAATCAGACTCTGTCGTTCTGACCTTGTCGGTCAACGGAGGATGCATGAACGCCTCCGACCAGATGATCATCCGTTTCATTCCGTTCATCATCCCCAACGTGATAACGCCTTATCCCGGAAGTCCGGGGAAGAACGACTACTTCGAGATCCGGCATCTTCCTGAAAACTCCTCCATGAAGATCTGGGACCGCTGGGGCATACTCGTTTTTGAAAGCACGGATTACCGCAACAACTGGGACGCGGCCAACCTCAACTCCGACACGTACTATTATCTGTTAGGGGTGAACGGAAAGGATTTCCGCGGCTGGCTGCGCGTAATCCGTGACGAGCGCTAAGCTTCAGCTCTCGCGCACCATCAGCTGCTCGGCCAACTGCCGCAGCGGTTCCTTTCGGGATTCCTGAACGGGTACCGCATCCAGTGCCGACATAGCCTCTTCGAAATAGCGGTTGATTTCCCGCTCCGTCAGCTCCCTGACACCCAATTTCTCAAATACAGCCTTGACAGCTGAAACTTTCATAGGCGGGTCGAAAGACTTCGCCTCCAGAAGGTTCTGCAATTCTGTTGCAGTGGGACCTGTGGCGAGAGAAATAGCCGAGAGCAGCAGGAAGGTCTTCTTGTTGGCGATGATATCGCCGCCCACCTGCTTACCGAATTTTTCCGGATCGCCGAATGCGTCCAAAAGGTCGTCGTGGAGCTGGAAGGCGATTCCAAGACTTTTACCGAAACGGTACAGGTAATCGGCGGCTTCCACCGAGGCACCTCCGATGAGTGCTCCGATACGCAGCGAGCATCCCAGCAGTACGGCGGTCTTCAGGCCTATCATCTCGATATACTCATCGATGGTGACCTTTTCGAGGGTCTCGAAATCCATGTCCAGTTGCTGTCCCTCACAGACCTCGACCGCCGTGCGGAAGAAATCATCGAGCACCTCGTTTCGGCAATGCAGGGGAGCCTGCATCATCAACTGGCAGGAACGTACGAACATGGTATCTCCGGAGAGTATAGCGACATCCGGACTCCAACGTGTATGTACCGTAGGCCGGCCTCGGCGAAGCGGGGCCTTGTCCATGATATCGTCGTGCAGCAATGTGAAATTATGGAAGACCTCTATGCCGAGAGCAGGCCCTATGGCGGCATCTTCCTGTCCGCCGAAAAGCTCATTCGCCATGAGCAATAAGGCGGGACGCATCCGTTTTCCGCCCAGTTCGAGCATGTAGCGGATAGGGTCGTAGAGCGCTTTCGGGCGGTCTCCGATCTCAAGGGAAGCAAGGCGCGCTTCTACTGCCAGTTGGAAGTGACGAGGTCCGTGCACGGCACGAAGGTAGGAAAATAACCGGGGGCGGTTCAGGCGCTGACGTAGGCCTCGTGAAGGATCCTGCGGAGTCCGTCTTCCAGGGAGGTGAAATCCCGTCCAAGCAGCTGACGCATCTTGGTGATATCGGGCCGGCGGCGTGTCATGTCGCCTTCCTTGAGGGACGGCAGGTGCACGATCTTGGAAGAAGAGCCGGTCACCTTGACGATCAATTTGGCCAGATCGAGCACGGTGATTTCCTGGTCGGTACCGATGTTACCGACATCGTTCACCAGCTCGTTGTCATAAAAAGCGCGGGTGGTGGCATCGAGATGGTCTTCGATATAGCAGAACGTACGCGTCTGCATACCGTCACCGAAAATGGAGATGTCTTTGTTCTTCAATGCCGCCTGCATAAAGCGGGACACGACGAAATCGGTGCTCTGCCGGCGGCCGTACGTATTGAACAACCGGAAGACGGTGTAATCGAGGTCGTATTCGCGCTTGAAAGACCTCAGGTAGGCTTCTCCCGCGTTCTTGACGATTGCGTAGGGCAACCGGGAGTTCAACGGCGTCGTATGTTCGTTCTGCGGATACTCCACAGGCTCTCCGTATACCTCGGAAGAAGAGGTGTAGAAGACACGTTTCACACCGGTATTCTTGGAAAGGTTCAGGATGTTGTCGATGCCTTTGAGGTCGTTGAGCACCATGACAGGATTCGTCAGCGTACGTTTCACGCCGACGACTGCCGCATAATGGAAGACATAATCGAACCGGAAAGCGTGGAAGATGCTGGAGATGTCCTTGAAATTGTTGACATCGGCCTTGATGAAGCGGACGTTTCCGAAGGCAGGCTGAGGAACGTTGTCCTGAGTACCTGTCAACAGGTTGTCGACTATGACAATCTCATTTTCCGGCTGACGGGAGAGACGCTCCGCCAAACTGCTTCCGATGAAGCCTGCGCCTCCGGTAATAAGGATAGTACGTTTCATGCCCTCACACGTTCCGAAATATCGGCCGGAAGACCTCCGGCACAATATCAAATTTACGGTTTATTCACATCGAGGTCAACCCGATGAAACGTCTTTTTTAGCCCAAAATCAAGATGTCAGGGACAAGAGGTAGCTGCCATACCCGCTTTTAACCAACGGTTCTGCCAGTTTCCGGAGTTGCTCAGCCGAAATATACCCCATCGTATAGGCGATTTCCTCGATGCAGCCGATCTTGAGACCCTGGCGTTCTTCTATGACCTGCACGAACTGGGAGGCTTGCATAAGCGACTGGAAAGTACCGGTATCGAGCCATGCGGTCCCCTTGTCCAATATGCCCACCGAGAGCTTACCCTGCTGAAGGTAGGTCTTGTTCACATCGGTGATCTCGTACTCCCCGCGTGCACTGGGCTTTAGCTGTCGGGCGATTTCGACGACCGAGTTGTCGTAGAAATAGAGTCCCGGAACCGCGTAGTTTGATTTGGGCTGGCGCGGCTTTTCCTCGATGGAAACAGCACGGTTGTCCTTGTCGAATTCGACGACTCCGTAGCGCTCAGGGTCGCTGACATGGTAGGCGAAAACGACCCCTCCGTCGGGATCGATGTTTCCCTGCATCAGCTGCTGCAGACCGGTTCCGTAGAAGATATTGTCGCCCAAGATGAGCGCGACCTTGTCGTTACCGATAAAGGATTCGCCGATGACGAAGGCCTGTGCGAGCCCGTTGGGCACGGCTTGCTCCGCGTAGGAAAAGTTGCAGCCCAACGAAGCTCCGTCTCCGAGCAGGCGTCGGAAATGCGGCAGGTCGTGCGGCGTGGAGATCACAAGGATGTCGCGGATGCCGGCCATCATGAGGGTCGACAGCGGATAGTAGATCATCGGCTTATCGTACACCGGCATCAGCTGCTTGCTCATGGCAAGCGTGATGGGATGAAGCCGTGTTCCTGAGCCGCCTGCGAGAATGATTCCCTTCATCGATGATATGCTGAAAGGGCAAATGTAAGCAATAGGAAACTATCGGTCTTTTGCCTGGTTCTCCTGCCAATCCTCACGGCGGACCCGGAGGTCGTCCAGTTCCACGTCCTCTTCCTCGTCGAACACCTGGATCAGCGGTTCCTTGAGGAAGGCTTTTGTAATGAGCCGCTTCTGGAGCGTCATGAGCAAGGTGGGCAGAAAGACCAGGTTGGAGACCATCGCAATAAGCAGCGTGACGGAGATGAGCACGCCCAGCGCGGCTGTACCGCCGAATTTAGAGGCGGAAAAGATGAAGAAGCCGCTGAACAGTATGACAGCCGTGTAGACCATGCTGATGCCGGTCTCGTGGATGGTCAGTGAAACGGTCTTGGAGATGCTGCCTCCGAACTTGCGGAGCTCCTGCCTGTACTTGGTGAGGAAATACATGGTTCCGTCGCTGGCGATACCGAAAGCGATGCTGAAGATGAGGATGGTGGAGGGTTTGAGCGGAATGTGGAAGTAGCCCATGAATGCCGCCGTGAGCAGCAGGGGCACCATCGAAGGGATCAGCGCGATGAGGACCATGCGCAGCGACATGAAGAGGAAGAACATGACTGTACCGATCAGCAGGATGGCCAGCAATACGCTTTCCTTGAGGTTCAGCAGCAGGTAGTCGTTGTTCTTCAGGAAGATGATGGAGTTTCCGGTAAGGTGTACATCATAGTCCTTGGGATCGAAGATGCTGTCGATCCTGGGCGAGAGCTCGTCCATCAGCTTCTTCATCCGCACGGAGCCGATGTCCGCCACCTGGATGCTGACCCGGGTGATCCGGTTGGTGCTGTCGATGATGGACCGGAACATGCGCTGGTTGCCCTTTGCCTGCCCGGCATAGGATCGCAGCCGTGCGAGCTCCTGAAGGCTGGGAAGTATGTAGAAACGGGGGTCCCCGTCATTCAATCCCTGATACGAGAACTTGATCCCCTCTGCAACAGACACGGGCTCGGAGAACTCCGGATACTGCGCCAGCATCTTCTGTAAGCGGTTGATCTTATAGAGGGTGCGCAACTCCAGCGCTCCGCCGTTCTTACGGGTATCCACCGTCACTTCGAAGGGAAGGACACCGCGGAAATTCGACTCGAAGAATTTAAGGTCACGGTAGATGACATCATCCTTGGGGAGGTCATCGACCACGTACCCGACTGTCGTGATCTTGGACATCCCGTACAGGCTGACTGCCACTATTGCTATCACAGTGCCGTAGACGCGCCAACGGTATCTGTGTACCCATCGGTCGACCCTGGAAAGGACCTTGTGCAAGGTCTTCCGCTCCAGGTGACGGGTCTGCTTCTCGGAAGGAGGCGGCAGGAAACTGAATACGATAGGTATAAGGATGAGCGAGATGATGAAGGTCAGCATCACGTTCAGCGAGGTGATGATGCCGAACTCGGTAAGCACTTCGCTGCGTGTGAATGCGAAGACCAGGAATCCGAGAGAGGTGGTGACATTGGCGAAAAACGTGGAGGCGCCGATACGGTAGATGGTGCGAGCCAAGGCCTTCACCTGGTTGCCGTGCTTCTGGTACTCCTGCTGGTACTTGTTGAGAAGCAGGATGCAGTTGGGGATGCCGATGACGATGATCAGCGGAGCGAGAAGACTGGTCAGAATGGTGATCTTATACCCGATCAGGACCATTGTTCCGAAGGACCAGACCACGCCGATGATCACTACAAGGATCGGGAAAAGAACCGCCTGGACACTCCGGAAGAAAAGGATGAGAATGAGTGCGGTGACAATGAGCGCCAGCGCGACGAAGAACTTCATTTCACCGGAAATCATGTCGGACATCGCCGTCCGTATGTAAGGGAGGCCGGAGTAATGCAGCGTAAGACCGTTTTCCCGGGCGAATGCCTCGGTCATGGCCGTGATGGTGCGCACGGTCTCTATCCGGCCTTTGGTGTTCAGCTTGGCCTGGTCGAACGTGATGGCCATCACCGTCGCATCGGTCTCCTTGTTGAACAACAGTCCTTCGTAAAAGGGCAGTCCGGAAAGGCGTTCACGGATACTGTCGACCGCCTCCTGGGATTCGGGCCGGCGGGTCACGACGGGCTTGAAATCAAGTTGCTGAAGACTGTCGTTACGTTCCACATAGAAGGTCCTCCCGATGGAAACGACCTCCTGGATGCCTTCCACGCTGCGCACGGAATTGGTAAGCTCATACCAGTCGCCGAAAACGTCTTTGTTCCAAATCCGGTCGCTCTGGAACCCGATCACCATCACGGTCCCGTCTTCGCCGAACTGTTTCTTGAACCGGAGATACTCCGCATACGTCGGGTCGGACTCCGGGAGGATCTTGGCCGCCTCGTAACTCAGCTGGATCTTGGTAGCCATGAAACCCATGAACCCGGTAAGGATCATAAGCACCACCAATGTGGCGATACGGTAACGGAGGATGATTCGGGCGACGGCTTCCAGCATACGGCGGGAGGATAAATGTAGTACAATTAGACTAACCTGACAGCCGCTGCGATGCCGGCTTTTGACACCGAAGGGGATAAAAAAAGGCCGTCGTTTCCGACGGCCTTTTGTCCTGTAAAGGGAAAATCAGGAAAGGTGCTTGCTGACGAGCTTGGTCATCTCGAACATGCTGACGGTCTTCTTGCCGCCGAACACCTTCTTCAGGTTTTCGTCCGCATTGATGTTGCGGCGCTCCTTGGCGTCCTGAAGCTTGTTCTTCTTAATGTAAGCCCAGAGCTTCTTGGTCACCTCGGTACGAGGCATGGCCTTGCTGCCAACGATGGGCTGCAGAGCTGCACTGGGAGTCATCGGCTTCATGAAAGCAGCGTTGGGCTTGCGCTTCACTTTTGCTTTCTTGACGACTTTCTTGGCGGCTTTCTTGGCTGCCTTCTTCACTGGTTTCTTAGCGGATTTCTTGGCCGGAGCCTTCTTCTTCGCTTTTTTGGTTGCCATTGGTTAGAATTTTTTAGTTGGTCAATGATGCAAATCAACGAAGCAATCGCGGCACTTTTCCCTATGAAACCTAGAAGTTATCCACAAGCTCCCGATGTGTTTCTCATAGGTGAAAACGTCGGCAAGTCACGGCTGAAGCGGCCTTTCGCAGCACACAACGTCCGTGGCCGGGATCCGCAGTCTGCGACGTAGAAACCGCTGTATTCCGCTCTGATGGCTCTTTTCAAGGGTTTTAAAGAGCGGCGGCCGAGACAAGATTTTCGCGACACGGACTTGCAGCGACGGGGATGTCTGCCACCTTCAGTGCCGTTTTCCCGTATGCGGATTGTTAATTATCATCGATACCGGCGGGAGCGGCTGTGTCGTTTACGGGTCGGTGGTGCATGTTTTTGAGCAGGTGACCGCTTTGAGGAAGAGGGGGAAATGCCTACTTTTAGAGTGTGATGGAAGCACCCGCGCTTATACTTGTAGTGGATGACGAGCCCGATCTGGAATTGCTGATACGCCAGCGCTTCCGTCGTAAAATCGCCGAGCGGGTGTTCGATTTCGATTTCGCCGCGAACGGCGAGGAGGCGTTGCGCAAGCTTAGCGCACCGGGCAAGTCCTATGACATGGTATTGACGGACATCAACATGCCGGTGATGGATGGCCTGACCCTGCTTTCATATATCCGGGAGCAGGAAGGCCCTTACAAGGCCGTTATCGTCAGTGCCTACGGAGACCTGGACAACATCCGCGTCGCCATGAACAGAGGGGCGTTCGACTTCATCACCAAACCGATCGACTTCACGGATCTGGAGACGACCATCATGAAGACCCTGCACGAGGTACGGATGATCCGTCAGGGTTTTGATGCGCAGGAGCGTCTGGAAAGCACCCTTCGGGATAAGGAATCCGCCGAAAAGGAGACCGACAGGGCGCTTCAGCGGGAGAAATTCAAACAGCAGTTCCTGGCCAATATGAGCCATGAGATCCGCACCCCGATGAACTCGGTGGTCGGGCTAACCAATCTGCTGCTCAAGACGCCGCTCAACGAACAGCAGCTCAAGTACGTCGACACCATCCGGAAATCCTCCGAAAACCTGCTAGTCATCATCAATGACATCCTGGACATATCGCGGATCGAAGCCGGCAAGATGATTTTCGAAAAGACGCCATTCGACCCCCGAGAGCTGCTTGGCCACCTGAAGGAGGTAATGGACGTGAAGGCGCGTGAAAAAGGATTGGACCTCTCGGTAGAAGTTGCCGATGAGATACCCAAGGTCCTCGTCGGGGATTCCGTGCGGCTGAACCAGATCCTGCTGAACCTGGTGGGAAATGCCTTGAAGTTCACGGAAAAGGGAAGCGTATCCATCCGGTGCGGACTCTTGGACTCGGATGTAAAGACCTGTCTGCTGAAGTTCGACGTTACAGACACCGGCATCGGAATCACGCCGGAGAAGGTCGGCGTGATCTTCGAGAGCTTCTCCCAGGCGAGCAGCGACACCAACCGTCGCTTCGGAGGAACCGGACTGGGCCTCACCATTTCGAAGCAGCTCATCGACCTGCAGGGAGGGAAGATCGACCTGGACAGCAAGGTGGGACAAGGTACCACGTTCACCTTCACCCTTCCGTTCCTGCACGGACGGGAAGACGACCTGAAGGTCGTTCTTAGTCCGGAAACAAAACCCTCCGCCGCACTTCCGAAGGAGATTTCGGTATTGCTGGTGGAAGACAATCCCTTCAACCAGCTGGTTGCCACGGATACCCTTCACGACCTGTTCCCGGACATTTCCATCGATGTTGCCGAGAACGGAGCAGTGGCTGTGGAAAAAGTGAACAGCCGTGACTACGACCTGGTGCTGATGGACATTCAGATGCCGGTGATGGACGGTTTCGAAGCGACGCGAAAGATCCGCAATGAGCTTCCCGGCGCCAAGAGAAGCATCAAGATCATGGCAATGACCGCGAATGTGACGCACGACGAAGTCGTTAAATGCTTCGAATCGGGTGTCGATGAGTTTATCGCCAAACCTTTCCAGCCGGAAGACCTCCGCGGAAAAATAGTCCGGCTGATCGCCTGAAAAGACCACGACCATTGAAACACCCAACCGATAAAGAATGGAAAAAGTAACCGACCTGACCTTCCTGAACGGGTTCTCCGGGGGAAATGCGGATAAAGTGAAAAAGTATGTGTCCATGTTCCTTCAGCTTTGTCCCGCATCCTTGGACAAGCTGAAAGCGACGCTTGACGCATCGGATTACGACGGGATGCGAGCAGCTGCACATGCCTTGAAGCCCCAGATCACCTACATGGGCATAAAGGAAGGCGAACCGCTGGTCAAGGCCATCGAACACCACGCCGGCACCAAGACGGAGACCGAAAAACTTCCTCAGCTGCTTTCCGACTTCGACAGCATCTGCCGGAAGGCGATGACGGAGCTGGCTGCTGAAATCGCCTGATTCCCTGACTGATATGCAGGCGGGCGACTACCGGCTTCGGGTTTCGCCGCGTTCAAATTATTGCTACTTTTGAGCGCCCAACGATACGCTATGAACCAGATCAAATCGATCTTCATCGTCGATGACGATGCCATGCAGGCGATGATGCTGCAGGATTACCTGAGCAAATACTCCACTATGACCGTGCATGTGTTCAATTCGGGCGAGGATTGCCTGAAAAACCTATCTCTCCGGCCTCAGATCGTTTTCCTGGACTACAATTTCGATCTGGCGGGAAAGGATGCCATGGACGGCATTGAAATCCTCAAAGAGATCAAGAAGCAGGATCCGGAAATAGAAGTGGTGATGTTCAGCGGACAGGATAAGATCGATGTGGCGGTGAATACCATCAAATACGGAGCATTCGATTATATCGTCAAGAACGAGAGCGCCTTCCACCGCTCCGAGAATGTGATATTCAACATCATCAAGCGCCTCAAGCTGATGCAGGAGGCCAGATTGTACAAGCGGCTCACCATGCTGTTGGGGGTCGCCTTGCTGGCGATGATCGTCGCAGTCATCGTACTGTACAACTTCGGATTTATCACCGACAACCCCGGGTGGATGTAAACTCCTCCCGCTCGAATTTGACCCGCCACAAGCGGGTTTTTTTGTGTCCTTGGAAAAGGATAACTTGAGGGTCTTATGCGATTCCCCGGCAATCTGTCTTCCAAGCTTCCGTGGGCGGGCACTACCATCTTCACGGTGATGTCCTCCCTTGCTCAGGAACACAAAGCGATAAACCTCTCACAGGGTTTCCCGAATTTCGAAACATCCCCGGAACTGATAGACCTGGTTCATCACTACATGAAAAAGGGGATGAACCAATATGCACCCATGCAAGGAATACTTTCGCTTCGGAAAAGCATCGCAGCCAAGACGGAATCCCTCTATAGCTGCAGGGTGGACCCCGAAACGGAAGTGACCATTACCGCCGGTGGCACGCAAGCCATCTTCACTGCCATCACCGCGGTCATACGGGAAGGTGACGAAGTGATCGTCATCGAACCCGCCTACGACTGTTATGTCCCTGCGATCGAACTGGCCGGTGGAATTCCCGTTCTCGTACAGCTCACACCGGAGGACAATACGGTGGACTGGGCGATGCTGCGCAAGAAGATCGGACCCAAGACACGGATGATCATCGTCAACACACCGCACAACCCGTGCGGCACGTTGTTGACTGCCGAGGACATGCATGAACTGGAGCGGACTACCGCGGGCACGGACATTCTCATACTGAGCGATGAAGTCTACGAGCACATCATCTTCGACGGCGCAAGACATGAAAGCGTTTTGCGCTATCCGGCACTTGCGGAAAGGAGTTTTGTCATCTTCTCCTTCGGGAAGACGTACCATACCACGGGTTGGAAGACGGGATACTGTATCGCCCCTGAAAATCTCTCGAAGGAGTTCCGACGTGTACACCAGTTCCTGATGTTCTGCGCGAACACGCCCATACAGCATGCGTTGGTGGATTTCATGGAGAACAGGAACTATCTGGACCTGCCCGCCTTTTTCCAGGCAAAACGTGATCGTTTCCTGGAATTGCTGAAGGGCTCCGCATTCAAGTTCAGGCCGGCCGGAGGCTCTTATTTCCAATTGCTGGACTACAGCGCCATCACTGATGAAAGGGACACTGATTTCGCAGTCAGGCTCACGAAAGAATACGGCGTAGCCTCCATACCGACTTCCGTTTTTTACCGCCAACCGCCCGACGTCAAAGTGCTTCGTTTCTGTTTCGCTAAGACTGACGAAACCCTTGAACAAGCCGCTGACCGCCTGCAAAGAGTACGCGCCTGATGTCCGCTTCTCTTCATCTTTCGCTGATACAGGCCTCCCTTCATTGGGAGGATGCCGCCTCGAACCTCAGGCTGTTCGAAGAACGCATTCTTCCGCTTGGCGGAAAGACGGATGTGATCGTGCTGCCCGAGATGTTCTCTTCCGGATTCACCATGAACCCGGCCTCGGTGGCGGAGCCTATGGATGGCCCCTCGATGCAATGGATGAGGAGAATGTCGCAGCATAGCGGAGCGGCCGTGACCGGTAGTCTGGTGATCGAGTCGGCAGGCGTACATTATAACCGTCTTGTCTGGATGTTTCCTGACGGTACCTACAGGCATTACGACAAGAAGCATCTTTTCGGACTTGCGGGAGAAGGGAGCCATTACGCTGCCGGCACCCACAGGTCGGTCGTCGAGTGGAAAGGATGGCGAATTTTCCCCCTCATCTGCTACGACCTGCGATTCCCCGTGTGGAGCCGCTACGGCAATGGTTTCGAATATGACCTGTTGTTGTATGTGGCCAACTGGCCGGAGCGCCGTAACGCCGCGTGGAAGAAGCTGTTGCCTGCCAGAGCCATCGAGAACCAATGCTACGTCGCCGCAGTGAATCGAGTCGGTACCGACGGAAACGGTATCCCTCATACTGGTGATTCGGTCGTCATTGACTTCACCGGAGAGGCGATGCATTCGGCTCCGGCCGGAGCCGAATGCGTGTTACAGGCTTCTTTGGACAGCGGTCCACTACATGATTTCCGCCGACAACTGCCTTTTCTCAAAGACGCCGACAATTTCTCCTTCCAATGAATCGCACCATTACCACAACAGGAACCATTTCATACACCATGACTACCTTCAAGACCCTTCTCCTTAGCCTCTTCCTGCTGACAGCGGGCGTATCGCCTTCCTCCGCAGCAACGGGCGGCCATGTAATGACCCCGGCCGAACAGGCAGCCATGCCTGATTACATTCGAAGCATATCCCAATATGTAAGCGCAGGCTTCACCACTCCTCCGTCATCGGCCGTGAGGGCCTCGGCGGAATGGGAGCAAGTCGACGCATTGGTCGTGGTATGGACGACGTATACCAACATCGTCCGGCAGATCATCAATTACGCCCAAAGCGAAACCAAAGTGATTGTCATCTGCAGCGATTCGAACGCCGTGATCACCAATCTCGTGGCGAACACCGTTCCGATCACGAATGTGGATTTCATCCAGACCGGATTCAATTCCATCTGGTGCAGGGATTACGGACAATGGAATGTCTACACCGACGATGTCGACTCCCTGCTGCTGGTCGACTGGATCTACAACCGGCCCAGGGCCAAAGACGATACGTTGCCTCGCAGTATCGCCACCTTCACCGGCCTTCCGTTGTATGAGACCTCGACTGCCCCCTACGATCTCATACATACGGGC
The DNA here is from genome assembly GCA_046052345.1 of Bacteroidota bacterium. GTDB lineage: Bacteria > Bacteroidota > Bacteroidia > AKYH767-A > 2013-40CM-41-45 > Pollutiaquabacter. The sequence goes on along the minus strand of JBJOMN010000007.1, from coordinate 140,692 downwards.
GGCAACTTCATGTGCGACGGATTAGGGACCGGATTCTCATCACGGCTGGTACTCGATGAGAACCCGTCGAAAACAGAACCGCAGGTAGACTCGATCATGCTGCAGTTCATGGGCATCGACCGTTACATCAAGATGAATACGCTGCCCTACGACCAGATCCATCACATCGACATGCACATGAAACTGCTGGACGAAGAGACCATCCTCGTAGGGGAATATCCGCCCGGAGTAGCAGACGGTCCGCGGATCGATTCCAACATCGCCTATATCCGCAACAATTTCCTGTCTCCGTTCGGAACGCCTTACAAGTTCGTACGGATTCCCATGCCTCCGGATGCGAACGGCCTTTATCCCGACAGCGGCGGCGATTACCGCACGTACACCAATGCCGTTTTCGTCAACAAGACGATCATCGTGCCGACATATGCAGCCCAATATGACTCGACCGCGCTGCGTATCTGGCGCGAGTCGATGCCCGGGTACAGGGTCGTAGGCATCAACTGCAACCAGATCATCACTTCCCTGGGAGCGATCCATTGCATCACCAAGGAAGTCTCCGCCAAGGACCAGCTCTGGATCGTGCACCAGCCGCTTCGCGACCAGGCAAGCACTATTGTGCCTTACACCGTCAATGCGGAGATCCGGCACAAGTCAGGCATCGCCAGTGCGATGTTGTACTGGCGCACCGATACGCTGCTGCCCTATTCCGGTGTGGCGATGTCCTCTACCGGCAACAACAACTGGACCGCGGACATTCCTGCACAGGCGAACGGTACGACAGTCTACTATTACATCCATGCGGAATCCGTGAGCGGCAAGCAACAGAACCGCCCGATAACCGCTCCCGGTGGATACTGGAAATTCCGGATTGACGTGTCATTGGGTACGGACGAAACCCTGTCAGCGCTTTCGGAATTGAATGTATTTCCCAATCCTTCGAACGGATACGCCATTGTCGAGATCGCCATGAATCGTACCGGCGATGTGGATGTTCGGCTTAACGACATCACAGGCCGCACGCTAAGCGACCTTTACAGCGGCACCCTTTCCGGAGAGCGAAAAAGAATCAGGTTCGATACGACAGGTATGCCTCCCGGCATCTATATGGTCGAAGTACGCATCGGCGGATACTCCGGCTTCAGGAAGCTGATTGTGCAGTGAAGCGCTGAAATTCGTAAAACAGGCGTCGGATTTCGCAGAGGATCATCGTCCCGAGGCGACGCCCGACAACGACCATTTTATCTCCACATCCCAGTTGGCCCTTACCGGAACCGGATCCGGATAGTAACGGACCGGTTCGGGCTGACGGTGCAGAAGATCGTCACCGGTATCCCATCGCCGGTTTGCATTCTTGTCTTCGATGAACTTGAGCCGATAAGTGCCCGGAGACAGAAATTCGAAATAGCAGACCGTATCCCGTCGGAAGGAAGCCTCCCTTACGATGCGGCCCCCTTCATCAACCAGGGTCAATACACCTTGTGTTTCCGTCGGCAATCCTGAAACGGATGCACGAAGGGTCCCGTAATCGGATACGGTGGCAGTGCGAAACCGGATATCCACGGTATCATTGCTTAATCCGAAAATATCGGTCAATGCGCCGGGCAAAGCCATGAAACGGTAGTTTTTCTCCTCCTCCCATTTTGCAGTAACAGTGACTTCAAAAGGGGCATTGAAAAGGACAGATGAAGGGGCGACCACCGCTTCCTCCGACATGAGCTTGATCCTGGAACTGTCGACAGACACTAACGGATGATTCGCCCGGATCAGCAAAGGTTGATTAAACGGCTGAAGACCGGAAGCGACGGCAGGAAATCCTGCAGACAACAGGAAAGCCCCCCGCTTCTTCGAAACGGATGATTCATAAACGCTCAGCCGGACGGCCACCGTGTCCGTATGTCCCGGGAATCGCACTTCAAAAAGGGCTGTGTCGGCTTTCAGATTGCGGTACCAGAAATTGACCGTATCGTTATTGAGCGAGGAAGTACGACTGTACAGGTCCAGTTTGACAGAGTCGGTAATCAGTCGTATTACTCGTGCGGAATCCGACCCGGCAAAAACAAAGCGGATTTTTCCAGGCCCTTCCGCAGCGGCTTTGACCAGAGAAGGCCGCGGTTCCTTCAGAAAGGAAGTGAGTGAAGGTCCGCTCGCAGGGACCTTTATCCTTTCGTTGCTGAAGGCGATCCGTTCCGAAGGATCGTCGTAGGTGTAATTCGCATTCTTCTCGGCAAGTCCGAAAATGCGGTATTCACCCGAAACGATATTCAGTATATGGAAGGATCCGTTGTCATCCGTACGACCGAAGTAGAGCGGGCGGTCGAGATACGGCGAGGAATCGGAAGAGAGGGCAGGATATAACATCACCAGCATGCCCTTTTCAGGATTCAGGTCTTCTGCGCGCCGCACGGAACCGCTCAACTGCAGCGTGTCGATCGCATCACCGGTTGAAACCACATACGAGAAGTCGGGAATCACATTGCCTTCGTTGAGGTCAGTGACAGCATCCCCGAAATTGAAGGTGTAGGTGGTGGAGGGAAGCAGGGTATCCTCGATGGTCATGACCATCCTGTTCTTCCGGACCTTGACGACCGGTGCATGGACCAACGGGGGCGAAACGACCAGCTTGCCTGCAACATCTTTGAGCTGCAGGTACTCGTCGAACTCGAAAACGACTTCGTTGGAAGCGAAACGGACCGAGCCGGCGGGAGGATCCGCTTTTTGCAAGACCGGAGGCGACGTATCCTTTTCACCACCCTGCGGCGCCACTTGAAGAGCACATGACGCCAGAAGGCTGAGCATGCAATACAGCATCAGAGAGGATACCGCGGATCTCATAGGCAGGGAGAGACAATAGCTACTATACGTTCAATGGCGGCACGGTCTTCCTGTGTAAAATCATCCCGAAGTGCACTGTCGATATCCAGGACACCGATCACCGTGGTTTGTCTGAAGACGGGGACGACTATCTCTGACTTTGAAGCAGCGCTGCAGGCGATATGTCCGGGGAAAAGTTCAACATCCGGAACAACAATGGTCTGACGGTTTTGCCAGGCCGAGCCACAAACCCCTTTCCCGAAACCGATCCGTGCGCAAGCAACAGGCCCCTGATAAGGGCCGACCAGCAGCTCTTCGCTGCCGCCGATGTCACTTACGAAATAAAAGCCGATCCAATGGAAGCGGAGCGCTTCCATCATGGCAGCGACCGTATTGGCTGCGTTGGTCATACGCCCGAAGGCAGGGTCCAATAGGGAAGGCAGCTGCGCCTGAAGCAACTTGTACCGTTCGGCACGTCCGGCGCCGACCGGAATGGTGAACATTTCCGCCATGCACTGCAAAGATGCAGCATTTCCCGCTAAATCAGGAAACGGAGGAAAGAGGGATTGCTCTCGGGAAGGACTACTGGACCACCAGCACCTTCAGGGTGTAGGTGCCATTGAAATTTACGGTGCTGCCGGTACCGTTGAAGATGGCGACACGTATCTGGTTGTTGCCGGAAACATAGGTCGTCATCATGCACCCGTGGAGGTCTCCGTCAAGGGAACCCACTACGATGTTACCCAGTGCCACACCTTGGATCGTGAGCGGACCGGAGTTCCATGTCGAACCGTCTTGCAAAGTACCGGGGCTCACCGTGGCCGCGGTCTGCGAGTTCACCCCCTGGATGCCGGAAGAGATGATCACCGAATCGGCGGTCTGCGTGATGTTGATGCCTACACCGCTGGACAGCACCTTCAGTACGGGATCGGATGCCGTGACGCCGACCGGAATCTGGAGGTCGGAGGCGGCAGGCAGGGAACGGATGGGACCGTTTCCGCCACCGACGAGCAAGCCGTGGTCGGTAGACGAAGGAACGCCCGTGCCGCCGTTCGGAACCGGAAGTACGCCGGTCACTTTGGTGGTCAGGTCGATGGTTCCGTTGGCGATATCCTCGTTCAAAATGGTCTCGTCCAGGATCGTCCGCGTATCGACAGAGCCCGTGCGGATGTCCTCGTTAAGTATGGTGGAGTCGAGAATGGTGCGTGTGTCGACCGAGCCTGTACCGATGTCTTCGTTCAGCAGTGTATAATCGAGAACGGCGCGTGAATCGACGGCACCGGTGCGGATATCCTCATTGACGATGGTCGAATCCAGGATGGTACGTGAATCCACGGAGCCTGCACCGATATCTTCGTTCAGGAGGGTGTAATCAAGTACGGTGCGTGAATCGACGGCACCCGTATGGATATCCTCATTGATGATGGTCGAATCCAGAATCGTACGCGAATCGACAGAAGAGGTATGTAGATCCTGGTTAACCAGCGTGGAGTCCAGTACTTTCCACGTAGTGATGGCATCGTCGGCGATATCGTCGGTATAAAAGGAGTAGGGCACCGCCATGAACTGCTGCAGACTCACCAAACGGTAATTTCCGTCGTTGCGGGTGGAAATCTCCACCTTCAGCCATTGGTCGGCATCGATCCACGGCATATCCATCAGGTTGGAATACTGCCCGTTTGCACTGACCGTCCCTTTGCCGATGACCAGGGAGAACAATCCGTATTTGTCCGTGAGCGCAGTATGCGTTTCCTCGTACTCGATCGCACCTGCATTGCCTTTGAGAATGGAGAACCTGACACCGATGGTCTTCTCGTACAGCGGTTTGCCGGTGACATCCATACCCACGATCTGCTTGCCGTATTCGTCAATGGCGACTGCCTGGTAATTGATACCCTGCAACTGACCAATCTGCGGGTGCTGGGCCATAAGACTATGGCACGAGAATATCAGTATGAAAGTCAGGGTCAGGCCGGAGAGCTTTTTCATGATCGGTGTAGCTGATGGTTATTTTGAAATCTGATAGGTTAGGCCCAGCGAAATACCTGCGGCGCGGTTATTGGAAGTCTGTCCCTGATTCGGATTTGAACCGGTCAGCAGGTCGCCGTCATCTTCCAGGTTCTGCAGACCGTAACGGTAGTACATTTCCGCATAAATGGAAATACGGGAGTCCAGCTCATAGAGCACTCCGGGATATCCTTCCACGCCGTAGTCGTACGAAGAAATGTAGCCGGCGGATTTCACGTCGAAATCTTCGTTGTTGAGCCGCTGATATGCATTCAACAGGCGGGCATAATAAGGCGCGACGGTCGCGTACGGATGCCATTTGCCTTTCCCGAACATCCAACCCGCTCCTGCCCTGACCGCGGCATAGCTGAGCTCCCAGGAATAGCTCATGCCGTCATAGATCAAGGTGGCGCCGGCATCACTCATGCCTATTGATCCACGGAATACGAATCCGGATTTGGCATTATAGCGATAACCTGCGGAAAAAGCTCCGGAATACACACCGTTATAGTCCTTGTCCTGATTACCGTTGCTGTCCAGGAAACGGAAAGTCGTGTATTGCTTGGAGATGTCAGCTGTAATAAACGACTGTGCCTCCGATCGGAAATGGAAGCACGTCACTGATGCGACCGCAAACAAAGCGGCGAGGAATTGGTGCGCTTTTTTCATAAGTTGATTATTTGGATACGATAAGCTTCAACGTCCGGGAACGGCCGTACCGGTCTAGCACTGACAAGGCGTAGACTCCTTCAGGCCATTCACGGCAGTCGACGGTAAGATTCTTCAGGTCTGATATTTTTTCATGGACGATCATCCGCCCGCTCATATCGACTACACGGAAATCAGCGTCTTCAAGTCCGATGTCGGACTCAAGCACAAAGGAATAGGCCGCCGGATTGGGGTGCAGGGATACATGAAAAAAGGCGTTGGATGCAACAGGCATGCGTGCGAAAACGGTCGGCTGCTGGAACCCCGGAAGCAGCGAGAAGTCCTGTCCGGAATATCCGGAGGTGACATAGCACTGTCCGATGGTCTGGCTGATGAAGATCCCTTCTACGGAGGCTGCCGATCCCGCACTTGCGGCACATTCGCGCTGCAAGGATTGTGCACGGGCGCCACCCGCGAAAATGGTCATCGCGACAAGGACCAAAAGCAGACCAAACATGCGACGGGGCGATCGACACATGGCAATTTCTTTGGCGAAATCAATCATTCTTACGCTGACCGGCAATGGTTTCCGGCCGGATTATGTACGTAATCCGACGGATTTGGTTCCACTTTAAACCGATTCACCTGGTAGCAGCCGCCATGGCGACTACGGAGATTCGCTTGCAGCCGGCATGAAGGAGCGCTTCGGCACAAGCGATCAAGGTCGCTCCGGTAGTGATCACATCGTCCACAAGCAGGACATGCAGCCCTTCTGCCTGATGCAATGAACTTACTTCGAAAAGCCCCGACACATTTCCGGATCGGCCGAACCGCGATTTGTCCGTCTGCGTCTCGCTGGCATATCGGCGGACGAGCACCTCAGGAAAATGGGGAATAGCCGAAGCCTCACTAATGCCTTCAGCGATACACGCTGCCTGATTGTATCCGCGTTTTCGCTGTCGGCTGACATGCAGTGGAACCGGTACAACAGCCTGTATGCCGGCGAATCGTTCGTGCCTCTTTAGCTCCTCCCCGATAAGTCGTCCTGCAAATTGGCCTATGTCCTGCCGCCCGCCGTATTTCAACCGGTGAACCATTTGCCGCACAGAGCCGCCCTTATAAAAAGAATAATACGCGGCGGCGGCATGGACCATTGTCCGACCATAGAACAATTGCTCGACGGCATTGCCCATGTACCGGAAATGATCTGTTCTGGACAAAGTAACCCTGCAGCGAGTACAGACAGCGTTCTCGCCTCTTTTAAGGCTACCGTTACAGGCTCCGCATGGACGAGGGTAAAAGAGGGCTTGCAGACAGAAAAAGCTCTCCATCAGGGTACTTCTATACATCTGCTCAAAATGGGGGAGTTCTCTTAGATAAAAAAACCATTTATTAGAAAAAGTGGCTTCGAATTGCAGTCTCCCGACTTTCTAATCAATAGAATCATCTTCAATACATGGTTTTATCTCCGAATTCAGGCAGTTCATCTGAAGATGGAAGCTCGTCAGGCCGAAAGCTGTGTTACGATAACATTAAATAGCGGGAGTTGCTGCATTTAGACACCCGAATCGATTATATTTGTTACAACATCTAATTCGGGGCGTAATAGTATCCGGTCTTCGGTGCTGTAAGGTCCGACCAGTTATGAATCAGGAATCGAAAAAAATATTGGTGGTGGATGACGAACGCATGTTGCGGGAGAGCATCTGCACGCTGCTGGAACTCTACGGCTTCAAAGCCGTAGGTGCTGAGGATGGAATCATGGCCCGGCAACATATCGAGTCATTCAAGCCCGACCTTATACTTTGCGATGTAAAGATGCCGCAGATGGACGGCTACGAATTCCTGAACGAGGTTCGCAAAGGTGCCGGTGGTCTGGAATTGCCGTTCATTTTCATGTCTGCGAAAGGCGAAAAAGAAGACATACGCAGGGGCATGAATCTGGGAGCGGACGATTATCTCATCAAACCGTTCTCCAAAGACGAGTTACTGAAAGCCATCAATACGCGTATGGACCGGTATAACCGGTTGCGCTCCGCCTTCAAACAGAGTGGCGATGTGGAAGGGTTGAAAATGAAATTCACCCGCGACGAGGTCGATGCCTTATTGAAACGTCTTACCAAGACCGAAAAGAAAGTGCTGCGACTGGTAGCTGAAGGAAAAACGAGCCGTCAGATAGCCGAAATAATGCTGGTCAGCTTCAAGACCATCGAAAACCACCGGGCCAACATGGCCGACAAACTTGAAATAAGCGGCAAGCTTTCCCTGATCACCTTCGCCGTTTCCATCCGCCCTTTCCTCGACTGAGAAGTACGGGCGTTTTTCTTGCTTACCTTTCCGGCTGCCATGCCGGATCCCTTGTTCGACTTCCCTACCGGTATCGAAACCCTTGTTTTCGGGAGCGACTCCTACGTCATCACGCACGTAACAGACGCTGAAGACCTTTTCGAAAGACTTCTTTCGCTTCCTGATGACGATCCGGCAGTAAAAGACGAACGGATTCCGTACTGGGCCGAAATATGGCCCTCCGCCATAGCACTCAGCCGCTTCCTGTCGGAAAACACCGGGCTGACCGCCGGCAAGAACATCTGCGAGATCGGATGCGGACTCGGTTTGCCGGGAATCGTGGCCGGAAAATCAGCCGAGCACGTTGTCCTCAGTGACTATCTGCCGGAACCGCTTCGGCTGGCCGCACACAACTGGAGCCTCAATCATAGCACACCTTGTGAGACCCGGTTGCTGGACTGGCGGACAGACACACCTGCCGTGCCTTTCGATGCTGTCATCGCCTCGGACGTGGCCTATGAACGGAGGATGTTCGAACCGCTCCTCGCAGCATTGAGGCGTCTCATCGCTCCCGGAGGCACGGCAATCCTCAGCGAACCTGACCGGCATTTCGCCCGCGACTTCTTCAACAGCCTGGAATCGCACGGATGGAAAGTGCGCCGTGAAACGAAAAGCGTGGAACGGAACGGAATTGTCTACCGGGTGAACATCCATATATTGAACTGAAACGGGGGCGCAGGTTCTGCTCCGACCGAAAACCATGCCGCAAGTTTCCGTCCTGCTTCCGTTTACCGATGAACGCGGGATGCTATCAGAAAGCATCAACAGCATCCTCGGGCAATCGTTGCGGGATCTGGAATTGATACTGATAGACAATGCCGGGGATCCCGAAAGCCGCCGCATCGCAGAGACTTCTACAGAGCGTGATCCGCGTTGCCGTCTAGTCCCTGAAATACGACCCGGAATTTCCTTTGCCCTGAACACCGGAATAGCCCATGCGTTATCCGCAATCATCGCCCGGATGGATGCGGACGATGTGGCGCATCCTGAAAGACTACAACGGCAATTTGAATACCTCTGCGCGAATCCCGGTATCGGAGCCGCAGGATGCCGCACACAAGTCGATCCGTCGACTCCCGAAAACGAAGGCTATCGGTTTTTCGTGGACTGGCAGAACAGCCTCATTACTCCCGAAGAACATTCGACGAACCGATTCATAGAATCCCCGTTGGCTCATCCGTCGATGATGATGCGAAAGGAACTGTTCGAACGGCACGGAGACTACAGTACCGACCCGCTGCCGGAGGATTACGAGTTATGGCTTCGGTGGATGCAAGCAGGAGTAGCTATCGGCAAGTTGCCGGAAACGTTACTCACGTGGCGGGACCGCAGCGAACGGCTCAGCCGTAATCACCGCAACTACTCGGAGGATGCCTTCTTCCGTACTAAGGCGAAATATCTCAAAGCGTGGCTGGATACGAACATTGCAGAAAACCGTCAGGTCATCGTTTGCGGCGGCAGCCGCCATATCCGCAAACGGATCACGGTGCTGCAAGAGGCAGGAATCCCGGTCAGTGCCGTCACCGACGTGGCGGAACGCACCTCTCAGGAATTGCCGTTCATTCCGGTGAAAGACCTTCCGTCATATCGCCGCAGTTTCATCATCAGTCTGATTTCAAAACGCGATGTGCGGGAAGATATCCGCACCTTCCTGAAGAGTGCCGGCTTCCTTGAAATGAAAGACTTCGTCATGGCGGGATAATTCAGGATTGAGTATCTTGGACTGACTGCAAACAAGCCATGAAAAACCTGTTCCTCGCTCTCACTCTGTTCTTCTGCTTCACGGACACGGATGCCCAGCCCTTCAAGGCGCTGTCCTACAACATTCGATACGACAACCCGCAGGACGGCGAAGACCGGTGGGAAGTACGTAAAGCCGGATTGCTGAACGTAGTGCGAAAGGCGTCCCCGGACTTGGTGGGATTCCAGGAGGTTCTTGCCAATCAATTGGCCGATATCCGTAAATCGTTACCCGGTTTCTCTTACGTGGGAGTCGGAAGGGACGACGGTAGCGAAGAAGGTGAATTCACGCCGTTATTCTTCAACGAAAAGAAGTTCACCATGCTGGAGCAGGGTTACTTCTGGCTGTCGGAAACTCCGGACCGTCCGGGAAAAGGATGGGATGCGGCCTGCAACAGGATGTGCTGCTGGTTGCTGTTGAAAGAAAAAGCGACTAAGAAACAGTTGCTGGTGATGAACACCCATCTGGACCATGAAGGCGTCGAAGCGCGCTCCAACAGCATTAGGCAGTTGACAGCGTTCATTCTGGAAAAGTCCGATGCATATCTGGAGAAGCGTAACGAAGAGATGTTACCTAACATTTCCGTCCTGCTGATGGGCGATTTCAACCTGAGCCCGGACGATGCGGGGTATCAGGATCTGCTCGACAGCCGTCTGAAACTGTTTGAGGGCCTGACCGACGCATGCAAAGCCTCTTCCACTCCTCCGGTCGGATCATCGGGCACTTTCAACGGATTCAAGACGGAAGAGGTTCCATCAAAGAGGATCGACTATATCTGGACCATCGGACTGGAAGTACGGAATTACTCGTGTCTGGACGAACGGCTTGCGAACGGACGTTGGCCGTCGGATCATTGCGGCGTGATGGCGGAAGTCGATTTCGTGGAATAAACGACCGGTGCGAATCCGGTCAGTCGTCCAACCCTTTTCCGGAGAGAATCCGCTGCGTGTGCTTCGTGATACGTCCGGACCTTGTCTGCGATTGTTTGGCTCCGGCGAAATACAACAGATATCCCTTCTGTCGTCCGGGGGTCAGTGCATAAAAGGCGCGCTTCAACTGCGGATTATCACGAAAGGCCTGAAGGAGCTCTTCAGGAACCGGATACTCCGTGGCTTTCTTGTAGGTGACCTTGGCCCCGGTTTTTTCCAGGGCGATCGCTGAAAGAAAATATTCCTTTATCAATTGTTCGATCGGCCTGAGTGCCGAAAGTCCGGTGATCCGTATCTGCCGTGTCGCCTGGACGTTTTCCGTCTGCCTGGTCAAAATAGCAGCCGTATCTTCCAGCAACGCACCCTTGAAAAACATGATAGAGGCGTATTCCTTGAACGCCCCCAGCATGATCACATTCTTTCCCTCATAGGTATAACACGGCACACCCCATTTCCGTTCCTCTTTCAGTCCGGTGCTCAGCGCGATCGCCCTCAGGCGCTTCAGCACGGTCCGCCATTGATTCACCTTGCACGCCGGGGTGGCCGCCATGGAGCAACGCCCGCATCCGTCGGCAAGATAAATATCAACGGAAGGATTCTTAGCGGAAGTGCCGGGCATCGAAGGATGAGATTTACGCGACTACCAGGTCGATTAACGAAGGATGACGACCTTGCTGCTGAACACCCTGCCTGAACTCCTGTCCGCTAGCAATAATGCGCTGACGCCGGAAGGGAGGTCATCGGTTTCGATAATCGCCTCGATGCCGGGAACAAGTTCAAGGGTATTCTTGTAAATGCATTTTCCGGTCACATCGACCAGCTGCAGATCAAATGTGCCCGGGGTCCAAGGGCGTAAGTATAGCCGGCCGGAAGCAGGGACGGGATAGAAAGCTACCGGAAGCATATGCTCCTGAAGCTCGACTGAATTGATCAGGAGACAATTCGATGCAGTGTCCGGTAACAAGGCCTGACCGTTGACGCTTAAACACTCCAGGCTGAAATCGTTGACATCCGTCACACATCCGGGCAGACCTGTAATAAGACCATAGGTACAACCCACTCCTTCGATGATATCGACATTGTAACAGTCGACATGCATCCTGCGCCGGTAATCGTTGCCGACCAGCACGGAGTCGACGCGGTCGATTACCGAAGGGGATATACCTGCGGACCGGAGCCAACCCTGGACGGTATCCCCCTGCTGCCAGGTGAAATCATACAACAGGCGTTCGACGGTATCCGAAGGCGGAAAGTAGAAGGTTTTGCGTGCGACTGTATCATTCCGGAAGGCCCCGCGATATCCCGTGGGATCCGAGAAGCACAGCGGATTTCCGGTGATTACGAAGGGCGTGTAAAGCTTGTTATAGCGGACGCCGCCGATGAGCGTATCTCCGTCGGTGATGATGGAATAATCCGCCGTATACCCCGAGAACCAGCACCAACTTGTGGTTTCCCGGAAATTCCAGACCACACCGGAATCGGGGATTGGTACATACGCGCCTGTTTGCGCACGGGCCGTAAAATTGCTCACCGAGATCAACACAAGCAGCGCGACGGCAGGTAAAACCATCCTCATGACTTCTGTGCGGCCATACGTTTGATGTCACTTACCTCCAACACACGTCCGTCATACCCTTTGTCCAGCACATTGATCATGGCTTTCCCGATATCGCCGAGCCTGCAGACCATATCCGGAAACCAGCGATAGAGGATCGGAAAAGACCAGCCGATATAGTTGTAGAACTTCAGCGTGTTCTTCAGCCCTTTGACGGGTTCGATCATGGCCGGACGAAAATCGTAGACGGCCTTGAAAGGCAATTTGGAAAGGTCGTTCACTGTACGCCCTTTCACCCGCGCCCACATCATCTTCCTGCTTTCCGTGAGATCGTTTCCGGCTCCTGAGATGTAACAGAAGACCATCGAGGGATTCATCCTTGATAGGGTCTCGCCTACGTGCAAGGTCAAATCGTGCGTCTGTCGGGAGTACTCTTCTTCACTCTTGCCAAGCGATGTCACGCCCAGACAGAAGAAGCAGGCATCATAACCTTTCAGCTGCTCTTCGACGGATTTCAGATTGAAGAAGTCGGCATGAATGATCTGCTTGAGTTTCGGATGGGAAAACGTGCTCGGACGCCGGTTGATGATCAGCACTTCGCTTATCAGCTTCGACTGGAGGCATTCGTACATAACACCTTCACCCACCATGCCGGTGGCACCGGTAACGATCACTTTATACATGATTCAAAGCTATGAAAAGGAGGTGAATCTTCGGCACAGCCGCATGAAACGTACTCTGGAGTAAATAGACACGCAGCCGTATAAATACCGGAACCGACGTCTTCACACCGAATTCCCCGAACACCCTGTTTGAAGGAAATTCCGGAATATTAATTTTCGCCTTACTCCTACATCCATACTGACTTAAATCACAATACCATTTGACCTTGGTCAGCCCGTTAATGGGACGACCGGGTGTACATTCGGCTGGATTCCGGACGACTTCGGAAATCTTTCAATTTTTTGGACTACTTCTTCGGTAGCCGGAAATGACTCCTTCGAGGTGATAAGGCAAGGTCCTATGGAAACAGATTCATCTTACGGCGTGCTGGTCAAGAATGATCGCCGGACCGTCAATGCATGGGCGATGTACGACTGGGCCAACTCGGCATATGCGCTGGTCATCACTTCCGCAATTTTTCCGGCCTATTACAACACCGTAACCCGGGTGAACGGATCCACCAGACTCGATTTGGGCTGGTTTTCAATTGAGAACACGGCGGCATATTCCATCAATCTGGGCATCGCATTTGGCCTTGTCGCCTTGATTTCACCGTTGCTTTCTTCAATCGCCGATTACAGCAGCAATCACCGTAATTACATGAAGTTCTTCTGCTATCTGGGGGCGTTGGGGTGCATGATTCTTGTCTTCTTCGACACTTATCACAGGTTCCACCTGGCACTTGCAGGAATGATGATGGCTACGGTGGGGTATTCCGGAAGTATCGTATTCTATAACTCTTATCTGCCCGCCATCTCCACGGAAGACCGCCAGGACAAAACGAGCGCCCGCGGCTATGCGTTCGGCTACATCGGCGCAACCACCCTCTTACTCCTAAATCTGGCATTCATCCTCAATCAGAAGGCACTTGGCATAACCGACGACACCCTGCTTCCACGCATCTCCTTCCTTACGACCGGACTGTGGTGGATAGGATTCGCACAGATACCCTTGCACGTTCTTCCCAAAGGCCTGTATAAACCGAAGCCTGGGAGGAATCATGTCCTGAACGGATATAGGGAACTTTTGAAAATCTGGAAAAGACTCCGTGAACAGCGACAGCTACGTTTGTATCTGTTCGCTTTCTTTTTCTTCATCATGGGTGTGCAGACGGTGATGTTCATGGCCGCTTCCTTCGGCGAAAAAGAGATTCATCTGGGTATCACACAGCTTATCATCACGGTACTGCTTCTGGAATACCTTGGCATCGGCGGTGCATTCCTGTTCGCATACATCTCGAATAAACTGGGAAATCTTACGGCACTCATGATTGCTGTGCTGATATGGATACTCATCTGCGCCGGCAGTTATTTCATAGAAACCTCCATCCACTTTTACATCGCCGCGTTCTTCATCGGCATGGTCATGGGAGGCATCCAGTCGCTGGCACGGTCGACGTATGCAAAGATGATCCCCAAGACAGAGAATAACGCAGGTTATTTCAGCTTTTTTGACGTATGCGAAAAAACAGCTATGATGTGCGGACTGGTGCTGTGGGGCTATCTGGACAATCTCACCGGAAGCATGCGTAACTCCATCTTTGCACTCGCCCTATGGTTCACCATCGGGCTCGTGTTGCTGTGGCGCGTGAAAAAGTACGCAGTCATTCAAACCGTCAACACATGAATCCACAGAAGACCGCTGCCTCACTGCCTGAAAGAGGTGAAACGCCGGAGCAGTTGTTGGAGCAGATCCGCACACTTCAAAAGGACGATGCGGACTGGAAAGGCGGCAGGGTCTGGAGCCTTGTCTACTTTGCCGACGAAGAGCACGACAACCTGCTGAAATCCTCCGCTAACGAGCTTTTCAGCGCGAACTACCTGAATCCGCTGGCATTCAAAAGCCTGCATACGATGGAACAGGAAGTGGTACACATGACTCTCGAGCTGTTACACGGAAGCCATGAGGGTGTGGGCGTGATGACCAGCGGCGGAACGGAAAGCATCCTTGCGGCCATGTTCTGTTACAGACAACGGGCCAGGAAGGCGATGCCGAATAAAAAGCGTTACGAAGTGGTAGCGCCTTCCACTATTCATCCTGCCTTCGACAAAGCGGCCGAAATGTTCGGCTTGCAACTTCGAAAAGCACCGGTGGATGCACAAAGGAGGGCTCAGCCGGAGGAAATGGAGAAGCTTATCGGCGAAGACACCATTCTGCTGCTGGCCTCGGCTCCCGGTTATCCCAATGGAGTGCTCGATCCTGTGGAAGAGATTGCTGGCCTCGCAGTCCGCCACAAGCTCCCGCTGCATGTGGACGCCTGTATCGGAGGCTTCATGCTGCCCTGGGTGGAGCAGCTCGGCTATCAGATACCGCGATGGGATTTCAGGGTAGAAGGTGTCACTTCTGTATCCGCCGATGTCCACAAATTCGGCTTCGGAGCTAAAGGCGCATCGGTGTTGATGTATCGCAACATGAAATTGATGCACCATCAGTTTTTCGTGAGCACCGATTTCCCCGGTGGAATATACATCTCTCCCACGCTCATGGGCACCCGACCGGGCGGTCCGATTGCAGCAGCGTGGGCAGGCATGAAGCACCTTGGAAGAAACGGCTATATGACGATGGCCGGAAAACTGATGGATGGAACACGGAAGTTGCGGGTTGGCTTATCCGCCATTCCCGGCATCGCTATCGTGGGCGAGCCCTGCATGAATATCCTGTCCTACACGACACTCGACAACCGACCCGATATTTTTGTGGTGGCGGACCGGCTGGAAGAAAAGGGATGGGTGATGGATCGTCAGCAGTTCCCGGACTGCATCCATCTTACGGTATTGCCCACCAATCTACCTTTCATCGAAGATTATCTAGAAGACTTGCGGGAAGCAGTCGCGTACGCAGCAGAACACAAAGAACTGGCGGCAAAAGGCAATGCCGCCGTGTATGGCATGATGGCGCGTATCCCTTTCCGAGGAATGGTAGAAACCTCGGTACGAAAGATCATGGAAGAGATGTTCGGCGAGGAGATTCCGGAGGAAAATACACCCGTCACAGAAAACAAGAGTCCGATTACCGAGAATCCCAAATGGATGGGCGCAGTCAGTCGCTTTCTTTCTGCCCGGGAACGCTGGAAGCGGTTTTTCAGATTCAAAAAATTAAGGCGTGAAAACTAACTGCACGAATTACCCGAAATTTCTTTTCACGTTGACAGGCATGTTGACCTGCCTGTCACTGTACGCGCAACCCTATGTAGACCCTTTTCAGATCCGGCACACGAGCGGCTTTCGCAGCAAGGACTCCTATGCCACACCCTTCACCCATGTCTATGCCGGCAGCGATGTGCCGCTGCGGCTCAAAGAAAACACCTACCTGCTGCTTAGTCCTTTTTACGAGGCCTGGAACATCGACCATGCAGACAATAAGGAGTTCGTACCGGAAGTGCGGAGCATCGCACTCCCCGTAGGACTGATGCTGCCATTGTATGAAAAGTGGTCGTTGAATGTGACACCGATACTTCGTACGAACGGAGAGCAGTTGTTCAAGGAGAACACGATCCAACTCGGGGGCGTCTCATTCATTTCGTATGCGGTGACTCCTCAAATGCAATTACGCGCCGGTGTCTACATGAACCGGGAATTCTTCGGACTATTTGTCTGGCCATTGCTGGGAGCCGATTGGAAGCTCGGCCCTGACGATTACCTGTTCGGCTTGCTGCCCGGGCGGTTCACGTATGAACACCGCTGGAGCGACCGGTGGTACGGCGGAGTGACGTTCCGTGCGTTGACCAACAGCTTCCGGGTCGACGACGGAAATTTCGTGCGGGTGGATGATAATCAAGCTTCCCTCTTCGTCGACATCTATCCCCTCCGGAGGTGGTGTATCACCGTGGAGCCGGGCTACGGCATTGCGCGGAAGATACGCGCCGGCGCAGACAGCAAGAGATATTTTTCAGTGAATGACATGGGGGACGGCCCGTTCATTAAACTGAGTACTTCGTACCGAATAAGACTGTGACGTTGCAGTGGTTTACGGAAAACTGATACGGACTTGAAACAACAAAAAACCCTCTGTAATTTTTTTGATTTACAGAGGGTTCTGGAATTAGTAGAGGTCCCGACCAGATTCGAACTGGTGTACAAGCTTTTGCAGAGCTCTGCCTAGCCACTCGGCCACAGGACCTTTTTAAGGGGAATCAAAGATACGAAAACAGGCCGTCCGTTTCAATTCCTCAGCACCTATTACTCGCTGTCCCGATACAAGGTTGCGTGAAATCGTAGCACTGCTTACGGTTACGATTTAACACTTGATTGTCAGGAAGTTAAACTGAAGATAAAGGCGACTGATTCACGCCTTGCGGACAAACAACGACTCGAAGGAAACGGATTCCACGTCACCGCCCATCGGCGGCGAAAGTTTGGTGAGCTTCAGCTTCAACGCAGCTATCTGCGGCAGCTCCTTCAGGAGCGAACTGCCCATGCGTTCCACCACATGTTCTATCAGCTTTGATCGCACCGACATCTCCCGCTCGACGATTCGACGCACATCGCAATAATCAACCGTCTCGGACAGGCTGTCCGTGCGAGACGCGGACGAGAAGTCAGCCGTGATTTCGGCATCGATGCGGTACTCGCCGCCGATGATCGCCTCCTCGGGCAGACAACCGTGATGCGCATGTACCCGGAGATTGTTGATATAAAGCGTGGACATGGAGAAAGAGACGAGGGACGGTGGACGAGTGAAAGTGACGGGTGACGCTGATTACTCGAAGGCGACGGTCTTCTTCGTCCATGAATCCTTCAACTGGACAGTACGGTTGAAGACCGGGCGTTCCGTGGTTGAATCAGGATCCGGACAGAAATATCCTTTCCGGATGAACTGGAACTTGTCTTCCGGCTGCACGAACCGAAGCGACGGCTCAGCCATGGCCTGCGGGATGACCTGAAGGCTGCCGGGATTGATGTACTCCTTGAAATCCCCTTCCTCACTCGACGGATTCTCGACATGGAACAGCCGGTCGTACTGCCGCACCTCGACCGGAATCGCATGGCCGATACTTACCCAATGTATCGTGCCTTTCACATTGATTCCGCTGGTATCCTGTCCGCTCTTGCTTTCAGGGATGTAAGTGCACCGGATCTCCGTGATATTTCCGTCCGCATCCATGTCGTAGTCGTCGCAGCGGACGATATACGCGTGTTTCAAACGTACCATGAGACCCGGCGCGAGCCGGAAGTACTTCTTCTCCGGATTGATCTTGAAATCCTCCCGCTCGATCCAAAGTTCGCGGCCGAAAGGCACGTCACGGTGACCTCCGCCGTCTTCCATCTCGGGATTGTTCTCCGCCATCAGCACCTCGCCGTCACCTTCCGGATAGTTGGTGATGACCAGCTTCACGGGATCCAGGACCACCATGACACGGGTGGCGATCTTGTTCAGGTGCTCACGGACGCAGAACTCCAAGGCGCCGACATCGATCACGTTCTCGCGACGAGCCACACCGATCATCTCGGCGAACTGACGGATGCTCTCAGGGGTATAACCCCTGCGCCTCAGTCCGCTGATGGTCGGCATGCGCGGATCGTCCCAACCGCTTACGTATTTCTCCTTGACAAGCTGCAACAAGCGCCGCTTGCTCATCACCGTGTAGTTCAGGTTGAGCCGGGCGAACTCGTACTGGTGACTGGGAAATATCTCCAGTTTTTCGATGAACCATTCGTATAGCGGCCGGTGCACGGCGAACTCCAGCGTGCAGATGGAATGCGTGATGCGCTCGATGGAATCGGACTGACCGTGCGCGAAATCGTACATGGGATAGATGCACCAGCGGTCGCCGGTACGGTGATGGGCGACGTGCTTGATACGGTACATCAGCGGGTCGCGCAGGTGCATGTTCGGGGAGGACATGTCGATCTTCGCACGCAACACACGCTCTCCTTCCTTGAACTCCCCCTTACGCATGCGTTCGAAAAGGTCGAGGTTCTCCTCGACGGACCGGTCACGGAACGGACTGTGTGTACCCGGCTCGGTAGGCGTGCCTTTCGTGGCAGCGATCTCCTCCGCCGTGGAGTCGTCCACATACGCGAGACCCTTGCGGATCAGCTGTACGGCGTACTCATACAATTGCTCGAAATAGTCGGAGGCATAGAATTCGTTGGCCCATTGGAAGCCCAGCCATTGTATGTCGCGCTTTATGCTTTCCACATATTCGGTCTCCTCCTTCTCGGGATTCGTATCGTCGAAGCGAAGATTCGTCTGTCCGCCGAATTTCTTCGCCAGTCCGAAGTTCAGGCATATCGATTTAGCATGTCCGATATGGAGATAGCCGTTGGGTTCCGGAGGAAACCGCGTCAGGACGCGTCCGCCGTGTTTAGCGTTCTTGATATCCTCGGCGATGATCTCTTCAAGGAAGTTGGGGCCTTTTTCCATAGGGTGACAAATAAGGATAAGAAGAAGACTCGGCGGTAATCAGGCAGTGGTCTTCAGGGAGGTCAATGCTTTTTTCAGTCGGCTGACGGTTTCATCACGGCCCAGCAACTCCACCATTCCGAAGAGGTGGACGCCTCCGCCCTGACCGCTCAACATGACGCGGAACAGTTGGAGAAGGTCTCCGGGCTTAAGCCCGAAGGACGCAGCGGTCTCTTTGAATATGGATTCAGCCGAAGACTCTGAAAAATCCGTTGCAGCGGAGAAAGCGGTTATCAGTGCTTCGAAAACCTCCGCCAGGGCGGGTTTCCAGCGCTTGGCCACCACGGTCTCATCGTATCTGTCAGGAGCACGGAAAAGATACTCGCCTGTTTCAATCATCTCCGATTCGAAGCGGATGCGTTCTTTCAACAGACCGGCTGCCTTTACGGTGAAGGAACCTGAAAGACGGTAATCATCGTCCGACAGTCCGAACTCTGCCTTGGCCAGCTTTCTCAGCGCTGCACCCAGCTCTTCGTCCGACCTGGTGCGCAGGTAATGTTCATTGAACCACTTGGTCTTTTCCGGGTCGAACTTCGCCCCTGCTTTGCTGACGCGCTCCAGGGAGAACTCATGTACCAGCTCCTCGAGCGAGAAGATCTCACGGTTGTCGCCGGGATGCCATCCAAGCAATGCAAGGACATTGACGAAGGCTTCGGGATAATAACCACGTTCACGGTAACCGGAGGAGACCTCACCGGTGAAAGGATCTGTCCAGTTCAAGGGGAACACAGGAAATCCCAGCCGGTCGCCGTCGCGTTTGCTGAGCTTGCCGTTTCCGTCCGGCTTGAGCAGCAAGGGCAGATGTGCGAACTGGGGCATGACGGCCTCCCATCCGAGAAAACGGTAGAGGAGAACGTGCAAAGGAGCCGAGGGCAACCATTCCTCGCCGCGGATGACGTGTGTGATTTCCATCAGGTAGTCGTCCACGACATTCGCCAGGTGGTACGTCGGCATTCCGTCGCTCTTGTAAAGCACCTTGTCGTCCAGCTGATTGGAATCGAATCGTACATCGCCGCGGATGATGTCACGGACGAGGATGGATTCGTTCGCGGGGACTTTCAAGCGGACCACGTAGTGCTCGCCGTCGGCTATCCTTCGCTTGGTCTCCGCTTCCGTGATTATCAGCGAATTGACCAGGTTGAGTCGCGTCGAGGCGTTGTAGGAGAAGGCCGAGCCGGAGGACTCGGAGGATTTGCGCAGGGCATCAAGGTCTTCGGCGCGGTCGAAGGCGTAGTACGCATGTCCGGACTCCACCAGCTGCTCCGCATACCGACGGTATATCTCTTTCCGTTCGCTCTGTCGGTAAGGAGCGTGGGGGCCGTTGCCGAAACCGACACCTTCGTCGGGCTGTATGCCGCACCACTTGAGTGATTCAATGATGTAGTCCTCAGCACCCGGCACGAATCGCTGCTGGTCGGTGTCTTCGATACGAAGCAGGAAATCTCCTCCGTGTTTTCGGGCGAAGAGGTAATTATACAACGCCGTCCGCACACCGCCCATGTGCAGCGGACCGGTGGGACTGGGTGCAAATCGGACTCGGGTACGGGAACGCATCAATCCATGAATTTCTCCAAAGGTACGAAAGCGGTCATGAAAGAACTGCGCTGCGCTTAAAGGTCCTCGACCGATTCAACGCCGAGGGAAGCGGGCGCCGAACGTTTGACGGACGGGAGGGCCTGTGCATCGTCGGGATTGCTCTTCTCAATGAATCTGAGTCCGGCAGCGGTAAGCTCATAGACTCCCTTCTTGCGCGCACCGGTGTACTTGACCAGTCCGGCCTTCTTGAGCACGGATACGTACCTGGCACCTGTGACACCGCCGATGTCACAGGCCGCGAAAAGTCTCGCAGCGCTGAGTGCTCCTTCTCTGTATAGTGTGGCGAGTAGCAGCACTTGCTTACGCAGATTGGGGGCGTTCTGGCCGGTCTGTCCCGGAAAGGATTTCCAGTTGTTGAACATCGTCTCCATGTCGGCATAGCGTGCCGGAGCTGTTGCCGTCAGCGGATGAACAGGAGACAATCCGCTGCGAAGCCGGTCGTTGAGGCGCAGCTGATTATTGGAAATGAGCTGGAGCTCCTCGATCCGGACATGGAGGTCGTCGATAAGCCGCTGCTGGTCGTCGATCCGCTTCAACAGCTTGTTATTGCGGATCATCAAATGATTGAATTGCTGGTAGAGTGTTTCATTCTCTTCGGTCAGCTGCGCAATCAGACGTTGCTGATTTTCAATCTTTTGGGTCGTATTTTCAATATTCATTTCGTATTATTTATTCTTAAAAACACTCTCTTTTAGATTTTGATGCTATAAAAGTAGATGTTTGTGGCACCACTCGGATCCGTTTGGTGGAATTTTTCATTCAGTTTTTCAACCAAAAGGGAGGTTTCCTGCCTATGCCGCTACTTCCGGACCGAACAAATTCGACTTGTTTTCGTAAATTGATTGCTGAAACCTGATGTTGCTTTTATCCCCTTCCCGTTTTAAAGATTACGAACTGATCGACTGTGGCGATTTCGAGAAGCTGGAGCGATTCGGAGCCTATGTGACCATTCGGCCGGAACCTCAGGCGGTATGGGACCGTCGGCTTTCAAAGCGAGAATGGGAGCGGCAGGCGCATGTGCGTTTCGAGCCCAAATCCTCTTCCAGCGGGACCTGGCGCAAACTGAAAGAGATGCCGGACCGTTGGCAGATGGGATTTCATCTGGACAAGCAGGAGACCGGGCAGGGGCCGCGAATCAATTTCCGATTGGGTCTGACCTCCTTCAAACACGTCGGGATTTTTCCGGAACAGGCCGTAAATTGGGAATACATCCACGGTTGTGTGCGAAAAATGAAGACCGATAAGCCCAAGGTCCTCAACCTGTTCGCATATACCGGCGGTGCATCGCTCGCCGCCAAGGCGGCAGGAGCCGACACGACACACCTTGATTCCGTGAAACAGGTTGTCACGTGGGCACGCGAAAACATGGAACTCAGCAATCTCAATGACATACGCTGGGTGGTGGAAGACGCCTTCACGTTCGTCAAGCGGGAAGTGAAACGCGGAAAGAAATACCAGGGGATCATCCTGGACCCTCCGGCATACGGCCATGGAACCGAAGGGCAGAAATGGAAACTGGAGGACATGATCAACGAGATGATGAAGCAGGTCGTCGAGCTGTTGGACGAAAAAGAACACTTCCTGCTGCTCAACACCTACTCCCTCGGTTTCTCGTCGCTGATCATCGAGAACCTGCTCGACCACCGGCAAGGCCTGGAGACCGGAGAGCTTTTCCTGAAAAGTTCGGCCGGCGATGCACTGCCGCTGGGTGTGTTCGGACGCATCTTCCATCAATCGAATTGAAATCCACATCAGCATCATGTACGGCATCGTCAACAAAGCAGTGGAAGGCCTCATCATCGAACGTTTCGGGAGCGACACCTGGGAGACGGTTCGCAAGCGGGCAGGAATCGATATAGATTTCTTCATCAGTACCGAGCCCTACGACGACGAAATAACCTATAAGCTGGCCGTCGCGGCCTCGGAAACGACCGGCACGGACCTGGGTCAGATCCTGATCGAACTCGGAGAATACTGGGTCTTGAAGGTGGGAAAGGAGAAATACGGCAATCTGATGGAAGCCGGAGGAGATTCCCTTCGGGAATTCCTGATGAACCTGCCGCAGTTCCACAGCCGCATCATGTTGCTTTATCCGAAACTGACTCCTCCCGAATTCCGCATCACCGACGTACGGAACAACTCGGTCCATGTGCACTATTTCTCCCATCGCCCCGGGCTGCAGGAGTTCGTCCGGGGACTTTTACAAGGGCTCGGGAAGATGTACGGCACCACCACCACGGTCGAACTGGTCGGCAGCCGTAATGAGGGGCACGACCACGATGTCTTCCACGTCCTCTGGAAATGACCATGGAGAACGTACCCATTCTGCTCAAGGACGGTGATTTCCGGCGACTGTTTCCGTTTCACATCCTGATCGACCGGGACAGCCGGATCATTTCCATCGGCAGCTCCCTGCAGAAGTCTTTGCGGATCGGCCTTGGCAGCCCCTTCCAAGAGTGCTTTTCCGTGAACCGACCGTTCATCCTTCAGGAAGATTTTGATACGCTGCTGGAGAACTCACAGGTCCTGTTCATCCTTCATTCGGTTTCCAAACCCGTCATGAAACTTCGCGGCAACTGGATGAGGCCGGAGGGACAGGAAGAACTGCTGTTCGTCGGATCACCATGGTTCGATTCGATGCAGGCATTGAAAGAACAGCGCCTTGCCATCAGCGACTTCGCCCTTCACGACCCAATCATCGACCTGCTGCACATCCTGAAAACGAACGAGATCGGGATGGAAGACGTCAAGGAGATGCTCGAGAAGTACCGCCGGCAGCAACAGGAGCTCAAAAAGCTTTCGATCATCGCGACGGAGTCGACGAACATGGTGGTGGTTTCTAATCCGAAAGGCGAAATCGAATGGGTCAACCGGGCATTCGAAGAAAAGACCGGTTTCACCCTGCAAGAAGTGCAGGGGAAACGGCCGGGAGAACTCAGGGGCGGACCGGCCACTGATCCGGAAACTGAACGTGATATCCATGAAAGCATACGTGCGGGAAAACCGTTCGTCCACGAATTGCAGGCCTATACCAAAGACGGCAGCCGGACCTGGATACGTATCAACGGACAACCTGTCTTCGACAACAAAGGAATACTGGAACACTACTTTGCCATCGAAGAGGACATCACCGAACAGCATGAAGCAATAATCAGGCTTCAGCTGAGCGAGGAAAAATACCGGAACATCCTTCAAAACATGGACCTGGGGCTGGTCGAACTCGACAGCGAGGGAAGGATCAGCTACTTCAACGATAATTTCATCCGCCTTACCGGTTTCACACAGGAAGACACGGCCGGCAAAACGCTGGACGAACTCCTGACACTGCGCAATTGGAACTACGAGCCTTCTTTCATGGCCAAGCGCCGTACGCATAATGTCTCGGAATTATTCGAGGCGGAGCTGACGGACGCTGCCGGCGAAGAGAAATGGGTGCTGATCAGTAAAGCGCTGCAGTACGACACCAAGCAGATGAAAACCGGTTCGGTGGTCATCCTCCTGGACATCACCTGGCGCAAGCGCATGGAGATGGAACTGGAGCGTGCACGCAAAACCGCCGAAGAATCTTCACGTGCCAAGGAATCGTTCCTCATCAACATGAGCCACGAGATCCGGACACCCATGAACATCATCATGGGCATGAGCCGTCACCTTTCCACCTTCATCAGGGACGAGAAGCAGATGCGCTTCCTCCGCTCCATCATCTCGGCGGCCGACAACCTACTTGTCGTCATCAACGACGTACTTGATATCGCAAAAATCGAAGCCGGAAAACTTGAAATCGAGGAGATCGGCTTCCGCCTCCGAAAATCGATGGAGGAAGTACGCAACCTGCTCAGGTTCAGCGCCCAGGAGAAGGGCCTGAACTTCTCGATCGACATCGATTCCGAAGTTCCTGATATCCTGGTCGGAGACCCGTATCGTCTGAACCAGATCCTTATGAACCTCGGCGGTAATGCCATGAAGTTCACCGAAACCGGATCCGTCGAGATTTCCGTCTACAGTGATGAAAAGAACGGTCTTCCGCTGCTCCATTTCGTCATAGAGGACACCGGCATCGGCATCCCGCAGGAAAAACTGGATGAGGTATTCGAGAACTTCCGGCAGGCGGACGGTTCCGTCTCCAGGAAATACGGCGGCAGCGGGCTGGGACTCACGATATCGCGACAACTGGCCAAACTGATGGGTGGCGACCTGACTCTTGACAGCCACAGCGGCATGGGCACCCGCGTCATGCTCACACTTCCCTTCCGCAAAGGGATTGAAGGGGAAGTCCGCCTTTCCGACCCGGATACGGTCTACGAAGGGCAACTGGACGGGCTGAGAATACTGGTGGTAGAAGACAATACCATGAACCTTATGCTTGCCCAGGCGGTATTGGAAAGCCTGGGAGCCACCGTCGTTCTTGCCGACAGCGGAAGTGCTGCATTGAAAAAACTGGAATCGGAACCGGCATTCGACGTCATACTCATGGACATTCAGATGCCCGGCATGGACGGTATAGAAACGACGACCAAACTCAGACGGGAATTGGGAGTAAAAACACCGGTCATCGCACTGACGGCGAACACGAGTTCCGAGATTCGAGAATCGCTGAAAGGCGCCGGCATCGACGACCATCTTCTTAAGCCCTATAAGGAGACCATCCTGGTGAGCAAGATCCGGCAGCAACTGGGAAAAACGCCGCTGCCGGAAGATGGCTCTCGCAAGAAGGACGCGAATCACGGAGGCAGGCTGTACGATACCACCAAGCTGGAAGAGTTTTCCGTCAACAATCCCGATTTCCTGCGGAAGATGTTACAGCTTTTCGTAGAAGAGACCACTGCCGGTTTTGAAGACCTTTCAAAAGCACTGGCCGGGAAAAAGTACCGTGAAGCGGCGGACCTCGCCCACCGCATGAAGCCCAGTTTCGACCAGCTGATGATCGATCCGCTCTTCCATGGCATCAAGCGGCTGGAAGCCTTGGCCAAAGAAGAAGACCAAAGCGGGGAATCCGAAAAATTGCTGGAGGAGCTGCGCGCCATCCACGGCAAGGTCGTGGAACAGATACGTTCCAATGAACTTTGACTTTCAAACCGTATCCAATTTCCGGGGAAGTAACACGTTATCCGGACGTCGGAGGAGAAAGACGTAAGACCCCTTTTTCTTCGTAAATTTGTGATACAGGCCGTAGATGCGGCCCTACAGTATGAACCGACAGGACAGTTATTCCCTGCTGATTGCCAACCTTGACGCTTTCATCCGGAAATATTACAAGAACCGGCTGATTAGAGGGGGTATATACGCCTTCACGCTGTTACTTGCCTTCTTCCTGTTGGTGACCGCCCTCGAATCAGTAGGGCGCTTTGACACCACGGTGCGCACCGTGCTTTTCTACACTTTCGTTTCGGGCATGTTGTTCGTGCTGTACCGCTTCGTCGCAGTTCCAGTCGGACACTTGTACCGTATCGGCAAGACGATCTCCCACGAAGAAGCGGCCCGGATCATCGGCACCCACTTCTCTTCGGTCTCTGACAAGTTGCTCAATGTACTCCAGCTCCAGGAGCAGTCGTCGGCTACTGTTGAAGGCCATCGCGAACTCATCGAGGCTTCCATCCTCCAGAAGGCGAACGAACTGCGTCCCATCCCGTTCACCGCAGCCGTGGATATCGGAGAGAACAAAAGATATGTCAAGTGGGCGTTGATACCGTTCGCAGTCCTGGTTGTCCTGCTGTTCACCGCCCCCGCTTTCATCACCGGCAGCACGAGACGACTTATCGAACACCGTACCTATTTTGAAAAGCCCGCGCCTTTCGATTTCATAATACTCAACAAGTCCATGAAAGCGATCCAGCAGGAGGATTTCCGGTTGGATGTGCGCATCGAGGGACGGGAAGTCCCGGCAGAGGTATTCGTTGAAATCGACGGAAACACCTTCCGCTTGGAGAAAGAAGACCTCACCTCGTTCCATTACACTTTCCGTAACCTGCAGCACGACCTCGCTTTCCGGCTGACCGCGGACGGATTCTACTCCAGGGAATACGTGCTGGAGGCCATGCCGAACCCCGTACTGCTCAATTTCAAGGCGGCACTTACCTATCCTGCTTACCTCAACAAGAAAAACGAAGTACTGGAAAACACCGGCGATCTGACTGTCCCTGCCGGCACACGCGTCATGTGGACCTTTTCCACGAGGAATACGGAAAGCATCCGGCTCGCGTTCAGTGACAGCGCCATCGTTTTGAAACCTGCCGGGGAAGGACGTTTCAGCTATTCCCGACGTTGCATGCTCAGCGACAGCTACCGGATTGTCGCCGGCAACTCGTTCATGCAGAGCAAGGACTCCATGGCCTACGCGCTGACTGTCGTCCCTGACCAGTATCCTTCCATTTCGGTGGAACAGCAACAGGACTCCCTCTCCTCCAAGCGTCGTTATTTCCGAGGTGTCATCAAGGACGACTACGGATTCTCCAAGTTGCAATTCGTCTATCGTTTCATCCGCTCGGCGGACACCACCGGACGTAACAACGGTCGCATGGTCACCGAACCGCTGCCCGTCAACCGTGCACTGAACGCTGACGCTTTCTTCCACCTGTGGGACCTTTCCAGGGAGGATGTTCAAGCCGGCGACGAAGTGGAATACTATTTCGAGGTCTTCGACAACGACGGTGTCAACGGTCCGAAACCGATGCGCTCCCAGACCCTGATTTTCAAGGCGCCCTCGCTCAAAGAGATCGCGGAAAACACCGAGAAAAGCAACCAATCCATCAAGGATGACCTGAAGGAAGCAGTCGACAAGGCGCGTCAGCTCCAGAAGGACGTGAACGACCTCAACAAGAAACTTCTGGACAAGAAAGAAGTCGGCTGGGAAGACCGTAAGAAGGCGGAGGAGCTGCTGAAGAAGGAACAAGAACTGAAAAAGAAACTCGAGGAGATCCGCAAAGCGAACGCAGAAAAGAACCGCGAGGAACAAGAGTACAAGAAAAGCGCGGAGGACATCCTCCAGAAGCAGGAACAGCTCCAGTCACTGATGGACAAGCTCATGACCCCCGAGCTGGAGAAGCTGATGCAGGAGCTGCAGCAACTCATGGAGAAAGTGGACAAAGGCCAGCTGCAGGAGCAACTCTCCAAGATGAAGCAGGATAACAAGGATCTTCAAAAGGAACTTGAAAGGACGATCGAGCTTTTCAAGCAGATGGAGTTCGAACAGAAGCTGCAGGATAATATCGACAAGCTCAAAGAGCTTGCTAAAAAACAGGAGGAGCTGTCCGCGGAAACGGGCAAGAAAGACGCGGATCCCGAAAAGCTGAAATCGCTGCAGGACAGCCTCAACAAGGAGTTCGACAGCTTCCGGGAGGACATGAAGGAACTGGCGAAGAAGAACGAAGCGCTGGAAAAGAAGAACGACATGCCGGACACCAAGCAGCAGGAGGACGCCATCGACCAGGAGATGCAGAACTCCAGTCAGCAGCTGGGCGAGAACAAATCCGGCAAAGCATCGAAGTCGCAGAAGAACGCCGCCCAGAAGATGGAGCAGATGGCCCAGCAGATGGAGCAGCAGCAACAGCGCAACCGGCAGGAGCAGCAGGAAGAGGACATGAATGCGTTACGCGCCTTGCTGGAGAATCTGTTGAAGCTCTCCTTCGACCAGGAGAAGCTGATGCAGGACCTCAAGACCATTGACATCAACAACCCGCAGTACCTGAAGCTTTCTCAACAGCAGCGCAAGCTGAAGGACGATGCCCGAATGATCGAGGACTCGTTGTTCGCCCTTTCCAAGCGCGTCGCCCAGATCGCCGCGAAGGTGAATCAGGAGATCGGTGCCATCAACCTCAACATGGAGGAGGCGCTCGATAACATGGAGGACCGGCTGGTGCCTCAGGCACGTACAAGGCAGCAATTCGTCATGACATCGGTCAACAATCTCACATTGCTGCTGAGTGAAGCCCTGCAGCAGATGCAACAGCAGCAGGCTCAGTCCCAGTCCCAGTCATCCTGTTCCAAACCCGGCCAGAAGAAGTCTCAGTCGGCCGGGGAATTGCGGAAAATGCAGGAGCAGCTGAACAAGAATATGCAGAAAATGAAGGAGCAGCTCCAGAAACAGGGAATGCAGAAAGGGAAATCGCAACGTGACCAGGGAATGAGCGAACAACTGGCCAAAATGGCTGCTCAGCAGGAATTCATTCGGAACGAACTTAACAAGCTGAACCAGCAGGAAAACAAGGACGGGCGCAAGACCCTGGGGGACCTTCAGGAGGTCCAGAACAAGATGGAGGAAACGGAAAAGGACATCGTGAACCGGATGATTTCCGACCAGACGCTGAAAAGGCAGGAAGAGATCCTTTCCAGGCTGCTGGAAAGCGAGCGGGCGGAACGGGAACGGGATCAGGACGAACAGCGTAAATCCGAGGAAGGTAAAAATTCGTTCCAGCGTAACCCTTCCGAATTTGAAGAGTATAAGAGACTTAAGCTGAAAGAAATGGAGCTGCTGCGTACCGTGCCTCCCTCTTTCAACCCTTATTACAAACAGAAGGTATCAGATTACTTCCAATCGCTTGAAAAATAACCAGTTGGATATGATCAAGGAAGGCGAAGTCCAACACATTGAATTGGATTCACAGCCGGAAAGCTTGTCGGTCGTCGAACGTATGATCGAGGAGATCCGTGACACTTACAATGTGAGCGAGGACACCTTCGGCAACATACTCGTGGCAATGACCGAGGCCGTGACTAACGCCATTTACCACGGTAACAAGTCCGATTCCTCCAAGAAAGTACGGATCCAATACGGATTCATCCAGAACACCCTGTCATTCACTGTTTCGGACGAAGGCAAAGGATTCGACTTCTACCACCTTCCGGATCCCACTGCGCCCGAAAACCTGGACAAGGAATGCGGACGCGGCATTTTCCTGATGAAACATCTTGCCGATCAGCTTATTTTCTCCGACGGCGGCCGCGTGGTCGAGCTGCACTTCAAGCTGAACAGCTGATAAACATATTTGGTTAGAAAGGTTAGTATCGAAGGAGGAGGCTTAGGCCTTCTCCTTTTGTTTTTCAACCTTTGCCCGGAATCGTAGTCTTACCTTAAAACCCATATGAACAGGTGTCTCATTTTATTCCTGACAGTGCTCCCATCGTTGTTGCTCGCTCAGGCCAATACCATAGGTCTCATACAATACGATCCCGGAAACACCGAAGGCTATGTCCTTTTTTCTCCGAACGTAAGCGACACGACATACCTCGTCGATAAGTGCGGTTATCGCGTCCACGACTGGCCGTCCAACCAATCGCCCGGCCAGTCGGTGCGCTTGCTGGAGGATGGCACTTTGCTACGGCCGGGGCGTTCAAACAACCCTGCATTCAACGCCGGCGGACAGGGCGGAATCATCGAACGTATCGACTGGAACGGCCAGGTCCTTTGGTCCTATACGGTGTCGAGTCCGACGGAATGCCAGCACCACGACGTTTTCCCGATGCCGAACGGCAACATCCTTGTTCTTTCCTGGGACCTTAAAACGCCTGCTCAGGCCATTGCCGCGGGACGTGACACTGCGCGGCTGGGAATAAGCCTTTGGAGCGAAAAAATCATGGAACTGCATCCGATCGGTACATCGAACGCGACCATCGTCTGGCAGTGGAACGCCTGGGATCATCTGGTG
Source organism: Bacteroidota bacterium (assembly GCA_046052345.1). GTDB lineage: Bacteria > Bacteroidota > Bacteroidia > AKYH767-A > 2013-40CM-41-45 > Pollutiaquabacter. The sequence continues at coordinate 110,290 of JBJOMN010000007.1, read as the reverse complement.
CAATCGTTCGACCCGGCCAAGTCCAATTACGGAACCGTTTCCCAACACCCGGAACTGATCCATCTGAATCAGTTCTCCGGATCGCCGACCTCGACGGACTGGCTGCACTGCAACTCGTTGGACTACGACCCGGTGACCGACCAGATTATTCTTAGTTGCCACAATTTCAGCGAGCTCTGGATCATTGATCACGGAACAACTACCGCGGAAGCCGCCGGACACACGGGAGGCCGTTACGGGAAGGGAGGAGATCTGCTGTACCGCTGGGGGAATCCGCAAACCTATGCACGTGGAACTGCCGCCGACAAGAAATTCTTCGGACAACACCACCCGCATCGCATAGCGGCAGGTCTGACGGGAGCCGGCAACGTGCTGGTCTTCAACAACGGCCTCAGCCGTCCGGGAGGAAGTTTTTCGACGGTCGAAATCCTGCAACTTCCGATGGACTCGGCCGGCAACTTCGTACCTCCCGGCAACAGCAGGTATCTTCCGGACAGTACATATTGGAAATACACGGCACCTGTGCCTACTGATTTCTTCTCCCAGAACATCTCCGGGGCACAGCGTCTTTCGAACGGCAACACACTTATCTGCTCCGGTCAGAACGGGATCTTCTTTGAAATCGACACTGCAAAGAACACCGTCTGGAAATACATCTGCCCGACCGGAAACAACGGACTGCCCCTTTCGCAAGGGACTCCTCCTTCGCAAAACTCCGTATTCCGCTGTACCCTCTACCCTATCAACTATGCAGGATTCGGCGGGCATGCGCTTGCTCCGGGCGATCCGCTGGAACTGAATCCGTCGGCCAATACATGTTCTATGCTGACAACCGGCTTTGCAGAGGCAACCGTATCTGACCGGCAGGATCCGGAATTGCTGCAGCGGACCGACGGATCGCTGCTCCTTAAATGGCCGGACGCGCCCTCCAGGATCACCTGTTCGCTGAAAGACATTACGGGTCGACTTGCAGGACGAGACATCGAGGCAGAAGTGACGCCCTCCGAACCCGTACGTATCGACTTGGGTACGGTGGCGACCGGCTGCTACATCCTGATCGTGAGCGACGGTTTACGTCAATGGTCTTTCCGGCTGTTGCGATGAGCTTTCATCGGCCCGAGACTTTGGCCGGCTTCCAGGATACTCCTACATGGACTGACCGGTATTCGAAATCACGCATGCCGATCTGCACCCTTACCAGGGCATCCATCGCTTCGGCGGTCTTGCGAAGCTCCGCACGGAAAACCATCGGACGGTCGCCGTTATCCAGGTAACCGGAATACCCCGCCGACTGGACAGTGAACAACCATGACTTGACGGTCACATCCGTTCCTGCACCGTACAGGAAACAACCGTCCTGCAGATGGTCGACATCAAAGGTCTGGTAGGAATAATATCCAAGCATTCCGTAAGCACGGATATTGCAGTTGCGGCCGTTGCAAAGCGGCTTACCGAAGGAAAGATCAAAATGATAGCCGGGAGTGTTTGTAAAACGTGCCGCTTCCAAGCGTGTTCCGGAGGGTGCACGGAAAGCCATTTCCAAGGCGACATCGGGCAGGTATTCCCGGTCCCGGACTATTCTTACCAACGTGGAGAAGCAGAAATCCCCGCCGGCCCTGCCTTTCCCGTCTTTATCCCTGGATGATCGCAGATCCCTGGTCAGCGTGTCGTACGAGTAGTATTCCACCGGGACTACCGAAGCCTCCAGAGAAACACATCCGCGACAAAAAGGCAAGGTCACCGACAGATCACCGTCCAGCGTCCTGTCTCCGCGACTGAAGTGCCCTCCGGCAAGGACATCGATTCGGCCTACAGAGTCAGGGACTCCTTTGCGCACTTCAGGCACAGCCAACGCGTTCGGGCCGAAGTATTTTGCGGAAAGTGTCATGTATCGGTTCCAGGGAGTGACGCCATCCCATCCGTGCAGTTCATTCCACCAGGTAAAATCCTCCTGGGCGAAGGAATAGCTGAAGCACAGGACCGAATGCAGAAGGAGAAAAAGACGTCTTCGCATATGCGTGGGACCGAAAGTAAGAAATGGAATCCTATACTTATCTTGTAAAGAAATAACCGACACCATGCCTGTCCCAGCCATCGCTTTTTTCAAATCCGACGTCCGCTTCCGTCTGATGAACAGATCCGACCTCGTTGTCTGGCTGACAGCCGCGATGCGGAAGGAAGGCTTCAAACCCGGCACACTGAACATCGTATTCTGCAGCGACAAACAGTTGCGGAAGATGAACAAGCAATACCTCCGGCACGATTACAACACGGACATCATCACGTTCGACCTGACGGACGACCCTTCGGTGGTGAATGGCGAACTGTATATATCGACCGAAAGGGTGGAAGCTAACGCGTCCGAGTACGGCACGGGCTTTCGCAACGAGTTGCACCGCGTCATGATACACGGCGTACTTCACTTGTGCGGGTATTCGGACAAATCACCGGCCAAAAGCAAGGAGATGAGGAATCGCGAGGATTTCTACCTGACACGCCGTAAGTGGCTGTGAGATTCTACCGTAATTGGACTCACCCCGACGAAAGGGTTTACGCACGGGTATCCTATATCCCCGGAGCGGCAGAAATGCTTTGCTTGACGGACTGCTTCCGGGCGTTCTTCAGGCTTTCGCTTTCAAAAGAACCGGTTCCAGAAAATCAGTGCGACCAGACCCCAAAGCATCGTTTCCGGTAGCCATATCCTTCGCTTGGCGGTCACGAAGTAATAGGACAGGAACGTGGCAAGTGGGATGATCAGTACCAGTAGTCCGCTGACGCTATCCCTGCCTGAAGAAAACGCCATTGCAATTCCTGTGAGCAACAGTATTAGAATCGTCTGCTGGTACACCCGTGTCCGCACGATATTCTTGTAGTAGTTGCCTCTCAACCTCAGCAATGCCGACAAGAGCAGCAAAGCCGAGTAGGCAGTCAGCCAGTAGGCTTTGTCATAAAGGGTGGCGGCAGGTTCGAAACGGTACTCACGGACAACCGTCTGCACCTCCACCCAGTGAAGTTGCAACGTTTCCGGGAACCACCACACGGCGAGGAAAAAGAACGGCAACAGGAGTCCGGTGAAAGCGATCAGCCATTCACGAAGACCGGCCGAACGCATCAGTCCCAGCATCACCAGGAAATAAAAAGCCATTACGAACCAATGTAACGACAGAAGGACGATCAGTGACGTGAGAAATCCTGCGCCGAAGATCCCTCCCGCAGGTCGCGTCGAACGGCTCAGCGAATACCCCAGATCGAGCACACGGACCAGCAGGAGGTTGGCGAAGTGGAGCGGATGGACGCTGATATATTCGGGCAGAGCGGAGGAGAACAGGACGTAGAAGAGCGCCGGGAGATACGAGTTCTTGTACAGCACTTCGTGCCTGTTCAGCATCAGGTTGAAATAAATGGCCGAAAAGGATACCAAGACGACCATGACCAGCATACTGAACCACGAGGAAAGACTTTGGAAAACCGGAGCGATGAAATTCCATAACGGTGTAGCAGGACCGACTTGCACGACCGTCATAGACGACCATTTGGGAAGCCATAAACCTATGGCAATCAATGGTATAAGGAAAAGTACGGCGGGCTGAGGCGACCGGAAAAAGCGGATCATTTGTGTTAAATGTAGACAAATTTTGATTGTAGCTGAACCGCCCGGTTTCCTATATTTGTCCTGTCAAAACATGCACCCATGATCTGGTATTTCCTGCGCGATGTCTTCGAAGGGCTTTTCAAGATCGTCCCTTTCCTCGGACTGTTCTTCAACAAGCTGCTGATCGCCATCGGCTTTTTCGCCTTCTTCGGATGGATGTGGTACATGAACAAGCACAAGAGCGCAGAGAAGATCGACTGATCTCCTGCCTCCACTCCCATGTACGACTTTTATTACTTTGCGTTACTGCCTGAGAAAGCAGAAAAAAGCAGCCTTGAGTTCAAAGTGACACTCGTGGATGACGAGCCGCTCTTCATGGAAACCATGAAAGATTATCTGGCTTCCATGAACATCAAGGACATCGATTGCTTTTCCAGTGGCGAGGATTTCTTGGCAGCTCTCAAGAAGGGAGACCGCCGGTTCGTCATCTGCGATTTCGACTTCGGTTCCGAAAAAAGGATGAACGGCGGTGAAGTGCTGGAAGCCGTAAAGAAAATGGATCCTGCGATTCCCGTACTGATGTTGTCAGCGCAGGACAAGCTGGCTGTTGCTTTGGAGATGCTGAAGAAAGGAGCCCTGGATTATGTGATCAAGGGAAATGAATCCTCTTATGCCACCGTGCTCACCTCGATCTTGAAGACGAATGAGATTTTTCGTCTGAAAAAAGACAAAAAGGATTTTGCCACGCTCGGCATCGTAGGACTGGCGCTGTTTTCCCTGCTATTGGCGCTATCTTTCTATTATCGCTGAGCTTCCTACGGTCAGACTGTTCCCCGGGCTGACACTTGTCCCGCCAGGTCGTTTCCGATATCCCTTCTGAAATACATTCCGTCGAAACGTATGGACCCGATGGTCGCATAGCTTTTTGCCGTAGCCTCCTGCAGCGAATTACCGAAGGAGGTCACCGCCAGTACCCGGCCGCCGGAAGTCTCTATGATGCCTTCGGCATTGGCCTTGGTTCCTGCATGAAAAACCAGGCTTTCAGATGCAGCTGTCAAACCGTCGATCTTCTTCGACTTCTCGTATTCCCCGGGATAGCCTCCGCTGACAAGCATCACCGTAGCAGCGGTACGCGGATCGATATCGAGACGGACGGAAGACAAGGTGCCGTCACCGACGGCACTCAACAGCTCCACCAGGTCGGACTTTATACGAGGTATGACGACTTCCGTCTCCGGATCGCCCATGCGCACATTGTATTCTATCACCTTGGGATGGCCGGACACGTTCATCAGGCCGATGAAGATCCAACCCTTGTAGTCGATGCCCTCCTTTCTCAAACCGTTCACAGTAGGGCGGACGACTTCCTCCTCGACACGACGCATAAAGGCATCATCCGCAAAAGGCACCGGTGATACGGCACCCATTCCTCCTGTGTTCAGTCCGGTATCGCCTTCGCCGACACGTTTGTAATCCTTTGCCTCAGGAAGTATCCGATAGGAATCGCCGTCGGTGAGTACGAAAACGGAAAGCTCGATACCCGCCAGGAATTCTTCAATGACAACCGTACCGCTTGCAGCTCCGAACTTCGCGTGTTCCAGCATCTCCTTCAGTTCCTGCTTGGCGGCGGAAAGGTCTTCCAGAATGACCACGCCTTTACCTGCAGCAAGGCCGTCGGCCTTCAGGACGTATGGCGGCTGTAACGTTTCCAGAAAGCGGCAGCCCATTTCCCATTGGCCGGTGGAGAAAGAAGCGTAGGCAGCGGTAGGTACGCCGTTGCGTTGCATGAAGGCTTTTGCGAAATCCTTGCTACCCTCCAGGCGCGCACCCGTTGCACCGGGGCCGATCATCCTGATGGCCCGCAGCGAGGGATCCGCACGGAAATAGTCGGCGATACCTTTAACAAGAGGCTCCTCGGGACCGACGACTACCATATCGACGGCCTGCTCCGTACAGAACTTTGCGATAGCCGGAAAATCGTTGACGGAAAGGGGGACATTTTGACCGCAGGCAGCGGTTCCCGGGTTACCCGGAGCGATATACAACCGGTCACAGCGCTTGCTCCCGGAGATTTTCCATGCAAGTGCATGTTCTCTGCCACCGGAGCCCAAAAGCAGGATGTTCATGATGACGCTATTAAAGCGTCAAAGGTACGGCGGTTTGATGAAAGGACGGCAACGGCCTGATCCGGTCAGACCAAACTTGAACGCTCCCGCTTCAGCTCATCCACACAACGGCCGTAGAGGGAATAGACTTCAGAAAGACTGTTGTTTAGGGTATTCCAGTCCATGCGGTTTTCAACCATCAGTTTGGTCTGTACTACCTGGGTCTTGAGCCCGTGCATTCCCATGTATTCGACCACCGGCTTCATTTCCTGTAAACTGCCGTGCAACCTGTCAAGGTCGCCCTCCGACTGGAACTGCTTCAGCTGCGCGATATGACGATCCATGGTCTGCAGGAAGACGTCAATCATCCCTGCTACCGATTTGCGGTCACCTCCGTATACATTCATAAGATAATCCAGATCGACAAGTGTGTCCGCCGAAACATCCGAAGCCGTAACACCGGATGAGGAGTGCGATCCACGCAGCATAAAACCACCCGCAGGCGAGGAGTTGACCGCTACCGGGGTTTCATCGGACCTGCGCACACGCGGTGAACCGGAAATGGTAAGCTTCTTCTCCTTCAGGTAACGATAAATGGTCGACTTGCCGACACCCAGTTTCCGGGCGACAAGAACAACGTTGTTGTCGTACCTGGCCAGGAACTGCTGTATGATTTCCATCGTGTATTCCTCGAGCGTGCGCTCGTTTTCACGGGACGGAGAAGAGGAGTATGCCGGTACGGCAACCTGCTGACCGGTGATGGAATATCCTTTTTCGGCAGCCGCCGTAACGACCGACCGGCTGACAATGCGCTCGAGCAGATCCAAGGTGTTCTCGTCCTTAGGCACCGTGTCGTACGCACCCTTGCCCATCAGGTCTTTCCTTCGATTAGTCCCCGGATCTTCCGTCAAAACGATGACCGGACAGGACGGAACATTCAACTGCATAACGGATAACATAGCCTCGACGGTAGTTGCGGACATAGTCTCGTCCATCACTACGCAATCCGGATCAGCTTGTAAGAAGTCAGGGAGGGAGCCGGTACCTGTAACGGTTTCGACCGACCATTCCTGCGAGCGCAGGAATCTGTTTCGGATAAGTTCCCTGTAAAAGGTATCCTCGACAATCAATAACAGCTTTTTAACGGAAGCCATGGGGGTCTCGATGAGTTGGTTTTGGAGACTGCTTATACTGCCCTCTTTAAAAAAAGTTTACCCTTTTGGGAAAAATGAGTCCGGATGCGCGGATACATCGAAAAAAACTGCACCGGAAGGAACATTACCTTACTGCGTTCGTAAATCACCGCTGACCACGACAATGCAAAAAAAATGCCGCTGATATCCCGGAAGAGAATACTGTTTGCGCTCGTTTCCCTGTTTCTGGTAGCGGCAGCCATCCTGACGGTCAATACCATGCGCCTCTCTTTTCAAAAGGCAGGGGAATTGGGCGCCCGTAATGTCCTGCTAAAAGATGCATTAGCAGCCCTGCATCTGCAGAAAGCCGTATCCTTTGCAAGCGTCAGCTACGAGGATTCGTCTGCGGCAGCTCATCCGCAAACGGACTCCCTGGTTGCGTTTCTGCGGGAGACTTATCCGTTAGTCTTCGCAAGTCTGGAGACGGAGATGATCAATAATCACTCGCTGCTTTTGAAATGGAGCGGGAAGGATACGGCCCGGCTACCGGTGCTCTTCTACGCGCACATGGATGTAGTTCCCGTCGAAAACGGCCCGGGCAGTGCATGGCGGTTCGATCCGTTCGCTACGCCTCCGGATCCGGATACGGTTTACGGCAGAGGCTGTATCGACGACAAGGCGGGAGTCATTGGCATACTTGAAGGAATCGACCGGTTGCTGAAAAAACCGTTCGCGCCACAAAGAACCGTTTATATCGCTTTCGGCCATGATGAGGAAACGGGAGGACGGGAAGGTGCGGCACTCGTCGCAGAAGCTTTGCGCAAACGCGGTACGCGTCTGGAATGGGTACTGGACGAGGGCGGGATGGTCGCTGTGAACATGGTACCGTTCGTGGAACCGCCGGTAGCGCTGGTGATGACCGCGGAGAAAGGTTACATGTCCGTGGAGATCAGCACCTCCGGAAAGGGCGGGCACTCCAGCTTCCCTCCGCCTGAATCCCCTGTAGACGTGCTGAACGCGGCCTTGAAACGCATCCATGACCGTCCGTTTAAAAAAAGAATCATCTCTTCCCTGGAGGGATTCATGGAAAAGACAGGACCCGAAATGCGGTTCCCGTTCAACGTACTCTTCCTGAACCGCTGGCTTTTCGGACCCATCATCATGGGCGAGTATGAAAAAATCCCCGAAGGAAATGCGATGATCCGCACCACCACGGCATGCACGGTCGTACAGGCCGGTGTGAAGGACAACGTGATCCCTTCACATGCGAGGGCAGTCATTAACCTTCGACTCCTGCCGGGAGACAATTGCGACGATGTCTTCAAGGAACTGAAAGACATCATCCACGACGAACGCGTTTCACTGCTCGTGCTCGGGCGAAAAGACGAGGCATCTCCCGTATCCTCCACCCTTTCCGACGGATACGGACAGATCGAGTCGTGCATCCGTTCCGTCTTCCCGGACGCAGTGGTGGCACCTACGATCTCCATCGCCGCCACCGACTCGAGGTATTTCCGGGACATCACCACCGACATCTACCGTTTTCTACCGGTAAGAATGGACCGGTCCGTACTGGCGGGGATGCACGGTGCCAATGAACGCATAGGCGTCGTCGATTTCATGGAGACCGTTTCGTTTTACGAGCGGCTACTCGGAATGCAGTGACATTGCCGGGATCAATCCCTTCTTTCGTACAGAGGAAGCTGAAGATTACGTGCTATCCGGTGCGCAAGGCGGTCCCCCTCCTTGCTGAACGGCCAGACGAACAGCGCCTTCAACGAAAAGTCTTCCTTCAGATGTCTTATCGCCTGCAGCGTGACCCGCTCAGCCCTGCCCTGTTTCCTGTATTCGGGCAATACAAGGGCGGAACAGAGATACACCGCCTCAAGCATCCCTCCACGGCTTGCGTGGTCGAGCAGCTCCTTCTCATTGATCTCTTTTCGAAGAAAGCGGTGCATCGAGTCAAGGGTGCAAGGGATTAGCAGGACCCAGACCACAGGGCCGTCACCTTCCACTTCTTCCGAAACAGTTGCAGGATGAAGCGCCATCAATCGTGACAGCACCTCTTGATCGACATCCAGTTGGTCGGGGTCGTTTTTGACGGCGAAGAACTCTTCCGCCAGCCGTACCATGCGGTTGAAATTGTCGGACATGAAAAAGTGACAAGTTAGCAATTAATGGGCTTGGCGCTTACGGTACGCGATCTCGCGCAGTACCTTCGCCTTTCATGCAGATCTTCAGACTTTATCGGGACGCCTTCTCCGGCCTGCATCGCAACACCTGGATATTGGCGGTTTCGATGTTCGTCAACCGCAGCGGTTCGATGGTGCTGTTGTTCTCGTCGCTCTACATGACGAAAGAGCTGCATTTCTCCGTCTCACAGACCGGACTGATCATGAGCCTCTACGGCATCGGAAGCGTGGTGGGAGCATATGCCGGAGGATGGCTGACTGACAGGATGAATTACTTCAGCCTGATGCTCTGGTCGCTGGTCGGTTGCGGCCTCATCCTCTTGCTCATGCTAGTCGCTAGCACCCCGGTGACGGTCGGCTTGGTGATTTTCTCCTATCCGCTAGTCGGCGACATGTTCCGCCCGGCCAATTCCACAGCTATCGCGGCGTTCTCTACTCCTGAAAACCGTACCCGGTCTGTCTCACTCGTCCGGCTGGCAGTCAATCTCGGATTTTCGGTAGGCCCGGCTGTCGGCGGATTCATCGCCCTGTACCTGGGATACAAATGGCTCTATGTGTTGGATGCGTTGACCAGCTTCTGTGCTGCAGCATTGCTTCGTATCTACCTGCCGGCACGGCCGCCGGAAAGAGCCGGCAGGACCTCGGAGAGCAAGCGGCCTGCGAGCCGTTCGGCCTACCACGATTTCCGTTACCTCTTCTTCAGCTTGCTGGTGGCCGTATACGGCATCTGTTTCTTCCAGCTTTTCGCCAGTATTCCTCAGTTCTTCAGCCGGGAATTCCATTACACCGAAGACACCATCGGTTTGCTGATTGCACTGAACGGCTTCCTGGTGGTACTGATAGAACTGCCGTTGGTACTTGTGCTTGAAAAACACCGGAGGAATTTCAGATACATCATCCTCGGCACGTTGTGTCTCCCGATCGCCTTCGGCATCCTGTTGATGCATGAGGAAGCGATCGTTTTCTCCCTGGCTTATACCTTCTTCATCACCTTTTCGGAAATCCTGGCCATGCCGTTCATGATGAACCATGCATTGTCACGCGGCCCCTCCGACCGGCAAGGGCAGTACGCGGCATTGTATTCGATCGCTTTCGGAGTGGCGACCATCGGGGCGCCTTCGATCGGCCTCGTGGTGGCGGAACAATACGGCTTTGACTCGCTCTTCTACCTGCTGATTGCAAGCAGTCTAATCCTTTCCTTGCTTTTCCATCTGATACGCGAAGCGCCGGCCGAACCGGCTCGGTAATACCGGGATTCAGCGGAGCACCACCCAACGGAACATTCCGCTGCCGGCGGCATGGACGAGATAGGTTCCGGACGGAAGTCCTGTATCGAAGCGGTTCATCCCTTGAAGGGTTTTGTACTCGCGCAGGAGTTTTCCCGTGGATTCGAAAATGAGTACAGAACCGGACCGGGAGGGTTCATGAACCGCCAGGCAGCCGTCAGCCGAAGGATTGGGAAAGACTGCCGTTCCTGGCACGGACGAAAACGCGGGAAGGCCGGTGGTCGAGGAGGCGGAGAATTCGGCGGCCCATGAGATAAACGTATAATTAGAAGGAACCACTATGCTGTCGGCTCCGATCTGCTGGCTTCCCGAAGCCGCTCCGACGATATATCCGCCGGTTGAATTGCCCGTCACCGTATACGGATAAATACCGTAGACGGTCGGAATATCGAGGTGCCACTGCAGGTTTCCTTGAGAATCGAAACGCAGCAAAGACGCACCGTAATTGTTGGAGGGCGGGAATGCGCCTACGACGGATCCGTTTCCGAAATCGACCAGGCCGCGGTACGACACCAGCTGGTAATAGCCTGTATTGTCGGCATGGATCGGATTTCCCGGAGCGAGTCTAAGGTCGCCCGTCACAGTCGTTCCATTCGGTACATCGCGCGCCCAAAGCACATTCCCCGAGGAATCGAATTTCACGGTAAGGAAGTCAGAGACCCAGTCGGGACCATTGAGATGGAAACCGCCGATGGTCAGGGAATCGTAGAGTTCGCCGGTGAAATAGATATTTGCGCTGTCATCCAGCGCGATCCTGTGTTTTTCAATGGTGATATCGCCTGCAGTGTAAAACCACTTCCCCTGACCGGATGGGTCCATTTTTGCGAGGAACCTGTTATACGTAGTGGTGATATTGACCGGAAGTCCTCCGAAGAGGAAATTGCCTGAACCTGTTCCGCCGGCCAGATACATGGAACCTGCTGCGTCGAAGGCGATGTCCGAAAGCAGGATACTGCCGGCGGGAAGAGCGAATGTGACAGAATCCTGCCCGGAAGTATTCACGCACACCGCCGAGCAGGATGTCCCGATGAAGCCCATGTTGGCAAACCAATAATTCCCATGGTGGTCGACTGCGTCGGCACTAAGCACTTCGAGACCAGGCTGCGTAAGTGAGACGTTCCTGCTCCACAGGTAATTCCCGTTACTGCTGAAACAAGCCAGGAAAACGTTCCGGACAAATTGACCCGGCTGATTGACCGAGAAGAGCTGAACTCCGTTTACAGTCAGGGTATCCATGAAGGAGCCGGAAACAATGAGGTCTCCATTCCCACGCACATGGAGATTACGGATGGTTGCCTTGGGACCTATCGAATTGATATAACCGGGCGATCCGGTCGGACTGAACGAACGTATTGCATAAGTGCCGTAAATGGCCTGATCGTAACTAAGGACATACTGCCCCAGCCAGGAGCAGATGAGTTCATCGGCATTTCCCCGGACTGCCGGCAAAGCGGAAAAAGCAGGATTAAAGGTATAGAATGTAGTATCGTAGACCGACCAATCGATCTGCTGTCCGGCAGACGGCAGGAAGGATCCCGGATGGATCAGACAGAACGCGATAAACAACCGCATGTGACGCATGACGGCCGAGTGTGGTATGCTGACAATCTTCATGTTTAGCGGGTCAGGCAATGAGACGATCCCGTAAAGGAGATATGTGCTGTCACAGCGGTATGTTCCCGTGCTTCTTACGCGGAAGCTTGTCGACCTTGTTCTTCAGCATTTCGAACGCGGCAATGAGCCTGCGGCGTGTGTCTTCCGGGCGTATGATCTCATCTACATACCCGTGTGCTGCAGCTTTGTAAGGATTGGCGAAGAGCTCATTGTACTCCAGTTCCTTCTCCCTGTGCTTGGCGGCGGGATCCTTGGCTTCGGCGATTTCCTTGCGGAAGATGATTTCCGCGGCTCCCTTCGCCCCCATCACGGCGATTTCCGCCGAGGGCCACGCATAATTCATGTCAGCACCGATGTGCTTGGAGTTCATCACATCGTATGCTCCGCCGTAGGCCTTGCGGGTGATGACGGTGATGCGCGGCACCGTGGCCTCGCTGAACGCATAGAGCAGTTTCGCGCCGTTGGTGATGATGGCGTTCCACTCCTGGTCGGTCCCCGGCAGGAAGCCGGGCACGTCTTCGAACACCAGCAACGGGATGTTAAAGCAATCGCAGAACCGGACGAAGCGGGCGGCTTTGGTGGAGGCGTGAATATCCAATACTCCGGCCAGATGAGCCGGCTGATTGGCCACGATGCCGATGCTCCGGCCTGCTAGGCGGGCGAAACCGACGACGATGTTCTCCGCGAAATCCTTGTGCACTTCGAAGAAGGAAGCTTCGTCGACGGTCGCATCGATCACTTCCCGGATGTCATAAGGCTGGTTGGGGTTCTGAGGGATAATCGAATTGAGGGCCGGGCGGGATTCGTCGGACAGCTCATACGGAACAACCGGAGGCTCCTCTTCGCAGTTCTGAGGGATGTAACTGAGCAGGCGCTTGATCTGGCGGATACATTCCAATCCGTTCGCCGCAGTGAAATGCGTAACGCCGGATTTGGTGGCATGGGTGACGGCTCCGCCCAGTTCTTCCGAAGTGACATCCTCGTGCGTCACGGTCTTGACGACATTGGGGCCGGTCACGAACATGTAAGAGGAATTCTCGACCATGAGGATGAAATCCGTGATGGCCGGAGAATAGACTGCGCCGCCTGCACAGGGTCCCATCACGGCCGAAAGCTGAGGAATGACCCCGGAAGCCCGCACGTTGCGGTAGAAGATGTCAGCATAACCGCCCAGGGAAACTACGCCTTCCTGTATCCGGGCACCTCCGGAATCGTTCAGACCTATGACCGGTGCGCCATTCTGCATGGCGAGGTCCATGATACGGCAGATCTTCTTGGCGTGGGTCTCTGACAAGGAGCCTCCGAAGACAGTGAAATCCTGTGCGAAAACATAAACAAGACGGCCGTTGACCCTTCCGAAACCGGTCACGACCCCGTCGCCGAGATACACCTCTTTGTCGATCCCGAAATCGGTAGCACGGTGAGTCACCATCATACCGATCTCCTCGAAAGACCCTTCGTCCAGCAGGAAGTGGATACGTTCACGGGCGGTCATCTTGCCCTTCTTGTGTTGGGCGTCGATGCGCTCCTTGCCTCCGCCCAAGTGGGCTTCGGCTATTTTCTTTTCCAGAAGGTCGAGCTTCTCTTTCATGGCGGCAGTCCGGATATTCCGGTTAAAGGTACGCAAATCGTACCAATGGGAAATCCGGACGGACATTCCTTACCTTTGCGTACATGAAAGAGATCGTCGTCAGCGGCATACGCAGCACCGGCAACCTGCATCTGGGGAATTATTTCGGTGCCATGCGAAACTTCCTCAAGATGCAGCACGAATACGACTGCTATTTCTTCATCGCCGACTATCATTCGCTGACGACCCATCCCGTTCCTGCCGACCTTCATTCGAACGTGAAGCAGGTGCTGGTGGAATATCTTGCCTGCGGACTGGATCCGGAAGCGTGTACGCTTTATGTACAAAGCGACATTCCGGAAATCGCAGAACTGTATCTCCTTCTTAATATGAACGCCTATGTCGGCGAGCTGGAACGTTGCACCTCCTTCAAGGAGAAGATCAGGAAGCAACCGGAGAACATCAATGCGGGACTTTTCACGTATCCGACACTGATGGCGGCCGACATCCTCATACACCGTGCGGTGAAGGTGCCGGTGGGAAAAGACCAGGAGCAGCACCTCGAAATGGCCCGCACGTTCGGCAACCGTTTCAACCGGATGTACAAATCGGAACTTTTCCCGGAGCCATTCGCATTCAACTACGGAACACAACTCGTCAAGATCCCCGGATTGGACGGCAGCGGAAAAATGGGGAAAAGCGAGGGCGAAGGAAATGCCATTTTCCTTGCCGACGAGCCGGAGGTGATCCGGAAAAAAGTCATGCGCGCTGTGACGGATTCCGGTCCGACACAACCGAACCAGGAAAAACCGGAGGCGATCCGAAACCTGTTCCTGCTCATGGAGGCCGTATCGGAACAGAGCACCATCGACCACTTCGAACAGCAATACAACTCCATGAGTATCCGGTACGGAGACCTCAAGAAGCAGTTGGCGGAGGACATGGTGGCTTTCACGGCGCCTTTCCGTGAAAAAATAAAGGCACTTTCCGGCGATGAGGCACTCATCCACCGGGTAGCCGGAAGGGGTGCGGAAAAGGCCCGGGAAAGCGCCAGAAAGACCATCGAAGCCGCCCGACACGCCATCGGAATCAGGGCCTTCTGATTTCTCTATTTAATTTTTAATATTTGATTTTCAATTATTTATGAATATTGATAAAATAGATGTTGTAACATTTAATGTTATTACTGAAATTTGTAAAATAAACAACATCCACCATGAAAAACCTACTCCTTGCAGCCGCCTTGTTGGTCGCTTTCCAGACCAACGCACAGAACTGGAAAATCGATCCGACACACAGCAGCGTGAAGTTCAAGACCCGCTATCTTCTGATCAGTGAAGTAGAGGGAACCTTCAAGAAATTCGACGGCACCTTCTCCGCGGAGAAAGCCGATTTCTCGGACTTGAAAGTCGAAATGTCCGCAGATGTAAACAGCATCAATACGGACAATGAGATGCGGGATAACCACCTTAAGTCAGACGACTTCTTCAACGTGGAGAAATTTCCTGCCATGACCTTCAAAAGCACAGGCATCCGCCCGCTCGGTAAAGGTCGTTACATCCTCTCCGGCGAGCTGACCATCCGCGATGTCACCAAGAAAGTGGAAGTACCGCTGACCTACGGCGGAACGGTGAAGGATCCCTGGGGCAACACGCGTGCGGGATTCAAGGCTACCGGCAGTGTGAACCGTAAGGAATTCAAATTACTGTGGGACAAGAAGACAGAAGCCGGTGAAGCAGTAGTCGGCGACGATGTGGAATTCACCATCGATGCCTCATTGATCAAGCAATAACAGGATCGACTTTCAACGATCGGACCGGTTCCTCTTCGGAACCGGTCTTCGGGCCACTATAAAAACCAACAGCCGTGGAAACAAAAGACAACGTGAGCGTGACCGTGCTTGAAAACGGGCCCTACATCGTGAAGGGTACTGTGACTCTCGTCCACAAGGACGGTTCCTCCGAAACAAAGGAAGGCAGCACTGCGCTTTGCAGATGCGGTCTTTCAAAGAACAAGCCGTTCTGCGACGGCACCCATCGCAATTCTGATGTACTGAAGTCATGAAGATTCATCCCAACATCGCAAACCGAAGAAGCATACTGGCGTTCGATGAAAAAACCATCGACGATGCCACGCTGTTCCGTCTCTTTGAAGCGGCCCGTTGGGCACCGTCCGCCTACAATGAGCAACCGTGGCGCTTCATCGTCGCACGTCGCGGCGAAGCGGGATTCGAACTCCTTCTGGAATGTCTGGCCGAATCCAACAGGTTGTGGGCGAAACAGTCAGCCGTCATCTTCCTGACCATCGCCCGTACTTCACTCACCCAATCCGGAAAACCGAACCGTCACGCGCTGCACGATCTCGGACTGGCCATGGGCAACATCACCTTTCAGGGCAACGAAGAAGGAATAGAATTCCATCAGATGGGAGGATTCGATGCGGATAAGGCCGTTTCGTTGTTCCGGATCCCCGAAGGATTCGACCCTGTAGCCGTTGTCGCCGGCGGTTATCCGGGCTCTACGGACACCCTTCCTGAAAACCTCCGCTCACGAGCAGAGCGTCCCCGGTCCCGTAAACCGTCCGATGAAATCGTGTTCTCCTCCTCCTTCGGACACCCTCATCCCATTTTCATACATCCGGCCCAACCCAACTGAGCATGAAATCCGTATTCCATCCCGCGCAGGAACGCGGCCATGCGGACCACGGTTGGCTGGACGCCCATCACAGTTTCAGTTTCGCATCCTGGCACGATCCCTCGAGGATCCGCTTCGGGGTCTTGCGGGTGCTTAATGACGATATCGTCGCCGCCAACGCGGGTTTTGGAATGCACCCTCACCAAGACATGGAGATCATCACCGTCCCGCTGTCGGGCTCACTGCAGCACCGGGATGACATGGGTAACGGGTCCGTGATCGGACCTGAAGATGTGCAGGTGATGTCGGCAGGCACCGGCGTCCAACATTCAGAATTCAACCCTTCCTCCGACCAACCGGTGAATCTCTTCCAGCTTTGGATTTTCCCGAAGGAAAAGGGGATATCGCCGCGTTACGACCAGGGAAAATTCCTTCCGCAGGAACGTCTGAACCGCATCCAGACGCTTGCCTCCGGTCTCCCCGGCAAGGGAGGGCTCTATATACATCAGGACGCGTCTGTGTCGCGTGTGCGGCTGGAACAGGATCATTCCTTGGAATACCCGATTTCCAACAAAGGCAACGGCGCTTATGTCATGGTGATCGAGGGTGAGTCGGAAATCGGCGGATGCCGGGCGAAGCGCCGCGACGCGGTGGGAGTTTGGGAGACGGATTCGGTCACGCTTCATGCAGTATCCGCATCCGAGCTCCTGATCATCGACATTCCTATGAATTGAACTCAGGCTTTCATACTTTAACACGACCATCTCCGAAAGGCATGCGTTTAGAAGACGAGATCCATCAGAAAAAATTCATCAATGAATCCGCCAAGCTGGCGGTTAATCTCATTTTCACCTACAACTGGTTCAACCAGCGCCAATCCGAATTCCTGAAGTCATTCTCCATCACTGCCCAGCAGTTCAATGTCCTTAGGATCCTGCGCGGCATGAACGGGCATCCCGCAAGCGTGAAATTGCTGCGCGAACGGATGCTGGATAAGATGAGCGATGCATCACGCATCGTGGAGAAACTTCGCCTGAAAGGAATGGTGGAACGATCCGTCAATTCGGCAGACCGCCGTGCCTGCGACGTGGTCATCACCCAAAAAGGATTGGACCTGCTTTCGAAAATCGACATCGAGTTCTCCCTGTTCGGTGAAATCTTCGGCCAAGTGACGGAGGAAGAGAAGCGGCAGATCAACGAACTGCTGGACCGGCTGAGAGGAT
This sequence comes from Bacteroidota bacterium, assembly GCA_046052345.1. Taxonomy (GTDB): domain Bacteria; phylum Bacteroidota; class Bacteroidia; order AKYH767-A; family 2013-40CM-41-45; genus Pollutiaquabacter. The sequence goes on along the minus strand of JBJOMN010000007.1, from coordinate 92,942 downwards.
AAAGCAGCGATTAACCCCCGTTTTTCGTTTTTTATCATAAATTGCGGCTGCATTGTACGATGCGGCCCTTCGACCATCATATTCACGCACTTTTACTGGACCACGATTGCGTCATCGTCCCGGACCTGGGCGGCTTCATCGCCGGTCGGGAAGAGGCCCACATCGACGCAGGACGGCAAATGGCTGTCCCGCCAAGGAGGTCTGTCGCATTCAACGTCTTTCTGAAACAAAACGACGGTCTCCTTGCGCGACGTATTGTCGACACCGAAAAAGTATCCTATCCGGAAGCTTTGCAGGAAATCGAGAACTATGTTTCCCGGTGTATGGCCGAACTGGGCCGCGGAACCGGCGTAGAGATCCGCAACGTGGGGCGGCTGACCATGGATACGGCGAACCGTCTTCAATTCGAGCCGGATACCCGAAGCAATCTTTTGCCGGAAGCATTCGGTCTTCCCGTCATAACCGCGCGGCCGCTGCATTCGGGTGCACCCGTCGGTGCTGCGGAAAAAAAACAAAAGCTTTCATCTGCGAAAGGACCCCGTAAAAAACGGAGGGACCGGACACTGGTCGCAGCCGTACTCATAGCAGGTGTACTGGCCTGGTTCGCAGTCAATGTCTATCTGGTGGGCAATGGCGGAGCGCAAAAAGTCGAGACCGAAAGCCCAAAAAAACTCGCACCTGAAAAAGTTGCCATTGAGCCGGCTCCTGCCCCTCTACCGGCCGGTCCGTCAACGGTCGATTCATTAGTTACAACATCGCCTCCGCCTGTTGTTGCGGAAACGACCGTAAGCACGTCGGAACCGAAAAATACGCAACCGCTTGCTGTAGAATCTCCGGTGCAACCCAAGGTGCCGCTGCCGTTGATTTCCGGCAAAGGTGATTTTTATGTCGTATGCGGAGTCTTCCGGATCAGGGAGAACGCCGAACGCTTCGTTGCCGGTCTTCACGCCGAAGGTTTTCCCGATGCAGGTGTCATCGATACCAGTCACCGCATTTTTTATGTCAGTTATGGCCGGCATGAAACCCGGGAAGCTGCCGATGCACAGAACAAGCTGCTGAAAGGCCGCTCCAAGGAATGCTGGATCTATCACCGCGGCGGCAAGCGGTGAAGACTATCAGGGGACGAATCCCCTGCTTTTCGTAGCTTTGCAAAGTCTATTTCTCCGGCGAACAGATGTCCACCATGCGTCAAGGCCTGCAGCAGAAACTGCTGCAAAAATTGTCTCCGCAGCAGATACAGCTCATGAAGCTGCTGCAGATTCCGGTGGCCAGCCTGGAGCAACGCATCAAGGAGGAGCTGCAGGAGAATCCGGCCCTCGAGGAGGGCGCAGAAGATAGTGACGAGGACGAGTACAAGGCCGACTCCGACGAGAGTGAAACGGATGAAGCGGAAACGGACGAGGACATCTCGGACCGTGAGGAGGACATCAGCCTCGACGAATACCTTTCCGACGACGAGATCCCTGACTACAAGACCGCTGCCGGAAACAGTTCTCCTGACGACGAGCACCGCGAAATCCCTGTAGTGGCACAGGCCAATTTCCAGGAACAACTGCTTTCACAATTGTATACGCTGGACCTCGATGACACGGAATATCACATCGCTGAACAGCTGATCGGCAGCATCGACGACGACGGATACCTGCGCAGGGAACTGAGCGCCATGGTCGACGACCTGCTTTTCTCCCAGAATATTTCCGTAAAACAGGAAGACCTGGAAAGGATACTGAAAGCCATCCAGACGTTGGATCCACCCGGTATCGGCGCCAGGACCCTTCAGGAATGTCTCTTGCTGCAGTTGGAACGGAAAGGCGACAAGCGTCCGGGCATCCCGATGGCTCGCACCATCCTCACCCGCCGCTTCGAGGACTTCTCGCGTAAGCACTATGAAAAAATCGAGCGCGACCTGGGCATCAACGAGGCACAGCTGAAAGATGCGATCGCCGAGATCCTGAAGCTGAATCCCCGACCGGGAGATGCCGCGTCACAAGGAGTACGCGCCACGGAACAGATAATCCCTGATTTCCTGCTGGTGAACAATGACGGCAAACTGGAGCTGACCTTGAATTACCGCAATGCACCTGAGTTGAAGGTTAGCCGTGATTACAAGGAGATGCTGGACCACTACAGCAAGGACAAGAAGAACTCCAAGTCCAACAAGGAGGCGGTGCAGTTCGTCAAGCAGAAGCTGGATGCCGCAAAATGGTTCATCGATGCCCTGCGTCAACGCCAGCACACCCTGCTGGAGACCATGCGGGCGATCCTGGAATACCAATACGACTACTTTCTGGAGGGCGACCCCCGCAAACTGAAGAAGATGGTGCTGCGCGACATCGCCGAGAAGCTGGGAATGGACATCTCCACGGTTTCACGGGTGGCTAACAGCAAATATGTCCAGACGCACTTCGGCACCTTCCTGCTGAAGAGCTTCTTCTCCGAAGGCCTCCAGACGGAATCCGGCGAAGAAGTTTCCAGTAAAGAAGTGAAACAGATCCTGCAGGACTGTATCGGTTCCGAGGACAAGCGTCATCCGCTTACAGATGACGCCCTTACGAAGATCCTGAACGAGAAAGGTTACAAACTGGCACGACGGACGGTAGCCAAATACCGTGAGATGCTTGACATTCCTGTCGCACGGCTACGGAAAGAGCTATGAACCGCACTTTGGCACATTTCGTTTCGGTGGTCTTGCACCCGGTACTCATGCCTTCCTATGCCCTGTGGTTCCTGCTGCATCACAGCACTTTCCTGAACTATACGACTTCTCCGGAGGAAAAGGCGGCCCTCTACTCCATCGTACTTCTCAATACATTGCTGATACCGGTGGCGGCTTCCTACTTCATGATCCAGCGGGGCTGGATAAAGTCGTTCGAGATGGAAAAGAAGGAGGAGCGACTGGTCCCTTTCATCATGAACGCCGTCCTGATGCTGGTGGCCTATTATCTCTTGCGGCGGCTGATGGTTCCCAAGGTCTACTACCTGCTGATGCTGGGCGCGGCAGCATCGGTGGTCATCGCCATCATCATCAACTTCAAATGGAAGATCAGCATCCATATGATCGGAATCGGCGGGATCATCGGGACGTTTTTCGGGATGTCCACCTTCCTTTTCGTGGACCTGCGCATACCGATACTTTTCTGTCTGCTGGTGGCGGGACTTCTTGGCAGCGCACGACTGACACTGGGTGCGCACAGTCCGCTTCAGATCTATGCAGGATTCGCAGTTGGATTCCTATGCGAATTCCTGATCGTGAGCCTCTGAGCTGTTTACGGAAAACCCCTCCGCGGAGGGAAAGGAAGTGGGCCCACCAGGGCTCGAACCTGGGACCAACAGATTATGAGTCTGCTGCTCTAACCGACTGAGCTATGGGCCCGTTACCGGCATCCCGGAGGGTTGCCGTAACCGAGCGGCAAAGGTAGGTCTTTGCCGTGAATCATGGAACGGGAATCAACCGCGTATTTCCTGACAGATTTCGACCAGGACACCGTTGGTGGACTTCGGATGTAAAAAGCAGATAAGCTTGTTGTCGGCTCCCTGCTTGGGCTCTTCGGACAGGAGCCGGAAACCCTGTTCTTTCAACCGCTGCATGGCCGCGTGTATGTCTTCCACTTCGAACGCGACATGATGGATGCCTTCGCCGTTTTTCTCGATGAAGCGGCCGATCGGACCGGAAGGGTCGGTGGATTCAAGCAGTTCGACCTTGGATTCGCCGACTTTGAAAAAGGAGGTTGTCACATGCTCTCGTTCGACAGCTTCCGATTTGTAAGGAGAAACGCCCAACAGCGCCGTGAAAAGCCTGTTCGCATCTGCGATGTTCTTGACGGCTATTCCGAGATGCTCGATACGAAGGAACATGAAGTGTCAGGGAAGATACTTGGGCAAGGTAATATAAAATACAGTGCCCCGGCCGGGCGGACATTCGAAACGGATGGAGCCGCCCATCTTTTCGAGCGCGTTCCGGACGATGAACAACCCGAGGCCCGGTCCGCTGGAGTCCAGGTGACCGCGATAGAACATCTCGAAGATCCTGGGGCGCACCTGTACGGGAATGCCTGCACCGTTATCAGCGATCCGTACTTCGTATTCGTCGGCATGTTCTTCGACATCGATGCGCACTTCGGGATGCTCCCTGTCGCTGTAGTTCACGGCATTATGGACCAGATTCTGCAAAACCGACTGTAATAACAAAGGATCCGTATAGATCATACGCTTTTCCGGCACATTGCGGATGAACCGTACCTTTCCGTACCTCGGTAGCGAACGGAGAGAACCGTCCACGCGGTCCAGGACGACATCGATCGCCACCGAGTTGAGCTTGCTGACGCCTTTACGTGTCCGCGCAAGCTCAATGAGTTCCAGAAGGGTGCTGTCCAACCGCTGCACACTGGTTTCCACCATGCCGAAATACCGGCGGATATCCGGATCGGCGCTTTCGGACTTCCCGATGGCGACGACTCCCATCATGCTGGCCAGCGGACCGCGCAGGTCGTGCGAGGCCTTATAAAAGAAAGTATCCAGCTCGGCGTACGCCTCCCTGAGTTCACGACCGGTCTGCTTGAGGGAAGTGAGGTCGGTGAATACGATCATGAAACCGCCGCGTTCAGGACCGTCGGGACGATAGGGTGCCCCGTTTGCGCGTACATCGATGCGTCCCTCTCCCTTGTGCAGCAACTGGAAATCCTCACGTTCCGTGCGACCCTCCGACAATGAGCGGAAGAACGAATTAGCGGCACCGGCGTTATCACCCGCCGGTATGAGTTTACGGAGATCCGATCCCAGCAATTCCTTCCGGGAATATCCGCTGATCCTGCAGAACTGGTCGCTTACCATGCCGATCCGCCAATGGTCGGTGGCATAGATCAATCCATCGTTCATATTCTCCACCAACGCCGCGAACCTGGACTCCTGTGTCGCAATCTCCTCGTGATACCTCTCCTTGCGCTTCTGGAGGAGGTAGGAAATGGAGGCTCCGGTATAGAGCGAAACCAGTGTAATGATGTTTTCGGGCGCCCATATACGTTTAATGGCCATGAGCAAGGCGAGAAGCGTGGTAACGGTGAAGATGAAAACCAGGCTCTCCCGGAACCGGTCGAATATCAACGAGAAGGTGACAACCGAGATAGCGACCGGCAACAGGACCACCGGCTCGAAATCACGCTGGGAGCAGACGAATGCCGCCCACATGTGCAACAGGAAGACGGAGACATCGGAAATCCGGCTGTAATGTTTCCGGATATTAGGACTGTAATAGGAGAAGAGGAAGAGTACTGTCATGCTCATCGACATGATGAGTCCCGTGACAAGTATCCATCCGTCGTGATAGAGCTCCTCGAACACGAATCCGAGTCCGGTGACCACCACTGCCGTCAAAACGGACAGGATCCGGAGGTCATGCAGAAGGCGGATGCGTTGCCTGTCCTGGAAATTGGATAACATCGGATGATCGGAGTGACTTATATACGCATGCGAGACCGCAAAAGGATACGATGAGGCTGCGAATTCGTCATTTCGGCGGATCACCGTGGACATAAAACGACAGGATGCAGCAGCATGCATTCACTTTTCAGATTGTTGATATCGTCATGTGACGGATCAACAGAAAACGATATCACATGCATATTGAAGAGCATGCACTGCTCTTCAATATGTCCTGAACACGGCTTCCACAGCGGTGTTGCAACGTTCGCAATGTCCTTGCACTTCACTTCGCACACAGCTTCAGCGATCAAAAAACACAGCACGCGTAATCAACAATCCGATGTGAAAAAAAAATATTGACTTTCAGGTGTAACCTTTTTTTAATTCCTATGTTTGAATAGTCATAACAATCAAAAACTATTAACAATGGCAAAAGCAAAAAAGGCCGCCAAGAAAAAAGTAGCTAAGAAAGCTACCAAGAAGGCTGCTAAGAAGAAGAAGTAAGCTAACGCTTCACCGCTCTTGCAGCGGTTTCCGAAAATCCCCCGGTGCATCATCGGGGGATTTTTGTTTTGCATCGCCTTTCAATATCCGCTGCGCCATGTCTTTCCTGCAATGGTCCATCCGGGCCGTAACACTCCCGCTGCGCTACACGTGGAAGATCTCCCGCAATGCTTCAACGGAAAAGACCAACCTTTTCGTCCATGTCACCGACGGCAGATTCACGGGAACCGGTGAAGCCGCTCCTAACATCCGCTACGGCGAGACACCGGAAGCACTGCTGGAACAGTTCAACAGGTTCGCTGCTGATTCATCCGGACCCGTCGAGGACGTGAAAGAACTGCAGGCCCGTTTCGAAAAGCACGGACTTGCATATGCGTTACGCTTCGCCGTCGAGTCCGCCTGGTTGCATTGGTCGGTCCGTGATGACCGTAGAACCTTGCTCCATCGGTTAGGCACCGGCTACCGTGACCACGTGCCGCTGTCCTACACGGTCCCCATCATGGACCCTGCCGAGATCCGTAACTTCTACGAGGAACAGCAGCTTCGGCGATTCCCGCTGATCAAATTGAAAATCGACCGCGACCGGGCCGAGGATCTGACACGACAGCTGCTCTCCTGCTGCCACCAGCCGCTCATTCTGGATGCAAACGAGGCGTTCACCGACGTGGAGGATTGCATCCGTTTTCTTGAAAAATCAAAACGCCTTCCGCTGGAGATCGTGGAACAGCCGATGCCCTCTTCCATGAAAGAGGAAGCGGAATACCTTAAAAAACATTGTCCGTTCCCGCTTTTCGCCGATGAGACGATCACCCATGACCCGGACTTCGCCCACCTTTCAAGGGCTTATCACGGCATCAACATGAAACTGATGAAGGCAGGTGGATACCTGTCAGGCGTGGAGATGTTAAGAGAGGCGAAAAAGCGCGGCATGGGCACGATGATCGGCTGCATGGTGGAAACGACCTTGGGCATATCATCCGCCATGCACTTGTCATCGCTTGCGGACTACGCGGACCTCGACAGCTTCCTGCTTCTAAAGGAAGAGCCCTTCGGACTGCTGAAAGAAGAAGAAGGCAGCATCAGTTACTCCGACCCCGACAAAATCGGTCCCCGATGACTGCGGTCAGGAACGACCTGCGACAGAAATGGACAACTCCTTCAGCTGTTCGATGCTGATAGGAGACGGAGAATCGATCATCACATCCCGGCCGGCATTGTTCTTCGGGAAAGCGATATAGTCGCGGATCGAATCCGCTCCGCCGAACAGGGAACAAAGACGGTCGAACCCGAAAGCGATACCGCCATGCGGAGGGGCGCCGTACTCGAAAGCATTCATCAGGAAACCGAACTGCGCCTGGGCTTCCTCCTTGCTGAAGCCCAGCAGGGAGAACATCCGCTGTTGTAAGGTCTTGTCGTGAATACGAATCGACCCGCCCCCGACTTCCACACCGTTGATCACCATGTCGTAGGCGTTGGCGCGCACGCGGCCCGGATCGGATTCCAGCAAAGTGAAATCCTCCGGTTTAGGGGAGGTGAACGGATGATGCATGGCATGCCAGCGAGAGGTGTCTTCGCTCCATTCCAACAGCGGAAAATCGACCACCCAAAGGCACTCGAAGCGGTCTTTCGGCCGAAGCCCGAGCCGCTCGCCCATTTCCAGTCGCAACTCGCTCATGGCCTTGCGCGTCTTCGCTTCAGCACCTGCGAGTATGAGCAAAAGGTCGCCGGGGTCGCCGCCACAATGGTCCATCCACTCTTTCTGTGCATCCGGTCCGAAGAATTTGTCAACGGAGGATTTCAGCGAGCCGTCTGCAGCGTATCGGACGTATACAAGTCCGCTCATGCCGATTTGCGGACGTTTCACCCACTCGGTCAGCTCGTCCAGCTGTTTACGTGTATACTCGGCCGCGCCCTTCACGCAGATGGCGACAACGAGACCGGCCTCGTCAAACACCTTGAAACCTTTTCCTTTGACCATGGGACCTAGGTCGTTCAGTCGCATATCGAAACGGATGTCCGGTTTGTCGTTTCCGTAGTGCTGCATGGCCTCCGCATACGTCATGCGGGGCAGCCGACCGATATCCACACCTTTGACAGCGGCGAACAGCTGACGGATCATCCCTTCGAATTGATTCAGGATGTCTTCCTGCGTAACGAAGCTCATCTCGCAGTCGATCTGTGTGAATTCCGGCTGACGGTCGGCTCGCAGGTCCTCGTCACGGAAACATTTCACAATCTGGTAGTAGCGGTCCATGCCCGCCACCATGAGCAACTGCTTGAAGGTCTGTGGCGACTGTGGCAATGCATAAAACTCACCTTGGTTCATCCGGGAAGGGACCACGAAATCCCTGGCCCCTTCGGGCGTGGATTTGATCAACACCGGCGTCTCGACTTCGACGAAGCCCTGGTCGTTCAGGTAATTGCGCGCAGCTGCCGCCACCTTCGCCCTGAGGAGCAACGCTTCGCGTACCGGCGCCCTGCGGATATCCAGGTATCGGTATTTCATGCGCAGGTCGTCCCCTCCGTCGGTCTGATCTTCGATCGTGAAGGGTGGCAGGGACGCTGCATTCAGTACTACGAACGAGGAGACGATGATTTCGATGTCGCCGGTGGCGAGCTTAGGATTCTTGTTGGTGCGTTCGGCGACAGTCCCTTCCACTTCCAGGACGTATTCCCGGCCCAGCTTCCTGGCTGACTCGCAAAGATGAGGCAGCGCCTCCATGTTGAACACCAGCTGTGTGATGCCGTAACGGTCGCGCAAATCGATGAATGTCATTCCTCCGAGGTCGCGCGAACGCTGCAACCAGCCGCAAAGGGTCACTTTCTTGTTGACATCACGCAGGGAGAGCTCTCCGCAGGTATGGGTACGTAACATGCTTCCGGGATTTTCAGCCGTAAAAGTAGCAATTGTGGGGCAAAGGGGGCTGTCCCGCTACGGCTGTCGGGGGAACAACGTACTTTTACGGCAAGATGTCCGACACCTTCACCCTTTCCCACGAACATTTCATGCGCGAAGCCCTGAAAGAGGCGCACAAGGCCTTCGAACAGGACGAAGTACCTGTCGGTGCAGTGGTCGTTTGCGAAGGCCGGATCATCGCCCGCGGGCACAACCTCACGGAGCGGCTGCACGACCCGACTGCACACGCGGAGATGCAGGCCTTCACGGCGGCGACCAACCATATCGGCGGAAAGCATCTGGACCGTTGCACCCTGTATGTGACCGTCGAACCGTGTGTCATGTGCGCGGGGGCATCCTACTGGACTCAGCTGGGTGCGGTTGTTTTCGGTGCGCGCGACGAGAAGAAAGGATTCATGACGGTTTCGAAAACCATCCTGCATCCACGCACGACGATGACCGGCGGCGTGATGGAAAAGGAATGCGGAGAACTGATGAAGGAATTCTTCCGGAGGAAAAGGGACTGAAGGTCAGACGTTGATCGCCTCCAGGACCGCTTTGTTCAGCGGCTTGTTGAGGAACTTGTAGACGAACTTGTTCTGGTTCGCCCTGTTCAGGTCCTTGAAACTCTCCGAAGTGGAGAGCATGATCACTTTGCAGTTGCGGCGGATATCCTCCGGCAACGACTCGAACGCCTCCAGGAAAGCGAAACCGTCCATGCCGGGCATCATGATGTCCAGGAAGATGATATAAGGAAGCGCCTGCGGGTTTCCGGACCTGCGACGAAGTTCGTCAAGACCGCCCATTGCAGAACCGTGGACGATGACCTCGCCGGCGAATTGCTCCGACTCGATAAGCTTCTTGTTGATGAAGTTATCGAGCTCGTTGTCGTCTACAAGCATTACGATCGGGTAGCGGTAGTTGCCCATTTTCCAGTGCGGTTTACAGACACGAAAATACTATTTACATGGTTACTTGGTACCGACGCCGCACAATGAAAAAGGGGCTGTCTTTTCGGACAGCCCCCGGGCGTGTGTTCATGTAATTTCTTTCGTTCAGCGTATCAGGGTTACAGACCCTGTGCGACCCCCGCGGTTGTCGCCGGGAGTGATGACCTGATAGACATATGTACCCTGCTGGACCGGCTGGCCTTTGAAACTGCCGTCCCATTGCTCAGCTGCATCGTCCGATTCGAAAATCACCTCCCCCCAGCGGTCGTAGACCAGCATCCGGAAGGCGGCGAGCCCTTCGCCCTTGACCCCGAAGCGGTCGTTCAGTCCGTCGCCGTTCGGCGTGAAGGCACTTGGGATATACATCCTGAGCGGCGGGACGATTTCCTTGTAATTCGACTGACTGACCACCAGGTTGTTTCCTCGCTTGAAGGCGATGATCCGGTAGATCGTGTTCTTCAGGATGTTCTGCGACCGGGCCTCCACGGACCAGAGTCCGAAGAACAGTATCGCAAGCAAGAAGGCACGTTTCATCTGAAAATGCTTATTGGTTCTAAAGCAAAATAGCGCGGGGATGACCGTGTTACAGGTATAAACAACACCCGTTCTTGCGACAGTAAGGATTATGAACTTTTAGGGCTGAACTGTGTTTAAATAACAGTAAATCGGCTGATTTGCCGGTCATATTCCGGTTTTGAAACCTAAAAACGACGCCGTTTTCTTAAATTAGCGGACTATAAACACCCCTTACAATGCCTTATCCGGAATATATCTGTACACCGATGCGTCAGGAGCTGACCGCTGTCGGTTTTGAAGAACTGAAAAATCCCCAGGAAGTCGATCAGACCCTGCCTGTCAGCAAGGGCACTTCGCTGCTGGTACTGAACTCGGTCTGCGGCTGCGCCGCGGGCACTGCCCGTCCCGGCGTGAAGCTCGCACTCGGCAACGCCAAGCATCCCGACAAGCTCTACACTGTGTTTGCCGGTCAGGACGTAGAAGCCACTGCTCAGGCGCGTAAATACCTGCTCCCTTATCCGCCTTCTTCACCCGCCATCGCCCTTTTCAAGGACGGGAAACTGGTACACATGGTGGAACGTCATCACATAGAGGGCCGCAGCGCAGAGATGATCGCCGAACATCTGAAATCGGCATTTGACGAGTTCTGCTGATCCTACTGCAGCCTGGAAATAAGACGACCGGTCGTACTTCGAACCGGTCGTCTTATTTTAAGTACCATACGTCCGTCACTTGTTCGGGAACCACGCAGCGTATTTCTGCCGGAGCGGACGATCGATGATTTCGTAGGTGCGCTGCTTCAGGCTTTCGAGGTCGGCCTCGGTCATACCGGTGGTGTCGATGGGTTCGTGGATGATGATCCGCGCAACACCCGGACCGCCGACATGGCGTTTGTAATCGTCCGGCAGCAGCAGCCAGTTGTTCATGAAGGTGACCGGGACGACCGGCACCTGCTTTTCGATGGCGAGGAAGAACGGTCCGTTCTTGTAACGTCCCATCACGGGGCCGTTGTGATGGATGGTACCCTCCGGGAATAGCGTAACGCTGATGCCTTTCTCGATATCGGATCCGGCACGCAAGAGCGCCCTCATCGAATCCACCTTGCTCTTTCTGTTGACGGGTATGTTCATCCGGTCGAAGAACATCCTGAAGAGGGGTATTTTCCGCAATTCCGACTTCCCCATGGTATGGAAATAAGCAGGGATTGCGATATAGATCAGCATGATGTCGAGATACGAAGTGTGATTGGGACAGATCACATACGTCTTCCCTTTTTCAAACTTGAACCGACGCTCGACAGTATAGAAGATGCCCAAGGGCCATATGATAAGGTGTGCCCAGACTTTCTTCAGCCGGAAAACATATTTGAACCATTTTTCCCGCCGGAGAAGGACAAAAAAAACCGGGAAAAAGGCGAAGAAAGTCAGCACCGCATTGATGAAAAAAAGCGAACGCCAGACCCACTGCAAAGCGGTAAGCGGATATCGTAAAAGTCTGTTCACGGAGACGTCGTTGCGGGGGTACGAAGGTACACAACCGCAGGCTGTACAACAGGTCCTTTTAAGCGGGAAGTCCACCCCCTTCGGAACAGTCATCCCCCGGCCCCGTTATTATTCATAAATGACTGATAAATAGAGGAATAATTAGGGCTAAAAACAGGTGTTTTTTTGACTTGCTGTTGCGTAAATAATTGTATATCAATACTTAATGAGATGAATACGAGGGTGAGATTGGGTTTTTCGGCAAAAATGAGTACCTTTGTCCCCCTTTATTTCGGGAATACCATGACGGGAAGCGAAAGGGAGTTTATCATCGAATTCGGTTCATTGCCCTTGGGCGAACACGAATTCGAATTCGAGGTAGACGATACGTTCTTTCAAAAGTTTGAGAATTCCATCGTACAGCACGGACATGTGGACGTGCTGGTGGTCCTGGAGAAGAAATCCAACATGTTATTGATGGATTTCACGCTCGAAGGAGCCGTTACGGTGACGTGCGACCGCTGCCTGGACGATCTGGAAATACCTATCGAAGGTTTTTCCGAACTGATTGTCAAGTCCGGCGACCACCAGGAGGAAGTTTCCGAGGAGGTGATCATCATCCCATCCGCGGAGCACTCCCTCGACATCTCACAGCTGATCTACGAATACATCAGCGTACTTGTGCCTATGCGGAATGTCCATCCCGATGATGAAGAAGGACGTTCCACCTGCAACCAGGAGGTCATCCGTGAGATCGAGAAGCACCGTCACTCTGCGGAAGCCGACAAAGGCGACCCGCGATGGGATATGCTCAAGAATATCCATCCGAATTGAATCATAAACGACAGATAAATAACCAAATAATACACTTGCGCCATGCCAAATCCTAAACACCGACACTCCAAATCCCGTCGTGACAAGCGCCGTACCCATTGGAAAGCCGAAGTGCCGACCGTTGCCGTAGATCCCACGACCGGTCAGCCTCACCTTTTCCATCGTGCCCACTGGTTCGAAGGTAAGCTCTATTACAAGGGCAACGTGATCATGGAGAAGGAAGCCGCAGGCTGATCCCCTTCATGGACATTTGACAGGAACAGTTGATCAGGAGAACCCGGTCAACTGTTTTTCGTATAAGGGTTAACCGTAAGAACTCATAAAACCGATGAAAATAGGCGTTGATATCATGGGCGGCGATCATGCCCCGAAGGAAACGGTAGCCGGTTCAGTACTGGCGCGCCGGGAACTTCCGGAGGAGGTCGAACTGGTATTGATTGGCGACGAAGCCGCGATCCGCGCAGAACTCTCCGGTCTTGGCGAAAAAGCCGAGCACTATTCCATCGTACATGCTCCGTCCGTAATCGAAATGGGAGACCATCCCACGAAGGCTTTTCAGCAGAAGCCCGACTCCAGTATCGTCGTGGGGTTCCAACTGCTGAAGGACGGAAAGATCGACTGCTTCGCGTCCGCGGGAAACACCGGGGCCATGCTCGTAGGATCCATGTTTTCCGTGAAGCCTATTCCGGGAATCGCCCGGCCGGCCATCGCCACCCTGCTGCCCAAAGTGAACGGAGGGTGGGGATTGCTTCTGGACGTGGGCGTCAATGCGGATTGCAAACCTGAAATGCTGGTGCAGTTCGCCACCCTGGGAACGATCTATGCCAAACACATCCTCCATATCGAACAGCCTTCCGTAGGACTGATGAGCATCGGCGAGGAAGAGGAGAAAGGCAACCTGTTGGTCAAAGAAACACACGGACTGCTGAAGGAGGCCCGCGATATCCGTTTCGTCGGAAACGTGGAAGGACGCGACCTCTTCAATGACAAGGCGGACGTCATCGTCTGCGACGGTTTTACCGGCAATGTGATGCTCAAAGAGGCCGAGTCCTTCTATTATATCATCCGTAAACGCGGCATCGACGATGCCTATTTCAACCGTTTCAACTACGAGGATTACGGTGGGACACCGGTGCTCGGCGTGAACGGAAACGTGATCATCGCCCACGGCATCTCCAAAGCCAAGGCGATCCGAAGCATGGTGATGTTGTCCCACGAAGTCGTGGAAGCCAGATTGTCCGATCGCATCGCATCAGCCTTCTCCAAGGAAACCGTCAGCTGACGGCTGCCTTATCCGTCTTCCTCTCTTTATTTTTTTACTTTTGTCGCTCATTGTTAAACCATGGGCAAAGTCACTGCTGCGATCACCGCTATCGGCGGATATGTACCCGATTACATCCTGACCAACAAGGAGCTGGAGAAACTGGTGGATACCACTGACGAGTGGATCACCTCCCGGACCGGCATCAAGGAACGCCATATCCTCAAAGGGGAAGGCTTGGGCACCTCCGACATGGGTGCTCCTGCCGTACTGGATCTTTGCCGCAAGCGGGGTATCGACCCCATGGAAATCGACATGCTGATCTGTGCGACCACCACGCCGGACTTCGTATTTCCCGCCACCGCGAACATCATTTGTGACAAGGCCGGTGCCAAGAACGCCTTCGGGTACGACATCTCCGCGGCCTGTTCCGGATTCCTGTATGCGTTGGTGACCGGTTCCAAGTTCATCGAATCCGGCCAGTACAAGAAAGTGGTGGTGGTGGGTGCCGACAAGATGTCGAGCATCGTCGATTATACCGACCGTACTACCTGTGTCCTGTTCGGTGACGGAGCCGGCGCCGTTTTGCTGGAGCCTGATACGGACGGTTACGGCATCCTCGATTCCATCCTTCGCAGCGACGGCTCAGGAAGGATCTATCTGCATCAGAAGGCCGGCGGATCCGTCAAACCCGCTTCGCATGCGACCGTGGATGCGAAAGAACATTTCGTCTTCCAGGACGGACAGCCCGTTTTCAAATTCGCGGTGACGCGCATGGCGGACGTCTCCGCTGAAATCATGGAGCGCAATCACCTGAAAGGGGAAGATATCGCGTGGCTGGTTCCGCACCAGGCGAACAAACGGATCATTGATGCTACCGCCAACCGGATGAACGTCGGTCCGGAAAAAGTGATGCTCAACATCCAGAAGTACGGTAACACCACCAGCGGTACCATTCCGCTGTGCTTGTGGGACTACGAAAAGCAGCTCCACAAAGGGGACAACCTCATCCTGGCAGCCTTCGGAGGAGGATTCACCTGGGGAAGCGTCTGGCTCCGATGGGCTTATTAATCACTTAACATCTTCCTGAATTCCAGTTTTTTAGGGCCTGATTGACGCCGTAGTGCGGCAGCGTTCTTCCCGCTACGCCCTCTTGCCTGATATCCTTTTTTGCCGTAGGTTTGAAGGCAGATTGCGCAGAAAAAGGACTTTTTTCTGCGTTTTTTGCGGGTTTTAATCAAAATCGAACAACGTGAAAAGCAAGAAAACCTCAATCAAGGCTCCAAAGCCTGCTACCACACTGAATATGAACCTGAAAGAAATCGAAAGCCTCATCCAGTTCGTTCAAAAGAGCGGCGTCAACGAGGTAAGTCTCGAGCAAAAGGACTTCCGCATCGTCATCAAGACCTCCCATGGCGCGATGGCTGCTCCGGCAGTCGTGCACGCGGCCGCCCCTCAGGTGATTCATGCAGCGGCTCCTGCTGCTGCCCCGGCTCCTGCAGCTCCCAAAGCACCTGAAGCCCCGAAGGCTGCCGATGAATCCAAACTCGTCACCATCAAGTCGCCGATGATCGGCACCTTCTACCGTTCTTCCTCTCCTGACAAGCCCTCCTTCGTGAACGTCGGTGACGAAGTGAAGGCCGGCAAAGTCCTGTGCATCATCGAGGCGATGAAGCTGTTCAACGAGATCGAGTCCGAAGTCTCCGGACGTATCGTGAAGGTGTTGGTCGACAACGCCTCGCCGGTCGAGTACGACCAACCGCTCTTCCTGGTAGATCCCAGCTGATGACACGGCGGCCTATGCCGCCTCGCTTTCCGGTCATTCCGTTTTCATACCCAGTACCTTCCCATGTTCAAAAAGATCCTGATCGCCAACCGCGGAGAGATCGCTCTCCGTATCATCCGTACCTGCAAGGAAATGGACATCCGTACCGTCGCGGTCTATTCGACCGCCGACAAGGACAGTCTGCATGTCCGATTCGCGGACGAGGCGGTATGCATAGGGCCTCCTCCGAGCCGTGATTCGTACCTGAACATTCCGCGCATCATCGCTGCGGCTGAAATCACCAATGCCGATGCCATCCATCCGGGCTACGGTTTCCTTTCTGAGAACTCCAAGTTCTCCGCCATCTGTGCGGAACATGGCATCAAGTTCATCGGCGCAACACCTGAACAGATTGATTCGATGGGTGACAAGTCCAATGCCAAGGACACGATGAAGAAAGCCGGCGTTCCTACCATTCCCGGCAGTGACGGATTGCTGACCGACCTGAAGACGGGCCTCAAGATCGCCAAGCAGATCGGTTATCCGGTCATCCTGAAGGCGACCGCCGGCGGCGGAGGACGCGGTATGCGTATCGTCTGGAAACCGGAGGATTTCGAATCGCTCTGGGAGTCGGCCCGGCAGGAAGCGGGTGCGGCATTCGGCAACGACGGCATGTATCTGGAGAAATATATCGAGGAGCCCCGTCACATCGAAATCCAGATCGCCGGCGACCAGTTCGGCACGGCGTGTCATCTCAGCGAACGCGATTGTTCCGTGCAGCGCCGTCACCAGAAACTCTGCGAAGAGACTCCGTCTCCATTCATGACCCCCGAACTCCGTGAGAAGATGGGAGAAGCCGCCATCAAGGCCGCACTCGCCGTCAAATACGAAGGTGTCGGAACTGTCGAATTCCTGGTCGACAAGCACCGGAACTTCTACTTCATGGAGATGAATACGCGTATACAGGTCGAGCATCCGGTCACGGAAGAAGTGATCAATTATGACCTGATCAAGGAACAGATCAAGATCGCTGCAGGGATACCCATCAGCGGCAAGAACTATTTCCCCACCATGTGCGCGATCGAATGCCGCATCAACGCGGAAGACCCGTACAACGGCTTCCGTCCCTCCCCCGGAAAGATCACAGTACTTCACGTTCCCGGCGGACATGGCGTTCGGGTCGATTCGCACATCTATGCCGGCTACGTCATCCCGCCCAACTACGATTCCATGATCGCCAAGCTGATCACCATCGCGCAGACCCGCGAGGAAGCGATCAACACCATGGAGCGCGCACTCAGCGAATTCGTCGTGGAAGGCGTCAAGACGACGATTCCGTTCCATCAGCAACTGATGCGCAACGAGGACTTCCGCAAAGGCAACTACACCACCAAGTTCCTTGAGACCTTCGTGATGCAGTGATTGCAACAGTAAGGCGGTTTCAAAATTTCAGGTAATCGGAGTAATGCTCCTGCATGAATGCATGGGATTGTATGTCCCATGCATCACCGTTACGTATTTCCGTCCCTTTGGATTTCGCAACGACGGTGTCGGCTTCCAACGAACGAAGGAACCAGCCCCGGGGGCCGACCCATGTTAAATAATTCTCGTAAGGAAGGTATGCAAACGAGGGCGAGGTCGGTGCCAGCAGGTTTTTGCTCCATTTGAACGGAGCAGCCGGAAGTCCCAGCTGAAGGAGTAACGTTGCGGCAATGTCGTGGTGACCTCCGATTTTCCCGCAACGTGTACCAGAGACAGTATCCGCCAGCACCGGACCGTAGAACAGCAAAGGGATATGTCTCCCTTCCGGATAAAGCACATAACGTCCTCGGGGAAGCTCGTGCGCGTGGTCGGCCGCCAGTATGAAAAGCGTATTACGGTACCAAGGCTTTTTCGAGGCCCCTTTGAAATATGCGCGAAGCGACTCGTCCGTATAGCGCGCTGCGTTACGGAACCTGGCAGGAGCGGAATCACCTTTGAACACCGGCGGACCCGGCACATCGAACGGCTCATGATTGCTGAGTGTCATCACCACGCTCAGGAAAGGCTGATGCGCTACGTCCAGTTCGGCGGACTGTCGCAGCAAGACTTCGAGGTCATATACGCCCCACTGGCCCCGGGGAACATTGTCATCGAAGTCCCGCTGGTCCACCAGTTTTGAAAATCCCTGCTCGAGGAGATACGCGTTCATATTGGAGAAGTTGCTTTCTCCGCCGTAATAGAAAGAGGTGGAATAACTCAGTGAATCCAAGGATTTCGAAAGTGACGGCAGCTTTCGGCACTTCTCCACCGAACGCATGATGGAATGATACGGTGTGGCCGGCCATCCGTTCAATACGGAAACGATCCCCTGATCGGTCCGGAATCCTGAAGAATAAATGCTGTCGAACAGCAAACCGTGGGAGATGAGGGAATCCAGAAAAGGTGTGACGCCGGAATCACCGCCCATTGCACCGACGATATCCGCGGTGAAGCTTTCCAACAGGATGATGATGACATTAGGACGGTCGTTGGTCAGGATATGCGGAGCATCATCCAGACGATGCGCACGGAAACCGGCTAATGCCTTATCAGCCGTTTCAGTGGTCATGAATGCAAACGGATTTCGCGTATCCGAGGTCGCACCGGATAAGTCGTAGGCCAGATGCCATATCGGATTCACTGCAGCACTGTTACAGTCGATATCCGGAGAGAAATACACCAGGCTCTCGTTCATCGGGTTTTTCTGAAGACCGCCCCGTATGGCCAGCAACGAAATTCCCAGCAGCAGCGCAGAAATCAATAACACGGTGCGCAAACTCAGGCCGCTTACGGGAATCGTAGCCGGTACGAGCCGACGAAAAAGCCGAAATGCCGCCCACAGCGCAACCGTAAAGGCAATAAGTACCGCGATGGCCTGAAAGGGTGTCAGACTCATCGCCACTTCCTTAGGATCCGTGAGATAGGTAAGGGCGCGATAATTCAGCATCGACCCCCAGAAACGATAGATCAATACATTCCCCATGCCAATCAGCGTCGCGATGCCGATGAAAAAAACGTGTAAGGAGCGGTGCAGGAGATTCCATCCGGATTTTTGCATCCGTTGCTGAAGTGCCCACAGGATCACGATCGGCGAAATAAGATACCCGGACACCGACAGATCCATTCTCAAGCCGTAATAAAGGGCCGGCAAAGCGGAGGAAAGGTCTTTGCCCTTCTCCAACCAGACATTTACCGAGATGAAAACAACTCTCCAGCCGGAAAACAAGGCCAGATAGAACAGGAGTATACGGGCGAAGTATCGGAGATGGGGTCGTAGCACGGTTGCCATTGCGTCAATCTTTGTTGACGGCAATACCTGCAAATTTAACCAATCTCACGAAGCGTCAGTTACGACGCATCAACCGTTCATTGAAGACGGCCGTAGGTGTCTCCAGGACCACGTTGTAGACACCGGTATGAAGAAATGACAGGTCCAGCGTCTCCTCATGTACCTGCAATGAGGGCGACAAGGTCTTCTCAAAGACCAATTGTCCGGAGACTCCATATATCTTCAGGACCTGCTGCCCTTCGGGACATGCCTGCATCCGAATGAATAAGGATGAAGATGCCGGATTCGGCGTCAGGTTGAAGCCTCTGAGCAGTGACTGGTTGTTGACAGCTATCGGATCGGAATAGGTGACCGTTCCGTCAAAGTCCGTCTGGCGAAGGCGGTAATAGGAGATCCCTGAGAACGGTTGCAGGTCTTCCGCCTCATAGTGCGAGGTGACGGAAACCGTGCCTGCACCCTCGACGCGGACCACCGGCTCGAACTCATGTCCTTCTTTCGAACGCTCCACGATGAAATAATCATTGTTGATCTCGCTGGCGGTGGACCATCTCAGGGCGACGCGGTCGTTCACAGCAGCTGCCTGGAATTCCAACAACTCAACGGGAAGCACGATGATGGAACCTACCGTCAGGCTGTAGGAGCAGGCTGTGCCGGCAAATCCGTCGATGGTGATGTAATAACATTGGTTAGCGACCGCCGTCCACTGGTAATAATACTGTGTCAGCGTTCCGGGATTCTGGCATATCAGGGACTGGTTGGCTGTGGATACGGGACAATTGTTGCCGGTATTCCATACGGAAAGCTGCAGGCCGTACGTTGCGTTGCATACTTGGTTATTGACATTGATATAGGCCTGCTGTCCTACCGGCCAGTTCGCCGGAGCACACCAGCGGTACCAGACGTTGTTCTCGACCGAACCGTTGCAGATGACGGCATCTGCGGTAGCGCCTGCATTGGTAAACGTGTAAGTGGTGTTGGTGTTCAGCGATACTGCATTCGCACAGGTGTTGCCCGGAGCCACATAGCCGACAGTGGAAGTGATACAGATGCTCGTTGCATTTGCCGTCGTGTTCAGGGACGACGGCGAGACCATGATATAATAGGTCTGTCCGGCCACCAATCCGGTAACGGGGGCCGATGACCCGCCGGCGACAGAACCGCAGGCGATCTGGGTGAGATTGCCGCAGGTGCCCGAATACACCGCGTAATCCCGACGGTTGGCATTCGCCGATCCGGATCCTGTATAGGGTGATCCGTTGTTGATGGTAATGTTGTCGGCGGTGGCTGTCACTCTCAGCCATACGACGTTCTGGGTAGTCTCGTTATCGGTCGTGCAACCGGGATTCAATCCTCCGGAACTTCCTGCAGCAGTGACATAGGAATTGCAATTACCGGTAGGGCATTGCATCCCCCCGCAAAATTGGTTGCCGCATGTGTTCGAGCAGGAAGTAGCAGGATAAATGATATACGGATTCGAGCAGCTTGTTCCGGTCTGGGCAAAGGAGATGCGTACCGAACTTGCCAGTAAAAGAAAAACGAAAAGACGAAAATATCTTCCCGGATCAATCATCTTCTTTACGCAAGACGTATTCGGGCAGCGGCCGGAAATCCGGTCGGCAAAGCTCGTCCTGTGAAACGACCATCATCGTCACATCGCCTGAAATACGGTAGTAGACCGTTTCATGCTGCCTGCGAAGCACTTCAGCAGTAACCAGGAAGTCCTTGAGGATGGCATCCCGGGCACCCTTGGGTGTGACAATGAACTGATACGTTCCCGGAGCGGCGGCTTTAGGATCGCGTTCAATAACCTCCTGCTGCACAGGAGGATCGTTCGGCTGTACCTGCTGGGCCTTCAAAGGTCCGGCGAGGAGCAGCAGCATCGGCCATGCGAAGTGCCGGCTTATCGTACTGTTTTTCATGCTTTCAAAATATTTGATGAAAAGACATTCCTTTACGACTGCAAATGACCGAACAGGCTTCCCGGGAGCGATCAAAGGGAACCCGCTCGAAGATGCAGGTCCTTCAAATTAGGCCGAAACAGAAAAAAAATGGTGTAATGGACGCTACTTTATTACAACACGTCCACGGTTTCTTACCGTTGGAGATTCCACTATTACCGAATATACGCCGGGTGTAAACCCTGATACGTCGATTTCCAAGGGTGAACCCTTACGGTCAGAGGAGAAAATCTGTTCGAATTTCTTACAGCCGTAGACATCCAAAAAACAGACCCTGATCCGACTTCCTCCCGCTTTCGGAGGAACAAAACTGATGCGCTCATCCGCCGGGTTAGGATAAAAAATAAAATGGTCTTCGGATCGGGAGTCGACAAAAACGGTTTCGGAGTACGATATCGCCCCGTCCATGTCCGTCTGACGGATGCGGTAATAAGCAGCTCCTGACAAAGGATGATTATCGGTAAATCGGTAATTGGTGGCTACGGAGGACGTGCCGCTGCCCTCTACCGATCCTATTGGAAGATACGACCTGTCGTCAGTGCTACGCTCGACGACGAAGTACCTGTTATATTGTTCCGTCGCGGTCGTCCATTCCAGCTCAACAGCGGACTCCGCGGCATATGCATTGAAAGACAACCAGTCGACCGGCAAGGTACCGCAGCCCACGGTCCCTGTAGGAACGAACTGATACGGCCACATGGTGTTATACGTGCAACTCAGCTCTTCCCACATGTACTGTATGAAGTAGGTCGTATTGCAAGCGACATTGTTGAGATTGCCTCCGGCGATGTTTCCGCAGGATATCACATTGCAGTTCGCATCGAAGATCTTGTAGAGGCCCCATGCGATATTCCCGTTCACGCAGGTGGAGTTCAATACGATCTGGTTGCTGAGCTGGATGGAATTGGTGGCTGCCGTGTGGAAGCTGTAAAGTCCGGAAACTACCAGATTGGTCTGGGATGTCAGCGGATATCCCGTGCAGGCGGATGTGACGGCGGAAACCGTACCCGGCGTGGACGTGAAGTAACAACCTGCAGGTGCCGTGGAACAGTTTGTCGGAGGCGGAGGATTGCTTACGGGTGATGCGGGAACCGTATTCGTGGCGCGTATACTGAAACTTCCTGCGGAGCCGCAGACCATTCCGGAAGAATACGTGACCTGAACGGCATACGTGCGACCAACTGATGTTGCGACCTGATACACAGTAGTAGCCGGACCGTTCGCAGCAGCCTGGCAGTTGATCAGCGTACAGAGATCAGTGGGCAATGTACTGCCCGGCCAGACGGAAGATCCTATATAACAGGAACCGCCATTCACGATTTCCACATAGGTGGTGGCTGCAGTCGCCGTGAACTTGTACCATACGGACTGGTCGGCACTGGCATTGCATGCGGTCTTCTCATTGGCCTCCAGCGAACCGCAGGTGGAGCCGGCTATGGACGCAGCACCGAGCGTAAGCGTGACCGCTCCCGCGAAATTATCATTGGCAGCGACAGGAGAACAGGGAGGCAACAAACGGCCCGCAGAAGATTCCGGACCGGAAGCATGGGCGGAATCGATCATGCAGGAGTCGTTCCATGCAGGCAATACCGCCTCCTGCGACACTTGGCCATTCATTATGCCAGCGTGAAGCAACGACAGCAACCACAGGATTACAGCTCTTTTGTCCATCCGAAGGAATAATGACACTACCGAGAGTAGGCCTACTCAATTGACTTAAATATAATGAAAAAGATGGATACTCGTACAGGAGCGGGCTTCGGACGGAATTTCAGGCTATTTCCATCTGTCCGACGAGCTTACGCACAGCGGATTTAATGGCCCTTACATCATAGCGGCATTCCGCATACAGCTCCTTTTGTTCGCCGTGTTCGATGAAGGTGTCAGGTATGCCCAGCCGCACGACGGAAGCCTGGTAGCCGTTGTCGAGCATGAATTCAGCTACTGCGGAACCGAAACCACCCTGGACGCAACCGTCCTCGACGGTCACGATCTTGGAGAACTTACGGAACACTTCATGGAGTAGCTGATGATCCAAGGGTTTGACGAAGCGCAGATCGTAGTGGGCAGGCGAGAATCCCTCTTCGCGCAGTTCTTCACAGGCCTTCACCGCGAAATTACCGGGATGTCCGATCGTCAGTATGGCGACTTCCTCGCCGTCGCAAATCTTGCGACCGGTACCGACTTTTATCTGCTGAAGGGGCCGGCGCCAGTCGGTGAGGACACCGTTGCCGCGCGGATAACGGATCGAGAAAGGTCCCGCATTCTCCGGGAGCTGTGCCGAATACATCAGGTTGCGAAGCTCTTCCTCGTTCATCGGAGCGGAAACGACCATGTTGGGGATGCAGCGGAAATAAGCAAGGTCGAATGCACCGTGATGGGTGGGTCCGTCAGCTCCCGCGAGTCCTCCGCGGTCAAGACAGAAGACCACGTGAAGGTTCTGCAAGGCGACATCATGAACGACCTGGTCGTATGCACGCTGCATGAAGGAAGAATAGATGTTGCAGAAGGGGACCATTCCCTGCGTAGCCATTCCGGCGGAAAACGTCACGGCATGCTGCTCTGCGATACCTACATCGAACGCACGCTCCGGCATCGCTTTCATCATGATGTTCATCGAACTGCCCGAGGGCATGGCCGGTGTGACGCCGACGATTTTCGGATTCTGCTCCGCGAGTTCGACTAGCGTATGTCCGAATACGTCCTGGTATTTCGGAGGCTGGGGAGCGTCGTTCTTCGGCTTGAAGATTTCTCCGGTGATCTTATCGAACAGCCCGGGGGCATGCCACTTGGTCTGGTCTTTCTCCGCCAACTCGTATCCTTTTCCTTTTACCGTGAGGCAGTGCAGGATCTTGGGACCCGGAATGTCACGAAGGTCACGGAGGACCTTCACCAGACGGTGCACATCGTGTCCGTCGACCGGACCGAAATAACGGAAACGGAGGGATTCGAACAGATTGCTCTGTTGCAGCAACGTGGTCTTGATGCCGTTCTCGACCTTGGCGGCGATCTCCTGCGCATTAGGTCCGAACTTGGAGATCTTGCCAAGGAGTTTCCAGACCTCGTCCTTGACCTTGTTGTAGGTATGGGACGTGGTGATATCGGTAAGGTATTCCTTGAGAGCACCGACATTGGGATCGATGCTCATGCAATTGTCGTTAAGCACCACCAGGAGGTTCGAATTCTCGACTCCTGCATGGTTCAACGCCTCGAACGCCATGCCGGCGGTCATTGCTCCGTCGCCGATGACGGCGACGTGCTGTCGAGCAGCGTCTCCCTGCATGCGGGAAGCGACCGCCATCCCCAGCGCGGCACTGATGGAAGTCGAAGAGTGTCCGACACCGAACGTATCGTACGGGCTTTCACTGCGCTTTGGAAAACCGCTGATGCCTTTATAGATGCGGTTGGTATGAAAAACCTCGCGTCGTCCGGTCAGGATCTTATGACCGTATGCCTGGTGTCCTACATCCCACACCAACTGGTCATAGGGAGTATTGAAAACGTAATGCAGGGCGACCGTCAGCTCCACAACACCCAAAGAGGCCCCAAAGTGACCGCCGTTCACGGAAACCACGTCTATGATGAAGTCCCGCAACTCTTTGGTAACCTTGTCCAATTCCCTTTCAGGAACCTTCCGGAGGTCTTCCGGATAATTAATGGTCTTAAGAATAGAAGCGGGGGAATGTTCCATCACGGAAGGCGGTCGATTTACAAATATAGCCAAATTTGAGGGTTTTTCAGGCTTAAATGCAACCGGAAGAGGCCCTTTTTGGATGGATTTCGGCACAGTGGCGGAAGCCGAGGCCTGGACGCCAAGGGTGACGGCAGCCGGGTGGAGATTATTTCGGCGTTTCACAGCCTCCTTGAAACAACTTCAGCAGTCGAAAGTTCACTGCGCCAAGACCGCTGGTTGGAAAAGTCCGAATGCAGAAACGTATTTTCGCCGCGCTAAACATCAATCATGACATCCACCTTCGACCGACATCTCAAAGTACGTCGCTCACGGATCCCAAAAGCCGGCAAGGGATTATTTACTACCATCGACATCCCGAAAGGAGGACTCGTCTGTGAATACAAAGGGCGGTTGGCGCGCTGGAGGGATATGAAAGACGAGGACGGATACAACGGATATATTTTCAAGATCAACCGCATCTGGGCCATCGATGCACAACGCATGCTCAGCGCCAAGGGGCGTTATGCGAACGATGCACGCGGACTTAACCGGGCCGAAGGCTGCAGGAATAATGCAGAGTATATCACCAAAGGACTGAAATGCTACATCTCCGCAACCCGCCGTATCCGCAAGGGTGAAGAGGTCTTTGTCGATTACGGTCAGGCGTACTGGCGACTGATAAAGAGGCTGATCAAAGAAGGAGCCATCTGAAACGTACCGGTCATCCGTCGGAGGTGTACCGTTGGCAGGCAGTAAGGCCTGATTTTACGTCGTCGCTTGAATGAACGGTCATTCCTCCCTGAGGATCATCAAGCCGCCGCCGCCGGGAGCCATGCTCCAGTCAATCTGCCGGGACGGGTCAAACATCCCAGCCTGAGCGGAATAGCTTTCCGGCTCATCTTCGAAATGCGAGGAAGGAGCATCGAAGCAGGCCTCGAAACGCCATCGGCTTCCTGCATCCAGGAAGTCTGCGGGCAACTGCAGTTCACGGGCCTGCTCGTTGTTGATTCCCGCTACATACCAGACAGCGCCTTTGCGCCGCGCTACGACGATGTATTCGCCGATGGCAGCGGCGAGCACTCTGGATTCATCATAACGGGCGGGCAATTGCTCGATGAAACCGAACAACGGATGTCTTTCATAGGTCTCCAGCCGGTCGGCCGCCATCTGCATGGGACTGTAATTCACTACCGAAAGTGCAAGCTGGTTCGCGACGGTACTGTGCATCGCCGTAGGTCCTTTATGCTCACCGTTCCACTTCACACGGTCGTTGGCAGAATCATCCAGCCGTGTATCCAAAATGCCCGGCGTATAATCCATCGGACCGGCCATGCCGCGTGTGAAGGGTAACGTACACGTGTGCGACGGCGGATTACCTTCGCTCCAGGCGTTCCATTCCGAACCACGGAAACCTTCGAAGGTCATCAGGTTGGGATAGGTCCTGCCCAGACCCGTCGGCACGACCGGTTCATGGACATCCAGCATGAGCCCGTACTCTGCTGCTTTCCGCATGACCAGGTTCACGTGACGGACCATGTATTGTCCGTGATGGTTCTCCTCCGGAGGATTCACCGGTCCCGCGTAACCGGTCTTGAGATAACGGATCCCCAGCCGCCTGTACAATGCGAAAGCGCTGTCCATACGTGATTCGTAGGCGATGATGTCTCCTCCTGTCTCATGATGCCCGACCAGTTCCACTCCTTTCATGCGCGCATACCGGGCCACCTCGGGAAGATCAAAATCAGGAGAAGGAGTAGTGAAATCGAACGCATCCTGCTTTCCCCATCGCTCCCATCCGGTATTCCATCCTTCGACGAGTACGCCTTCAATGCCGTGTCGGGACGCGAAATCAATGTACCGTTTAGCCCGTGCAGTGGTCGCACCGTGTCTGCCGCCTTCTGGTTTCCAGGTGGCAAGCCCGAGATGCATGTCCCACCAGATGCCGATGAAACGGATCGGCTTGATCCAGGACAAATCCTCGAACTTACAAGGGGTATTGAGATTCCACAGCAAATCGGAGGACAGCAACGCCGCAGGGTCGGCGGTGATGAAGATGGTACGCCACGGAGTCCGGAACGGTGAAGCCGTG
The DNA here is from genome assembly GCA_046052345.1 of Bacteroidota bacterium. Taxonomy (GTDB): domain Bacteria; phylum Bacteroidota; class Bacteroidia; order AKYH767-A; family 2013-40CM-41-45; genus Pollutiaquabacter. Next base: position 66,287 of record JBJOMN010000007.1, on the reverse strand, counting down.
CGCACTGCGACACCGTCGGACCAGGGCAGCAGGTTGGCACGGAACGACAACGAGTCGTTTCCGGAACGACGCAGTGTCATGGTCGTGAAATCGTCCACTGCCGCCTCATGGATAGAAATACAGGTGCCGCTTTGAAGCTGAAGGGTGAAGGGTAAGGCGACGTGGGAAGTCCGGGACAGCGGCGACCGCTCGTACTTTTTCTCCAGCGTGTTATAATCCGCCCAGGCCCACCAGCACATAGCGTCCTCGGAAAAATTGAACTCCGAGAGTTCGTGCAGTAACGATTTCTCTCCCGACGAATCCGGAAAAACGTATCTGAAGGCGCATCCGTCGTCGTATACGCGCACCTGAAGATGACAGACACTTACAGCCCCTTCGCAGCGGAAACGCAACGTCTGCTCCCTGTAACGGTCGCGGATACGAGAGGTCGTTCCCCATCGAGGCTCCCACACATCGTCCGCGAAAGCGGAATCCATGCCGGTCAACCCGACGAACCGCAACGTATCGCCGCCGCTGAACACCATGCCAAGCAACGACTCCCTTAAAACCGTCTCCTCTCCCCTGACGACCGAATAATGTATGTTCGGCAGAGTCAGGCTTACTGAAACACACAGCTGACCGTCCGGCGAGCAGATGTCCACGGAAGCTTCTTGCCCGAGAGCCTTTGCTGCCGAGAGGATGAAAAAGAGAGGAATGATGAACCGGCTCATTGCAAGAAGCGGCGACTACTTCGGAATCAGGGTACTGCTGCTCAACCCTCTAAATACTCCCAATCCTTTACCGGCTCGAAGGATTTAAAGCTCTCACGGGCCGAGGGATGTTGCAGGCACGAATCCACCGACACTTCCGGAATGAGTTCACGCCCTAGCGGGTCGAGGATGAAGATCAGGTTGTGCCCGTAATCGTTCGCCCCGACCAGACGGTAACCTTTGCGAGCGGCAAGACGGGTCATGGCGACGGGAGAGGCTCCATGGTACACCGGATGACGTCCGGGGAACACATAGTTCGGATCATACGGTACCACGATGTTGTTGAAACCGAATTCGACATGTGTTTCGATGATAACGACACGCGGACGCACGGCTTCAAGCGCATCCCAGATCCAATAATCGTATCCGTCAAGGTCGATCGAGAGGAGGTCGATCTCCCCTTCCATGCCGCCCTCGCGTATCAGCGCGTTGACGTTTTCACGCGTGACCTTGGAACATATGAAACGGGGCTTGTAGGACCAGGGATCCGGATATCTGTCGTAGAATCTTTGTCCGCGTTGGACGGCCGCCCGGTCGGCATCGATGAAAAGTCCGTGCCAGCCGAAATTGAGCGCAAGGTTAGCGCAGTTGCTGTTGACGCCGTCGTTAGAGCCTATCTCCACGAATCGTTTGCCGGATTCGCCGATGACAGCGAAGATGAAAAGCAGCAGTCCGTCCTCCTCGTGCTGAGAGAACACCTTGAATCCTGTGTCCTTGAGGGCAGGCACGGATCCACGACGTGCGGCCTCTCGATAATACAGATAAAGCTGTCGCTGCGGCACCTGGGCGGCGGGATTGAACTTGTCCCACACCCGTGCTATCAGCAGGTATTTCTTTAGCAGGTTCTTGATTGCCTGTAGCATACTGGCTGAAAATCAGGTTCACTGCCAGGAGGGAACCAGTCCCCGCAAGCCCATATCGACGACCGTGTCGATGGCTTGTGTGACCGTATTGATATCCCAATGACCGTTACCGTCGGTATCAATCCATTCGAAGCTGTTATTGGTAGACAAAGACATGGTCGCCACGATATCCCTTGTCTCGTTGCCGGTGATGACCAGCGGAAGTGCGAAATCGCCGGTCACTACGCAGGAACCCTGCGGAATCGGGGACGTATTGAATAGCGGATTGGGAACAGTAGTGGCTCCGGGAGGCGCCTGACCGGAAAACACCAGACTGAGCGTCTCAAAACCCCAGTAGCCCTGCAGGCGGTTTCCGTTCACCGATACGGATTGTGTCTTTACCGTGTAGTCGGTCAGATAGGTATTGTATCCCACGAAACTGGCGATGGTGCCGATATTCGGGCTTCCGTTCAGGTAATAGTCCACATCGAAATTCTGATAAGAAAGGGACAGGCGCACCCATGTATAGGTGCCGGGTGTGATGTCCTTCAGCGGAATTTCCAGGAAGACCTCTCCGGGGGTCACGATCTTTGACTTCGAGAAATCGATAGCCGTAGCTCCGCCGGTTGTCGTTTCCGGCGCGTGGTAGAGTATCTCTCCCTGCCCCAGTAAGGTATAAGGACTTGGAGCCAGTTCCATATAATGCGCTGCGATCTTATTGAAACGTGGATTCTGAGCGGCATGTCCTGCCGGAACGGAAACGGGAGCGCCGATGTTCCCCAGTCGGACCTGTGTGGAATCCACTGTCAGTTTGACGATCAATGAAGGGCCCTCCGATGCCGGAGGATCATCTTTCTTGCATCCTGAAAATAAAATCAGAAACGAAAAAACGGCGAGTAGGAGGTTTTTCATAAATGACAGAGCAATGTTCAGGGTTCAATTAGCGACAATAAGGCACAATATAGCCATAATTGAACGCTGAAATTGTTGAACGGCATCGTCATTCTTCCGATTTTTGTGTTATCTTCAATAACCGATGAAAAGAGCACTTTCCGTATTGTTTTTTACCCTTATGGTCGCGACCTCGTATGCCGACGGGCATAGGACGTGCGCCACGCATGACCTTTTTCTTCAGGCTGTGGCGGAAGACCCGTCGCTGCTTCAAAAAAGGTCGGGCATGGAGCAACAACTCCAACAATGGATCGCTTCGAGCGGAGTGCGGAGAGGGTCGAGCCTGATCGTCACGATTCCCGTGGTCGTCCATGTGCTGTATTACAATGCGAACCAGAGTATTTCCGACGCCCAGATTCTTTCTCAGATCGATGTGCTGAACCAGGACTATGGCCTGCTGAATCCCGATACGGTGCTGACACCAGCCGCTTTCAAACCATTGGTGGCGGATGTCCAGTTCCAGTTCTGCATGGCCAGCGTGGACCCTGCCGGCAATCCCACCACGGGAATCGAACGACGTTCGACGACCGTCAGCCGCATCGGCAACGGTAACCGTTATTACCAGTACAGTCAGGGAGGGTTGAACGTATGGGACCCGAACCTGTATCTTAATTTCTGGGTCTGTGACATCGACGGCGGCAGCACTCTCGGATACACCTATCTTCCGGGTACGGTCGGTTCCAGTCGTGACGGTGTCGTGATCGATTGGCAGTATTTCGGCTCCATCGGTACGGTTTCAGCTCCGTTCAATAAAGGAAGGACCGCCACCCACGAAGTGGGCCACTGGTTTAATCTGGAGCACATCTGGGGAGATGAACCGAACTGCTCCATTGACGATATGGTTTCAGACACGCCGTTGCAGAAAGGCGAGAATTACGGTTGCCCCTCCTACCCTCAGACCAACCAGTCGGGCGGTCGCTGCAATACGACAGACCCCAGTTCCATGTATATGAACTACATGGATTATACGGACGATGCATGCATGTACATGTTCACCACAGGCCAGGCCTTGCGTATGCAGGCGGCCCTTAACACGTTCCGCTCCGGACTACTCACATCGACAGCCTGCAGTTCGTCCACCGGCACTGCAGACGTTTCGCTGCCGGCGATTAATGTCTATCCGAATCCGACCACCGGACTCTTCGAGGTCACCGGTCACGGCCTTTACGAGACGATCGAAATCGCTGTCGCTGACCTCTCCGGAAGGAAGGTATTCCAAGATAAATTCTCCGCAGGCGAACGTGCAGTGATCGACCTTTCGTCCGAAGCTTCCGGAAGTTATGTGGTACAGCTGCACGGTCCGAACGGCGACCGTTTCGCAAAACTGATAAAGTATTGACCGTACCCTTTAGGAATAAAAAGCCTGCTTGTAGCAGGCTTTTTTCATTTTATCCGGATCGTCGTCGAAGCGGATCGCCCGACCTGATACGACCGTGGGGGGATTCCGTCCTGCAGCTTACCGACAGCTGGTAAAAATTGCCATAAGAGGCCAACGGGCTCCACTGCGGAAGCGTTTCCTTGCGCAACTCCGACAGCGATTTCTGAAATCCGCGAACTGGTTCTCCGTCGTAGGGATTCCTGGAAGGCACTACACAGCGAGGGCAAGGTTTCACACCGATGAACGACACCTCGCCGACTGAAAAATGAACCGGTTGCTTCCCGGGCAGCACCAGCTGTTCCTCCCAGAAAGGAGGCACTCCGTCGATTTCTATATTGGCCCTGAACCGGCGCCTGCATTCCTCCAAAGGAAGGTCGAAATGTTCTGCCACCGTTTCAAGGGAAGCTGTGGAGACAATGGTGACTTGACTTTGCAAGGGATCGTCCAGGAACTTCCCGGACGTGTCTTCCAGCAGTGTGACATTTCTTCCGAAATAACCTGAAAGATAGGCGTCGATGCGGATGCGGTGGGTATGTAAATCATACATCGGCGACACGGCCCTTTCATCCGTGAAACGCACGGTGTCGAATCCGGCATCGAACCCGGTACGTAATCGATGTACTGCCGGGTCGGATTTTCCGTTCACGAGTTTTCCGTCCGAATCGAAAACCGCATACCTTCTGTCGTGCAGCAGGCTTCCGCCGGAAGTGAATCCCGACTCACTGACCACTGCGCCGTCCAGGGACTTGATCGGAAAAATCGTTATTCGTACTACGCGGGGCTCCGGTGCTGACACGTTCAAACGTACTTACTCCTCCGTTAAAAAGCAAAGCGGCCGGCAAGTAGCCGGCCGCTTGTTGATCGGATGAATCCGCTTCATTGGCGGGTGATGATGATCGTCTTACGCAACGTGCCGTCATTGAGGGAAATCAGATAGTTCCCGGAAGGCTGACCGGAGAGGTCGAACTCCAACTCACGGAAATTATCAGAGGATGCTTCAATGTCTCTTTGATCGATCAGACGTCCTCCAAGATCAAATAACTGCAGGACGCATTTGCCGGAAACGACTCCTTCCAGCCTTACCTTGATCATACCTTCGGCCGGATTGGGATAGGCTGTCAGCACGACAGGTATCTCCCGGACATCCACCTGTACGGCATCCGGAGTGCGTAACAAGGTGGTAGAGGAAACCAACGTGATGCCGGTAGAGTTCAGGTTGGTGGCTGTAAGCTGATTGTTCAAAGAGGCATTGAGATTACCGGTACCCGTATACAAAGAAGCCAACGAATAACTGAACGAGCGGTCCAATCCGCTGTCTACGATGCGAAGATCGCCGTTATCATAAACGGCTCCTGTTACCGTACTTAGAGCCGTGCCCGTATTGCTGACCATGGCGCGGGAGACGACACCGGTGCCACCGGCTTTGGGGTAGCGGTAGAAATTCTTGGCAGTACCGTTCTCCAGGACATAGAAGAATCCCTGATAGGCCACCAGACTTTCAGCGGTCTTGTTAGCGGTAGCGAGCGAAATCTTGGCCAGTGCATTCAGCGTGCCGGTGCCGGAAAAGGCGGACGCAAGGGAATACCTGTAAATGGCTTTGCCTTTCTTGTCAAGTATCCATAAGGTGTCTCCGCTGAGTGCAAGTCCGGTAGGTGTCCCGAGTGCGCTTCCGGTATTGGTCAGAAGCGTCTTCGAGGCCGTAGCCACCGCTCCAGCGGAAGTGCTGCGGTACACGCGCTTATTGGTGCCGTCCAGCACATACACTGCTCCTGCGACTGCGGCAACGTCGGCCGCATTGGTGACACCGTTGAGCACCGTAGTGGACATGGTATTGGCAATCAGGAAAGCGAAGGACGCATCGTAGTAGAATGCCTTGTTCGTCGTGATATCGACTACTAGGTATTTCGGAGTGGCCGTGCTTACGGTCAGGATCACCGAGTTCGACGTTACCGTCGAAACGGTGGCACATGGGGTGTTGGAGGTCAGTTCGCAATTCACCATGTCTCCGTCGACCCAGGAGCTGTTCGTATAGGTGGCGCTGTTCGTGCCGACCGTCGTTCCGTTCTTCATCCAGCGGTAGATCGGGGAAGAGCCTCCGTTAGTGATGACAGCAGTAAAGGTCACGGAAGTCGTGGAGAATACCGTACCGGAAGGGGACGCTGTAATCGAAACAGTTGGTGTGACGTTGGGCGTAACGGTCACAGAAGTGCCGGAGGAAACTGCCGTGCATCCTGCTGCATTGGTGCCGGTGACGGAGAATGTACCGGAGGATGTAACCGTGATGGAGGAAGCAGTTGAACCACTGCTCCACAAATAGGAAACAGCGCTACTTGCGGTTAGTGTCACACTGCCGCCGGAACAGAAAGTGGTCGGTCCCGATGCGCTGACAGTCATAGAGAACGATGCAGGCTGTGAGATGATCACCGAAACGGAGGAAGTGCAAAGAGCCGCATCTGTAGCACGCACCGTATAGGTTCCTGCGGCAAGGCCTGTGAAAATACCTGTTGCATTTACTGTGCCTCCCGGCTGGATGCTGTAATTGACCGAACCGTTGGCGCCGGAGGCGGTCACGGTGATCTGCCCGTCAGAACCGCCAAAACAGGTAACATCCTGATGCGACTCGGCGACCGAGATATTGCAGACCGGAGCATTTACGACACCGGAACCCGAAACCGAACAACTTTTACTGTCCGTGACCGTCACACTGTAGGTGCCGGAAGCCAGATTGGTAGCCGTAGAAGAGGTTTGTGACGGCGTAGTGTTCCAGAGGTAGGCATATGGCGGCGTTCCACCGGACACAGCAGCGGCAGCCGAGCCGTCGTTACCTCCTACCGTTGAAACGTCCGTCGTACTGACGGTTACGGAGGGGACAGGGTTGACCGCGACTACGACCTGGTCAGTGACTGTATTACCTCCGTTTTGAGTGACAGTGACGGTATAGGTCGTCGTGACGGAAGGGGAAGCCGTCGGATTGGCTACATTCGACGCACTGAGACCGGCGGTTGGCGACCAGGAGTAGGTATATCCTGTTACCGGCGCAAGGCCTATTGTCGTAGAACCTCCTGTGCAGATCGATTTATCGGAGCCGGCGAGTGCGGCCAGTGTGCCATTGACGAGGATATTGTCGACATATAGGTTGTTTCCGTAACGGCCGATATTCTGGAAGGAAACGATGATATTGGCTCCGGCATAGGCACTCAGGTTGATGGTCTCCGTCCTCCACTGCGAAGCCGTCGGAGTGAATGCGGAAGTGTTGGTGCCGGTAGCTGTAGAAAGCGCAGTGCCGTACTTCAGGTAAACAGAAGTGAATGAGGCGCCGCAGTTATTCGAGACAAGAACCTGGAAAGAGTCGATATAACTGGTCGTCGAATATGGCTGGTAAGCGACATCGAAGGAAAGCGTCGCCGAAGTGTACGGAGTCAAGTCGAGGTTGACCGACCTGAATTCGTCGCGGGCACCGGCGGCATCGGTCGAATAGTTGTCGAAGAACATGCAGTTGCTGCTTGCACCGAAACCGCCAACGCCGTTCTTCAACTGCCAAGCGATGGCATTGTTCCCGGCATCGATATTGTTCCAGTTGGCAGGCGGGAAAATACCGCTTTCGAAATCCTGACTCATCGGGAGCTGCGCACCCAGCGTATTGATGTAATTGGACTCCGTAAGTGTACTGTTCGTTGTTCCGTCAGAAACGGTCAGCGTTACCGAATAGGTGCCTGAACCGGAATAGGTCACGGAAGGGTTCGCAGCAGTGGAGGTGGATGGCGTTCCGCCCGGGAACGACCATGTGCGGCTTACTACCGTCCCGGTGGAAAGGTCGGAGAAATTCACAGTCTGCCCGGGACACGGGGTCTGATTGTTAACCGTGAAATTGGCGGTAGTGGTACGCAGATTATTGATTGGCGACTCCCATACGCCGCGTCCATAGGTGAATGCTCGTAGTCGGGTGTTGGACGTGCCGTCGTTGAAGATGGACATGTCCACGATGGACGTGCGTGTCGGCAGACCGGTATTATAAATCGTCCAACTGGTACCCGATACGGTCTTGTAATACACGGCGGAACCGGTGGCGATGAACACCAGTTCGGATGACGAGAAATATTCATCAGAAATGATGGCAATGTGGTTGGTCGTCGGAATATTGTAGGTGATGTTCAGCCACGTAAGACCATTATCGTCTGACCGGTACACCTTGTTGTTACAGGTGATATAGACCACGTTGGGCGAAGATTTTATGGTGGTGATGGCTGCACGGCTTGATGTCGCACTTGGCAAAGTAACCGTCGTCCAGGTAGGCGCCGCACTCAACGCGTCCCTTGAGATCCAGATCTTCTGGTCGCTGGTGATGGCATACACCTTGTTGCCGTCCGCCAGGTTCACATGAAGGGCCATGATTTTCACGCCGGTATTTGCAATAGACGTCCAAGCGGGAGTAGTAAGGGTCAGGTTCGTCGTACGCCAAATGGCGGTGTCGCCGATGAAGGCCAGATCGGGATTGCCACGGTAGAAGGCGATGTCGGTAAAGTCTGTCACACTCGCCGGGAGGTTATAGCTCTGTGTGCTTCCGGTCACCAGACGGCGCTTCGGCGCCCAGATGGTTCCCCAATCCGGTAGATAATAATATACCATCGAACTGTTCGCGCGGTAGTCGAAGACGCAATGCGACTGCCAGTCGCCGCCGCGATTGCAATACCACTTGGTGCTGTCGGCATACAGTTCGCCATTGTCCTGCGTACCGATACTCATCATGTAACGGCGTGTAGGACTGCAACCGCCGTGATAGATCTCGATGCCGTAGATGCCGTCGCTTTTGGGCGCCCAGTTGTTGCCGCCGTCCGTGCTCAGCCAGACTCCGCCGTCGTTCATATTCCACAGCTGCGTATTGTTGTAAGGACTGGTGACGATCTGGTGCATGTCGGTATGCACTTTCTGGTACCAGACCGTCAGCTGGGTCCAGGTCACCCCGCCGTCGGTGGACTTCCATACGTTGTGTGCGACGAAATAGACGATGTTGGCATTCAGACGGTCGACGCCAAGACCGGTGTTGTAATCGCCCTGACCGGGATCGGCGGAGTTGTTGGAGTATCCGGTAAGGAACGGTGAAATATTATTCTTGACTGCGGTGAAATTCAAACCGCCGTCGACGGACTTGAAAAGGGTTCCGCCCTGCGCGTTCATAAAGAAATAAACGACATTGGAGTCGGCCGGTGTCACTGCGACGCGGGTTCCTCCGCCGGAGGTATATCCTGTCGGGATGAAGATGCCGGAGGTGACCTGTGTCCAGGTTTCGCCGAAGTCCGTGGAGCGGTATAACTCGGCATTCCGGGTGGAGACAAAGAGCACCCGGGAGGTAGGGGTTTCGATCTTCTTCAGGTCGTCAAGTGAAAGGCTGGCGGACTTCAGCGTCCAGGTGGAGCCGGCATTCGTCGTCTTGTACACACCCGTATTGGTGGCGGCCACGATGACCTTGTTATCAGAAGGATCCATGATCATATCGACCACGATCTTCCCGGTGAGTGTTGTTTGGGTGAAGTTGGCACCGCCGTCCGTGGATTTCCAGACGCCGGATCCTGTGGAATAGTAATTATGGTCTCCGCCGCCGAGATAGATCACCGAGTCGTTAACATGATCGATACATACGGACGCAAAGCGGACGCCGAGAGCGAGTTTGTCGCAGCCGGGTGCAACCGACCAGTTACTGCCGCCGTTGGTGGAGATGAAGAGGCCTCCGCGGGCACTGACGGCATACATCTTCTGGGAATTAGAAGGATGGAACTTCATCTGGCTCACCCGGCTGATTCCGTGAATCTGACCGGAAGAATTGGTAGGAAAAAGCTCCGGACGGTAGGCCGTCCAGCCGGCAGTCTGGGCGAAAAGCGCCCGGCTGAACAATAGTACTGCTGCAAGGAGCAGGAAGGGTCTGAAAAATCTCTTGGTCATCTTCATCACGTCTTGCTTATTTCTTGTTTTCCTGTTGCTTGAGTTCTTCCTGTTGCTTTCTCCAGATGGCGGTCCGTTCTTCGTCATTCAGGACATGGCCGTTCTCCTGCACCCACGGCTTCACCTCGCGCGCCCAATTTTCGAAACGCTTGGACTGGTACTTGAGGTATTCGGCACGCTCCAGCTCGCTGCCGGAGAGTTTTTTCTTCTTGTCATATTCCCTTTCGCGCTCGTTCCGCTCACGTCGGATCTCGCGTTCGGATTTTCCTTTAGACGGAGAAGTGGATTCCATTTCATCCTCCTCCACCGGCTTAGGAGTGGTTTTCCAATAATCCTCGTAGGATTTGATCGCTTGGAAATAGTTGACATTGGGATCATCCATCATGTTGACCCATGCCGGTATTTCCATCGGGGCACGCATGCCGGAGGCGTCTGTCTGAGCGGATGCACCGCCGGATGCCACTATCACCCCGAGCAGCAGCAGGATATAAATGTGATTTCTTTTCATTTTAGGCATAATCCTACGATTTGGAATAAAGTGCAATATAATATAGGTGTGTACCACTAATATATGGCTTTTGTCATTACAAGCTACAATAATTCTTGATTTTCGTCAGGTTATTTGGGCGGATTTCTCTCTTTTGGCCGTCAATGTGGCCCTTCCTTGCCCAACCCCCTCAAAATCCGTTTTTTTGCACTTCAAATAGCCGGAAAAATGATCACCAGACGAGTTGCGGAATTGCTGAAAACGGAAGGAAAAGGACAGGATACGGAAGTCCGGGGATGGGTACGCACCCGCCGCGGTAACAAACAGGTGGCGTTCATCGCAGTGAACGACGGCTCCACTATCCATAATCTGCAAGTGGTGGCCGACCTCTCGAAATTCTCCGAGGAGTCCATCAAGAAAGTCACCACCGGTGCCTGCATCGCTGTCAAGGGTAAACTGGTCGCCTCACAGGGACAAGGGCAATCTGTGGAAATCCAGTCCGACGAGATCCGCGTTTTGGGGGAAGCTGACGAGAGCTTTCCGCTGCAGAAGAAAGGCCACTCGATGGAGTTTCTGCGTGAAATCGCGCACTTACGTCCCCGCACCAATACGTTCGGAGCCGTGTTCCGCATCCGTCACCACATGGCGTTCGCCGTCCATAAGTATTTCAACGATCGCGGCTTCTGCTATCTCCATACTCCCATCATCACCGGTTCCGATGCAGAAGGTGCGGGAGAGATGTTCCAGGTGACGACACTGGATCTTCATAATCTCCCCAAGCTGGAAGATGGATCCATCAACTTCAAAGAAGATTTCTTCGGAAAACCGACGAACCTTACCGTATCCGGTCAGTTAGAGGGCGAGCTCGGAGCACTGGCGCTGGGACTCATCTACACCTTCGGGCCGACCTTCAGGGCGGAGAATTCGAATACGCCGCGTCACCTCGCCGAGTTCTGGATGATCGAACCGGAGATGGCCTTCTACGACATCCGTGACAACATGGACCTGGCGGAGGACTTCCTGAAATACCTCGTGAATTACGCGCTCACCCATTGCGCCGACGACTTGGAATTCCTGAACAACATGTACGACAAAGGGCTCGTCGAACGACTGAAGTCGGTCGTCGAACTGCCCTTCCAGCGATTGACGTATACCGAAGCGATCGGCATCCTTGAGAAATCGGGACAAAAGTTCGAATTCCCCGTCTCATGGGGAACCGACCTGCAAAAGGAACATGAGAACTTCCTGGTGGAGCACTTCAAGCGTCCTGTCATCCTGACCGATTATCCCATGTCAATCAAGGCGTTCTATATGAAACAGAATGATGACGGAAAGACCGTGCGCGCCATGGACATATTGTTCCCTTGGATCGGAGAGATCGTCGGCGGTTCACAGCGGGAAGACAATTACGATAAGCTCGTGCAGCGCATGCACGACATGGAGATTCCGGAGAAGGAGCTTTCCTGGTATCTGGATACGCGTAAGTTCGGATCCTGCGAACATGCCGGATTCGGACTGGGTTTCGAACGGCTCATCCTGTTCATCACCGGCATGAATAACATCCGGGACGTGATTCCGTTCCCGCGTACACCGAAGAACGCGGAGTTCTGATTCCGAAGCTTACTCCCCCATCTGCTTTTTCAGCAGCTTCTCATCACTGATCCTGGCTTCCAGCTGCTGTACGTACTCACGAGCGTTGTTGTTGCCGTAGCGGGTGTAGGCGTCGCGTGCCCAGGTCAGCGCGGAGCCGTATTCGCCCAGCACCTCGTATCCCACTGCGATGTTGTAGGCGAGCTTCCCGGCATCTTTCTGCGAGGCCCCGTTCAATCCTTGTTTCCAGCTGTCGATTGCCTGCTGCCACTGGTTGACGTCCGCATATCTGGTTCCCGTGGCTACGGAAGGCTCATGTTTGGATTTTCCGTAAAAGCTGCGTGACAGCCTGACCGGAAGCGGAGAGATCTTGTACGCGTAATCACTTCCGACGGCAGCAGCCAGATACCGGTTGGCCTCGGACTTTGAAATGAGCAGAGCGGCTGCATCCAGCGCATTCTTGCCGACAGCCTCCCACGTCTTGCTCTCCGTGAAGAGTTGCTGGTCCAAGATGGTCTTTGACCTGTCATGATAGGCGCGTATGCCCATTTTCACGTTTCCGACTCCCTGCGCATAATATTCGGTGTATTCCACTTCCCGCTTATTCGCGCCTTCGCCTTCCGTCTTCTTCTTGATCCGGTTCCCGTTGGTGACGATGAAATCCGAGTCGAAGATCTCCAAAGCGACAACGACATCCGCTCCGTTGGAAGTACATAACTGATGTACAATGGCCCAATCCAAAGCTTGGGGAAAAGCGGAAGTGAGGCTGTTCCCTTTCATACGGTCCGGAAACAATTTGACGGCGAAACGCGGTGAAGCGTCGAGCCTGTTCTTTAGGCTGACAACGGCCTCCTGTGCGGCGACACGGTCATCGGCCGGGAGTTCTCCGGTGAGTATCCCTTCCAGGATGTTCACCGCGCCGTTCTCCATACGTGTCCTGTCCACTAATAAAATCGTCTTGGCATCCGGAGGGAAGGTGATTTCCGCCGGCCGTGTTACGGTCATGCTCACATCCCTTGAAGGACCGCACGCGAAAAGAAAAGACAAGAGAAGGTACAGGGAAACAGTCCGGAAGGGAAAGAAGGTACTCATGGTACGAGGGATAATGATTGCTAGCTGTTGTTGATCAACGTGATTCACCGTAAATGACCTCTGTCAAGGTCTGTCCTACCGCTTTCAAGGTTTGGGGGTCGATGACGGAAAGGTCGTCGGCATGCGTATGCCAGTGCTGTCCGAAACCGCTGGCGGTCGAAGGGTCACTGCCGATGATATCGATGGAGGGAATCCCGTAACGGATGACGTACACATGATCGTCGGTCACATACCCACCCTGTTCCTTGAGGAAACAGTTCGAGTAGCCCAGACGGGCTGCCGCATCCCAGATCTTCATGTTCACCGACGGAGCCGAGTAATTCGAGTTCCCTTCCAACCGGAATTGCGCATTCCTTGCACCTACCATGTCAAGCAGGATTCCATATTCGGCAACATAGCCGGGAACATGCGGCTGACGTGTCCAGTATTGGGTGCCCAAGGCATAGCTGTCTTGTGCTTCCATACCGCCACCTTTCTGGCCCCAATCCTCCGCATCGAAAAAAGCGATGTCTACACCGACGGCAGGTGCCTGAATAGAAAACTGCCTTGCCATTTCCAAAAGAACTCCGACGCCGCTGGCGCCGTCATCCGCGCCCGCAATAGGTTCACGATCGCGAACCGAATCCTGGTCCGCCCACGGACGCGTGTCCCAATGGGCGAAAAGCAGGATACGGCGGGGGTTTTCGGTATTGAAGGAGGCGATGAAGTTCCTGATGCGAAGGATTGTGCCGTCAAAAGCGGTCACCGAGGCTTTCTGTTCGATGACGTTCGGCGTATAGGACTTCAGTTTGGAAAGCAGGTAATCGGCGCAGGCATCGTGGGCCTTCGTGTTCGGTTTTCGGGGACCGAACGAGACCTGTTCACCTACGAAAGCGAACGCGGAGTCCGCATTGAAGGCCGGGACGCTGACGCGGTTGGCTGACGCAGGGACCTCCTCGGGAGCCTGCTTCTTTTCCTCGACCGGCTGACAGGCGGCCATTGCGCCGACTACAAGAAGACCGATATGAATCCTGTGAATGTTCATCCGAAGACCGGGTTGTCAATCTTTAGTCCACGTAGTGCCCGACTTCTCATCCTTGATCCTGAAACCGATAGCTTCAAGTTCGTTCCTGATCTTGTCGGAGGTCGCGAAGTCCTTTCCTGCTTTTGCGTCAGACCGCACCTTGAGGATCATCTGCATGAGCGCATCCAGACTCTCGTGGTCCGATGTCACCTCGGCCCGCAAGCCGAGGATATCGAACACGAAAGAAGGGAAGAAACGTTTCATCGAATCCAGATCGGCTGCACTGATCGATTCAGTGCCTGCATGTACCGAGTTGATGATGCGCGCTCCTTCAAAAAGGTGGGACAGGGTGATGGCCGTATTGAGGTCGTCGTCCATCGCTTCGTAGCAGGCACGCTCCAGCGCAGGCACATCCGAAGTGGACGTTGCAGAGGATGAGAGCCGCTGCAAGGTTTCAGCGGCATTGAGGAGGCGGGACAGTCCTTTCTCCGCCGCTTTAAGACCTTCGTTGCTGAAGTCGACGGGACTGCGGTAATGGGCCTGCAGGATGAAGAACCGGATGGTCATGGGGGAATAAGCCTGCTCGAGCAGCCGGTGCGAACCCATGAAGAACTCCTCCAGGTTGATGAAATTGCCCAACGACTTGCCCATCTTCTGCCCGTTGATGGTGATCATGTTGTTGTGCATCCAATAACGCACGGGCGCTTTTCCGCATGCGCCCTTTGACTGCGCCACTTCACTTTCGTGGTGGGGGAACAGCAAGTCCATGCCGCCGCCGTGGATATCGAAGGTTTCGCCGAGGTACTTGGTGCTCATGGCGGAGCACTCGATGTGCCAACCGGGAAAACCATCGCCCCATGGAGACGGCCAGCGCATGATATGTTCGGGAGCGGCCTTCTTCCACAAGGCGAAATCGGCGGAATGACGTTTCTCTTCCTGGCCTTCCAGCTCGCGGCGTTCGTTGCCGGCTCCGGCGATCAGTTCTTCAATGACGCGTCCGCTGAGCTTGCCGTAGTCGTGCGACTTGCTGTAATTGACGACGTCGAAGTAGACGGATCCGTTGGATTCATACGCCCATCCGTTAGCGATGACGGCTTTGATCATCTCGATCTGTTCGATGATATGACCTGAAGCACGCGGCTCGATGCTGACCGGTAACACGTTGAGCAGGTTCATCGCCTCATGGAACTTACGCGTATAAAGCTCGACGACTTCCATGGGCTCGAGCTGCTCCAGCCGGGCTTTCTTGGCGATCTTGTCCTCTCCTGCATCCGCGTCGTTTTCCAGATGTCCGACATCGGTGATGTTACGGACATAGCGGACCTTGTAGCCGAGATGTGTCAGATACCTGTAAAGGACGTCAAACGTGATATACGGACGCGCATGCCCCAAGTGCGGAGGACCGTATACGGTCGGCCCGCAGACATACATGCCCACACGCCCCGGTACCAGGGATTCGAATTTCTCCTTGCGGCGGGAAAGCGAGTTGGTGATGTGCAACTGATGACTGAGCATATACGGGGAAGGCTATGACTTATCTCCCAAAGATACCGATTGATGCAGGGAAGACCAGCGTACTCGGCCGCGCTTTATGAAAAAACGGATACTCAAAACTGCGGACCGTCAGACAACGGGCTGCTGCAGATGAGCCAGCATGTCTTCCGTCATTTTCGGAAGGTCGTACTCCGGCTTCCATCCCCAGTCGGCGCGCGCATGGGAATCGTCGAAACTCTGCGGCCACGAATCGGCGATCTGTTGACGGGTATCCGGCTTGTAGGTGATGCTGAATCCCGGGATGTGTGCGGCGATCTCGGCAGCGATCTCCTTAGGCGTGAAACTCATCGCCGCGACATTGTAGCTGGAACGGATTCTGATGTTCTCTGAAGGAGCCTGCATGATGCCGATGGTCGCCCGCAGGGCATCAGGCATATACATCATCGGAAGCCGTGTGTCGGCAGAAAGGAAGGACTCGTAGGAATGGTTACGTATCGCTTCGTGGAAGATGTGTACGGCATAATCCGTAGTGCCTCCGCCGGGCTCCGATTTCCATCCGATCAGACCCGGATAGCGCAGGCTGCGCACATCCACGCCGAACTTCTGGAAGTAGTATTCGCACCAACGCTCTCCGGCCAGCTTGCTGATTCCGTAGACCGTATTGGGCTCCGTGATGGTGTACTGCGGGGTGTTTTCCCGGGGAGTCGTAGGACCGAAAACGGCTATGGAACTGGGCCAGAACAAACGGAATTTCTGCTCACGGGCGATCTCCAGAACGCCCAACAGTCCCTCCATATTCAGACGCCATGCCGACTTGACCTTCTGCTCCGCCGTAGCCGACAGCAAGGCTGCCAACAAATAAACCTGCCTGACTCCATGCTTACGAATTACGTCGCTAACCGATTGGAAATCAAGTACATCTAGCTGATAAAAGGGGCCCGTCCCATCAATGGAAGCATGGGCAGGCTTGATGTCCGTAGCGATGACATTATCGGATCCGTACAGGCTGCGAAGTTCGGTGACGAGCTCCGTACCGATTTGTCCGTTCGAGCCGATGACAAGAATGGAATCTTTCATTTCCAAGACGTTAGCAGTGCAAAGGTAATGAAAAGGCGGGAGGAGGAAAAGCAGGCCAATAGCGTCAGTGCCGCTCTGACGCACCTGTATGAACCAAGCGTGCCGATGCGGCATTTCCTTCTTCATCCTTCAGGCGCAGCAGGAAGATTCCCTCGGGCAAGCCGGAAAGATCGATTTCCAAATCCTGCGGCACAGCACCGTGCAACAATGTCCTTCCGGAAAGGTCCGACAGCTGATAGCTGACATACAGCCGGTCGGCGGAGGCTATGCGGAGCCGATCGGCAGCAGGATTCGGATAGAGTGAAACTGCGGGCTGGTGGGAAATGAGTCCCGCTGAAGTGGAAGAGCACAAGGAAAGGTAATTGGTCATCATGACGGAAGCTGTCGACGTGGCGAATGGCGTGCCGGTGTTGGAGAATGACCCGCTGTAGGAAAAATAGGGAGATACCCCGACAGGATTCACGGTTCCCGTATTGAAGGTGAAGGCCTGTTGATTGCATCCGCTCTGTCCCAGCGAATCGGTCTTGACAAGATAGACGTCGAAGTCGGTGTAGTTGCCGCTTCGGTCGTACTGGCCCAGCATCGCGTAACCGCCGTCGGCGGTACGGATCATGCGGCCGGCCTCGTGGTTGGAATTCGCGCTGTAACTGTAACGGTTGCTCCAGAGGACATTCCCGTTAGCATCGACCTTGCAGGCCATCAGGGCGGAGGGTCCGTTCATGGAGGTAGATAGGCCGAAAAAAACATAGTCGCCGCCGGGTGTCACCAGCAGGTTACGGGGACTTTCGTCGTAACTGGTGCTGTATTTCTTCTGGAGGGAGAGTGTTCCGGATGAGTTAGCCCGTAAAAGTGCGTACGCCCCTCCGACAAGCCCGCTGTTCAGTCCGAGTACCAGGTATTCTCCGTTGGAGAGCCTAGCTGCGTCAACACTGTAGGCGCTGCCTAGACCGATAGGCATTGTCCATTGAAGCAGGCCCATGGAATCCACGACGGCCAGCAGGGAGGTATAGGAATGGACAATCCCGATTTCGTTATCGGAAAGCCGCAGATATTCAAACCAGGGAGAGGCGACGCCATCGGCATGGAAGGACTGGGCCACCAGGGCTCCTGAGGCATTGATACGCAGGAAGCCCATGCGGCGCTGACCTCCGAGCATACAGGATCCGCCGATGACGAAATCGCCATTGGGTGTCTCAAAAATACTGTTGCCGTCATCCGATCCGCCCGAGCCGTAGGTCCGAGTCCATAATGTATCACCCAGGGCGTCCGTCTTCATCACGAAGATGTCGTTGCCGCCTACAGAAGTCGTACCCACTACCAAAAATCCGCCTTCTTTCGTTACGATCACACGGTAGTTGTGGTACATGTTGGCGCCGTTGGCTACGGCTCCCGTATAGGTCTTTGACCATTGGGAGGTGCCGTCCGCAGCGAATTTCATCAGGAATATTTTCATGGAAGTGGCTGAGCCGGAAAACTGAAGACCCGAAACGATGAATCCGCCGTCGGCAGTCTGCTGCAGGTCGCAGGCGTTTTCCGAGGCCCCCAGATCGGCAATCACTTGGAAAGTGGATTGCTGAGCAGAAGTGCTTGCACAAAAGGTGGTCAGCACAGCCAGTAGGAAGATCTTGATTTTTTGCATGCTCGATCGGATTCTAAGTTGTTAAATACGCCGAAAGATAGCCTAAATCGTGCTAAACCCTCCGCGCGCCAATCTTTATTAACTTCGTGACGGGATACGTATTAAGACAATTTATCGTCTTCCACAGCGTTATCCGCACCCGTCACGATGAGAACTCGAGTATTTCGCTTACTGTTTTTGTCCGTCCTGCTTGTATCGGCGGACGTCTTCTCCCAAGGCATTCCGCTTGGAATCGGCAATTGGCGATATCACACCCCGTTCACTAAAGCCATCGATGTCGAATTCGCCGGCAACCGCATCTTTTGTTCCAGCAGTTTCGGCCTTTTCAGCTACGACCGGACAGAGGGCGAATATGTCCGTTACACGAAGCTGAACGGCTTGTCCGATTTCGAGATCTCCGGCATCTACTTCGATGCGCCCTCCGGAATACTGCTCATCGCTTACGTGAACTCGAACATCGACCTCGTCAACACCGCCGACAACTCGATTTCAAACATATCCGACCTGAAGCGCAAGAACATCGTCGGCGGAAAAAAGATCAACGACGTCCTGTTCCTCGACGGTCTGGCTTATCTCGCAACCGATTTCGGCATCGTGGTGGTCGACCTGTCCCGGAAAGAGGTCAAGGACACCTACTATATCGGCGCGGGAGGAACGAATGTGACCGTCAATGCGCTTGCGTTCAACGGCAACCGGCTGCTGGCAGCCACCTCCACGGGACTGCTTACTGCGGATGTCGGTGACCCGAACATCTTCAATTATACAGGCTGGCGGACGGATGTGAACGGACTAGCCGCACCGTCGTCCAGGTATTCAAGTGCGACCTCTTACAACGGAGAGTTCTTCGTGGTCTATTCACCGGTCAACAGCACATCGGATTCCGTCTTTGTCCAACGTAACGGCAGCTGGCAGGTGGCTTTCCCGGAATACGGCATCCAGGCGAAAATCGACTCATCCGGCGGCCATCTCCTCTACTCCAATCCATTGAAGGCCTGTGCATATGATGCGGGGCAGAATCTTGTCAAACGCGTTGACGGCACCGTCTATTATCCGCCGCAGATCCGTGACGCGTGTGAAGACGAATACGGTCAGTTCTGGATGGCGGACATCTTCAAGGGACTGGTGAAGGTATTCTTCAATCCGTCCTATATCACGGTGTATTGTCCTACGGGTCCTTTTTCGGAAGCGGTGCTGGGAATGGAGTCACGTGGCGGTACGCTTTGGGTGGCTTCCGGATCCTTGTCCGGGTTCGCCCCTTCCTACAACGATGTGAACGGCATCTACCTGTTACACGAGGACGAATGGACCTGCTTCAATAAAGTCAACAAGGAAGACACCTTGTACATCCGGCTCAGCGATACCGGCCGTCCCAGTGTCGTTACCGCCGCTGTCGACCCGGGTGATCCGCGCCATGCATTCTTCGGCAACTGGCGGGGCGGCGTAATGGAATACAACCTGAACGGCGGTATCCGTCAATACGACGAGTCGAACAGTACGCTGCTTTCCCGTGCAGGACTCGCCGATTACATACTTGTCGGAGGCATCACCTTCGATAAGAACGGAACCATGTGGGTGGCTGCCGGCGGCACGACGACGCCGATCAACGCCAGATATGCAGACGGAACCTGGAAATCCTTCCGTATCCCGGACGCATCCGCCTCCAACCTGTGGTTGTTCCAGATCCTGGTGGATGATTACAACACCAAATGGGTGCTCTCTTTCGACGGTCCGAGCGCAGGAGCAGGCATCATGGCGTATAACGAAAACGACCCGTCCAACCAGAACGATGACAGCTACCGTCAGCTGAACGACCGGACGGGCAGCGGTGGTCTGCCGGACATGTTCGTGCGCTGCATGGCAAAGGATAAAGACGGGTCGATCTGGGTCGGAACGAACAAAGGTGTCGCGGTGTTCTACAATCCGGGCGATATCTTCACGACATCCGGTTCGGATGCGCAGCGGATCATCATCGAGCAGGACGGCTACGCCCAATACCTGTTGGAGTCGGAATATGTGACTTCTGTCGTCGTGGACGGCGCGAACCGCAAATGGTTCGGAACCGCAGGCGGTGGTGTTTTCCTGCTGTCCCAGGACGGTACCAAGCAGCTGCTGAACTTCAACGTGGACAATTCGCCCTTGCCTTCCAACAACATAACCTGCATGACCGTGGATGATCTTACGGGGGAGTTGTTTATCGGCACGGACAAGGGGATCGTCTCCTACCGGAGCGACGCCACTCAAGGCGGCGATTACTGCGATAACTACTACGCCTACCCGAATCCTGTACGTCACGACTACCACGGTCCCATCGCCATCCGCGGACTGGTGGACGATGCGGATGTACGTATCACCGACATCGCCGGAAACATTGTCTGTCACACCGTGGCGCTTGGCGGACAGGCCGTCTGGAACGGCAACGACTTCTCGGGAAAGCGAGCCGCTACCGGTGTCTACTTTGCATACATCACCAACGAGGACGGCACTTCGACCTGTGTGACCAAAATTCTGCTGGCGAAGTAATGCTGCATAAGACCCGGGGCATCGTCTTCCATACCACCGACTACTCCGAAACGAGCATCATCGCCAAGGTGTATACGGAAGCCTTCGGTGTGCAGTCTTACTTGGTGAACAGCGTGCGTAAGCGCAACGCACGGACCAGGCCGCACCTGTTCCAGCCTCTGTCACAGGTGGAGATGGTCGTCTACCACAAAGAACGGGGAGGCATCCAACGCGTTTCGGAAATACGAAACAGCCCGGCCTACAAGGACATCCCTTTCGATGTCTATAAATCCGCCATGGTGTTCTTCCTGAACGAAGTGCTTTACCGTTCTGTACGGGAAGAGGATTCCAACCCCTCCTTGTTCGAATTCGTGAGCTCGGCGCTTCAGCTCTTGGATCTTCAACCGAAGACCGGCAGCGATTTCCACCTGCTTTTCCTTCTACGGCTGACGCGCTTCCTCGGGTTTTATCCGAACGGCCGCTACGTGTCCGATGCACCGGTATTCGATCTCCAGGAAGGAGTTTACCGCACATCGCCTCCTGCGCATCCGTTTTTCATCGAGTCGCCGCTTTCCCTGAAATTCGACGCATTGCTGGAAGCCTGCAGCGATCTCAACAGCGACGCTTCACTGCTGGTGGAGGAGCGCAGGGCATTGATAGAACGGATCCTGGAATATTACCGGCTGCATGTGGCGGGATTCGGTGAAATCCGTTCTCACAAAGTATTGGAAGAGGTGTTCGGCTGAGGGTATTCCTCAAAGCACCTTGGCCGCTTCGACCCTGCCGAAGCGCTTTCTGATCCATCGGGGAAGGATGATCGCTCCGATGAATAGGTACGGATAGTAGCTGATCAGTCGCCAGAGAAGTCCCAGAGTGGCCGAAAGTCCGTGGGGAATGAACTCTCCCAGGAAGTCGGAGAACATGAACTCGGCGAGACCGCTTCCGCCCGGAGTAGGACTGAAAAGGATGATGATCCCCATGACGACCTGGCGAGCGAAGACGACGAAATTGTCGAGCGCAACCGGATGGAAAGCCAGGAGGAGACAGTTGACGATGGAATAACGGGCCGTCCAGGAGGCGAACGTGCCGAAGAAGGAGTTGATCCAGAACCGTCTGTCCTTATTGTTGAGTCCTTTGGAGGCGATTACCAGCTGGTTGCCGGTCTCCAGTGCGCTCTGCTTCCAGCGACGTAAAACCGGCAAAGAGAACATACGGAGCAGGAGGTACTTGATGAACCTCGGGTTGATGAACAACGCGTAGGCGACAAACACCTTGTAGGAAAGGATGATGAAGTAGACCGCCCAGAAGGTGTAGAGGAACCCTTTGTTGAGCGGGACTGCCAGGTGCAAGTCGTTGAGTGTCGAGAAAAGGCGGTCCTTGCCGACCGAGAAATAGACCAAGGGCGCCATGATCGCCAGGAACACGCCGTCCTGGAAAGAAGAGACCATGACGGCAGTGATGCTCTTCCCCATGTTGACTTTCTCGCGATGAAGGATGAAGATGGCGAAGATGAATCCGCCGCCGATCATACCCGGGGCGAGCGCCGAAGCGAACTCCCATAGCATGATGACATTGAAAGAATTCCTCCAGTTCAGCTCATAATCGGTGAGCGCACGGATTCGGACCATATAGGCCCAGTCGCGGATCACCATCATGAGAAAGGCCATGAGGATCCAGAACGTGCTGTTCCAGTTCCAGGATATCTTCTTGAAGGCTACAGGGTCGAAACTCTTCAACAGCAGGAACGTCGCCGCTCCGAGGCCGAGCAGTATCGGCAAAAGGATCCGGGAAGGACGGAAGGTGCGGAGCAGTTGCCTGGAGTCGGGTTGCATGCCGTAGGACGGGCGGTCGTCAAGCTGCCATCTCCTCGGGCTCCGATAACCAGAAGTTGTTGAATCCTATACCCAGGGTGATACGGATCAACTGCTCCTGAAGGAGTTCAAGGACGGCAAGGAAGGTGAAGATCGCCTGGATCTTGTTCTCGCAAGATGTTATCACATCCGTGAAGGCCAGCTTTCGGTGGGCCCTGATGCGTTCACGTAACGACGACTTCTCCCCGGAGATGGTATACGGATACTGGACTACCTTGTGTTTCACCTTTTTGCTTTCCGTATCGAAACGTGTGACGACTTTGTTGAAGGTGTTCAGCAACTGGAACAGCGTCAGGTTCATCAGCTCTTCCGTATGGGAGTTCTGCATGGCGATCTCCGCGAGTTCGCGCTGGATATTGCCGCGAGCGGCTTTCAGCGAACGGTCCTCTTCCATTGAACGGAAGTCCTCGCACGCCTCCTTGAACTGCTTATACTGCAGCAGTCGCTCCACCAGGTCCTGTCGCGGATCAACCTCGTTGCCCTCTTCGTCCAGCTCCGGACGGGGAAGCAGCATCTTGGCTTTGATCCGCATCAAGGTGGCAGCGACCAGGATGAATTCGCTGGCCAGCTCTATGTTGAGCTCGTTCATCTGCCGGATGTAATCCAGGAAATCGTTGGTGATGCCGGAGATGGGAATATTATGGATATCGATCTCATCGCGCTCGATGAAGAACAGCAATAGGTCGAACGGGCCTTCGAACTGGGGCAAACGGACTTCAAACACTTTTTCCACGGTAAATTCGCTAAGTATCCAAATCTACGAAAAAAGGGGGAACGGAGGCGGATTGTGGAAAACTACGGAACCGCCTCATGCCCTTACCGGACTGATTTATAAGGGTTTGAAGCGCTTCCCGCGGCCTCATCTCTTTCGCAGCGCCCAGTAAAGCCCTTTGACATTCGTACGCCACTCCTTAAGGACCAGTACCAATAAGATTTCTTCGATCAGCTCCAAGGTAGTGATGGCCGTGAGGCCGTAGAACAGCGGGTCGAACGGCTCCTCGGTGAAGAACAGCAGCAAAAGAAAAACGCCCTGCAACAAAGCCGCAAGTTTTGCGAGATACGTATGGAAACTGGTGATCCGGCCGTATCGGATGAACGCAAGCAGGGTCTGGACCACGAAAAGCCCCAGCATCATATAGATGAACCACTGCTGTTCCCGGAGGAAATCTTGCTTGAAGAACCAGATGCCCGATACGCCGGCCACGATAGTCAGGTCATCGCCGATAGAGTCCATACGGGTCCCGAATTCGCTGGCCACCTTGAGGCGGCGGGCCAGAAAACCGTCAATCATATCGGTCAGGAAACAGATTCCCAGCAGCCACTTGAAAGCATCCTGTTCATTGCGGTAAATGAACAACAGCAGGAACGGAAATGCCACGATTCGAACCGAGGTGATGCCGTTGACCAAGTAAAACTTTCCGCTCTTCATCGCGCCAATTTAATCAGTAGTCCGTAAAAATACAGCATGACTGATAAAGGTCATCTCGCAACCGGACGGAGAGGGCGTACTTTGTATCCATGAATTACTGTGTCCCTTTTACAAGCATCCGCAACAGTCATGTCGCTGAATTCGGCGGTAAAAACGCTTCGCTGGGCGAAATGGCCGGACAGCTTTCCTCTCTCGGAATACGGATACCCGAAGGTTATGCCGTGCATGCTGAAGGCTATAGGCTATTCCTTCAGGAAAACGATCTGGTAAAAAAGCTGGAAAAGCATCTCTCTTCGATCGATTCCGTTACATTGGAAGGCCTTGCTGCGGCGGCTTCGGCCTGCAGAAAACTGATTGATAGCTGCACCATCCCGGAGGAGGTCCGCCGGGAGATCGAATTGCGATATGTGGCGATGGGCAGCCCTTCCGTGGCCGTACGAAGCAGCGCCACCGCCGAAGACCTTCCCACGGCAAGCTTCGCCGGACAGCACGAGTCGTTCCTCAACGTGAACGGAGAGGGCGCACTTATAAAAGCCGTGCAAGACTGCTACCGGTCACTGTTCACGGAACGTGCCATCAAATACCGGATCGACAACGGATTCGACCATATGAAGGTCGCGCTGTCCGTCGGCATCCAACGGATGGTCCGCAGCGATAGGGGAAGCGCGGGAGTCGCCTTCACTTTGGATCCGGAAACCGGATTCCGCAACGTTGTTTACATAACCGGTGCATGGGGCCTTGGAGAAATCGTCGTCCAGGGCGCCGTGACTCCCGACGAATTCACCGTATTCAAGAAAACCTTGCACGAAGGTTACGATGCCATCCTGCAACACCGGTTGGGCGCGAAGAAAAACAAGATCGTGTACGGCACCGACAAAACCTCCACGGTGACCGTAGAAACCACTGTGCAGGAACAATCGACATTTGTGCTGAACGATGCGGAAGTTACAAGGATTGCGGGGTGGTGCGTGGCCATCGAGAACCATTATGGCATGCCGATGGATATCGAGTGGGCGAAGGACGGCCTGACCGGAGAGCTTTTCATCCTGCAGGCGCGCCCTGAGACCGTTCACAGCAGGCAGGAAAAACCGGTCATCAGGGAATATACGCTGCGCTCGAAAGGGAAAGTGCTTTGCAAAGGAACCGCCGTCGGCAATGCCGTGGTCAGCGGACCGGTGCGTATCATCCGGTCGCTCGCCGATGCGGACAAGGTGCAACAGGGAGATATCCTTGTCGCCGAGATCACCCACCCCGACTGGAACACGCTCCTCCGGAAAGCCGTCAGCATCATCACTGACAAAGGCGGAAGAACGAGTCATGCAAGCATCGTCGCGCGGGAGCTGGGCATCAGTGCGGTGGTCGGAACCGAAAATGCTACAGGCACCCTGAAGGATGGCCAGGTGGTCACCGTCAGCTCCGCCGAAGGGGAGACGGGAAAGGTCTATGACGGAAAACTGGAATGGACGGTCAAGGACCTTCAGCCGGAATCCACGGCCCGTACGCGTACGCGGCCGATGCTGATTCTTGCCGATCCTTCGCGTGCCTTCCGTTTCGCCGGATACCCTGCAAAAGGAGTAGGGCTGCTTCGCATGGAGTTCATCATCACCAACAGTATCCGTGTCCACCCGATGGCCTTGTTGTCCCCTGAAAAGGTGACGGACAAAGCAGAAAGGGAGGAATTGGAAAAAATAACCGCGGGTTATACGGACAAGAAATCATTCTTTGTCGACCGGCTCGCGGAGTCGCTTGCCGTTATGGCAGCGGCCTTCCATCCCGAGGACGTCATCGTCCGGATGAGCGACTTCAAGACGAACGAATATGCCGAACTTGTCGGCGGCAAGTATTTCGAACCGGCGGAAGAGAACCCGATGCTCGGGTGGCGCGGGGCTTCGCGCTATTACCGCGAAGCTTACAAACCCGGTTTCGGACTTGAATGTGCGGCGATTCGGAAGGTGCGGGAGGAAAAAGGGCTCACGAACATCAAAGTCATGATCCCTTTCTGCCGCACGGTCGAGGAGGGCCGAAAAGTCCTGAAGACCATGGAGGAGTTCGGACTGAAACGGGGAGACAACGGGCTGGAAGTATACGTGATGGCGGAAATACCGAGCAACGTACTTTTGGCCGCAGAATTCGCCGAGATCTTCGACGGGTTCTCCATCGGCTCGAACGACCTTACACAGCTTACGCTGGGCGTCGACCGTGATGCTTCCGATATCAGCGACTTGTTCGACGAGGACAATGCCGCTGTGAAACTTTTGCTGAAGAAGGTGATCCTGGAAGCGAAAGCAGCAGGTCGGAAAATCGGGTTGTGCGGACAAGCTCCGAGCGACCGTCCGGAATTCGCACGGTTCCTCGTGGAATGCGGCATCGACAGCATCAGCTTCAATCCGGACGCTCTGTTGAGGGGAATCGAGAACATCGCACACGCAGAAAAAAGATATCTTGGAAAATATGAACCGGTTAAACAATAAATCCGTCATCATCACCGGCGCTGCCGGCGGCATGGGTAAAGAAGAAGCCCTGCTGTTCGCACGCGAAGGGGCTTCCGTACTCGCCACCGATCGGAACATCGGACTCCTGGAACAATGGGTACGCGAGGCACGTGACCAGGGCCTGCCCATAGAAGCTGAACGCCACGATGTCACTTCGGCCGACGATTGGAAACGGGTTGTGGAACACTGTGCAAAATCCTTCCTCAAGATAGATGTGCTGGTGAACAATGCCGGCGTGTATCCGATGGGGAAAACGACAGAGAACACCGACGAACAGGAGTGGAGACAGTTGCTCGACATCAACCTGACCGGGCCTTTCCTCGGATGCAAGGCCGTGCTGCCCTATATGATAAAGAGCGGCGGCGGCTCCATCGTGAACGTCTCTTCCATAGCGGGAGTGGTCGGCGGAAACGGCCCGGCATACTCCGCATCGAAAGGCGGGCTGCGCCTCCTCACCAAGGACTTGGGCGTGGAACTAGCGAAATACAATATCCGCGTGAATGCCCTGCTCCCCGGCGGAGTGCTGACTCCGATGACCGAGCAGGCCGTGAAGATGCCGGGCATGGAAGCCGTGATCAAATCCATCAGTCCGCAAGGAAGAATGGCCGAACCCATAGAACTGGCATACGGCGCGTTGTTTCTTGCCAGCGACGAATCCTCCTTCATGACCGGGGCGGACCTGGTGATTGACGGCGGGATGGTAGCCCGCTGACCGGGCGGTCGGCAATTGGCATTCCGGACGCTATCTTTGCCGTCCATGCGGACGATATTCCACTTATCCACCTGCGACACGTGCCGGAAGATCCTCAAGGAGCTTTCACCGGACGATACAGTCCGCTTGCAGGATATCAAGACGGACAAAATCACAGAAGAACAGCTGGATGAGATGGGGCGTCTTGCCGGAAGCTATGAAGCGCTCTTCAGCCGCAAAGCGATCAAGTACAGGACGATGGGGCTGGGGGACAAAACATTGGAGGAGAAGGACTATCGGCGGCTGATACTGCAGGAGTATACCTTTCTGAAACGGCCGGTCGTGGTGTGCAGCGGCAGGATATTCATCGGCAACGCCGTAAAGGCAGTCGCTGCCGCAAAGGAGGCGCTCGAGGCATGAACGGCCGTCTCAAGGCACATATCGCCATCCTCGTCGCGAATATCATCTACGGCGCCAATTTCAGCGTGGCACGCATCGCAATGCCGGAGCACGTCCGGCCGTTGGGTTTCATCCTGTTGCGGGTGGTGACTGCGCTTGCGCTCTTCTGGACATTCGGCCTTTTAAAGGGTGTGCGTGAAAAAGTGGAACGGAAAGACCATGTGCTTCTGTTCCTGATGGGACTTTCAGGAGTGGCCATCAATCAGATGCTTTTCTTCGAAGGCCTATCGCGCACTTCAAATATCAACGCCGCCCTCATCATGACATCGACCCCGGTCATGGTGACCGCTGCCGCGTCCTTCCTGTTCAAGGAAAGACTGTCGTTGCTGCGTATTTTCGGAATCATCCTGGGCGTTTCGGGAGCAGGAACGCTTATTCTGCTTCGCAAGGATGTTCAGGGAACAGCCACCTGGCAGGGAGACCTCATGGTCCTGATCAATGCCGCCTCCTACGCAGTGTTCATCGTAGGTGTAAAGCCGCTGATGCGCAAGTATTCGCCGTGGACCGTCATCAGATGGACGTTTTTCTACGGACTCCTGTTGGTCTTCCCTTTCGGCTTCCGGCAAGTGGCCGTCGTCGAGTGGTCGGCCTTTACAGGGGCTGTCTGGGGGTCCGTCCTTTTCGTGCTGATCGCTACCACGTTCCTGGCCTACCTTTTCAATACCTATGGCTTGTTGCATCTCAGCCCGTCGGTCGTCAGCTTCTATATCTATATCCAGCCGGTCGTCGCCACGCTCATTTCCGTGGCGGTGATACGGGAAGGCGTTACCGTTGAGCAGATCATCGCATGCATCATGATCTTCACCGGAGTTTACCTGGTGAACAGACACACACTCGGGCCGGTGTCGGTGGAGAATACGGGCTCCGAATAGGGCATTTCCGCTAAATGGAGTACTTTTGACACTCCACCCTCAGCCACCGACATGATACGCTCCATGACCGGCTACGGAAACGCTTCGGTTCAAGCCGGCAGCAAGACCGTTTCAGCGGAAATCAAATCCGTCAACAGCAAGTTTTTCGACCTGAATCTCCGGCTGCCCTCCTCCTACCGTGAAAAGGAATTGGAACTGCGCACGGATCTCGGTCGTGCCATCGAGCGTGGCAAAGTAGAGTGTACAGTCACTGTGGAGTCGTCAGAGGCACAGAAACGGGCGTCCTTCAATATTGAACTCCTCAAGGCCTATCATCAAGAGGTAAAGCAGGTGCAAGAACAGCTTCGGCTGCAAGACAGTCCGGATGTGCTCCGACTGCTGTTAACCATGCCGGACGTTCTGGTGACGGAGAAGGGCGAAATCGGCGAACAGGAATGGACCGCTTTCGCAGAAGCCATACAAAAAGCGCTGGCCGCCTTCGACAGCTTCCGCAGCAACGAAGGGAAAGTATTGGCAAAAGACCTGCAGCACCGGATCGGACTCATCCGTGAAGGGATAAGGACGCTGGAACCCTTCGAGCAAAACAGGATCGGACAAATGCGAAAAAGGATGCAGGCGGGCCTTGAGGAATTCATCCAATCCGCTGACGTGGACCGAAACCGCTTCGAACAGGAACTCATCTATTACATCGAGAAGCTCGACGTGACCGAAGAGAAAGTCCGCCTGGCGAGTCATCTGGATTATTTCATCAAGACGATGCAGGAGACCTCTTCCGGAAAGAAACTCTCCTTCATTGCGCAGGAGATCGGACGCGAAATCAACACCATCGGCTCCAAATGCAACGATGCCGACATGCAGCGCATCGTGGTAGGCATGAAAGACGAACTGGAGAAGGTGAAAGAACAGGTCCTGAACGTACTCTGACATGCACGGCAAGCTGTTACTCTTTTGTGGCCCTTCCGGCAGCGGCAAGACGACCATCGTCCATCACCTGCTGAAGAAAGACACGCGGCTTGCCTTTTCCGTTTCCGCCACCACCCGGCCGATCCGTGCCAACGAGAAGGACGGTGTCGACTACCACTTCTTGACGGTCGATGAATTCGTAAGGAGGATACGCAACGATGAATTCGTCGAATGGGAGGAAGTCTATCCCGACCGCTTCTACGGCACATTGAAAATGGAAGTGGAACGCATCTGGTCGGAAGGACAGATAGCGGTATTCGACGTGGATGTGGAAGGCGGACTGAAGATCAAGGAGATCTACGGTGACCGGCTTTTATCGGTATTCGTCATGCCTCCCTCTGTCGACGAACTCAGAAGAAGGCTGCATACCCGCAATTCAGAAACCGCAGAGTCCTATATGGCCAGGATAAACAAGGCGGAACTCGAGCTGACCTATGCATTCCGTTTCGACAAAACCGTCGTGAACGACACTCTGGAACACGCACTCGAAGAGGCGGAGCGGATCGTCAACGAGTTCGTGGACAGCGTCAAGTCGGCACAGTGATCGGGATACATCATGAAAATCGGACTGTTCTTCGGCTCTTTCAATCCGGTTCACAACGGCCACATGGTGATTGCCTCCTACCTGGCGGAATTCACCGACCTTGAACAGGTCTGGTTCGTCGTTTCTCCGCACAATCCGCTCAAGGACAAAAGCTCCCTGTTATCCGACCATCATCGTCTGCAGCTTGTGAAGACGGCCATCGGAGATTACCGAAAGCTGAAAGCCTCGAACATCGAGTTTTCACTGCCTAAGCCCAGCTATACCATCAACACCCTTTCCTACCTTTTCGAAAAACATCCTGAACACACGTTTGTGCTGATCCTCGGTGCCGACAACCTGGAGACCTTCAAGAAGTGGAAGAACTGGGAACAGATCCTGGAAGCAGTCGAACTCTATGTCTATCCGCGACGCGAAAGCGACGGCGGGGAACTGCTGCATCATCCGAAAGTCAAAGTCGTGGACGCCCCGCTGATGGAGCTCTCCGCCACCTTCATCCGAAAGGCCATCAGAGAGGGCAAAGACGTACGCTATATGGTTCCCGGCGCAGTCTGGGAACAGATGCGGGAGATGCATTTCTACGAGAAATGATTGCTCAGGCCCTAAGGGTAACGTCCGGAAAAAAACGCTGATGACTACCCTTCTTTAATAAATGAACTGTCCCGATACCCTTGCGTGCGGTCTTACCGGGGTCTCCTGTGCTTCCACCTGCGATGCGTCCATAACCAATAGGCCGGTTCTTCACGGATGATGGCTTCGTTGATTCGGGCACAAGCCTCGGTGATCGCAAACTGGGGCTCTTTACGGGGGTGCTCGGAGACCAGGCGATACTCCAGGCGGTAGTGCCCTCGGCGCTTCTTGGTGATCATCACGTAGACGACGGGGAAATCATACTTGACCGCATAGGTCTCTACCCCCAACAGCATGCAAGTGTCCTGGTGCAGGAATTCCATCCAATGACCGCGACGCGGATCCGAAGGGCTTTGGTCATTGATGAAGCCATATGTACAGAGTTCCTTCTCATGGGTGGAAAAGAACTGTGCGACTTCCCGTGTCGACATCAGTTTAAGTCCGAAACGGGAACGTGATCGTTGCAGTTTGCGGTCGAAAAAAGGATTGGACAGCTTCTTGTAGATCCCTGTCGCCGTGTGAGCGCTGTGGTAGGGCAGCGTAATCGCCGGCCATTCCCAATTGGCATAGTGTCCGGTGGCAAGGATGACGCTTTTCCCGTCCTTGTACAAACGGTCGATGAGCTCGAGATTCACAAGTTCCACACGGGCGCGGATGGATGCGGGCGACGCGGTGAACGTCTTCAGGCTTTCAACGACCATGTCGCAGAAATGCCGGTAGAACCGGCGCCGAATCTGCAGAAGCTCCTTCTCCCCTTTTTCCGGAAAAGAACGCCTGAGGTTTTCCAGGACGAGCCGTTTGCGGTAAGGAAGCAGATAAAATAATATGATGAAAAGGAAGTCCGAGAGCAGGTAAAGCAACGGAAAAGGAAGAAGCGAGACCGGCAGGATGAGCAGATAGTACAAAAGTGCGTACATGCCGCGAAGTTACTCCTTCCGGACGAATCCGCTATCTTCGCAGCATGTCTTCAGAGCACCTGCATTTCGGAACACGCGCCATACACGCCGGTCAGGAACCGGACCCGAGCACCGGCGCAATCATGACTCCCATCTACCAGACCTCCACGTACGTGCAGGAAAGTCCGGGGAAACACAAAGGATATGCCTATGCCCGCGGAAAGAATCCTACCCGCGTAGCTCTTGAAAAATGCATCGCCTCGCTGGAGAACGCAAAGCATGGGCTTTGTTTCTCCTCCGGACAGGGAGCAGAAGACGCAGTCATCAAACTGTTGCGGCCCGGCGATGAAGTGATCGCCACCGACGACCTGTACGGCGGGTCCTACCGGATGTTCACCAAGATCTTCGAACCCTTCGGTATCGTGTTCCGCTTCGTGGACATGGGAAAAGCGGACGACATTCGCCGTCACATCACTCCCAAGACGAAAATGATCTGGGTGGAGACTCCCACCAATCCGATCATGAAGATCATCGACATAGCCGCGACCTCTGCCATCGCCAAGGAGCACGGCATCACACTGGTGGTCGACAACACCTTCGCATCCCCGTACCTGCAGAACCCGCTCGACCTGGGCGCAGACATCGTCATGCATTCAGCCACCAAATATCTCGGCGGACATTCAGACGTGGTGATGGGGGCGCTGTGCACCAACAGCGACAAGCTCTACGAAGAGCTGGCATTCATCGCGAACTCGTGCGGTGCCACGCCCGGACCGATGGACAGTTTCCTGGTGCTGCGAGGTTTGAAGACACTGCACGTCCGTATGGACCGTCATTGCAGGAACGGAAAAGTCGTTGCGGAATTCCTGAAGACGCACCCGAAAGTGGACAAGGTCTACTGGCCGGGATATCCGGACCACCCGAATCATGAAATCGCAAAAAAGCAGATGCGCGGATTCGGCGGCATGATATCCTTCACCTTGAAAGGGAACTTACTGCAAGAGGCCTTTACCGTGGCATCACGTACAAAAGTGTTCTCCCTTGCCGAATCTCTCGGCGGAGTGGAATCGTTGATCGGGCACCCTGCCACGATGACGCACGCCTCTATCCCAAAAGATGTCCGTGAAAAAGCGGGAGTCGTCGACTCCCTCCTCAGGTTGAGCGTAGGAATTGAAGATGAAACGGACCTGGTCGAGGACCTGCGGCAGGCTTTGGGTTGAAAGGGCCCAGTGACGGGGCCCGGGTAAATACCGATTTTGACGTTTGGAAGGTTCCCTCACGAGGCTTTTTTATAGGTAATGAATTGAAATACAGGTTTTTATTAAAAGTCGTGGTTGCGGCGGCATTGTTCACTCGTTCCTCTCGACCCATTGCCCGTCATTTTACATTTGATATCGTCACCTGATTGTCAGAATACCCCCGTTTCTATGGTTTTTAAGGGCTTATTGGGTAACTTTACGAACTTCCTCGTTCCCGGTTTGTTGAGGGATCAGGAGTATCATCACCAGCCATGAAAAAAACACTACTTGCTTTGGTCGCCTTCGTATGGGCGTCCGGATTGAACGGTTACGCGGAAGAGAAAAAAAAGTGCTTCACCGATGAGTACTATCGGGAGTCCGTAGCACAAGACCCTTCCATTCTTGTCACCCGTCAGCAGTTGGAAGACTTCACTTCCGACTTCATCGCACAACAGAAATCCGAGCGCCTCTCCAACGGCAACCGTACCTCGGGCGGCCCGGCCACCTATGTGATTCCCGTGGTCTTCCACGTCCTGCACCAATACGGTCCGGAGAACATCTCAGACGCCCAGATCCAGGATTGCATCCGTCACATGAACGAGGATTTCCGGAAACTCAACCCTGACACTATCAACATCATCCCTCAGTTCCAGGGAATTTCCGTCGATTGCGAAATCGAGTTCCGGCTTGCGACCCTCGATCCGAACGGCAACTGCACCAACGGTATCGACCGGATCTACACCAGCAAGACCATTTCCGCCAACAACAATTCCAAACTGAATCCTTGGCCGAACAACAAGTACCTCAATATCTGGACAGCCCTGTCGCTTGAAAACACCGGCGCTGCAGCATACGCGCACCTGCCCGGTACCGCGTCCGCCAGCGTCGACGGCATCATGTCGCGCCACGATTATATCGGCACCATCGGCACCTCGGGTTCCGGAGGACTTCATACCATCTCGCACGAAACCGGCCACCATCTCAACCTCCTGCACACATGGGGCTCTACCAACAGTCCGGGTGTGTCGTGCGGTGATGACTTCGTGAACGATACGCCGATCACCCAGGGTTGGACCAGTTGCAATCTTTCCGGTGCGGTCTGTGACCCCGCCGTCATCGAGAACGTACAGAACTTCATGGAGTACTCCTACTGTGACTGTATGTTCAGCGCCGGTCAGCGCAACCGCATGTGGGCGTGCCTCAACTCCGGCGTAATGGGTCGCAACAACCTGTGGACTCCTGCGAACCTGGCCGCGACGGGTGTAGCCAACTGGCCGCCTACCACAATCTGCGCTCCCAAGGCCGACTTCTACGCAGTCAAGCAGACCGTCTGCGAAGGGCGCTCCGTTACTTTCACCGACTATTCCTGGAACGGGCATCCTACTTCGTGGCAGTGGATATGCCCGGGCGGAACACCTTCCACGTCTGTCGATTCCAATCCGACCATCACCTACAATACGGCCGGCATCTACGACGTGACCCTGATCGCTTCGAACGCTACCGGCACCGATACGTTCACCCGCGCAGGGTTCGTACGCGTGAACGGTACGGTAGGCGCCATCGCCCCGGTACTGAATTCCTTCAACCTCTCTGCAGACTTCCCGGGCAACGGAGGCTGGGTCAAGAATTTCGATGCCAATACCGTGACGTGGGACTACTTCGCAACTGCCGGCGCCAACGGAACGACCGGTTGCATCAAGATGAACAACTGGTCGAATACGGCCGGACAAATCGACGAGTACATCACTCCCGGTTACGACATCTCCAACCTCACCGGCGTCAAACTGCGTTTCTTTGTCGCCCACGCAGAACGCAGTTCCTCCACGACCGACCTGCTTCGCATCTTCACGAGTCCCAACTGCGGTGAGACATGGACTCCTACTTCCTACCAGAAGTCAGGAACCACGCTGGCGACCATCACTACATTCGTCCCCAATACGGGTTTCACGCCGACGGCCACCCAATGGCGCCGCGACAGCATCAACCTCAACGGAATCTCCCCAAGGACCAACATCCGTCTGAAATTCCAGAATACCAGCGACCGCGGAAACAACACCTACATCGACGAGTTTGAAATCACCGGCACTCCTAACAACGCCGATGAAATCGACGAGGTGACCACCGGATTCGGCCTGTATCCGAACCCGACCAGCGGTCCCACCACCGTCCAATTCAAGATCAACTCCACACAACGTGTAGTCATCAACATTCTTGATATGGCCGGCCGTCTCATCGAAACCGTCTCCGACGAAGTCCGTTCTCCGGACCTTTATGAAGTACCGGTGTCCCTCGGTTCAAAGGGTATCTTCATGGTCGACGTGACAGTTGGTGACAAACACCACGTACGTCGCATCGTCGTCACCGACTGATTGTTGATTGCTGCTCTGATAAAACGTCCCGGTCACCCTCCGGGACGTTTTGTTTTTGTGCATACTTTTCCGAAGATTTTCCGTAAGACCGATCGTGCTGAAAAGGTTTTTGATACTTTCTTTCATTGGACTGACAATGAGCGGTTTGCGATCCTCCTCCCAAGAGGTGGATTCGACATTCCGTAAAAACGCATTCAACATCAACGTCACCTTATCGGCTACCAACGAGTTCAACATCGGCCTTGAGCGTTTTGTAGGTCCTTACACAAGCATTGAAATCAATGGTGGTCCGGTGAGGTCGAACTCTTTTCTTGCGACACAGTCCCAATCTTGGACTAACTCGCTTTATTTCTATGAATCCGGCTTCACAGGCCGCCTCGGCCTCAAATTTTACAAGAAGAAAACCGTACTCTCCAAATGGAGAGACTACGTAAGCCCGGTGATTTTCTATAAAAGTCTTGCTTTCGAACCCCAGCTGTTCAAGAACAAATTGGAGAACAGCGAGGAATCAGAGGGGATCTTCCTCGAACGTAGCCGAAGCAAATTCGGATTCGAATTCCTGTGGGGCAAGATCTATCCGGTCAGTAAGACCTTCAACCTTGAATTCTATTACGGTGTCGGCCTTCGGGCGGCTTCCGTAGACCGGTTTGATTACTGGCGGATAGATACACTTCCTTCTCCGACCAATGCCGGCACCGATACGGTATTTCTGAATTTTTCTGACCAAAATTTCTACATCCGCCCGTCGATACAGGGTGGTTTGAAACTCCGGTTCAACTACTGACCGGGGAGAGGCTTCAGTGCGCCTCCAGCCAGTTCTCGCCGTAACCCATTCCGACTTCGATCGGCACTTTCAGCTCGAGGGCATGCTTCATGCGATCAGCTACCAGCTCTTCCAGCTCCTTCAGTTCGGGTTTGTAAGCGTCAAATACCAGTTCGTCATGTACCTGAAGCACCATACGCGATTTCAATCCTTTGCGACGGATGTCTTCATGTATGCGTACCATGGCGATTTTGATCATGTCCGCGGCGCTGCCTTGAATAGGCGCATTGATGGCGTTCCGTTCGGCAAAGCCGCGAACTGTACCATTGGCCGAATTGATGTCGCGCAGATATCTGCGGCGGCCAAGGATCGTTTCTACGTAGCCTTTCTTACGTGCCTGCTCGATACTGGCATCCATATAGTCCTTGACTGCACCGTACTGCCGGAAGTAATTCTCGATGATGGTCTTCGCTTCCGTGCGTGAGATGTTCAGGCGGTCGGCGAGTCCGAAAGCCGATATCCCGTAAATGATGCCGAAGTTGACCATCTTCGCATTACGCCGCATGTCGGACGTGACCTGGTCCGGCGGGACGCCGTAGACTTTTGCAGCGGTAGCGGCATGGATGTCCTCTCCGCTTCGGAACGCATCGAGCATACCTTTGTCGCCACTGAGCTCCGCGATGATGCGCAATTCGATCTGGGAATAGTCGGCCGAAAGCAGCACATGGTCCTTGTCGCGCGGAACGAAGGCCTTGCGGATCTCCCTTCCTCGTGCGGTGCGGATAGGTATGTTCTGCAGGTTAGGATTATCAGAGCTCAATCGGCCTGTGACCGCGACGACCTGGTTGAACGTGGTATGAATACGGCCCGTACCGGGACGGATGAGTTCGGGGAGGACATCGACGTAGGTGTTCTTCAGCTTTACCAGTTCACGGTATTCGAGGATCTGCCTCACGATCGGATGCTTGTTCTCTAATTTGCTGAGCACGTCCTCTGCCGTTGAATATTGCCCTGTCTTCGTCTTCACCGGCTTCTCGACGATCTTCAGCTCTTCGAAGAGGACTTCTCCGACCTGTTTGGGGGAAGAGACGTTGAACTCACGTCCGGCCTGCTGTTGTATCTCTTTCTCCAGCTTTCGGATGTCATGCGTCAACTCCCCTGAGAGGTGTTTAAGGGCGGCGGGATCGAGGGTTATTCCCTCCTGCTCCATGTCGGTCAGCACGGGAACCAAAGGCATTTCCACCTCTTCGAAAAGCTTCGAGGCACCGGTCTGTTTCAGTTTCGGGCCGAAAATCGCGTAAAGCTGCAGGGTGACATCGGCGTCTTCTGCTGCGTATTCGGAAATCCGATCCAGCGGGACATCGCGCATGCTTAACTGGTCTTTTCCCCTCTTGCCGATGAGCGTTTCGATCGATACCGGTGAATACCCCAGGTAACTTTCGGAAAGGACATCCATGCTATGACGCATCTCCGGATGCAACAGGAAATGAGCGATCATGGTGTCGAACATTTTCCCTGCGGGACGGACACCGTATTTGAAAAGGACCGTGAGGTCATATTTCAGATTTTGGCCGATGACCGTCTTCTTTACGTCCGAGAAAACGGACTGGAACTCTTCCAGTATGGCTTCAGCCTGCTTCCGGTCTTCCGGCACAGGAACATACCAGGCGTCATGCGGCTCGACGGAAAAAGACATCCCCACCAATTCGGCCTCCATGGCATCCAAACCGGTGGTTTCGGTATCAAAGCAGAACACAGGAGCTTTCATCAGGAGCGTGATCAGCTCACTGCGCAGGGAAGCGTTATCGGCAATCCGATAGCGGTGCGGGGTATCCGAGATGCTCCGCAGCTGTGTCGGAGGAACGGGGGCCCCTTCGACTTCTGTCACGGTCTCCTCCTCGGCGCCGAACAGGGAAGCCTGACCGGCAGTTGCAGCGGATTTCTTGGAGGGTGCCGGTTTGTCGCCCGGCAGTGTAGCGGGAGCTTCCAGGCCCAATTGTTCCGACATGCGACGGAATTCCAACTCGGCGAACAACTCACGCAATGCGTCTTTGTTCCACTCCTGCAATACGAGATCCTCCGGATGAAGCTCCACCGGGACATCCGTGATGATGGTGGCCAGCCGCTTCGATTGCACGGCGAGGTCCTTGTGGGTTTCCACTTTCTCCTTCAGCTTCCCTTTCAGCTGTTCGGTGCTTTTCAGCAGTTGCTCGACCGAGCCGAACTGTTTGATCAGGGAGATGGCCGTTTTCTCCCCTACTCCGGGAATACCGGGTATATTGTCGACGCTGTCACCCATCAAACCCAGGATGTCTTTCACCTGCTCGACACGCTCGATCTCCCACCGTTCGCACACTTCTTTCTCTCCAAGGATTTCGGGCTTCCCTCCTCCGCGGGGCGGCTTGTAGATGAACGTGTGTTTATCCACCAGCTGCCCGTAGTCCTTGTCCGGGGTCATCATGTATGTATCGAAGCCTTTCTGTTCCGCCTTGCGTGCCAGTGTGCCGATGATGTCATCAGCCTCGTAGCCGTCGATGGCGAGCACGGGGATGTTGAAGGCTTCACATAATTTCACCACGTATGGAATCGAGGCGGCGAGGTCTTCCGGGATCTCTTCCCTGTTCGCCTTGTAATCCGTGAACTCCTCGTGGCGGGAGGTCGGTGCCGCCGTATCGAATACCACAGCTATGTGCGTAGGTTGTTCCTTCTTCAGCACTTCCAGCAGGGTGTTCGTGAAACCGAACATGGCCGAAGTGTTCTGTCCTTTCGAGTTGATACGATGGTTCTGGCTGAAGGCGAAGTAGGCGCGGTAGATCAGCGCCATCGCATCCAGAAGGAAGAGTTTCTTAGGACCGGCCATAGGTAAGGGATAGGTCCTGAAAGGTCGGCATTTTTACCCGATTATTTCCGGCCGCCGCCCATCATGCCTCCGCCTTCCATGCCCCCGCCACCGCCGTCGTCCTTCAGATCGTCGTTTCGGATGCCCTTCTTCTTGGGGCCGGAGAACTCCATCTTTCCAAAACGGTAATCGAGACTTACACGAGCGCCGAGGAAAAGGAATTTATTGTCGCCCTCGTAGGTGAAACCTTCTCCGGAGTAGCTGTTCCTGAAATGCATATACCAGCTGGCGAAATTGTCAAGTCCCACACCGATACCGCCCTTTCCGTTCTTGAATTCCCTGCGGGCGCTCGCATTGTAGTACCAGAAAGACGTGGAAGACCCTTGCACACTGATCTTCGGCCCGTTGAAGCTGCCGAACACCATGACCCCCCATTGTTTGCCGAACTTGTAATTGCCGAAGATGCTGAAGCTGTAGTTGAGTCCGTCATTCGAAAGCCCCTCCAGAGTTCCGCTTGTCTTCACCTTATAATAGGAAAGGTTCGCATTCGCGCCGCAGAAAACCTTCATCTGCCACATGATGTTCACCCCGACGCTCATTCCCGTCGTATAATTCTTGCCGATGTTATCGTAGGTAGTTACATAGATGTCTTCGTCCTGTATCGTTCGGATACTCTCGATGGAATTGTCGGTGAAACGATGGTAGACGGAAGCGTTCACTGAGCCGAATTTCCTGAAGGTGTTGAAACCGAATTCGAGGCCGTGACTGGTCTCCGGCTCCAGTTCCGGATTCCCATAAGTGATGTTCAGGGAATCGCTGGTGTTCACCCAGGGATTCAGGTAGGTCATCCCGGGACGCTGGATCCGTTGCGTATAACTCATCTTCATGGAATACTTGCCGGGCTTCGAATAGGAAACAGTTCCGCTGGGGATGAAATTGTCATAGCGGTTGGTGAAAGACGAATCCGCATCACGGATGGCACCTTCGATTGTCGTGAGCTCGTAGCGCAATCCGGCCTTCAGTCCGAACTTGCCGATGGTATAGGTTCCCTGCACGTAACCGGCAATCACGTCCTGGCGGTAGTCGAAGCGGTCGCTCCGCGCACGGTCCTCAACGAAAATGTCGGAGGAGAAATCAAGGGTGTCATAGGTATAGTCACTGACGACGTCCCTGAAAATGGCCTTTGTGCCTGTCTCGAGCAGAAAATCTTTTCCGACCGGCTGGGCATAATCAGCCTGTAAGGTCTTCTCGGCATTGAGATTCCTGTTCTTGCTGGTCTCCTCATAATACGGACTTTCCGTAAAATCCAGCCGTGACACTTCGTAATCCGTCAGACGGTTGTTCGCAGTGGACTGTGCCGACAAGGTCAGCTCCTGTTCCTTCTTGCGGAAAGATTTCTTGTAGTCGATGTTTCCGTCGAAACTGAGTCCGTTGGTGACCGTGGTATAATCGTTCGTAAAGACGTTCGAATAATTCGTGCCGTCGAAGGAGAAATCGTTGGCCGTCGTCCCGCGGCTGCCGTTGTTGAAATTGTTGAGACGGAAAGACCCGCTCAGGCTGCTTTTGCTGCTGAGATCCACGTCGGAATTAAGCTGTACATACGGACCGAAACCATAGGTGCGGTTATCTCCGGTCTGCAGCAGGTAGGTGGACACCGCCGAAGAAGTCGTCGTACGGATGTTGCGGATCTCTCCGATGCCCGTATAGCCGAAGCCTCCCAGGTTCAGACCGGTGCCCCAGCGTCCCTGCCGGAAGTTAAGGTTGGAAAAAAGGTTGCTTGAACGGGTGCCGACACCTGCATTCACCGATCCGCTCAACCCCTGGATGTTCTTCTTCTTGGTGATGATATTGATGATTCCGCCGGTGCCCTCTGCATCGTACTTTGCCGAAGGACTCGTGATCACTTCTACCTTTTCGATCTCATCCGCAGGAATCATCTTCAATGCATCAGCCACCGATGCCGCCATCAGCGACGAGGGCTTGTCGTTGATGAGGACGCGGACGTTCTGAGTGCCCTGCAGCATCACATTCCCTTCAAGGTCCACACTCACCATCGGGACCTTTCGGAGCACATCCTGCGAATTCCCTCCCTTTGAACTGATATCCTTGTCTGCGTTATAGATGAGCTTATCCACTTTCATCTCGATAAGCGGCTTCTCTCCTTCAACAACCGCCTCCTTGAGCAATTTGACTGCAGGTGCAAGCATCAGGTCGCCCAGCTCGACGACCGGATCCTTGTCTGTGATAAAAAGGGAATCCAGTGTCTTCGTCTCAAAGCCGATGAAGGAAACTGTAAGCCGGTAACGGCTGTTCTTCAGGTTCTTCAGCCGGAAAAAACCCTTCTCATCGGCCACGGCTCCGTCGACAGGCTTGGTATTCGCCTTTTCGTACAAGGCGATGGTGCAATACGCGACCGGAGCGCCACTGGCCGAATCCATGACGGTGCCGGTGATTTTTCCGTCATAGACCTTCGGAGCCGATGAAGCCCCCCCGCCCATTCCGGGGAACTGACCCTTAGCAAGCAACGGAAGAACTGCAGTAGCAAACAACAGCAACGAAAATTTCAGTCGAAAAACTGCGGCAAGGGAAGAGAGGGAAGAGGTCATGGTGCGTTGGGGGGACGAAGCAGAACAAACGAAAGAACGGAAAAGTTGTACGATTGCGCTCAATCCTCCAAGAAATCCAAGGATTTACCATAGGAATCAGCTATCCGGAGAGCTGCAAGGAGCGCGGGAATGAATACCAGGATTCCGACAACCGCCAGGCTATCCTGAAGGGAAAGCGAAAATGTTCCTGAAAGCCATATCCGAAGAGGAATAAGCAGGGTCACGGCACCTCGCATGAAATTGGTGACAGTGGAGGTAGCCGTGACACGGAGATTGGTGCCGAAGGATTCCGCCACAGTGGTGACAAAGACCGAGAGATAGCCGCATCCCAGACCGAGCAGCAGCGCCATTGCCTTGAAGAGCCAAGGGCTGTTCACAGTTCCGAGCAACAGGAAGAAAAGTGCCGC
The DNA here is from genome assembly GCA_046052345.1 of Bacteroidota bacterium. Lineage (GTDB taxonomy): Bacteria > Bacteroidota > Bacteroidia > AKYH767-A > 2013-40CM-41-45 > Pollutiaquabacter. Next base: position 24,483 of record JBJOMN010000007.1, on the reverse strand, counting down.
GACCAATGCAGCGAAAAGCAGGTATGCCAAGAGTACTTGCTTCCTGGTCTTCAGTCGCTGGCTGAGCAGGCCGCTGCTCAGGTCGCCGGTCACCACTCCTATCTGGCACAAAATGAAACATGTCGCAGGACCGATCCCCTCGACGCCGGTCAGTCGGGCCAGTTCCGGCGTGAGGTTCACAAGCATGCCGACACTGTACCAGACCGGTATGCCGATCAGCACGAAGGAGAGATAACGCAGGCTGCGTTCCTTGGAAGCGAAAAGGACTTTGAAGGATCCTTTTCGGATATCCTGACGAGTATGAAGTGCGTTGTAAAGGCCTGACTCCAGGGCCGTCACTCTCAGCAAAAGCAACAACAGTCCTGCGGATCCGGCCACTACATAGGTGGTCCTCCAGGGAAGCAGGTCTCCGGCCAGTCCGGCAGCGACGGCTCCGCTAGCACCTAACGTGGCGACCAGGATTGTGCCGTAACCCCTTCGCTCAATGGTCATGCTCTCCCCGACCAGGGAGATGCCGGCTCCGAGTTCGCCGGCAAGACCCAACCCGGCAAAGAACCGCAGCCAGGAATATGTATGTACATCCTGGACCATGGCATTCGCAAGATTCGCCAAAGAGTAAAGCAGGATGCTTCCGAAAAGCACGTACACCCTGCCTCGCCGGTCTCCCAACATGCCGCTGATGATTCCGCCTATGATCATTCCCAGCATCTGCATCGAAAGCAGGAACTCTCCTTCACGTGTCAGAGCATCTCCGTCAAAACCAAGTTCCCTCAGGGAAGGTATCCTCAGTACATTGAACAAAAGGAGGTCGAAAGCATCCACGAAAAATCCCAGACCGGCGATCACTACTGCCTTGTTCAGCGGATGTCGATGGAGTTGGTCGGTAACAGACATTTTCTGAAAGGAATTTGAAGGTCTTTAGCAGCCGCTTGATGCAGGATGTCGAAGTTTGAAGATGTCTTGAAACGCCGGGTTAAAAGGACAAACGATTGTTCCTTTGAATGGAAGGAAGATGGACGCTGCAATAGCACATGATCCTGTCTGAACCGGAGCGATATGAAAGTAATGATTCCGTCCGAGACTCAGCCGGGAGACCTCTCTCCATGAATCCTTTTTATACAGAGCAGCTATGTTCAAACTAGTTTCTGCCGGCCAGACACCATGCTATTTCCGCGCCAAGACGCGCATTATGTTTCACCAGGGCGATGTTGGCTGCCAGACTCTCTCCGCCGGTTATCCCCGCAATGTATTTCAGCAGGAACGGTGTGGTCTCCTTCCCGGTTATGCGCTGTTCATCCGCAGCAGCAAGAGCCGCTGTGATATGCTGCTCCATGATCTCAAAAGGCACTTCCTGTTCGGCTGGTACGGGATTGGCGATCAGCACAGAACCCTTGATTCCCATATTCCATTTGGCAGTCATGATTGCTGCGATTTCCGAGGGCGAATCGAGACGTAATGGTGTCCTGAATCCGCTCCGTCGTGAATAAAAACTAGGGAACTCGTCGCTTCCATACGTAACGACAGGAACTCCGAGCGTCTCCAGATATTCGAGGGTAAGTCCGATATCAAGTATGGATTTGACGCCGGCGGAAACGACCGCTACGTCCGTCTGCCCCATTTCCGTGAGATCGGCGGAGATGTCCATGGATTTTTCCGCACCGCGGTGCACGCCTCCGATTCCTCCGGTGACAAAGACCCTGATGCCGGCCAGAGAGGCGAGTCGCATCGTGGCGGCTACCGTAGTGGCGCCGTCCAGCCGATGTGAAACGATGTAAGGAAGGTCGCGAATACTCGATTTCAATACGTGCTCAGCACGTCCCAGATATTCCAGCCGGGAATCAGACAAACCGATACAGGGCTCTCCGCCCAACACGGCGATTGTTGCCGGAACAGCACCGCTGTCCCTGATGATCTTCTCGACAGTACGTGCCGTCTCCACATTCTGCGGATAAGGCATGCCGTGAGCGATGATGGTCGATTCCAAAGCGACGACAGGGGTGCCGGCATCGATCGCCTGCCTGACTTCGTCCGAAAAGTGCAGTAAAGGATGGGCCATCATCAGATGCGTTGTTCGAGAAGCGCAGGCGACAGGTCATTGCGTACGGCGCCGACAACTTCAAGAAGGCAAGCCGCGGCCGCATGACCGTAACGCACACAAGTAAGTCCGTCCTTGCCGTTTAGCCAGGCATATACCCAGCCGGCCAGGGAGGCATCACCGGCGCCGTTCACATCACGTACATGTACCCGGGGAGCAGGAATCGCAACCATGGAGGATCCGTCTGAGAACAACGATCCCTCCGCTCCTCTGCTCAGCCATACATTCCTGAATCCGAGCGCATGGAGATGCGCGATCTTTTCCTCGGGTGTGACGTGCGTATCCTGTTCGAATACGGCAAGCTCCTCGCGATTGGGTTTCACCAGTAATAATTTCCCCGGCAACGCTTCACGAAGGCGTCGTGCCTTGGGGATGGAAACGGTCTCTACGATCAGCGGAACATGATGTTCGATGCAGAATCGCATCAGCCAGCGTAGCGCCTCCACCGACAGGTTGCAGTCGGCGATGACGACGGCTGCCTTCCGCAGTACCTCTGAACGGGAGACGAAGAAGTCGATGGTCAGTAAACGATCCGTTTCGGAGGTGACTGCGCCGATGTGCAAATCACCGGAGGGCGTAGCGATGGATGCGAAGGTGCCGGTGGTCTCTTCTGCCAAGAGAATGTGTTCAAGGCCGATACCGGCTTCTTTGCACTGCGCCGCCAGCCAGTGTCCGTCCGGATCGTTTCCGAAAACGGTGACCAGTTCGACAGGCACCTTGAGCAGCGCAAGATGGTGGGCTATGTTACGCACCACACCCCCCGGACTGCGATGCATCCGGGAAGGATTGGAAGTGAAAGGTACCGGCTCCTGCTCGCACCGGAAGGTGAGGTCTACCAAAGAAGCGCCGACGCACACCACCGGGGACCGTGATAACTGATTCATGCGCCGTAAATATCGTATTTTCCCAAGCAAATATGCCTCCTTCCCGACCTATATACCTTCTTCGCCAAAATAAATCCGATAGGTTACCACTTTTTCTTGCTTTTTCGTATCTTAAAAGTTATGAACGTGCGCTTCCCCTTATTGCTGGCGGCTTTCAGCGTTTTCGCCGCGGATGCGTTCGCCCAATCTCCTTCCATGAGGCGATCGGCGGAGGATGGGGTATTGCGTTTCGATCCCAGAGGCGACCGACCTGCCTCTATCAATCTGCCCGTACCGTACCGCCGATGGGAAAACCCTGTTCCTTGCGTCCAGGACCATGCTTCCATTGCCGATTACTACTTCTGGTCAGGCAAAGATGGCTGGACCTACCGCTACTCCTCCAGGCGCGAATTCGACAAGACAGGGCGTTTGAAAAGCGAATCGCATTTCGATCGCGAATCGCGACGGACTATCGCTTCCTTCGGCTACATGTATGACGACGATGGCCGAATGACGCAGGCAATACGTTCAACTTCCGAGGATCAACATCAGCAAGAATATTACACGTATGATGCAGCCGGAATCCTTTTGAAGGACAGCCTGACAGTGCTGGAGGGTGACAGCTGGAAAACAGCTTCGATGCGATGGTGGAAACTCTACCGCGACGAAGACGGGCGGCTGCTTACCGTAACCGCTTCTTCCTACGAAGGTTTTGCCAGGAACAACGATGTAATCAGTCGCCTCGAGTACCGCGAAGACCGGCTTATCTCTATCACGGAATCCGTTTTCGCAGCCGGGTTCTCAGGACTGTCTCCTGTGTTCAGGTATTCGTGTGTGAGCAACGAGCAGAAGGAGTTCACGCCGTTTACGTCAAGCCTGTACCGAGACGGCCGGTGGGTGATTTTCCGACGCGACCGCAGCGAAAAAAACGGCGCTGTAGAATCCTTCCTTGGTGAAATGGTGGAGCCCCGGGATGATCGCGGCGCTCATCTGAATGAATTGGAGAGCGATGCCAACGGCAACCTCCTGCGAATGTCTCAACTGAGTTACTCTAATAGGTATGCACGCTGGGACACGGTCGCCGACGTCCGTTACGCCATCGAATACGGTCCGGACGGAAAAACACCGGCGACGGTCATCACCTCCTACAGGGACAGTTCCGGGAATACAATGAACTCCGTGAAGGTCGTCTATGACCGACCCGAGGAAAAGTCGGTCAACCCTGTCACGCTGATGGTATATCCTAATCCTTCGTCGGGTTCGTTCCGTGCGGATTGGAAAAGCGAAGCAGGATCAGCAGTACGACTGGAACTGCTGGATGAATCAGGGAGACAGGTGACCGTAAGGACTTTCAAGGATTCGTCGGCCGGTTCAGAGCTGTTCGATCTGGACGGATTGCCTGCCGGAAATTATTCTTTACGATTGGTCACCGCATCCGCCACACAAGCAGTCCCGGTGGTCATCGCTCGCTGAAAGGTTACTGCTTTATGAATCGCAGTCCTGCGCTTCGACCGTCGGCGCGGAAGGTGGCGAAATAAACGCCCTTCTCAAGCGTTTCCCCGACAAAGTTTTTTCCGCGGGGAAGGGCCTGCTGCAACACGATGCGGCCGCTCATGTCCGATACAGTCAGCTCCATCGCCCGTTCGAGTTCGATGACCGTCTGACCGGAAAACGGATTGGGGTAAAGGCTGATGCCCTTCAACCCTAAAGGCTCGGAAAACAATCCTACGCAAGAGGAAATCGTGACATAGGTGCTGTCCCGGTTGAAACAGGTATAGGCATTGGTGACTTTGACCCAGAACAGGAACGTGCCCAGACCGCGCCCCGTGGAGTCGGCGGTGATGGTTTGGGTGGTCGCGCCGGTGGACCACAGATACGTACAGCCGGGATTCCCCGCATCCAGGACGATATTATCATTGCTGCAAATGGTGGTGTCCGGTCCGACATTCACAGTATTGAACGGGAACACAGTGATGGTGCTGAGTGCCGTATCGGTGCAGCCGTTTGTGTCGGTGAACGTATAAAAAACCGAATCGACCCCAACCCCGGCCACCGCCGAATAGAAAATACTGTTCGCTACACCGCGACCGAAATAGCTGCCGCCTGCCGGCAGTCCGCCGCTAAGCGGATAGGGACCGATGTTCACACAACGGCTGGGGAAGGAGGGCAAGGTGGCCTCCGGAACGGGACGGATGGCGATATCCGCGGAATCAAGACCGGAACATCCGTTGTTGTCCGTATACGAGTAAAAGATACGGACCGATGCAGTGTCAGCAAGTGCGGGGAAGAACTGGTTTGCCACGATGCCGTCGCCGTAATAATATCCCCCGGAGGGAGAAGCCGTGTTCAGGGAAAACGGCTGACTGTTTGCGCAGAGGGGAGGAATGGCAGGAAGACTTACGACCGGAGACTGGTTCACACTGACCGTGCCGTTGGTGGTGTTCGAACAGCCGTTTCCGTTGGTGTAACTGTAATTGATCTGGAATTGTCCGGAGCCGCTGGAAACGGTATTGAAGTAGTTATTGGAAACATACGTTCCGGTATAAAAACCTCCGTTGGGCAATCCGCCGGACAGCAATACGTTTCCGTTGTTGCTGCAGAATGCAGGAGGGGCGGTGAACGTGACCGTAGGCAGCGGGTAAACCGTCAGCTGCTGCGTTACAGAGCTGACACAACTGTTGGTGGAGGTATAACGATAGGTGATATTGAAGGTGCCCGGACCGGCGACGGATGGGGTAAACGTTGAAGTTCCGGAAACTCCGGTACCGGAATAAACCCCTCCGGAAGGAGAAGAACCGGTCAGCTGAAAGGGACTGAAATCTTCGCAAACGCTAGGAAAGGCGGATTGCGTCACAAAGGTCGTGTCCGCCACAGTCAGGTTTCTTGATGCGTTATTACTGCAACCGGTGGTGGAAGACGTATAGGAGTAGATGATCGTCGTCGAACCCACCCCGGCGACAAGGGGATAAAAAGTGTTGTTTGAAACCCCCACTCCGGAATACGTGCCGCCCGAGGGACTTCCTCCCGTAAGTGCGAAAGGGGACGCATTGATGCATTTCGAGGAAAAGGAACTGAGTGTGACAGCAGGGGCGGAGTTGACACGAATCGTGGAAGTATCGCGATCGGTACACCCGGAACTGTTGGTATAGGAATAGATGATATTGAATGTGCCGGAGGTCGTGGAGGAAAACGTGGTTCCCGTGACTCCCTGCCCGCTGTAGGTTCCGCCGGACGGAGATCCGCCGGACAGGACGACCGGCGGGGAATTCGTGCAGGTGTTGGCAAATGTCCCTAAAGTCACCGTGGGAGTAGGATTGACTGTGATGGAAAACGAAGCCGTAGCCGTGCAACCGCTGGCATCATAGGCTGTCACAGTGTAGGCCGCACTGGTGGAAGGATTCACCTGGGCGACCGAATCTACGAAGGTCGTAAGATTGGTGGTGGGATTCCACGTGAAGGCGATGGCCCCGTTGCTGTGTGCGCTGAGCGTGGCGGTTTCTCCGCTGCACATCGTGGACTTGTTGGAGGTCACATTGACATTGACTCCGATCGGAGTGGCGCTGGCGGAAGGATACGTAGAGGTGAGATAATTGATACCCGATCCGTTGCCGTTGTATTCGAAAACAGCCACGTAATACGTCTGGTTGTTGGTCAGTCCGGTGACGGTGATACTCGACCCGCTGTTCGACCAGACAACGTAGGCCCCGTTGATGGTAGCACCTGAACCGTAAACAGAATTGGCAGAGTAGGCGATTCCGTCAACAGGAAGCTGGGAGGAACCGATCGGATTGCCGGAAACGAGGACCAATCGCTGATAGCCGTTTCCGCTGGTCCATACGATATCGAACTGCCCGCAATTCACAAACACAGTCAGGTTGGACGCAGCCACCGTAGGCTCTGTAGCAGCTTGCGCAGTTTGTGCGGCAGCATAAAAGGAGACAAGCAGGAATAGGAATCGAAAAGACCGGTACGGCATGGGGTTATTTTTAAAGTAGTAGTGACTCCGGGGAAATTATTTTATGAAAGAACTTCGATGCGGGTGATCGTGTCACCTTGCCGGATGGCATCGATGACATCAAGCCCTTCGACCACTTTACCGAAACAGGTATGGTTGCGGTCCAGATGCGAAGTGTTCTTACGGCTATGGCAGATGAAGAACTGGGAACCTCCCGTATCCCGCCCTGCATGAGCCATGGAGAGGACTCCGCGGTCATGATACTGGTTGTTACCGGTGAGTTCGCACTTGATACGATATCCCGGTCCACCGGCACCTGTCCCGTTGGGGCAACCGCCCTGGATCACGAAATCAGGAATGACGCGGTGAAATTTCAGGCCGTCATAAAAACCCTTCTCTGCCAGATCGCAGAAGTTCTTGACGGTGTTCGGGGCGTCCTGATCATAAAACTCAACAGTCATATCCCCTTTTTCGGTACGAATAATGGCTTTTTTCATGGTTTTTTTCCAATCACAAAGATACGCCCGATTTTCAAAAATTGACCGCGGGTATTCAATCGCTGACCCTGAAAAATCAACAGCCTGCCAAAGAACATGGCAGGCTGTTGTGAAATGGCTGTTTTAAGGATGAACGGGTCACTTGACCAGGAACCGTCCGGTACAAGGCGTCTGACCCGCTTCGATGATACGGAAGATGTAAAGCCCGGGGGAGAACCTTTCAAACGGCAACACATAAGACCCGTCAGAAACCCCTTCCAGCTCGAAAACCAACTTACCCGTGACATCCGATATCCGGCAGGTTGCGTTGCCGGCTGTTCCGGAAAGCTGCAGCGTGACATGATCTTCGGCTGGGTTCGGGAATACGGTGGCGACCGGCACTGATGCCTGTTCTGACAGACGATCTGCCGATTCAGGCTGTTCCGTCTCCGGATCTGCCGGCATCAGGTTCGGCCCCAACAGTAACCATCTGCAGACCCTGCTTGTACAGTTGGTGACCGTATCACGGATGGTAAGACAGATATTGTAGGCGCCCGCAGCGGTGTATTGGTGCAACGGATTCGGCTGATTGGAAGTGGTGGAATCTCCGAAGTTCCAGCTATATCTCAGTGCGCCACCGGAAGAAAATGCCGTGAACTGGAAAAGTCCGGGGACGTTCGGAACACGGTTAAACGTAAAGGCTGCAGAACAGAATGAATTGGCGGTCCAAAGAGGACGCACTACGACGTTACGGCAGACGGTGGCCGAACAGGAGCCGGCGCTGTTCGTCGTGACCACGGTAAGACAGACATGGTACACGCCCGTATCCGCATAGGTATGGAGCGGGGTACGCAGCGTGGACGTGTCGCCGTCACCGAACTGCCAGAGGTAAACGGTTCCTGGAGCCATTGTCATGGGGACGAAACGGAACGTAAAACCGGCATTCATCTGACGGTAGAAATTGAAGGAGGCGTTGCAGTTGGGCGGCAGCGGCGCATTCACACGGATACTGTCGCACCAGGTATCCGTACAGACCGAGCCGGAAGCGTTCGAAACACGGGTGACCGTCAGACATACATAATAGACTCCCGGCGAGGCATAGGTGTGGGTCGGGTTCATCATCGTGGACGTTGAACCGTCCCCGAAATTCCACGAGTAGGTGTTGTTGGTGGTGATGGTCTGTGGCCGGAAGCTGGCCGTCTGTGTGGAATTGTTCACGGACCAAGCGAAACGCGCCGAACAAGGACTCGGAACCTGTGTGATGATCACGCTGTCGCACCAGGAAGCCGTACAGGTCACTCCGCCGTTGGGCCCGATGACATTCACATTGAGGCACACCAGATAGGCGCCGGGTTGCGTATAGACGTGTGTAGGCGTACGCATGTTCGATACGGATCCGTCTCCGAAGTTCCAGGAGTAGGTCGCACCGGAAGGATTGGTGACAGGATTGAAGTATACTGAATTGGTGGCCTGTGCGAATTGATGAGAGAAATGGGCGTCACAAAGGGTTGATGTGTTGCTGTTGACACGGATGCTGTCGCACCACGTCGCCGTACAGGCGACGGATCCGGTGGCGGTATAACGTATCACCGTCAGACAGGCCCAGTACGCACCGGGCTGTGAATAGACGTGGGTTGGAGTTCTTACCGTATCCGTAGATCCGTCACCGAAGCTCCATTGATAGCGGGTGGCGGCGGTATTCATCAGCGGCTGGAAATAAAACGCGGAAGGATTCGCATTGGTCGCCGTTGCGGAAAAATGTGCATCACAATTCACCGTACTGTTCACGATCCTGACAGAATCGCAGAAGGTATTCACGCAAGTGCCGTTGGTTACCGTCAGACAGGCGAGGTAGGCGCCGGGGCCCGGATAAACATGGACCGGATTCAGCTGGGTGGATGTTCCTCCGTCGCCGAAACTCCACGAGTAAGTTGCTGCAGATCCGTTAAGTGCGGGGCTGAATTGGATGCCGTTGACCAGGTTCGCGGAAGTCCAGGTGAATTGGGGATTGCAGGATCCGGTATTCATACCCACCCTGACCGAATCACACCATTGAGCGGTGCAAAGAGTACCTGTTGAGGTCGGCACACTGACGGTGAGACATACCCAATAGGCCCCCGGCTGAAGGAACAGATGCTGAGGAGTCGGAAGGTTGGAGGGCTGGCTGCCGTCACCGAAATTCCAGTTGTACTGTGCCGCAGCCATGGAGGCAAGCGGATAGAAAGCCACCGTCATGGATCCCGGCGCAGCCTGATAAGTGAACTGAGCGTTACACCCGGTATTGTTCTGTGCCCTAAGTGCAGAGGTTGTGGTGAAGATCAGAAAGAAGACCGGCAGAAGGAAAATCCGTACCGTTTGTAATACGCCTGAAACGTTCATGGTGAAAGGGGTTGATTGGTAATGAGATAGACGGAGTAAAGGCAAGATGGTTTACCCGTACCCCAAATTAACCTAATATCCTTAATCCACCTCAGTTTTGAGGATAAATCTCCTTCATGTAGTCCGCCCAGGACTTGCTGCGGTAGGCATCGGAACCGTAAAAACGCGAAATATCCCTTAAAAAACGAGGGTGGATGTATCCCGGCACGGCATCGATGATCGCATTTTTCTCGTCCAGCACCACGAGCATCGGAAGCACAAGGTTGTTCCGGCAGAGCTCCATGGACAGCTTGTTGAACGGAATCTGCTCGTTGTATGCCCCGGCGAATGATTTACCGTTGAAGTAATACTCGTCGGGCGTCAGGGAATTGAGCTCCACCAGATCAAAGGTCTTCGACAAGTACTCGGCGCAGGAAGTATCGGAGAATGTGGTCCTGCGCATCACCTTGCAAGCGTTGCACCATTCGCTGTCGATCATCACCAGGGTCTTCCTGGACTTCTTGAAATCCGGCGAAAAGAACTTCTTAGGATCCGTCCAGGTGAGCTGCTCCATGCGCTGCTGGTTCAACGAATCGAAGAACGCTTTTTCGTATTGCGCGTTGAAGTCGTCGAAATTGCAATTGCGCGAAGCGTTCTCAAGGATGAAGATCAGGATCGGTTCGACCTTCCGGATCTCCAGATAGCCTGCGGCAGAAAGGCTGGTGCCGAAGCGGTTCTTCGCAGCATCGTAATTGTTGAGAAAAATCGTGGAGGGATACGAGAGCTTTCCGTTCAGCATCTCCACCGCGAACTCATGCGGACGTCTCGGATCCGGAGAGGTAGGCTTGTATGTTTTTCCGAGATATTCGACAGTGTCCTTGCCCTCCGCGTCGAACTTCACCGCATAGAAATTCTGGTTGATGTATCCTGCCAGACCCGGATCGGAATAGGTGGTACGCATCATGTGCTTGCACCATCCGCACCAGTCCGTGTAGAAGTCGATGATGATCGGTCGCGGCGCCGTCTTCACCTTCTCCATCGCCTCCGTGAGTGATATCCATTTCACCAATCCCCCCTCTTCGCCGAAGGCGGATCGCACAAGACCGCAGATGATCAGGAAGCAGATGAAGACGGACTTTCTCATTGTGAGGGTCAATAATTGGTCGACAATACGGACGGATGAGATACGGGAACCGTCCGGTAAGGTTACCGGTCAGCGGGCGATCATCACTTTTTTGACAGATGTTCCGGTGACTTCTCCGCGCAACCTGAGCAGATAGATTCCCGGCGACAAGGGTCTGTTAAACGCGATACGGTGCTCACCGACGGGAGTGACCTCGTCGCGGATGATCTCCGACAGTCTGCCCTGCTCGTCCAGCAACTCTATGCGCAGCTGCTGCGTGGTCTGAAGCGTGAAACGGATCTCGAAACTTCCGGAGGAGGGGTTCGGATAAGTTTCCAAACGCAGGCTGAAAGGATCCATGACTGCCACCCCTGCGGCGAGCGAATCAAACACCTGCCATGCATCCATCGTGAAGACGCCTCGTCCGTGGGTCGCAATGGCCACAGCGCCAAAGGAGGGATGGACATCCAGCATGTCCACCACCGTGTAACCGATCTCGTCCGGAGAAAGGTCCGTCCAGACCGTACTGAGCCCGTTCAGCTGAGGTGTGCCGTAGAGCCCAATGCTGGTGGCTGCGAGGTAGACATTTCCTGAAGGCGTGGGGACAATCGATACCCAACGGACGGACGGACCGGCACCGGTACCGGCACCGCTGGCCTCGAGATTCCCTGCCACTTTTGTCCAGGTAGCGCCTGCATCCGAGGATGCATAGATGCTGTAAATGCGGTAATTGGAGAACGATACAAGCAGGTTGTCCCCGTTGTTCGGGTCGACGGCGATGCAGCTTATGTTGCCGGAGGTCGGGAAGACGGTTGTTCCTGTGATTTCCGTCAGAGTCGGAGCAGGAGCATCGGCATTGTCCAGCCGGAACACCCTACGGTTGTTATAGCCGTAATACACCCTGTTGGCAGGGGTCTTGCAGACCGTAAGCGCGGAAATCTTCGCTCCGGCAACGGAGTCGGGCAGCATATACCAACCGGTGCTTATAGTGTCCCACTGCCCGGTCAACGGAATGATGTCCAGACTGTCGTTTCTCCACAGCCTGCTGCCGGCCGTAAGATACATGCGGTTATTGTCATTGGGGTCCAGCGCAAAAGGGGCGATGAATTGGTAATTGTCACCGCCGACAGGGTCGATCCGGCGGAACGCCAGCACGTTTCCGGCGTTGTCCAGCTGTAAACGTCCGATCCTGCCTTCCTGCCTTGACATGTAATAATATCCGTGACCGTCCTCGATTGCAGCATAACCGCCATCCCCCCATCCGGGATGATTCCAGGGCGACTGAAGCGTGGTGTTGTCCGTGTACCACGTCCCGTTGTCCTGCGTACCACCGATGATGATGTCGTTTGGCACTGCCCCGTGATCAATCGCCACGGAGTAGAATTGTCCGGTCAGATATCCCGCACACAGCGAATCCCATGTAACGAAAGAAGCGCGGTTGTCGGCGGTCCTGTAGACACCGCCGTCGTTCGCCTGCAACATGACATCCGGATCGGAATAAGAGAAAAACAACTGGTGCTGGTCGCTGTGATTGTTCGGGTAATTCTCATAGAAGGGAATCGTAGTCAAGGGCATGTATCCGCCGATCACCGTCGTATTGGAATCGGAACGGAAGCCGTCGGTGGAACGGTAAAGATTCGTGCCGCCGATGAAGACCACGTTGCTGTCGGCAGGATGTACTTTCACCACCAGGTTATAGCAACCCTGTGCGTTGAAGTTTCCCAGCTGACTGCTGTCGTAGGGGATTGATGCGGAGAGGTCCGTCCAGATGCCGCCGGCACCGGTACCGTTACCGCTTACGTAGGTATACTTCAGCAGACTGTTCCATTCCTCGTCGCCTTTATAATTGGTCGTCCGCTTACCGTGGTAAGGAGTCTGTCCCAGGAAATAGACATTGTTCTCGTTGGTAGGATCGATGGCGATGACCAGCCTTTCAAATGTAGCCGTATCGATATCGGGTGGCGTGATCTGCGCCCAGCCGGTGGTCTTGTCCCGGCGCCAGATACCTCCGGAAGGACCGTCGCTACTGAGCGTAGCATAGACCGTTCCGTTGGAGGCGACTGCGACTTCGGTGAAGTATGAAAAAGCGCTGCCGCTGCTGTTCCCGCGATCGACAACCCAGGTCGTACCGCCGTTTATGCTCCTGAAAATCGCGCCATAAGTTGCTGCATACACGACATTATTCACCGAATCGCTCGGGTCAACGACAACACGCCAGGCGAGGTCCCAGACATTGTCGAACGTATGTGGGGTGTTGGAATTGGTGCTTGTCAGCACACTCCAGGTGACACCGCCGTCCGTGGACTTATAGATGCCGCTGCCGAGGTAGTATGCGCCGGAGCCGCTGGCCGAAGCGCCGTATCCTTCTCCCGTGGAATAATACCATGTATTGGTGCGACCCGGGCGAGTATCCTGCGCGATATGGGTGATCGCAGGGTTCTGTCCGCGCGGAGAAACCCTTGTCCAGGTGGCTCCTGAATCGACCGATCGCCAAAGTCCGCCGTTCACCGATCCGGCAAAAAGGATTCGCTCATCAGTGATATCGATGGCGATGGCACGTGTCCGCCCGCCGAGGTTCCACGGACCGCGTTCGCGGATGAAGGAATTCGTGCGTGCATTGGAAGATATTGCATCCAGCTTGGGAAGTCCGGTCGCGAACTCCAGCTCCTCCCGGCGAATACCGGCAGGTATGGCGCCCGTAGCGGGATCTGCCAGCCGGCTTATCTCCCACCGGGAACGGGCCACAGCATCATCGTTGTCGGGAACCTGCGTGTGCAGTCCGACAGAAAGGTGTTGTGCAGAGATGGTCTGTACCGAAAGGCAGATGAACAGGAGCGTCTTTTTCATGAGGAACAAGATACTGAAAGTGAAAAAACTCCGACAAGTGGCAGGTTCCCCGATAAAAAGAAAAAAGGGCCGGAATCATCGGATCCGGCCCTTTCCCGTGGAAAAATCAAACGGTTATTTGGTGACTGTAGTGACGTAGGAGCCGTCAGCGGTACTGACCAACAGCATATAGACACCGCCCGACCAGGAGGCGGCAGTCAGTTCTGCCTTGGAACCGGTATGGACGTTTCGATAAACGATCCTTCCTGAAGCATCGGTGACCTGGACGGTGAAGTCGGCCAAGGACACCGGAAGCTCGATCACGAGTCTGTCATTGACCGGATTGGGATAAACAGAAACGGCAGCGCGGTTCAGCGTTGAATTGATTCCCGCCGTCGTGACCGAAACACAGGATGATGTATCCGAGCAGGAGCCGTCATTGACGATCACGGCATAATCGCCGTTCACCGATGGGCTGAAGGAAGCATTCGTCTCGCCGGGAATAGGCTGGTAACCGCTCTGGCAATACACCCATTGGTAGGAATATCCTGTTCCTAGCGCAGTCAGCACAGAGCCGGATGACACGACCGAATCGTTCAGCGTCAGGTAGGACAGATTCAGTCGGACGGTGGAGTCACAGCCACCCAAGGTGGGATATAACTGTGTGTAGATACCGGGGGCCGTGAGCGTCTGTGTCCCGAAGGTGTAAGACGAACCCGGGCAGAACTGGGCGGAGATGTCATTCACAGTTATCACGCCCGCGACGAAATTTGAAAGATTGCCGCTCAGCGAAAAATTGCTGAACACGCCGTTGGCATGACCGGTCTCATCGGTCAGTGATGTCTGGCTGACATTGATGCCGCCGGGCGTTCCCTGATTGCATTTGAAATAGTGCTGCAATCCGGAGGCTGTCGCCGGCACACCGAAGCGAGCCAGACAACGGATTTCACCGGGTGTAAGGGCCCGGGTCCACAGGGTGATCTCGTCGAGATCGCCGTTCATGAAATAGTTGAAGGAGGAGTACGGCATGCTGCCGATGTGCAACGGTTCCGCGGTATTGGAAATAGAGCCGTTGGCGATGGTCGTGGCGACGAAGAACCCGTTGCGGTAGAGTGTCAGCTCGCTGCCGTTATAGGTCAATGCATAATGCTGCCAGACTCCGGTCTGTATGGCCGTATCGATCACATCGAAATTTACTCCGTTGGAGTTCCTGAAGCGGGCTTCAACCCTTCGTTGTCCGAATTGAACCATGTAGAAATCTGCGTTGGAATTGTTCCGGATTCCTGCGAACCCGTCATAATCGGGGAAGGAGATGTTCGTGTTTTCCGGTTTTACCCAGCAAGTGAGCGTGATCTGTGTTGAGCCGGCGATACTTGCCGAGGCATTCGGGACCAGTACTTCATCGTCGACATTGTCGAAGCTGAGTGCATTCTCCGTCTGTGCGGTGGTGACGAAGGAGAAAAGCATCATCAAGGACATCAGAAATGCCAAGGCTAAATGTGTGTAACTGTTTTTTTTCATGCGTGTGGTGGTTGAACAGGTCTGTAAAAATAAAAAACGGACGGCAAATGCATGCCGTCCGTTCACTGAATAGGTCTGCATCATTCAAGGACCAGCTTGCCGGTACGGACCGCGCCGGAGCCTGATTCCCGGATAGTGTAGAAATAGACTCCTCTCGAGAGGCCCGTTAGATCCAATTCCTTGCCGGCGCTCAGATCCGCATCAGAAAATACAGTACGGCCCGAAAGGTCGGTCAGTCGAACCTCTAAGTCCCCCGGAACCTTACTGATGATACGCACCAGCCCTTTTGACGGGTTCGGGACGAGGTATACGGGCAGCGGTGCCGAGATGTCTTCTATGCCCGTACCGTTATCAACCACCGTGATGGTCTGGTAAGCGGTGTCTGAAAAACATCCGCCGTCGCTGAAAGCAACCATCATGACATAGTACGTGCCCGGAGTGGCATAGAAATGAGCAGTATCGAAGAAAGAATAGCCTGAGTATCCGTCACCGAAATCCCAGAAAGTGTAGGCACAGGAAAGGCTGTAGTTGTCGAAGATCATTACCGTGGAAGTATCGGGAATGCTGAAGAACTGCGCGGTAGGAGGTCCGATGACTCGGATGGTGACGCTGGTAGTAGTCGTTTGGCTGGGTGTTCCGTTATCGGTACCGAGGAACTGGATGTTGTGATAGCCGGTATTGTTTGCAGTCGCATTGATGTGAACGGACGCGGAGGCGATGGGGCCGGAGACAAGACTGGTGACCGATACGTCCTGCATCGAACCGTAATTGACCGTCGGGGTGGTCTGCTGGCTGGGTTCCGGTCCGAGGAAGGAGATGCTCACATCGGAAGAATCCCCCACGCAAAGGGTGATCGTATCGCAAGCGGACTGGGAACTGACTACCGGTGCGATATTGAAATTGCTCACACATGTATTGAAGACGAACGATTGGTTGTCGAGGAAATCGATGCCGTCGGGCAATCCCCCGGGACCGTTGTAGAGGGAACCCGGTTGGTCAAAACGGCCCATCTGGATGTAGTTGATGCCGTTGCCCTGATTGACGCCCACTGTCGCCGGAATTCCGCCGAATCCGTTCACCCCTTGGGATGCGGAACCCGTGGTCCACTGCATGTCCTTGTAACAGAATCCGACGTTGTAGCCGGCAGGCAACAGCGGATCGAGACCGTCAGTGATGATCAGCTGGAAGGCATTGCGCTTGTCATCCATCGAGTTGAAATATCCCACCGAGTCCCATTGTACGATGAGATGGGAATTAGTCAGCTCGTAATACACCAGGCCGCTGAGCGGACCGCGGGTATCCACGTCCGCCCAGAAGGGGGCGACCATGACGAAGTTGGTGTTAGGAAAGGAGTCTGCACTGTACGTGGAATACGGGGTGCCGAAGCTGATGTTCCCGTTGTTATTGATGAAAAGTTTGCGCAGGTATTGACCGTAGAAACAGAAGGGGGAAATCAGGCTGATGGTATCCGTGGAGCCGTCGTCGTTGCGGTAATCAGGAGGTGTGCCGTTGGTGAACGGCGCGACCTGCCAGGCACGGTCACGCTGGACCCAGCAATCGCAGGAGGAGATGGTGCGGGACGCGCCGGTAGGACTTACGATGAT
Source organism: Bacteroidota bacterium (assembly GCA_046052345.1). Classification (GTDB taxonomy): domain Bacteria; phylum Bacteroidota; class Bacteroidia; order AKYH767-A; family 2013-40CM-41-45; genus Pollutiaquabacter. Next base: position 7,662 of record JBJOMN010000007.1, on the reverse strand, counting down.
TTCCGAACGACTACCGTTCTGCTTCGCCAGGTGTTCCGTGGGATCTTTGGCAACCGTTTGAAGCGGTCCGCCGGAAACGGCTTCCTGCGCCGTCGAGATGAAAGCGGCAGCCTGGAGCAGCGCCGTCAGGATTACAAGTAGTGTTTTTTTCATGCTGATACGGTAGTGGTGGATGGTTCGTTCAAATGTAGAAAAATATCCGCCCTTTACATCGCCACCCGATTCCACTTTTTGATCATCCGCTGACAACACCACTGCCGCAATGTGCTTCGAACAGGTTTTACTGCCGATATTTGCAATCTTACAGCCTACACGTGGACACACTGCCCGTTCTTGAAGTGGTACCCGAGGTCCGGAAAGCGCTCCGGGAAGGGAACACCGCAATTCTCCAGGCCCCGCCCGGAGCCGGGAAAAGCACGGTACTCCCGCTCCACTTGTTGGGAGAACCGTGGCTGGAGGGCAAGAAGATGATCGTGCTTGAACCGCGGAGGCTGGCCGCCAAGGCCGTCGCCTGGCGGCTGGCGGAACAGCTCGGAGAAGAACCGGGGCAGACCGTAGGATACAGAATACGTTTCGAGAGCAAGTCGGGCAAGTCCACTCGGATTGAAATTGTCACGGAGGGGATCCTCACCAGGATGTTGCAGCACGATAATGCGCTCAGTGATGCAGGTCTTGTCATCTTCGATGAATTCCACGAACGCAGCCTCCACTCCGACCTTGCCTTCGCGCTGGCCCGCGAAGCCCAGCAAGTGCTGAGGAACGATCTTCGTCTGCTTATCATGTCCGCAACCCTGGATACCGATGAGCTGCGACTCGTGCTGAAAAACCCTCCGCTCATCAACAGCAAGGGACGGCAGTATCCGGTGACCTACAGGTACCAGGAACCGGACGGATCTTCACAGATCGCTCAGAACACCTGCCGGCTAATTTTGAAAGCGATGCGGGAAGAGCAGGAAGGCGACGTATTGGTTTTCCTTCCCGGCAGCGGTGACATTCTGCGTGCGGCCGGATTACTGGAAGAAGCCGGACCTGATGCGATCGTATATCCCCTCTTCGGCGACCTTCCGCACGACGAACAACAACGTGCCTTGCTTCCCGATCCTTCAGGAAGAAGAAAGATCATCCTTGCGACTTCCATCGCCGAAACCAGTCTCACTATCGAGGGTGTCAGGGTGGTAGTGGACAGCGGTTATTCCCGCATCCCCAGATACGACCTCAACACCGGCCTCTCCAGACTGGAGACCGTTCGGTCGACAAGAGACACGGCCGACCAACGCGCGGGACGTGCAGGCCGCCTCGGACCCGGCGTCTGTTACAGGATGTGGGCGGAGGCAGCCCATCACCATCTCGGCGCCAAACGTAAGCCGGAAATCCTTCAGGCTGATCTTGCACAGTTGACACTCGAACTGGCAGGTTGGGGTCATACGAACCCTGCAGCACTGGAATGGGTCACTCCTCCGCCTCCGGCATCAATTCTACAGGCTCAGCAACTCCTCGAATCCCTGGATGCACTGTCAAGCGGAAGGATAACAAACGTGGGCAGGGAAATGCTTGACCTTCCCACCCATCCGCGGATCGCTCACATGCTCATTCACGGAAAACGCAACGGACTAGGGACGACAGCTGCGGACGTGGCGGCGCTTCTGGAGGAAAGGGACCCCCTTCGCGGGGAAGGTGGAACGGATCTCTCATTGCGCCTGGATGTCCTGGAGCGCTGGAGAAGAAAAGAGCGTGTGAACGCTGACCGGAATTCGCTGGAACGCATCGACCGCATCGCCCGGCAGTGGAGGAAAGCACTTGGGACTGCCGATGTAAAGCATGAAACAACCGCACCGGAAACGGCAGGCGCACTTATAGCCGCTGCCTATCCCGAACGTATCGCCCGTAGGGAGGATACACACGGGAGATACCGCATGGCGAACGGCAGACCGGCACGGCTGCAGGAGACAGACCCCATGACCCATGAGTCCTGGATTGCTATTGCGCAACTCGACGCCGGAACGAAAGAGGGCAAGGTCTTCCTGTCCGCGGCATTCGACCCCGAAAGCCTGTTGAAAGAGGCCGTCGCCGTGGAATCGATCACCTGGGACGACAAGAACGGTACGCTCATCGCACGAAAGGAATGGCGTATCGGCAGCCTCATTGCGAAAGAGGAGAACATCCGTAATCCTTCCTCCGAAAAAGTTGCCGGCGTGATATGTACATTCATCAGTAAAGAAGGGCTGCACCTCTTTGACAGGACGGATGCTTCGGATCGCTTGCAGGCGCGGGTCTTGTCACTACGTAAATGGCGACCGGAGGAGGGCTTTCCGGATTTCAGCGACGAGGCGTTGCAGGAGTCGGCTGCCGTGTGGGCATCGCCGTACCTCGGAAACATCCGACGTAAAGAGGACATCAAACGGCTCGACTTTTACGCAATCCTCTACGGGACACTCAGCCGGGAACAGCAACAGGTCCTGGACAAGCTGGCCCCGACCAGGATGGAAGTCCCCAGCGGATCCATGATCGACATACGGTATTCAGTGGACGGTTCGCCTCCTGTGCTGGCGGTTCGTTTGCAAGAGGTCTTTGGAATGACGGAATCCCCGACGGTGAACGGAGGCCGAACCAACATGCTGCTGCATCTGCTCTCCCCCGGATTCAAGCCGGTGCAGGTCACGCAGGACCTGAAAAGCTTCTGGCAGAACACCTACCATGAGGTCCGAAAAGAGCTGCGCATACGCTATCCGAAACATGCATGGCCGGAAGACCCCTGGACCGCCACAGCGGTGCGTGGAGCGGTCAAACGGAAACGGTGATCACTGTACCGCAATGCGCTGTACTTCCCTTAGACCCTCGCCCTCCGCGACAAGGAAATAAATTCCGGGAGTCGCTCCCTCCAGATCGATGAGTACGGTTTGTTCAGATTGCGTCAACCGTGCGGTCTCGGCATATACCTGCCTTCCGGCGACATCCGTGACAGACAGCTTCACTTCGGAATAACGACGGCCGCGGATCACCGTGTTGAAACGGCCGGCGGAAGGATTAGGAAAGACCGTGATGCCGGGATTGACGACCGAAGGTCCTTCGACCGGCAAGGAATAATTCACGGTGAACTGATAATAGATGTTGTCTCCGAAATCAGGCTGAAAGGTCTTGAGGATGGTGGAAGTGGACGCCGCACGGATGCGGAAGTAACCGGTACCCTGGTTGCTGTTCGCCCAGAAACTCAGCCCGTCATCGCCCGCATCACTCATGCGCAGCACATAACAACCTGCAGGAAGGTTGAGGGTGTCGCGGTAGATGGCGCCGCCTACGGTCGGAGCCCGGTTCAGGAGCACGTTACCTTGTGCATCGGAAACGGTATAACTGTTCTGCGTGACCAGGTTGTTGGGGCGGTACTCGAGAACAATGCCGCCGAAATACGTATCAGGTATCAGGAAATCCGTGGACATCGTATCGTTCGCAGCATAACCGTCAGCTGCTCCGTTAGGGTTGGCCACGCTTACACGGAAACGGTCGATGCCGGAGCCGATCCATGCAGGAGCGGGAAGCACCACCTCTTCGGTCTGCAGGAACGTGAGCGCTCCGGTCCAGTGATAAGAGCTTTGAGCTCCGCCTTCCCGACCGTAAATGATGTCCAGGGATGTAAGCGTATCAGCACCCGTGCTGCGGATCGTAACGACGGGGTCATCACAGATGGGATTGAACCGGAGATATTCGGTACGCACCGAAGGGGACTTGATCTCGTGCACGGAGGCATCGCGTTGGAAATTCGGCGGACCGTAGGTTACCAATGTATTGTTCACGCGGTAGTTGGAAGTGCCGGGATTGGCGATGAAGGGCATCGTATAATCGAAGGTCACCGTCTGACCGGGCGTGACATAAGGCGTCAGCTCGTATTCCGCCAGGTCCACGCCCTTGCCCGGACACCAGCCGGCACGGTCGTAGATCCAGGTGCCTCCCTGCGGATAGATCGGATTAGTCGCGCATTCCGTCCAGACGCTGCGCGTGAAATCGACGATCCCCGCCAGAGAAACCGTATGGTTCCGGGGAATGAATTCCCCTTCCTGGCCGTGGCCGCTGATGGATGAACGGATCTTGAACATGGAAGCTCCGGGGTCCAGCGTAATGTCACGCGGTTCGAAATACACATTGTTATAGATCTGACTCCAGGAGGCCGATGTCCAGCCGCCGTTCGGCCATACCTGCGTGACGGAACGGACATCACGAGGAGGGGTTCCCTCGTAGAAGATGAACCGTATGTCGTTTTCCTCGCTGTAACGTCCGGCACCGTTCATGGAAAGGTATTTACCTCCGCGGAGCACCGGCGCGAAGTCGGTTACATCGAAGAGCCATGACTTCCCATTCAATCCGTCCAGATTGAGATTGATGCCATAGGGCGTGATGAAGTCGATAAGCTCGAAGTTCATCGGTCGCTTGGCATGGTAATTCAACGTCTGCTGCACGAGCGAGTCGGTCGTCTGGATGAGCACGGAATCGAGAATGCCTCCTGCGGCGGAGTAGGTGTATGCGTAAACTCCGGAAGGCCAGACCAGCTGGGTATCGACAGTGACCAGCGAATTATCGACTACATCATACTCGACGACGGTAGCGGGAATCCGCAACACGGAATCGATAAGATGGAAAGTCTGACTGCTTGTGACATAGTCCCCTTGCAGGAAAGTCACATCAGGACGGAAGGTAGTCGCTGAGAAATCCCTGAAAAGCTCCTTGCCTTTTTGCTCCTGCCGGTACGCATAACTGAAAGATGCGGTAGCGGCGTTAGGACCCTGGTCGTAGGCCGTGGCTCCTGTGGCCTCGTCGAACGGATAGTACTGGACCAGATGCTGATAATCCGGATGCGACGGAGTGATGCTTCTGTACATGACGGATGCAATGGACGACGAATCCAACTCCTTGTTCCAAAGGCTGAATTCGTCCAGACGGCCTTTGTATTGGAATCCGTTCGGCGAAGCGCCGATCCAATAATCGGTCAGACGGATCGGAAGGGTCTTACCCGTGCCGGATGACCACAAATGACCGTCCATCCAGATCTTCATGTCACCCGTGGAAGCGTTCTTGGTAAACGCCCAAAAGGTCCAGCGCCCCTCGAAGTCGGAAGGAAGCACCTGCTGTGAGATCCTGTCATAATTACCGCCGCTGCCACCGCAATCCCAATAGACTTTTGAATCGGACCAAGGGAGGTGGATGTTGAGCTGTCGGGCGTTGGAACGGTCGGTTCCGTAGGCGATGCTGGTGTTGGAAGGAAGCCGGCTGGTGTCGCCGTATGCCCAGAAGGCGACGGTGACCTGGTCGGTTACCGAGGAGAGGGCGAGGGTGTCCGGGTGCAGGATGGAGGCACTTACATCAAGATACCCGTTCAGGGAATCCGTATACAATCCTGCAGGGAAACCGGCATCGTGGCCTCGAACACTATCCGCTGAAGAACCTGAAGGCAACGTGTAACTGAAATCCATAAGGATGTTTGAAACACCGTCCCACGCGAAAGGTGCGCTGAAGTTGAGTTGATGTGTACCGGGAGCGGCCAGCGGTGTGTTAAGCAGATAGACTTCCGTGAAACCGGCAACAGGGGGCAGGGCCTCCTGGAGAAGCGTGTCTGCCGTATGTTTCATGCGGACGCTGAGATGTTGAAGATCATTGGCAGCGGTCAGCACCTCCAGACGCAATCCGGTGATGTCCCCGGCTGTCAAGCCTGCAGTAGACAATTCAGCAGCCCTCCACAGATACATGGCGCGATGCACCCGTGTGGAGCCTCCGAGCGTATGTTCTACTGCAGCGTTGCCGGCGGACGGCTGGACGGCTGTCTCGGAAATCACCGAGTCGTAGGTGACTGCCACCTGTTCCTCATCGACGAGGTCGAACACCGGATCGGAGGTGAAATAATAAGTCTGGGCAGTACTTCCGGAGATGGTGTACTTGTCGCGAGAAGCAGCAAGCGAATCGGTTTGCGAGGAGTCGATGACGGAAGTGTAACAGTTATAATCCCATTCCCCGCAACCCAGGTTTCGATTCGAAGTGGTAGAAACAAGTCCGCCCTTGCACCGCATTCCATATACCATGATGATTTTTTCATAGGTCTTCACGGTGTCGTCCGGAAACACAAAGTAGCCGGCACGCATGGTGGTATCGTAGCGCAAGGTCCGGACTACGGTGGTGTCTCCCGTACCTGCATGCACCCTGAGAAAGGAGAAAACAAGTAGAAAGACCACGGCAAATACTCGGAAGACGGGGAAAGCGGGACTATTCATGATCGGGGATTTAGTGGAGGAAGCTCTAAAATTAGAAGTTAATATCATCATTAAGTCCCCGAAGGCCGGCTTACTGCTTATATAATTGTATATCAATTATTTATGTGTTTTTTTGAAGGGTCCAGCGAAAAGCGTTCCGGAAAAACTGCAGCGAAATGATAAACTTCATATTCGCATTGATGTCCTTGGAAATCAAGTTACTAAACACGTTTTTGCACGGTTTTTCCCTGATTTGGTTCATACAAATACGGATAATGGAAACCTAGATTAGAAACTAATCGTTAGAATTGTACCAAACCAAAACCCTATTTGCATGAAAAAGACCATTCTGATTGTTGCTGCCACGGTTGCAACGCTTGCCGCTTCTGCGCAAATGACGTCGAAGAAGGGAACCGCTATCCTCCCCGAGTCGGGAGATTGGAGCATCGGTGTTGATGCATCCGGTGCCATTGAGTATTTCGGTAACATGCTTAACGGTGGAAACAACGGCGACCTGAGCTGGGACTTCACGAACGGCGATCAGGTAATCACCGGAAAAATGATGAAAGACGCCAACACGGCTTACCGTGTAGGTCTGCGTCTGGGCTTCGGCTCCACCACCACCACGGTAGGCAGTCCCGCTACAGGTGCTATGTCCGAAACCAAGGATTCTTACAATAACATCGGATTGAGTGCCGGCCTTCAGAAATATCGTGGCAAAGGCCGTCTTCAGGGCATCTACGGTGCCGAGGCTGCCATCGGTCTTTCCGGTGCTAAGACCGAGTGGTCCTACAACGGAACACCTGCTGATGGCTCTCCGCTTTCTTCGAAGGACGGTTCCACCTTCTCCTTCGGAGTCCGTGGCTTCATCGGCGTGGAGTATTTCTTCGCTCCCAAGATGTCGCTGGGCGGTGAGTTCGGCTGGGGACTCGGTATCTCTTCTACCGGCGCTTCCGAAGACACCTATCAGAATGTGAACGCACAAGAAGGTGACAGCGGCTCCTCTTTCGGTATCGACACCGACAGAGCCGGTGGCGCAATCAACCTGAGCTTCTACTTCTAATCGGTAACCTATCGATTAAAAAAACCCTGCAGGAAACTGCAGGGTTTTTTATTGCTACCAGTTTCTGGGGATGTCGTGCACGATGGGAGGCACCGTTCGCAGGAAGCTGTAGATGGCGGCCGCATCCGCGCTGTCAAGCATGACATACGGCGGCATCGGAAGACGCAATTGTTTTCCGTCGGGACGTCTGCCTACCCTGACCGCCTCGATGAATTCCTCCTGCGTCCAGTTACCGATGCCTGTTTCCTTGTCCGGAGTGATGTTTGCGGTCACCACCACTCTTCCGTCCGTGCCTCGCATCTCGTTGCCGCCTCCGAAGAAGCCCAGCGATTTCTCCGGATTTATGGGATCCGCTTTTGTGAAATCGGC
>JBJOMN010000006.1:0-45045 GCA_046052345.1 Bacteroidota bacterium | reverse complement strand
CAGGCACCTACACGGTCACAGCTACCGATGCCAACGGATGCACGCTTTCCGCTTCAGCAGTGATCTCTCAGCCTGCTGCCGTATCAGCCACTGTCACACCGACAGCCGTCAGCTGCAACGGCGGCAGCAACGGCGCTGCCTCGGTCAACGCTTCCGGCGGAACAGGTGCATTGACCTATTCCTGGTCTCCCACCGGCGGCAGCACTGCGAATGCATCCGGTCTGGCTGCCGGTAACTACACCGTCACCGTAACGGACGCTAACGGCTGCTCGACCACCGCAACAACTTCCGTGACACAACCTGCAGCCCTGCAATTATCCACGAGCACTATCGACGCAACGTGCGGTGCAGCTAACGGCAGCGCCTCGGTTGCAGTGACCGGTGGAGGATCTTCCTACACCTTCTCTTGGTCTCCCGGCGGTGCGACTTCGGCGAACCTCAGTAATATCTCTGCCGGCAGCTACACGGTCACGGTCACGGACAATGCGGGCTGTACCTCAACGGCTGCCATCGTCGTTTCGAATTTCGGAGCACCTGCTTTGAGTGTCACCTCTTCCAGTCCTACCAGTTGCCATGGAGGTGCTGACGGCAGTGCAGCCATTAATGCAGCCGGCGGCTCACCTCCCTTCACATACAGCTGGTCGCCCTCGGGAGGAACCGGCACCAGTGCATCCGGTCTTTCTGCCGGCAACTACCAGGTTGCAGTGACCGACATCAACGGCTGTGTCAGCTACGTGAATGTCACCATTGCAGAACCTGCGGCCATCCAAATCCAATCCACCTCCGTTGCGGCCATTTGCACCTCAGCGAACGGTTCAGCCAGCATCATTGCCGGCGGGGGTAACGGCACCTATAGCTATTCATGGTCTCCTTCAGGTGGATCGGGAGCAACGGCTACCGGCCTTAGTTCAGGTTCATACTCCGTCACCGTTACCGATGCGAACGGTTGCTCCCAGACAGCTGCGGTCACGGTTCCGAATGCGGGAGGAGGCACCACCGCCCTGCAGGTCGTGAACAACGTCAGCTGCAACGGCGGCAATGACGGAAGCCTGACTGCGAACATGACCGGAGGCACTGCGCCATTCCAGTATGCATGGCTACCTTCCGGCGGAAACACTTCCAACATCTCCGGGCTTTCAGCCGGCAGTTATTCCGTCACCGTAACGGATGCGAACGGCTGCATCGCTACTGCCCAGACAGCGATTCTCGAACCCGGTGCAATCCTTGTTTCTACCAGTACTACGCCTGCAGCCTGCAATGGCGGCACTAACGGAACCGCAACCGCCACTGTGAGCGGAGGAACGGGAAGTTATACCTATCAATGGACGCCTTCAGGCGGCTCAGGTGCCACAGCCAACGGGCTTTCCCAAGGTGTATACAACGTCACCGTCACGGATGCGAACGGATGTACTCTTTCAACGACAGCCGTGGTCAACAATACGGCTAACATCAATGTGAACCTTTCCACCTCCGATGTCTCCTGCTTCGGCGGCAACAACGGCACGGCGACCATGTCCGCAAACGGCGGCTCACCTCCATATACGTACCTGTGGAGTCCTTCCGGAGGAACGGGGACATCTGCCGTTGGTCTTTCAAGCGGACAATACCAGATCACCGTCACCGACATGATGGGCTGTTCCCACACCGAGCTGCTCGCGATCAACGAGCCCGCGCAGCTCTCAGCAGTCACGACAGGTTCGGATACGCTTTGCATCAATCAATCCGCCGACGTTTCTGTCACTGCAACTGGCGGAACCGCCCCCTACGCCTATGTATGGAGCAACGGAAGCAATGCCGCCAGCCAGACGGTTTCACCGACCGGCAGCACTACTTATGATGTCACTGTGACCGATGCCAACGGCTGTGTCACCACCGGTGCCACTGTCGATGTCGAAGTACTTCCTCCGCTTCAGGCTTATGCGACAGGCAGTGACACCTTGTGTCCCGACCAGCCATTCAATGTCGCCGCGTTTGCAAACGGAGGTGACGGCAACTACACCTACTCCTGGTCCAACAGCACCTTCACGGGCACCTCCTTTACGGCGACGCCGTTACAGGACAGCACGGTGAGTGTCACCGTCACCGACGGATGCGGCCAGTCTGTCACCGACCAGGTGAACCTGATCGTATCCCCGGGTCCGTTGGTGAACTTCACCCCCTTCTCCATCATCGACTGTGCACCTGTCACCGTGCAGTTCAACGACCTTACGAATGCGCCTGCAGGTTCGAGTTACAGTTGGAATTTCGGAGACCAGCAAACAAGCAATCAGACGGAGCCTGTCCATACGTACACCCGGCCCGGCATATACTCCGTCTCTCTGACCGTCACCTCTCAGAATGGCTGTTCGGACCAGTATATGATTCCCGGACTGGTGGATGTTTCACCTGCACCTCAGGCGGGATTCGTATCCTCCGCAACCGAATTGTCCTCCATTGAATCGCTTGTACAGTTCACGAACACAAGTACCGGCGCCGTCGTTTACAACTGGTCATTCGGCGACGGAAGCAGTGCCTTCAACGTACTGAACCCTTCGCATCAATACAGCGACACGGGCACCTATGAGATACAGCTGGCGGTAATGAGTCCGTCCGGTTGCGTAGATACCGTGGTCAGTTATGTCCATGTCACGGAAGGTTTCAGCGTTTTCATCCCCAATGCATTCACACCCAACGGGGATGACGTGAACGACTTTTTCGCCGTCTACGGCGTCGGTTTCGACGACTACGACATGTACATCATTGACCGTTGGGGACTTCTCATCTTCCACTCCACGGATCCGAAGATAGGTTGGAACGGCACGGTCGGAGGTGACGGCGTAGTCCCCTGCCAGAACGATGTGTACGAGTTCATCGTCCGTCTCCGGGACAGCAAAGGAGAAAGACACCGCTACATCGGACATGTCACACTGGTCAGATGACCTTCAACCATAAAAAAAGCAGCCCTCGGGCTGCTTTTTTTTGTCTTTGATCCGGGGTCAGTTACCCAGTTCCGAGATGAATTTGATCCGAAGCAACCGGACATCGAGTGGAGAAAAGTCGTTTTCGCCCAGTTCGGCGAGCGCTTCCTCCGGAGAGTCGGTATCGGCATTCCGGAAATACTCGAAGAATTCCTGCTGACGGTCCGGATCGATGATTTCGTTGATGTAATAGTTGATGTCCAGACGGGTACCGGAGGATACGATCGTTTCGAGTTCCGTAACGAGGTCCTTCAACGTCAGTCCTTTTGACTTGGCCATGTCATCGAGGGATATCTTACGGTCGGTATTCTGGATCAGGTAGACCTTGAGTGCGCTTTTATTCACGACTGATTTGACTACGAAGTCGACCGGTCGCTCGATATCGTGCTCTTCCACATAGGATTTGATCAACTGGACGAACGGAGCGCCGTATTTCGCCGCCTTGCCGGAACCCACTCCGGTAATGTTCTTCAGTTCGTCGAGTGTGATGGGATACTGGATGGCCATTTCCTCCAGGGAAGGGTCCTGGAAGACCACGAAAGGCGGAACATTCTTCTGCTTGGCAATCTTTTTCCTGAGTTCTTTTAGCTGGGAAAAAAGCTCCTGATCGGCTGCAGCTCCGCCACCGCCGGCTATCTCATCGTCCTCATCGGATTCGGTGTTCGAGTAATCATTGTCCTCTACCAGCCGGATGCTATAGGGATTCTTCAGGAATTCCCTGCCCTTGTCGGTAAGCCTTAGTGTTCCGTAAGTCTCGATATCCTTGGAAAGCAGTCCGGACAGAAGTGCCTGACGAATGACAGCATTCCAGAAACGCGCATCCCTGTCCGCGCCCTCACCGAAGAGCTCCAGATTGTCATGCTGGTGCAGCTTGACATTGTTTTCATTCTTACCGGTGACGACATGAACGACATGGTCCATGGCGAACTTCTCCTTGAGGGCTTTAACCGTCTCGAGAACGGTGGCAACCTCTTCCTGTCCGTCGAAGCTCTTCTTGGGATGGATGCAATTGTCGCAATTGGAACAGTTCTCTTCCTTATATGTCTCTCCGAAGTAATTCAGGATGACTTTTCTGCGACATACGGATGTTTCTGCGAAACCGACGGTCTCCAGCAACAGCTGCTTACCTACTTCCTGCTCAGCGACCGGTTTGCCCTTCATGAACTTCTCCAGTTTCTCTATATCCTTGAAACTGTAGAAGGTCACGCACTTCCCTTCCCTGCCGTCGCGTCCTGCGCGTCCGGTCTCCTGATAGTAGCCTTCTAGGCTCTTGGGTATGTCGTGGTGGATGACAAAACGAACATCCGGCTTATCGATCCCCATGCCAAAGGCGATGGTGGCTACGATGACATCTATCTCCTCCATCAGGAACTTGTCCTGGGTTTCGGCCCGCACCTGGGCATCGAGACCCGCATGATACGGAAGCGCACGGATACCATTGGTGGAAAGCGTGAGGGCTATCTCCTCCACTTTCTTCCGACTAAGGCAGTAGACTATTCCTGATTTACCCTGATGTTGTTTGATGAACTTGATGATCTCACGGACGACATCGACTTTCGGGCGGACCTCGTAATAGAGATTCGCACGATTGAAGGAATCCTTGAAGACGGTAGCTTCGAGCATACCGAGGTTCTTCTGGATATCCTGCTGGACCTTCGGAGTCGCCGTAGCGGTCAATGCGATGACAGGCACCTTGCCGATTGCGTCGATGATCGGCCTGAGGCGCCGGTATTCCGGGCGGAAGTCATGCCCCCATTCGGAGATACAATGCGCTTCGTCGATGGCAAAGAAAGAGACCGGCACAGAGCGGAGAAACTCTATGTTCTCCTCTTTGGTAAGCGACTCCGGAGCGACGAACAGCAATTTAGTCTTGCCGTTCCGGATATCGTTCCTAACTGCAGCGATCTCAGATTTGTTAAGGGATGAATTGAGGAAATGGGCGATACCTTCCTCGTTGCTGAATCCACGCATCGCATCCACTTGATTCTTCATGAGTGCGATGAGCGGGGAGACAATCACTGCGGTTCCCTGCATGAGCAATGCAGGCAGCTGATAGCAGATGGATTTACCGCCACCGGTAGGCATGATCACGAACGTATCCTTCCCATCCAGGACATTCCGGACGATCGACTCCTGTTCGCCCTTGAACTTGTCGAATCCGAAATGCCTGCGCAACTGCTCCCGGAGAGGCGCCTCTGCCACTAACATTGCAACTAGCTGATTTTAAGGTTTTTAATGAAGATTGATAGAAAAAGTACGTTGTTTCTGCTTTAAAAATAAATAATTTTGCGGGAATTCCAACCTATTTCAGGAGGATTTTTCAAAACACCCCGGTTCGTGAAGAAATCCGACAAAATAAAGGCATTGGCCATCAGTACCTTGAGAACGGAAGCCGAGTCCGTCTCGAGGCTGGCCGATTTCATCGATGAGGGATTTTCAGCCTGCGTGCAAGAGTTGCTTGCCTCCAAAGGCCGGGTGGTTGTCACAGGGGTTGGGAAGAGCGCAATCATCGCGCAGAAGATGGTCGCCACTCTGAATTCAACCGGTACGCCTTCGATCTTCATGCACGCCGCTGATGCCATCCATGGCGACCTGGGCATCATTCAGCGGCACGACATCATCATCTGCATCTCCAAGAGCGGCGACACACCCGAAATCAAGGTGCTCGTACCGCTGCTTCGTACTTGGGGGAACCGGCTCATCGCAATGACCGGAAACACGGACTCTTACCTTGCACGTCATTCCGACTACGTACTTAACACCTGGGTCGAGAAGGAGGCCTGTCCTAACAACCTAGCACCTACCAGCAGCTCGACCGCTCAACTGGCAATGGGGGATGCATTGGCCGTCTGTCTGCTGGATGCACGGGGATTCACCAGCAAGGATTTCGCTAAATACCATCCGGGAGGTTCACTGGGCAAGAAACTTTATCTCAAGGTGAAGGACATCTATCCCGGAAATACCGCCCCCCGGGTGAGTCCGACGACTGACATCAAGAAAGTCATCGTGGAGATCAGCTCCAACCGGCTGGGGGCCGCTGCCGTCATCGAAGACGGCCGGCTGAAAGGAATCATCACGGATGGCGACCTCAGGCGTATGATGCTGAATCATAAATCCATTGACGGGCTGAAGGCGCGAGACGTCATGGGCACATCGCCCAAGACCACGGAAAAAGACACCATGGCTGTCGACGCATTGCTGATGATGCGTCAGCATAACATCTCCCAGCTCATCATCACGGACAAGGGAAAATACATCGGGATGATCCACCTTCACGACCTGGTGAAAGAAGGAATCATCTGATTCCACTATCTTCGCCGTCCGATGGCCTTATCCGACAGCCGAAATCAAACAGGTGAGATGTCCTTCCTGGACCATCTGGAAGCCCTCCGTTGGCACCTGATGCGTTCAGCGATCGTCATCGTGACGCTTTCCCTGGCATGGTTCTTCATGAAGGAACTGCTGTTCGACGGAATCCTGCTCGCGCCTAAAAACCCCGACTTCCCTACCTACAGGATACTTTGCCGGCTGTCCGAGCGGCTGAACATGGGCGATGACCTCTGCGTCAAATCGATCCCTTTCGGACTCATCGCCACTGACCTGTCCTCGCAATTCACCACGCACATGTGGCTTGCCTTCGTGGCCGGCCTGGTCACCGGATTCCCTTATCTGGTCTGGGAACTGTGGCGCTTCGTGAAGCCGGCCCTGCACAAGAACGAACGACGCTACGCCCGCGGTATCGTATTCTATACTTCTTTCCTGTTCCTGACAGGCATCGGTTTCGGCTATTACATCATCACTCCGATGACGGTGAATTTCCTGGGGACATACCAGGTAAGCGCCCAGGTGCAGAACATGATCTCCCTGGATTCCTTCATCTCGACTGTGTCTACGATGACGTTGATCACAGGCATCGTTTTTGAATTGCCGATCGTCGTCTACTTCCTCACCAAGATAGGCATGCTTACTCCCGGCTTCATGCGCGATTACAGAAGGCACGCCGTCGTAGTCATCCTCATCCTCGCTGCCGTCATCACTCCCACTTCGGACGCCACTACGCTGCTGATGGTCGCCATACCCCTTTATTTCCTCTACGAGATCTCTATTTTCGTCAGCGCATACGTCAGTCGGGGCCGAACCTGACCTGCCACCATGGAATCACCCAACGTAAACGCCTTCAACGAGTACCGCAGCCGGATGAATGAACGCATCATGGCTGCCGACAACCTTGTCATCAAGCGTCTTTTCAACCTGGACACCAACACCTATGAAGCGGGTGCGCTGGATGTAAAGACGAAGGAAATGCTCGGACTGGTCGCCTCCATGGTGTTGCGTTGCGACGACTGCATCAAATACCATCTGGGGAAATGTCATGAGCAAGGAGTCTCGAACGAGGAGGTTTTCGAGGTCTTCGCCATTGCCAATATCGTCGGCGGCACGATCGTCATCCCTCATCTACGAAGGGCTGTTGAATACTGGGAAGAGTTGCGTCGAAGCTGAACCGGTTTTCCTTGTATTTTGGCTTCAGTGATGATGAACAGCCTGTTTCGCGGGTCAATTCTCCTGCTGCTTTTTCCTTTTTTTTCCGCTTCCGTCAACGGTCAGACCACTAAAGTCACAGGCCGTGTCTATGATCCGCTTACCGGTGAGGCCGTTTCGTTCGCCAGCCTGATGTTCGTGGGAACCACCATCGGTAAAAATGCCGACCTGGACGGCAATTTCAGCATCCAGACGGAGGCACAGGTAGACAGCCTTCGTGCTACTTTCATCGGCTACCTTCCCGCCACGGTGAAGGTGAAACGCGGGCAGACGCAGCATCTCGATATCGCCATGCGCGCCAACAAGTTCGACCTGCCGGAGGTGACTATCAATGCAGGAGAGAATCCCGCCATCATCCTGCTCCGGAAGGTCCTCGAACACAAGCCTGAGAACGACCGTGAGAGGCTTCAGGCCTACCAATACGAGGCTTACAACAAGATCGAGTTCGACATCAACAAGATCACCGACAAATTCACCAACCGGAAGGTGTTCCGGCCGTTCAAATTCGTATTCGACTACGTAGACTCCACGGAGAGCAACCAGCCGCCGTTCCTGCCGGTCTTCTTCACAGAGAGCGTGTCGGACGTCTATTACCGGAAGAGTCCGATCCTTAAAAAAGAAGTCATAAAGGCCAGCAAGGTCTCCGGTGTAGAGAACAAGACCGTGTCCCGATATCTGGGAGACCTCTATTCGAACATCAACATCTACGACCCTTACATCTACCTTTTCGGCAAGGGGTTCGTCAGTCCCATATCAGGCGTGGCTCAGGCCTATTACAAATACATGCTCATGGACAGCATGTACATACGTGACAAGTGGTGCTACAAGATCAGTTTCCATCCCCGAAGGAAACAGGAGCTCACCTTCTCCGGTGAATTCTGGGTCCATGACACTACTTTCGCGATCCGTAAAGTGAACATGCGGATCACCGGAGACGCGAACATCAACTTCATCGAGGACCTTGCCTTCGTGCAGGACTATGATTACATCAACGGACAGCAATGGATGCTGACCAAGGAGGTACTGGTAGTGAATCTGGCACCTACGGAGACCAAGAACAAGGAAACGACCGGTTTCGTCGGCAGGAAGACGACGTTCTACCGGAACTTCGTACTGGAGCAGCCCATGGAGGAGAAATGGTTCAGGGAGACGAACGAAGTCGTCATGCGGGATGATGCCTATAAAAAGGACGCGGCTTTCTGGGATTCGACACGCGGCGAGAATCTTTCCCAGCGGGAACGAAGGATCTATTCGATGGTGGACACCATCAAGACGATTCCCGCCTACAAGACCTGGTCGGACATAGTGTATCTGGCTGCGACGGGCTACAAGGAGACCGGACTTTTCGAGATCGGCCCCATCTACACCTTCCTCAGCTGGAACAACATCGAAGGACTTCGAGGACGTTTCGGCGGACAGACCAGCAACAATTTCAGCACACGATTGATCTTTTCGGGGTATCTCGCCTACGGTTTCACCGATGAGCGCTTTAAATACGGGGGTACCGCACGGTACTTCCTGAGCAAGGATCCCCGATCGCTGGTGGGCGCCGAATTCAAGAAAGACGTGGAGCAGCTTGGAAAAAGCCCGGACGCCTTCGCCAACGATAACATCTTCGGATCCCTCCTTCGAAGAGACACTTCCAACATCA
This sequence comes from Bacteroidota bacterium, assembly GCA_046052345.1. GTDB lineage: Bacteria > Bacteroidota > Bacteroidia > AKYH767-A > 2013-40CM-41-45 > Pollutiaquabacter. The sequence goes on along the minus strand of JBJOMN010000006.1, from coordinate 35,898 downwards.
AGCTCAATTCGCTGGTACAGGGTAAAGCCTACATCGACCATGAGTGGGCGCCCGGTTTCTCGTCCCGACTGACGCTTTCACATAACATCTACAAACCTCTCGGCGACCTGGATTACACGTTCTACCTTAACCCCGAGCGAACGGACTCCACCGGAATCATCAACAACACGGAAGCGACCCTTTACCTGAGGTACGCTCGTCACGAACGCTTCGTTTCCGGCGAGGTGGACCGTATCTCCCTGGGTACGAACTGGCCGATTTTCCACATGATGTATTCGCGGGGATTTGAACTGCTGGACGGAAAATTCAGCTACAACAAGCTCAGGTTCCGCATGGACGATTACCTGTATCCGGGCAACTTCGGTGTCTTCAACTACGTCGTGGAGGCGGGAAAGGTGTGGGAGAACCTACCCTACCCTTTGCTCTTCCTTCCGCCGGGAAGCAACTCCAGCGTCTACGACCGTTTCGCTTTCAACCTGATGAATTATTACGAATTCGCATGCAACCAATATGTTAGTTTCAAAGCGGAGCAGCATTTCGGCGGCATCTTCCTGGACCGATTTCCGGCACTGCGTAAACTGAAATGGCGGGAAGTTGCGACCTTATCTGCCATCACCGGTCACCTTACGGATGCGAACAAGGAGCTGCTGGCGGACCAGCGGTCTATCAATTCGCTGCGCAAGCCCTATGTAGAGGCAGGAATCGGCGTCGAGAACATCCTCAAGTTCCTGAGAATAGATTACATCTGGCGGCTGTCTTATCTGAATCCTTCCTGGAAGAAGGATGGGCCTGATGATCCGACAGGATTCAACATCTTCAAATCCTGGATCTTCTTCTCAGGAAAAGTCACGTTCTGACCGACCCTTCTGACCGGCAAGCAGTTCACGAATGCGCCGGCTTGCGCAGTTCGAAATTCTGTCCAAGGTAAACACGGCGGACCTGTTCGTCGGCCGCAAGTTCTTCGGCAGTACCCGCCTTCAGGATCCTTCCTTCAAACAACAGATACGCACGGTCGGTTATGGTCAGCGTCTCGTGCACGTTATGATCGGTGATCAACACACCGATGTTGCGGTGTTTCAGGTGTGCGACGATCTGCTGGATGTCCTCGACTGCAATCGGGTCGACTCCTGCGAAGGGTTCGTCCAACAGGATGAATTTGGGATCGACTGCCAAGGCTCTGGCTATTTCAGTTCTGCGACGCTCTCCGCCGGAAAGAAGGTCACCGCGGTTGGTACGGATACGGTTCAACCCGAATTCCTCCAGCAAGGACTCGAGTTTGGCGGTCTGCGCAGCGGGTGAAAGCGACGTCATCTCCAGCACCGCCTTGATGTTATCCTCTACGGAGAGTTTACGGAATACGGATGCTTCCTGCGCCAGATAGCCGATTCCCAACTGCGCCCTTCGGTACATCGGAAGTAGGGTGATGTCTGTATCATCTAAAAAAATACGTCCGGAGTTCGGCTTGATCAGCCCGACGGTCATATAAAATGTCGTGGTCTTCCCCGCCCCGTTCGGCCCCAATAGACCCACGATCTCACCCTGTCCCACCTCGATGGAGACACGGTCCACCACGGTGCGGCTCTTGTAGCGCTTGATGAGCTGGTCGGCACGAAGGAACATGAGGACGAATATGCGTTAAGAATGCGGAATTAAGAATGCAGAATTTAGAATGAAGGGGAAAGGTCGGGGACGGAGTTGATGATCGATCCATTACTGCAAACGAATAACCGACCACTGATCACTAACCGCCGGCCTTCAAAATTACTCCGCGGCCTCGGAGAGGGTATAGTGAAAACTCTCCATGATCGGGTTAGAGAGGAGTTTCTTACAGGCCTCTTCCACCCGGATGCCGGCCTTCTCCTTCGAATCAGCTTCGATTTCGAGACTGATGTGCTTGCCGATACGGACATTGTCCATGCCGGCCAAACCCATGTTCTTCAATCCGTGAGCAACAGCTTTACCCTGGGGATCCAACAGGGCTTTCAGCGGCATAACGTCGATTTCTGCGATGTATTTCATTTTCCGTTTGTTGTGGAGAAATAATTCCTGACGAGGGACAAAAGTAAGTAGAATGCCACGATCAGCGGAAACGCGGCGAACGAAATCCACGAAAGAAGTCCGGCTGCAAAAACGAGCAACAATAAAGGGTAGGGATCTTTACGGAAACCCAACCCTATTCCTTTGAAGGAGAATAACGGGATGCCGGAAACCAGCAGCCAGCAGGAAACGACGGACAACGAAACAATCAGCGGAGCACTTGTGAGCAGGAAATCCCATTCGCCAGGGTCATGAATCAATATCAGAGGGAGGGATATGATCCAAAGCGTGTTGGCCGGGGTCGGCAATCCGAGGAATCCGACCTTCTGACCTTCATCGATGTTGAACCTGGCAAGTCGAAGGGCAGAAAACACGGTTACTGAGAAAGGGACAAACTGAACCAGGCTGCGCAGGCTGCTATCGGTCACCCAAACCTCAAGGTCAGAATGCTTTAGCAATTTGAAGAGTACGATTCCCGGAACCACGCCGAAAGTGACCATATCGGCCAGGGAGTCGAGCTCCTTGCCCATCGGAGAGCTGACTTTCAGCCATCGTGCCACCATGCCGTCGAGCAGGTCGAATACTGCGGCAAGAAAAACCAGCCAGGCCGCTGCTTCCTGCCGGCCTCTGAACAGCAAAACAACCGCCACGCAACCGCAAAAAAGGTTCATGGCAGTAAGTGCGTTGGGAATATGTCTTTTCATGTGGGAACGGAGGCTGAAATTACTGAATCGAAGGTCACGGTCAAGGCCATAACAGCAAAAAAACATGTTAAAAAATGACAAAAAGACGACTTTTCGGGACGGCTATTCGGCCCTTTAAAAGCGTATTTTTACTTCATATAAAGCCTTTGCACAAGAATATCAGGGACTGAAATTTCGTTGAAAGGGACACTACTGCCATGATAAAAAAACTCCTCCCCTGCGCAATCCTGCTTAGTCTCGTTTCCGACGTATTCGCTCAGACCCCCAAATACAGCAACGAGTTCCTTTCCATCGGCGTCGGGGCTCGCGCCCTGGGAATGTCAGGGGCAGTCGTAGCTTCCAACAACGATGCCACCTCAGCGATCTGGAATCCTGCCGGGCTGTGTAAAATCGAAGGTGACCTTCAACTGGCGGCGATGCATTCGGAACTCTTCGCCGGCATCTCCAAATTCGACTATGCCACCGTCGCAACTCACATCGACAGTACGCGGTGCATCGGATTTTCCGTCTTACGATTCGGAACCGACGAGATACCGAACACGCTTGACCTCATCGACGCTTCCGGCGTCATCGATTACAGCCGGATTTCTTCCTTCTCCATCGCCGATTATGCATTCATGTTCTCCTACAGCAAACAAACCGGGATACCCGGCCTGCAGTACGGCGGCAATGCAAAAGTGATACACCGCAAAGCCGGGGAATTCGGAAAAGCATGGGGATTCGGATTCGATCTTGGCCTTCAGTATACCCGAGACCGCTGGATGTTCGGGCTGATGGCCAAGGACGTCACCTCCACGTTCAATGCCTGGAGCTACAACACTGAACTTCTCGAGGATGCATTCGTCGCCACCGGCAATGAGATCCCGAAAAACACCACGGAGATAACGCTGCCCAAGCTGATTCCCGGAATCGGGTACCGGATTCGGCTTTCCGAGAAGTTCACGGCCCTTGCCGAAATCGATGCGGACATCACTTTCGATGGCAAACGTAACGTGCCGGTAAGTTCGGACATCCTCAGCATTGATCCGCATTTCGGTTTGGAGTTCGGCTATTCGAATTTCATCTTCCTGCGCGGCGGCGTTCAGAACATCCAGAAAGTCAAAGACGTGGACGGCGGAACATCCACTATCGTCCAGCCCAATGTAGGCCTCGGTGTAAAACTGGGCCGGCTCTCCATCGATTATGCGCTCACCAATGTCGGTAGCGGCGTGATTCCGTATTCCAACGTCTTTTCTCTCCGGCTCGAAATCACAAAACGGAAGAAATAACCTTTTTTCATGAAGCGGCTGATTCCACTCGTCCTATTGCTTGCCGCGGGACTCCGTGTCCCGGCACAGCCTCATGGAAACGAATGGATCGACTATGGACAACCTTACTTCAAAGTAAAGGTCTGGGAAGACGGCATCTACCGCATATCGAAATCGGCGCTGAGCGCATCGGGTGCCGTACTGGCAGGGGTTGACCCCAGGAAATTCCGGATTTTCTGCAAAGGCGAAGAGCAGTACCTGTACGTCCAGGGGGAATCTGACGGAAGTTTCGACGCTTCGGATTACATCGAGTTCTACGGCCGACGTAACGACGGAGAGGCGGATGCACCGTTGTATGCCGACAGCAGCTGGCAGCCCAACAAGCGCTTCAGCCTTTTCACGGATACGGCCGTATACTTCCTTACCTGGAGCCCCGTCAGCAACGGTAGGCGAATGACACTTTCGACGGACACGTCCTATTCGGCCTACGCACCGTCGCCATATTGCCTGCGTGAATCCTACCTGCAGTTTTCGAACAGTTACAATCTCGGGCGCAACGGCACTTCGATCGAGTATACGGAGGGTGAAGGCTACGGCAGGGAATGGGGCAACGGCCTCAACGGCATGAACGGTCCGCTGACCATCCAACTCCCTACCTTAAATGCCTACGCAGGTACAAGCAGTCCCGACGCGGTATTTGAAACTGCCATTTGCGGCGTTAACAACCTTCGGCACACCTTCTCCATCCGGTTCGCAGGTGATTCCGTCTCAGACACGTATTTCGCCCAGACCATCCGGCGTTATTCGCGAACGGTCCCGGTTTCCAACCTTCCGGCAAATTCACTCGCTGTCGATTATCGATCCCTCATTCCGTCCGGGCAACCGGACTACAACTCACTCTACTACGCCTCACTCCTTTATCCTCACACATTTGACTTTGAAAACCGCACCGTTTTCGAATTCATACTTCCGGACGCTGCAGGGCAGAACAAGTCGCTGACCGATATAAGTTCCTTTCCGGCCGGCAATACACCACCGGTACTGTACGATCTGACGAACCATGTTCGCATCACGGTGTCCGGAAGCGGAAACTCCTGGAAAGCGTTGGTGCCGGACAACGGGAACAACAAACGATGCCTGTTGGTATCGGAAAGCGAAATACGTCAGGTCCCTTTCCTCCATGGAGTCAACTACAACACCAGCAACTTCGGTTATTTCACGGATTTCAGAAACCTGACCGTCGATTCAGCTTACCTCATCGTATCAAGTCGCGCTTTATGGAGCGAGGCACAGAGCTATAGGGCCTACCGCAACCAGACCACCGGAGGTAAGGCGTTACTGATCGATATCAACGAGCTCACTGACCAGTTCGCCTACGGAATCGCGAAGCACCCTTACTGCATCCGCAACTTCAGCGCCTTCCTGCTTGACAGCTGGACCAGCGTGGCTCCACCGCAACACCTGCTGCTGGCCGGCAAGTCGATCAATCCGGTGGATGCACGCTACGACCCCTCGCTTTTCGCTTTGTCTCTGGTCCCCTCCTACGGAATCCCCACTTCCGACATCTTGCTGACTTCAGGCGTGCACGGTTCCCTGTTTGATCCGGTCATTCCCACCGGGCGCATATCCGCCAGGACCGGGAACGAACTGACGGATTATCTGTCGAAAGTGCAGGAGTACGAATCCGTGCAAAGCGCACCTCCGCAACCCTGGATGAAGGAGATCTTGCACTTCGGCGGGGGAAACGATCCGCAACAGCAGGCACAGCTGGCCTCGTACCTTTCCGATTTCGAAGCTCTGATGGAAGGTCCTTCTTTCGGTGGCAACGTGACGACCTATCTGAAATTCAACAACGACCCCATTGTCATCAACCAGTCGGATTCACTGCAGGCACAGATCGATTCGGGAGTAGCCGTGATGACTTTTTTCGGCCACGCATCCGGCTCCGGTTTCGATCAAAGCACGGACGACCCTTCCGAATACAGCAACCGCGGGCGTTATCCGTTGGTAGTCGCCAACAGCTGCCTTGCGGGCGATTTCCACAACATCCAGCGTTCCGTCAGTGAACGGTTCGTCCTCGAGCCGCAGAAGGCCGCCATCGGATTCATCGCGAGTGTCGGTCTCGGCGTACCTCAGGACCTGTATGTCTATTCGAACTCTTTTTTCAGGAACGCGACGGGTCCTCTCTACGGAGCTACGGTAGGCCGGCTCATGCAACAGACCATCAGGGATGTACAGTCGCCGAACGCACTGAACATAAAAGCCGTCTGCCAGGAAATGTCCCTGAACGGTGATCCGGCCATACGGCTGAATCATTGGCCGCTGCCTGACCTCGCGCTGGATGAATCCGGCATCGGATTCGGCAATGCAGCCATCACGACCGACCAGGACACATTCAGCATGACGGTAAGGGTACGAAACATCGGCAAAGCGGTGACGGACTCTTTCGATATCCGGATCAAACGGAGGTTTCCCGACGGGAGCGACTCCATCTATACCGTCCGCAGAGGCAATTGTTTCTATCAGGACGAGTTTCGACTGACCATGAACACCGGCGGGTTCGGTGCCGCCGGCATCAACACCTTCCTGGTGGAAGTAGACCCTCAAGATTCAGTCGACGAGTCGGAGGACTACCTCAACAACACCGTCAGCACCTCTCTTTTCATTCTCTCCAGGGACATCGTACCGGTCTATCCACGTAAGTTCGCCATCCATCCCTCACCGACTGTTACGCTCAAGGCCTGCACCTCCTATCCCCTGGCGCCAACGACTGCTTACATATTCGAAATCGACACTATCGACCTGGATGTGGCGGATTCGTTGACCGGCGCTTCCCACAGTCCGCTTTACCGTTCCGGACTGGTGACCGACAGCGGCGGCGTCATCCAATGGGCGATTCCGGGATATACCCTTTCTGACAGCACGGTCTATTTCTGGCGGGTCGCGAACGATTCCATTCTCGTCGATCCCGTTCGCTTCAAGTGGCAGCAATCCTCCTTCCAGTATATTCCCGGAAAAACCGGGTGGTCGCAGGACGCCTTCCACCAGTTCAAGGACGACGGATTCCTGAATACGCGATATGATACGCTGGGACGACGTTTCTCTTTCGTACAGAACATCAAAAACCTTTCCGTCCTGACCAAAGGACTCCCTGACGGATCCCAGGCAGGATATAACGAGATCGGCTATAAGCTCAACAACGTGGTAATGGAATACAACGGCTGCAGCGTCTATCCCGCAGTCATGGTCGCCGTGTTGGATTCCATGTCGCTACTCCCCTGGAGCACCTGTACTTACGACTTCGGTCAGGTAAACGACTTCCAGATTATCAGCGGAGACTGCGCTGATCCGCAGACCGTTTACGGTTTCACCACGACCGGATGCCGAAATCGACCGGAGAACTTCTTCATTTACCGGTACGCAGATACCGCTCAGATGCAGGGACTCAGCAATCTTCTTGCCTCGGTTCCTGACGGAAACTACATACTCGCCTACTCCTGGTACACCGACCGTTATTCACAGTATCCAACCTTTACCTCGGCATTCAGCGGATTGGGACTGGACCTGACAGGGCTCAACGACACCGTACCGTTCATCCTTTTCTGTAAAAAAGGAAGCCTGTCCGCGAACAGGACCGTCTTCGGCTCAGTGATGAGGGATACGCTCCGAATGAATACGCTTTTGGCCAATACCTGGAACAGAGGCGCCATTTCGGGCACCGTCATAGGACCTGCACGGCGTTGGGAATCGCTTCACTGGAACCAGTCTCCTGTAGAAACGCTTCCGGGAAGAGACGAAGTCGCGCTGCGAATCCTCGGACTGAACAGCGCCACGCGTTCATGGGACACGCTGGCACCGGTCATCGGCTACACCGTCGGCGGGAAAGACACTTCCCTCACGTGGATCCCTGCATCACAGTACGGCTATCTGCGACTTGTCAGCAACCTTAGCGACGACTCGCTGAAAACCCCGCCTCAGATGGACTACTGGAGGGTTTATTACGAGGACGTCCCGGAATGTGCCGTGAATCCGAACCGGACTTACTACTTCTACGACGATCCGTTGACGGAAGGAGACACACTTCGGATGAGTATCGCCATCGACAATATCGGTGACCTCCCGATGGACAGCCTGGATGTCGACTTCTACATCTACGATAACGACCGCCAGCGCATCAACCTTACGGGTATCCGCCTGGACTCACTGCGTACCGGCTCCTATCTGACCGCTTCCATCCGGGTGGACTCCACTTTCGGACTTGCAGGAAACTCCAGCTTGTGGGTGGAAGCTAATCCGTATAACCAGCGCCATCAGGAGGAGCAGTTCCACTTCAACAATCTTGCGGAAGTGCGCTTCCGCGTCGACCGTGACCGTGTAAATCCCTTGCTGGACATCACTTTCGACGGCGCGCACATCCTGGACGGGGACATCGTCTCCGGAAAACCCGTCATATCCGTCCATCTCCGCGACGAAAATAGGTTCCTCGCCCTCAACGACACGGCTAAATTCAAGATCTACCTGCGCACCCCCGGCAGCCAGACATTACAACGAATTTATTTCAGCAATATCACACTGGGAGCCGTGCCGGTGTTCCATCCCGCCATCCTTCCAAAGAACAGTTGCCGTATCGACTGGCAGCCGGTATTGTCGGAGGACGGCACCTACTACATCGAGGTGGAGGCTGCCGATATCTCGAACAATGAATCGGGCAAGTACAATCTGCGCATACGTTTCGAGGTCATCAACCGTTCGACCATCACCGAAGTACTCAACTACCCCAATCCTTTTTCCACGTCCACGCGATTCGTCTTCACACTCACCGGAAACGAACTGCCGAGCTACATGAAGATCCAGATCATGACCGTTACGGGTAAGATCGTCCGAGAGATCACGCAATCAGAGCTGGGGCCGATCCGTATAGGACGTAACATCACCGACTATGCCTGGGATGGCAAGGATGAATTCGGCGATCCGCTGGCGGCAGGGCTATACCTGTACCGGGTCATTACCACGCTCAATGGTGAAAACGTCGAAAAACGTCAGACCGACGCGGATGCTTACTTCAAGAAAGGATGGGGCAAGATGTATCTGCTGCGGTAAGAAACCTCACTTGAGGTTGTGGTAGACGGCCTGTACGTCGTCGTCCTCTTCAAAACGATCGATGAGCTGCAGCACTTCGTCCTGTTGTTCCTCGGTGATCTCGACGAACGTGGTAGGTAACCGTTCCAACGCCGACTTCTTCACCTGGATCTTGCGGTCCTCTAGCGCCTTGGACATCTTTCCATAGTCCTCGTAGGCCGTATAGATGACAATCTCCTCCTCGTCAACCTCCAGGTTCTCAAGGCCGAAATCGATCAGTTCGAGCTCCAGCTCCTCGGTGTTGGTCTTACCGTCATTCGGAATGCGAAACACCCCTTTGCGCTGAAACATGAAATCGAGGGAGCCGGTCTTGCCAAGTGCACCTTCGCCACGGTTAAAATGCATCCGGATGTTGGCGACGGTACGGGTAGGATTGTCGGTGGCGGTTTCTACGACGATAGCTACACCGTAAGGGCCGTATCCTTCGTATACGATCTCTTCGAAGTTACCTTCTTCCTTGGAAGAGGCCTTCTTGATGGCATTTTCGATACGGTCCTTGGGCATATTGACACCCTTGGCGTTCGTTACGGCGGTACGCAGACGCGGATTGTATTCAGGGTCGGGACCGCCGGCCTTGACGGCAATGGCGATTTCCCGGCCGATACGCGTGAAGGCCTTGGCCATCTTGTCGTAGCGGGCAAACATCTTATGCTTCCGCTTTTCGAATATACGTCCCATACGAAATAGTATTAGATTGCGAATTTAGCCAAAAATGGCTGAAAAGGCAATCAGGTCATAGCGTGGTAAACGACTCAGTCCTCGTAAGATTCCTCCCGCTCCTTGACCGCCTTTGCGTGAGCTTCGCTGCCGGGTTTTCCTATGACCTTGAATTTACCCTCTCCCTTCAAAATGGATGAATAGAGCTGGCGGTCGTTTAGCACTTCGACGGCTTTTTTGAGATCCGGATCGAACTTAAGTCCTGACTCGGTGCGGCCTTTTTCATAGTAATACCTGGAGACAATCTCTTCCTGGAGGATCTGACGGATCTCCTCCTTGTGGTTCACCAAATCGTTCCGCTTGTTATCGGCCATTTTGGATTTCATGGCTTCGTACTCGGACTTCAACTGATCGAAGTGCTTGTCCGATTCGAGCGCCTTCTTGAGATCCTCCAGCCGTGTCTCGCTGCGGTCGGTGTAGGAGTAATTCTTACCCTGGAGGAATTGCGTGAAGCTCTCGTATTCCTGGTCGGTAAGGCTGAAATCCCGGGCGGCAGGGATCGACGTATGGCGGCGGAAATACTCACCGGCGTAATCGAAAATCAAATAATTGCTGAGCAATGAAGCGGTCACTTCGCTCAGATAGTCCGGGTCGGTATAGACATCCGGATAGACTCCGCTGCCATCGAATACGGAGCGCCCGCCTTTCGTCTTGAACTCAGTGATGAGCGAATCCGCCACTTTGGAAACGTTGCCTTCCTTCGAACGGTGCGAATAGTCCAGCGCCTGGATGCAACGCCCGCTGGGCGTATAGTACTTGGCGATGGTGACTTTCAGGAGTGTATTGTAGGATAGGTTGTAGGTCTGCTGGACCAAGCCCTTTCCGAAGCTTCGCTGTCCGACCACGACCGCCCTGTCGAGCTCCTGCAATGAGCCGGTCACGATTTCAGAGGCGGAAGCGGAACCACGGTCGATCAGGACGCAAACCGGAATATCGGCATCCAGCGCGGGTTTGGATGCGGTGTACTCCATGTTCATCTCCTTGATCTTTCCTTTCTGGGACACGATTTTCTGGTTGTCGCCCACGAAGAGGTTGACAATGTCAACCGCCTCCTTGAGCAGACCGCCACCGTTGCCGCGAAGATCCAGGATGACATATTTCATGTCGGGATTCTGCTTGAGCGTCGCCAACGCATCGCGTACATCCTGGGCTGCGTTTTCAAGGAACTGTGACAGGTGGATGTATCCGGTATTGGGGCTGACCATACCGAAGTACGGCACGTTCTTGAACTTGATCTCGTCCCGGACGATGGATTTCTCGATGGGTTGTTCGACACCTTCCCGTCTGACTACCAGTTTCACGGTAGTGCCTTTCTGACCCTTCATCACATCAGTGACGGCATCCACTTTTTTGCCCTGGGTGGTCACTCCGTTTACGGATATTATCCTGTCTCCCACCTGGAGTCCGGCTTTCTGCGCAGGAAATCCTTCGTATAATTCGCTGATCTCGATAAAGCCGTTACGGGACTGCACCAGCGCTCCGATTCCCCCGTACTCTGAGGATACGTGCGTCATCCGGTAATCCTCAATATCGCTTTCAGGAATATAGACCGTGTAAGGATCCAGGGATTTGAGCATGGCATCCATGCCGGTCTTCATGAAAGAGCCCGGCTCGATGCTGTCGACATAGTAGGTGTTCACTTCACGGAACATGGTGGAAAATATGTCCAGGTTCTTGCTCACCTCGAAGTAATAATCATCGACGGCTCGGAAGGAGAAGAAAACGGAGGCGCAAAGGACCAGGACAAGTCCTGCCTTCCTGAAACGCCGAAGAAATTGAATCAGATGGGACATCGTATCAAGGGTGTATTTCTACTTATCACAATATCGCGATTTTAGAGGCTTTATTGTACCAGCAACTAACAAGATTCAAACATAGGATATTGACAGTCGTCCCGCTTACCTTTGCCGTCAACTAAAATCTACAGCGCATGAACAGCCTCATACGCGTTTTTACGGCCCTGTCTGTAATCTTTTTGGCGGCAAGTTGCGGCAGACCGGAAGCCGACCTCATCCTTTACAACGGCGTCATCCATACGGTAGACGACTCCTTTCGAACTGTCAACTCCGTCGCTGTCCGTGACGGGAAAATACTGGCAGTCGGTCCGTCGGAGGTACTGATGGCATATTATGCAGCACGAAATACGGTTGACCTGAAAGGGGCACCTGTCTATCCCGGACTCATCGATGCCCACAGCCACTTTTTCAGTTATGCCAGCGACCTGCTGAAACTGGACCTTACCGGAACGCATTCTTTCGGCGAGATACTGGACAGTCTTTCCTCCTTCTCCCGAAGAAACAAGTTTGAATGGCTTTTGGGGCGAGGCTGGGACCAGAACGACTGGGAACGATCCGATTTCCCGGACCGCACCGAACTCGACCGCCTGTTTCCCGATCAACCGGTTTTTCTGGTCCGCATCGACGGCCATGCCGCACTGTGCAACGGGGAGGCACTCCGTCGTGCCGGCATCGACGGCCTGACCCGCATCGATGGCGGGGAGATCATCACGGTGAATGGTATTCCCACAGGAATGATGATCGACAATGCCGTCGACAGAGTTCAGGCCGTCATCCCTTCATTTCCTGCTGGGCTCAATGAAGAAGCCCTTAAAGTCGCGCAGAAAAATTGCTTCAAAGCAGGACTGACCACCGTTTCGGATGCAGGCTTGGGACTGGACTCCGTACGGATGATCGAGCGGATGCAAAGAGAGGGAAGCCTCAAACTCAGGGTGAATGTGATGCTGTCGGATCGTCCGAACACACTTGATGCCTTTCTTGAAACCGGTCCGCTCGTTTCCGAGCGGCTTACGGCCAGAGCGATTAAAGTATATGCGGACGGTGCGCTTGGTTCGCGGGGAGCGCTGCTTAAACAGCCTTATGCCGACCGGGAAGGCCATTTCGGATTGCTACTGCATAAGCCAAGTTATTTCGATGCGATCAATGAAGCGGCGATTCGGCATGGATTTCAGGTCTGCACGCACGCTATCGGTGATTCTGCGGTTTCGCTGATATTGCAGGCTTACGGCCGGCAATTGCGCGGTAAAAACGACAGGAGGTGGCGGATAGAGCACTGCCAGGTCACGGACCCCGGCGACCTGCATCTGTTCTCCGATTACTCGGTGATCCCATCCGTACAGCCGACACACGCCACCAGCGATATGTACTGGGCCGAGTCACGCTTAGGGTCCGCACGTGCCGGCTACGGGTACTGTTACCGTCAGCTGCTGGAAAGTGCAGGGACCATTGCATTCGGGACGGATTTTCCGGTGGAGCGTATCGATCCGCTGCTGACCTTCTATGCGGCTGTGGCCCGTAAGGATGAAAAAGGATTTCCACAAACGGGATACCGGCCCGAAGGATCGGTCGACCGGCGTCGGGCACTTGTTGCGATGACCGCAGGAGCCGCCTATGCCAATTTCGAGGAGCGGGTAAAAGGCACCCTGACTCCCGGCAAATATGCAGATTTCGTCATCCTGGACCGGGACATTCTTACAGTGCCGGAAGACTCGCTACCGGGAGCGAAAGTCATTGCCACTTACCTGGCCGGCGAGAAGGTATACTAGCTCGTTCAGTGAGCGCCACAGCCCTCCTGCCGGCAGCACTTCGGCAAGCGATTATACGCTTTGGGATTGCGCTTTACAGTGTCCGCATCGTATCCGATTTTGGAGATGCGTTGACGGATCTTTTCTGGATCGGATTTCTCGGGATCATACACGACGGTAAGGTCCTTGGAATCGAGATCCAGCCGGACCGACCTGACGCCCTTTTCGAACATCAGGTCCTTTTCCAGGAAATCCTTGCACATTTCACAAACGGCAGAGGTGTGAATCTTCACGGTATCGGCTTGGACTGAAGGTGTGAAGAAGTTCAGATGGAGGAAGAGAAGGAGAGACATGGGGCTAAGTTAGAATTAAGAATGGATTTGCGAGTTGCGGGTCTTGTCCGCCGAAGGCGGATGCGGGTTGCGGGTCTTGTCCGCCGAAGGCGGATGCGAGTTGCGGGTTATTATTACTTGAAACTAACCACCAACCTCACCTCACACTCCACCTGACACCCAGATAGATACGACGGCCGTCAAGAGGAGCCCATACGTTGGTAGCATCAAATTCCGTACCGAATGGATCCTTGGCATTGACAATAGGATGTTGCTGGATGTAGTTAAGCACATTCTCCGAACCGCCATACAGCTCGAATCTGCGAAACACTTTGGTAAGCTGGAGGTTCATCGTATAAAACACCGGCGATACCGCAGCCTCCTCTCCTATCTCAGGATCATAAAAGGTCGGAATAAGCCGTTTGCTTCCTTCGCGGACGACGGTATAATCGACGCGCCAATGCTCATTGCGGGAGTTCCAGGCGAGATTAAGCAGGAAACGGTCGCGGGGCACCAATGGTTTTCGCTGTAAGCTGTTGTTGTAGGTAACCTTGACATCTTCCATTTTGGCGGCAAGACGTACGTCTAAACGGGGCAGCAGTTCATGATCGACAGCCACCTGGAAGCTGTTGGCGAAAGAGCTGCCATTCAGATTGTAGAAAGAGACCTCGTTGACGGCAGTAACCCGGTCCACCACTAACTGATCGACGAATACCGTCCGGTAGGCATCCAGATTGACGCTTCCTTCACGTTCCTTCAAGCGGAATTTCCAGGTGGCATTGGCTCCGAAGTTCCATGCACGTTCCGGCCGGATGCTGTCACCGACCACCAATCTGCGGGAAGAAGCAAAGACACTGATATTGTCCGCATACAGGTTGGGAACCCGGAAAGAATTTCCCGCCGATAACCGTATGAGCAGATCCGGTGTAAAACTGTATCGCAGATGCAGCCGCGGTGTCCAGATCCAGCCATAGATATTATGCAAGTCGGCACGACCACCGGCGACCATACTGAAGCGATCGGTACGGTTATAGGTGTATTCTGCGAATATTCCCGGAACCGACTCGTCTACGGTCCGAAGGGATGAATCGGCCATTTCGTCCCAACGGTCCCTCCGGTAGTTGATCCCCACCTTATAGCCGTGGTCGGCGGAACGGAAGGTATTTTGCAGGATGCTCTGCATGAAGAGGGTCCTTTGTTGAGCGTCATATCCCCGGATACCGAAGGTGGCATCGAGATCGTGAGCGGTGAATTGAACGATATTCCCGATGCTGAGCGAAGGTCTTTCCGGAAAGATGATTCCCAATTTTCCGAAAATCTCCGCCCGGCGGTTAAGCACGTTTGTATGATAGGGAACCTGACCGGGCATAAGCGTGAATCCTGTCTGTCCGCCCTGACGCTCGTCGTGGATCAGTCTCCATCCGAGTTGCGATTCCAGTCGTCGACCGTTGTGGTGTTGCCATCGGTTGTAAAAATTCAACTGTCTGGCATGTGGTATGTCCAGGAAGCCGTCCTTCTGCTGGTCCTGGTTCCCTTCCATAAGATTACCGTGCCCCATCAAAACAGTACTCCATCGGCTGCTTACCTGCTTTCTTGCATGGAAATTCAATTCCATGTTGCCGTTCTGCTCTCCGAAGAGATTAAGATAGAACCGTGGGAGTTTCTCGTTGTCCGGCTTATGGAATTCCACATTGATTTGTCCTGTGGTCGCCTCGTAGCCTTGCTGGACTGAACCGCTGCCTTTGGTGACCTGTATGGATTCCATCCAAGGGCCCGGGATGAAGTACAATCCGTACGAGGAGGCGATACCCCGGAAATTCGGAATTGCTTCCGTGAGCAACTGGGAATAGATGCCCGAGAGTCCTAGCAACCGGATCTCCTTCGCCCCTGTTACTGCATCCGTGTAGGCGACATTGACTGTCGGGGAGGATTCGAAGGCCTCGGATAGGTTGCAGCAAGCGGCCTTCAGGATTTCCTTCTGACCCGACGTCTCCGTGTTCATCGGCTTCAGCATGGAATATTCCGTAGCCGATCGTTTACCGACAATTTCAACCTCTTCCAACTCTTTGGAGGGGGTAAGCCGTATCTCGAGGGAACGATCGTCGTTGACGGTCACCGTGTCGGTTACATAGCCGACATAAGCGACGATCAATCTGGCCGGCAACGGGGTGGTGATACTGATGGTAAACGCTCCCTGAGCATCTACAACGGCGACCGAATTACCGTCCATCTCACGAATGACGGCAAAAACCGCAGGCAAAGGTTTTCCCGTAGCGATATCCTTTCCGAAAACGCGACCGCTGACGAGTATGTCCATGGCGGACGCCTGCCTGCATACAGCGGCCATCACCATCATCGTCAGCACTACGCCGAGCGAGTTTGAAATCCTATGATACATGAGTTTCTGCTGATAGATTCAAATAATTAGAACGAGGCTCACCGAAGGACACGGTGAAACCGTCCCAATAATCAGATCAGCAATTGATGTACCGAGAAGATGAAATCAGGAGAAGAGGCCCGTCCGGGCGGAGAGGCATCATCCGGAAATAAGGCGCACTCCGAGTCAACGACAGTAGAAAAGGATGAGTTCGCGGGCCGCACCGTTTGAGAGGCGAGCAGGTGAACACCAACGGGGCCGTCTACAGGCGGCGGGCAGACATTGACTTTGATGAAATCCGATTTCAGTACACAACACTGCTCCTCCAACGCATCGGCATGCGGACGGCCCTCCTTGGAAGGTGAACAAGGCTCATCGGCACAACAGCCGGATCGCTGAAAGAGGGTGACTTCGACCGATTCCGATGAAAGACAGGTATGCACCAGGACCACGATGCCGTTCGTCGCAGCCAACAAAACGGGCAACAGGATCAACGAGAATATCCGTTCAAACCGGCCTTTCATGGTACAAATATAACCATTGCAGGCTGAATTTCAACGTATTGAAAGGCCGAGCAGAGGCCGTCAGAAGCAGTACTTGTTTTCTCCCAGCAGTCGAGCAGAAATGCGCCTGCGGGCCTCCTTGGAATTGAAAGGTGCTGTCTTTGTAAATCGTTTGACACCCATCAGCAACATACGTTGTTCGTCACCCTCGGAGAAGGCGTTGATGGCATCTTTCCCGGATTTATGGATGCGGTCGGCGGCATCGTACAGATACACACGCAGCATGTCCAGCTGTGCGCCGCAAGCCTCTGCGCCCTCCCTGGCGGCAAGTTTCTCCACCCTCAATTGAAGCGACTCGGTGACATAGGTCTCGATAAGCATATCGGCGATGGACATCAGCACCTCCTGCTCCTTCCCTAGCTCCATCATGAGTTTCTGGACGGCGGCTCCCGCCACGAGCAGGACGGCTTTCTTGAATCCGGCGATGGCCTTTTTCTCAGCAGTGAAAAGCTCATCGGAGCCGTTTCCGAAATCGGGGATCTGCAACAGTTCAGCGGCTACCGCCGTAGCGGGACCCATCAGGTCAAGCTCTCCTTTCATGGCGCGTTTAAGCATCATGTCTACGGTGAGCATGCGGTTGATCTCGTTGGTACCTTCGAAGATCCGGTTGATGCGGGAGTCGCGATACGCCCTTTCCATGGGAGCTTCGGCGCTGTATCCCATGCCACCGTATATCTGTACACCTTCGTCGGTCACATAATCCAGCACTTCGGAACCGTGCACTTTGAGAATGGCGGCTTCCACGGCGAACTGCTCGACACCTTTTAGTTTTGCCTTGACCGGATCCATGCCCCCTGCGATCAATGCGGCGATGGCGTCTTCGATGTTCTGGCTGCAGCGATAGGTCGCGGATTCGCAGGCATAGATACGAATCGCCTGTTCGGCGAGCTTATGGCGTATGGCGCCGTATTTGGCGATGGGACGACCGAACTGCTGACGTTCGTTAGCATACTGAAGCGAGAGCGTAGAAGTCCGCTTGGCACCGCCCAATGCGGCGCCGGCAAGTTTGATCCTTCCGAGGTTCAGGATGTTCACGGCGATCTTGAAACCGCTTCCTCTTTCGCTCAAGAGATTCTCTGCCGGAACCACGCAATCGGTGAAGAAGATCTGGCGCGTAGAACTGCCCTTGATGCCCATCTTGTGCTCCTCGGGGTTCAGGGATATTCCGGGGAACGAACGTTCCACGATGAAGGCACTCAGGTTCTCGTCGTTATCGATCTTGGCGAAGACCACGAACACATCGGCGAAACCGCCATTGGTGATCCACATCTTCTGACCGTTGATGACATAATTCTTGCCGTCCGGAGACAGCACCGCTTTCGTCTTCCCGGAGTTGGCATCGGAACCGGAGCCGGGTTCGGTAAGGCAGTACGCGGCCTTCCATTCACCGGTGGTGAGCTTAGGGAGATATTTGCTCTTCTGCGTGTCATTTCCGTAAAATAGGATGGGTAGCGTACCAATGCCGGTGTGCGCGGCGTAAGCGACCGAAAAGGAATGACCGGCGCCCAGCGCCTCTGTGGCGATCATGCTGGTCGTGAAGTCTTTTCCGAAGCCGCCGTACTCTTCCGGAACAGAAATCCCAAGGAGTCCCAATTCTCCGGCCTTGTCGAGCAACTGCTGCATGAGACCTTCCTCCTGCTTATCGATGCGGTCGTGCAGATGATTGACTTCCTGCTCGAGGAAATCGGCGCACATCTGCGCAATCATACGCTGCTCTTCCGACTGTTCCTCAGGAATGAAGACAGCGTCAGCAGCAGTAGGCTTGATCAGGAATTCGCCGCCCTTCGCGGCGGAATTGGCAGTAAGGATGGACATGACAGATAAGGTTAAATCAACGACTGATCAAAGGTAGCTCCGCACCTCTCCTCAGGCACTGAAAAATATCATTTGATAAACGTAAATGGGTCGCGAAATGATACGTTTTCTTGCAAAATATGGACTTGAAAAACGCTTCTTACTGTTTCGGATTCATCAGACCCGATCAACGCAGCGTTCTCGCCAATTCGTCCTCCGCCAGACCGATCGGCATGCTTCCCATTTTGAGAAAGGCATCATGGAATGCGGTAAGGCTGAAGCGCTCGCCCAGTTCCTTCCTGAATCTGTCGCGCATCGCCTTGATACGTATGACGCCGATGCGGTATCCCAGCGCCTGACCGGGCACCGCCATATAGCGCTCCGTTTCCGAGACGGCATATTCCATGGTAGTCGGATAATTATCCATCATGAAGCGGATGGCTTCCTCCCGCGTCATGCCTTTATGGTGGAGGCCTACATCCATGACCAGACGCACCGCCCTCAGCATCTGTTCGCCCAGGGCTGTGAAATACTGGTACGGATCGGAGTAAAGTCCGAGCTCCTTGCCGAGCGTCTCGCAGTAAAGCGCCCATCCTTCCACGTAGGTGTTGTAGGAAACGGCATGACGGCGGAATTCAGGGAGCGAGGTGTTTTCCATCTGCAGGCTGATCTGGAAATGATGTCCCGGAATGGCTTCGTGGAGGAAAAGGCTTTCCATGCCGGATGTATTGAATTTACGTGCGTCCGGTACAGGGACATAGAAAATACCCGGCTTGACACCGTCCGTGGATGCTATGTACTCGGCGCTTCCGCTGGCCTCCCGGAAGGCCTCCGTACGGCGGATTTCGAAGGGCGTTTTGGGCAGCACCGAGAACAGTCCGCTGACCTTCGGCTTGATCACGGAGTCAATGCGGCGGAAGGCATTCAGCACCTCATCGGGTGATCGGTACGGAAAGAATTTACTGTCTTCATAGAGGTAATCGAAGAAGGATTTCAGATTCCCCTTGTAGCCTACCTCTTGCCGGATCCCTTCCATCTCGGTCCGCAGTTTTTTCACCTCTGCAAGTCCGATTTCATAGATCGAATCGGGTGAAAGGTCGGTAGTCGTCCATTGCCTGACCAGGAAACGGTACATGTCCTTCCCTCCCGGCAGCGATCCGATACCGGAAGTGGCACGTGCCGAAGGCAGGTAATCTTTCTTCAGGAAATCGGCAAGTCGGCGGTGCAGCGGCACTACTGTACTTGCGACCATGGACCGGTAATCGGAGGTGATCCGCTGCTTCTCCTTATCCGGCAGACTGTCCGGCAGCAGCTTCACCGGACTGAAATACAGGTTACTGTCCGGAATGTCCGTGACCATCGCTTCCAGCTGGGGGATGATCTTTACGACGAGTGCAGCCGGCAGCACGATGCCTTCCGTCATCCCTTTACGCAGGTAAGCAACGGCACTGTCGGTCCAGACGGAAAAGGCCTCCACCCTCTTCCGCCAGTCGTCATAATCCTTCACACTCCTGAAGGGCTGCGCGGCAGTGCCGGAGGCGTACTGGCCCATTTTAAGATGCAGTCCCCAGAACTGATCGATCGGCAAGCGGTTCAACGGAAAGTCCAGCGACTCCATTCCTGTTTCCAGTTCCCAGCGCATGACCAATGCGTTCACTCTGAGGTCAGGAGGAAGACTGTCGAGGTTGAAAGCTGCCAAGGCCTTGAGATGACGGGAATAAAAATTGCGTAGTTTTTCGCGGTACGAATCCGTAAAGTCCGCCTCCAGACGGTCGTTGTAGCGGTCAATACCGTTATCCGTGGCCTCCAGCGGGAACACGGCCATACGCTCGTCATAGTACCGTTGGAAGACCCTGTTCAGGGAATCGTTGATCGCCTTTTCACTTCTCTCTGAAGAAGGAGTTGAGCAGGCCATGACGAAAAGGGTCAGCCAAACCGGTCCGGACAGGATCAGGATTTTTTTCATTTCGTGAAAGGATTTTGAAAGGAAGGGAATCAGAGCCGTTCGAAGATGCCGGCCGCACCCTGACCGGTTCCGACACACATCGTCACCATGCCGTATTTCCCGTTACGACGCTTCAGTTCATTGAGGACCTGCACCGTAAGTTTCGAACCGGTACAACCCAGCGGATGACCAAGGGCAATGGCACCGCCGTTGACATTCACTCTGGAAGGATCGAGTTGCAATCCGCGGATGACCGCCAACGCCTGAGAAGCGAACGCCTCGTTCAATTCTATGAGATCGATATCATCTTGCCGTAGTCCTGCCTTGCTGAGCGCGGAGGGAATGGCTTCCAAGGGACCGATGCCCATGACACGCGGCTCGACGCCTGCCACGGCATAGCCGACCATGCGTGCGATCGGCTGCACATTCAGCGCCTTGAGCATGCGCTCACTGACCACCAATACGAAGGCTGCGCCATCGCTCGTCTGGGAGGAATTTCCGGCAGTAACAGAACCCTTCGCGTCGAATACCGGCTTGAGCGCTGTCATTTTTTCAATCGTCGTATCGGACCGCGGACCTTCGTCGGTGTCCACGATGTATTCTCGGACCTTTCGCTTCTCGTTTGCATCCAGGTAAGTTTCAGAAACCCTGACAGGAACGATTTCCTCTTTAAATCTGCCCGCAGCGATTGCTGCGACGGCCTTCTGATGGGATTCCAGGGAGAAGCGGTCCTGGTCCTCGCGAGAGACTTTGTATTCGGACGCTACCGCCTCGGCGGTCAGTCCCATTCCCCAGTAGTAGTCGGGGTTCGACTGGACATATTTGTAATTCGGGACGATCTTCCATCCTCCGAAGGGTATCGGGGACATACATTCCACTCCTCCGGCAACAATGCAGTCGGCCATGCCGGCCCTGATCTTGGCTGTAGCTATGGCGATTGTTTCCAATCCTGAAGCGCAGTACCTGTTCACCGTCATCCCCGGCACCTTCCATGTATCGAGTCCCATCAAAGAGATCATCCGGCCCATGTTGAGTCCTTGCTCCGCTTCCGGAGTGGCATTGCCGACGATGACATCCTCGATGAGTTCAGGATCCAGGGAGGGGACGGCGGAAACGAGATGACGCAACACTTCCACACCCAAGTCGTCGGGACGCATGGTCCTGAATTTTCCCTTCGGGGCTTTTCCGACAGCGGACCTGAATCCGGCGACGATGTATGCTTCCATGATGTATGCTTCAGGAGATCATTTCTTGGCGGGAGTTGCAGGAACCGGAGCGGGCTTACCGCCGGGGAGTGCATTCCCTTTTGCACCAGTTTTCTTTTCGGAAGCCTTCTTCGCCTCTTCGGCCTTCTTTTTCTGCTCTTCAAGGACATTCACGTCCACTCCGTCCTTGAAGGTGGCCTGTGAGACCACATTACCTTTTCGGTTGTAGGTCTTCCATACTCCGTCGCGCAGGCCGTTCTTGTAGTATCCGTCCTGACGGACAGTGCCGTCCTCGAAGTATTTGGTCCATTTGCTGTCCTTCTTTCCGTCCTTGTAGGACCCTTCCTGCATGGCCTGTCCGGAGAAATAATAGCGGGTATATTGTCCTTCGCGGATACCGCCGAGGTATTCGGTCTCTTCCCGGACCTTGTCGTAGCCGTAGAATTTACGGTCGACACCTTCCTTCTTATCGTTGACGTATTCCGTCTCGGAAACTTTCTCTCCGAAGGAATTATAGACCATCCAGAGTCCCTGACGGCGGCCGATCTCATCCAGCTTGTTCCGGTGTTTTTCCCGGGCCGGGGCGTACTTGGGACGTTCCTCGCTGCCTTGCGCCAATACCGAAAGGCACTGCACCGCGAAGAAAAACAGCAGCAGAGGGGTTTTCAGTCGATTCAATGGTTTCATAATGTGTTTATGCTAATGGTTCGTGTGGTCAGTTTCTGAGCGGCTTTCCGCTGGTCAAGATGCTTTGGATACGTTCGAGCGTCTTTCTCTCCCCGCAGAGGGACAGGAAGGCTTCCCGTTCGAGGTCCAGGAGGTATTTCTCGGATACGGTGGCAGGAGCGGACAAATCGCCGCCGCACAGCACCCAGGCAAGTTTCTTGGAGATGAGACGATCGTGTTCCGAAATGTAATGCCCTGAGGTCATTGCATTGGCTCCGGCATAAAACATGCCAAGTCCGCTTCGTCCGAGCACTTTGATATCCTTCCTTTCCGCCGGTCTGGAATAGCCCGCTCCTGAGAGGGCGAGCACCGCTTCGCGCGCCTCTGCGATGCGGCGGCGAGGATTCAGGACGATCTTGTCCCGGCCCTCTTTGAGGATATGCAGGGAAAATGCCTCCTGTCCGGAGGTGGATACTTTGGCCATACCGATGGTCAGGAAGTAGTCGCGCAGGACCTGTTCATCGATGTTTCCTTCGCTGTACTCATCGCTGGCCCTGAGAGCGAACTCCTTGGACCCGCCGCCGCCGGGAATGAGTCCGACGCCGAATTCGACAAGTCCGATGTAGGTTTCCGCAGCGGCAACTACCTTGTCTGCATGCAGTGTCATTTCACAGCCGCCTCCCAGTGAAAGTCCGTGCGGAGCCACTACCACCGGTACGGAGGAATAGCGCACGCGCATGTTCATATTCTGAAAGGCGCGAATCGCCATGTCGATCTCATCCCATTCCTGCTCCGTGGCCATCATGAAGATCATCGCCAGATTGGCACCTGCCGAAAAGTTCGCTCCTTCATTGGCGATGACCAGTCCCTTGAAGTCCTTCTCCGCGATATCGACGGCCATGTTGACACCCTGTATCACTTCGCCGCCGATGGTATTCATCTTGGTCCTGAACTCCAGGTTCAGAACCCCTTCACCGATGTCGATGAGCTGACATCCCGAGTTCTTCCAAACGACTTTTTCGCGACAGGCATCCAACAGGATGAAGCCGTCCATTCCGGGAAGTGTCCGCAAGGACTTGCCCGGCAGGTCGTAAGCCAACCTTCTGCCGTCTGCATATCCGTAGAATGCATTTCCGCCGGAGGCGATCATGTCATATACCCACTTCGCCGGGGGGATCTGCATCGATTCCATCAGCCTGACGACCTTTTCTATGCCCAGGAGCTCCCAGATCTCAAAAGGGCCCAGTTCCCAGCCGAAGCCGGCACAGATGGCCTCGTCGATGCGGTAGGGTTCGTCGGCGACCTCGGGAATCCGGAAAGAGATGTAGCGGAACAGGCGGCAGAAGGATTCGCGGTAGAATTCTCCGGCGCGGTCCTTGCCGGCAAAGAGGATGGGCAGCCGCTGACGAAGATCGTCTACGGATTTGGTCTGCTCGAGTGTGGCGAATTTGGATTTACCCTTAGGCCGGTATTCCATGGTGGCGATATCCAGCGTGAGGATTTCGCTTTTACCGCCGGCGCCTTTCACTTTCTTATAGAAGCCTTGTCCCGATTTATCGCCGAACCATTTCTGTTCCACCATGGCCTTGACGTAACCGGGCAACAGGAAGGTCTCTTTCGCCTCGTCATCCGGACAACGTTCGTGTACGTCGGCGGCGACTTTCACTAAAGTGTCAAGTCCGACGACGTCACAGGTGCGGAAGGTGGCGGATTTAGGGCGACCGAGGACAGGACCTGTGAGCTTGTCCACCTCATCGATGGTGAGCGCCATCTTCTCTACGATATGGAAAAGCGAGAGGATGGAGAATACCCCGATACGGTTGGCGATAAAAGCCGGAGTGTCCTTGCAGCGGACGGTAGTCTTACCGAGGAATTTGTCGCCGTACTCTTCCAGAAATCCGATCACACCGGGATCGGTTTCCGGACCGGGGATGATCTCCAGCAAGCGGAGGTATCGTGGAGGGTTGAAGAAATGGGTACCGCAGAGGTTACGACGAAAATCATCGGAACGTCCCTGCGCCATGAGGGCGATCGGGATGCCGGAAGTGTTCGATGTAATGAGGGTTCCCGGGCGGCGGAAACGTTCCACCTCGGTGAAGACGCTGCGCTTGATGTCAAGATTCTCCACCACCGCTTCTATGATCCAGTCGCATTCGCGGATCAGCTTCATGTCGTCGGTGAAATTACCGGTCTGAATCCTCGAAGCGACCTTTTTTTCGTAAACGGGTGAAGGGCTGGACTTGAGCGCATTCTGCAGGGAGGATTCCACGATCCGGTTCCGGACCTTGGGGGATTCGAGCGTCAGTCCGGCGGCTTTTTCCTGATCGGTGAGGACGGTTGGAGCGATATCCAACAGCAACACCTGCAAACCGGTATTGGCGAAGTGACACGCGATGCGGCTTCCCATGATACCGCTGCCGAGGACGGCGACCTTTGAAATCGTTTTGTTCATGATAAGAACGGTCAGTTTACGTTGCTGACCGCAGCCCCCTCTTCTGCATATATCTTTTCAATCAGCGCCTGGTAGCGTTCCGTAAGTATCTTCCTGCGAAGCTTGAGCGTAGCTGTAAGCTCGCCGCCATCGATGGTCCATTCCTTTCCGACCAGTTCGAAACGTTTAATCTGCTCGAACTGACTGAAACTCCGGTTAAGTTCGTCCACCTCGGCCGCGATCCTGCTTACCACGGCAGGATTCGAGATCATTTCAGCATCTGTAGAATAATGGAGACCTTCCTCTGCGCACCACTTGCGGAGGTGGGCGAAAGAAGGGACGATGACGGCACCCGGGAACTTCCGGTTCTCACCTACCACCATGAGTTGTTCGATGAAGGAGGATTCCTTGAACTTGTTCTCGATGGCCTGCGGTGCGATGTATTTACCGCCCGACGTCTTAAAGATCTCCTTCTTGCGGTCGGTGATCTTCAGAAAACGGTTATCGACGAATGTTCCGATGTCGCCTGTATGGAACCAGCCGTCTGCATCGATGACCTCTTCGGTCAGGTCGGGCCGGTTGTAGTACCCGAGCATGACGTTAGGACCTTTGCAAAGAATCTCTCCGTCGGCGGCGATACGGACTTCGACGCCACTGATGACCGGACCGACAGTCGTGAAGCAGGTTCCGTTCGGTTCGAAATTATTTACAGATATGATGGGAGAAGTTTCCGTAAGTCCATAACCTTCCAGCACCGGGATGCCTGCCGCCCAGAACACGCGGGCTAGTCGCGGCTGGAGTGCGGCCCCGCCGCTTACGATGACCCGTGTATTTCCGCCGAGCGCTTCCCGCCATTTCGCGAACACGAGCCGGCGCGCTATTTTCAATTGCGTTTCGTACCACCAACCGTTCCTGCCATCGAGTTCGAAACGGAGTCCAAGATCCAAGGACCAGAAGAACAGCTTACGCTTGATGCCCGTCAGCTCCTTGCCCTTTTCTACGATCCGGTCAAAAACCTTCTCCAGCAGCCGAGGAACCGCGGAGAAGACTTGAGGGTGTATCTCGCGGAGATTATCCGCAATCTTGTCCATGCTTTCGGCGTAATACACGGAGACGCCGAGATACTGGTACAGATAGGTCAGCACACGCTCGTAGCTGTGACAGAGGGGCAGGAAACTGAGAGCGGTATCGCGATGGTCGACCGGAGGCAGGTGCTCGACGGCCAGGACGTTGGAGACGATGTTATGGTGCGACAACATGACGCCCTTCGGAGTGCCGGTGGTACCCGAGGTGTAAAGAATGGTCGCGCAAGAGGAGGGCGATATTCCGTCGCGGATAGCCTGAAGCCTGGCGTGGTCCGGTGAACGGTCGCCCGCAGCCAGCAGCTCCTCCCACGAGGAAGCGCCTGACACCTTGTCAAAGGTATAGATGTTGAGCAGCGAGGGCACCTGAGCGCGTACAGCCTCCACCTTGCGGAAGAGCTGTTCATCGCCGGCCAGCACCACCTTTGCACCACAGTCGTTGAGTATGAAATTGATCTCCGACTCGCTCAGGGTGGTATATATCGGCACGTTGATGATTCCGGCCTGCTGCATGCCGATGTCGGCGAAGTTCCACTCGGGCCGGTTGGCGGAAATCATGGCGACCTTATCCCCCGGATTCAGACCGACTGCGAGCAATCCGTGGGCCAGGCGACGGGACATACTTATGAAATCATCTGTGGAATACTTTTTCCAGACGCCATCGACCTTCCCCGCCAACGCATCCGTTTTGGGATATGCGGCGGCCTGATGATCGATAAATTCGAACAAACGGGCGATTTTCATCCTATTTGGTGATGTTTCGAATATACACACCTGCCTCCGAGTTAAAGAAGCAAAATCACCCTTTTCAAACGCCGATTATCAACAACCATAAGGGTTGAAAACATCTCCTTTTCCATGAGCTTTTAATTGAGCCAAGGGATGACGGGGTATTACCTTTCGGACTGAATTACCCTGCATGAAATTCGAGAACGAACTGACACGGATGCTGGAAATCCGTCACCCCCTTGTGATGGCTCCGATGTTTCTCATATCCAACGAAGCCATGATTACCGCCGCAATGAAGGCGGGAATACTTGGCTGTTTCCCATCGCTCAACTACCGGGATCCAAAGCAACTGGAGGATGTCCTGAGAAGACTGAATATCCTTCGCGCCAATAAATCTGAAAGCACTGGTAATTATGGTGTTAATCTGATTGTCCAGAAGTCGAACTTCAGGTTCGCAGAGCACCTCGAGATATGCGTTCGAAACAAGGTTCCGGTTTATATCACCTCCTTAGGCAATCCCCAGGAAACCATCCAGGCTGCACACAGCTACGGCGCCAAAGTACTGTGCGATGTCACTAACCTGAAACATGCCGGCAAATGCGCTGACCTGGGCTGCGACGGCTTTATCGCCGTCGGACAAGGTGCCGGCGGACATGCAGGTCCTTACCCTACCTCTCTGCTAGTGCGCTCCCTCCGCAAACACTTTCCTGAAGTGCCGGTTCTGGCGGCCGGCGGCATCAGTGACGGGCACGGTATACTCAGTTCACTCGCTGCGGGAGCCTCTGCGGCCTACTGTGGAACAATATTCATAACAAGTTATGAATCAGGTGCTTCTAAAGATTATTTAAATGCCATTCTTGATGCAGGAATGGAGGATATTGTCATGACAGACCGTATCAGCGGCACGCCCTGCACTATCATCAACACGCCTTACGCCCGCAAAATAGGACTGCGTCAAAACCGCATGGAACGTTGGCTGAGTTCCAACCCCAGAACAAAAAAGTACTTCAAAATGATGGTGCAGTTCCGCGGATTCAACTGGCTCGAAAAAGCCCTGAAACCCGGCTCCTACCAGAACCTCTGGTGCGCCGGTCAATCGGTGGAACTGATCGATAAGGTCCAATCCGTCCCGGAGATCGTCAAGGAAATGACCGGTGAACTCGAATCGGCCTTCCTCGAACTTCAGGGGATGACAAGACCGTGAGCGGTCATTGTCGCATCAGCCTGAATCGGAAGTCCGCTCCGCTCCGGGTAGTGATACTTCCGAAGTAGATTCCCGGAGCCCGTGCCGACAAGTCCAAGGTGAAACCGGTACCCGAACCGTCCAGCGGCTGCTGCACGATAAGGCGGCCCTCCGCATCGGAGATTTCCAGCGTCGACTGCTCTGCACGGACCGCGGACAGGTCAAGCAGGAATTTACCGGAAGACGGATTCGGGTGGACAAGCACCTTAGCAGCCGCAGGCGAAGAAATACTGTTGAACGGATTATTTCCCAGCTGGACGTTGTCAACCAGAATGTTGTTTCCGTAGTCGTTGATATTCACGATTTTCAGTACAACCTGCTGCCCTGCCCATTGAGCAAGGTCGACCGTATCATTCCGCCAGTGGGAAGCCTGCGTTGGAAACCAGTCCGTGGCACTGTTGGGAACGGTGGCCAGTGCGGATCCGATTTTCTCGTACCCGGTGGGCACGAAGGTGTTTCCGCAATCAGTGCTGACGAGCACCTTCAGGCCGTCGTCGTAGCCGGCGGCATAGACCGCGAAAGCCACGTCGAAGGTGAGAACCGGATTGGCAGAGCCCTGCAGGTCGGCTGAAGGAAGGATGAGGTCATCCTCCGCCCCGGGGTTGTTGTAACTGTAGTCGTCGAACCATGCGGCATCCGTTGGCGTACCGGAACTGCCGATGACTGCAGGACGCAGGCTCCACTGATAGGCAGTGCCGGAAGAGCGGATGGACCATCCCGCCGGAGGAAACACCCCCGACTGAAAATCCTCAGCGAATGGAATCACCGCCGTAACCGTGTTGGGCGTATAGGTAAAGGTCTGTACATCGTTTGTAGGGTTCAAATCGCCGGGAATGGACACCGTCACAGTGACCGAATAACTGCCTGCAACGGAGAGATTGAGCGGTACGGAGAAAGTATGACTCACGGTGCTTCCCTGAGCCAGAATTCCGGGCAGCGGGTCCTGCACGGGAGTCCCTCCGTTGATGCTGTACGAGACAGAAGCGCCGGAGGAGGAAGCGATTCCGGTGTTCTGGATCTGCACAGTGAGCGGTATCGCCGTCAGGTTGTTGCAGGCTTGCAAAAGACCGGGGGCAGGCGACACGGTATTAAGCAGTGCGAGATCGGTTGCGTACGTGCAGTTGAAAAGTCCCGGAGCTTTTTGAATAGCATTGATCCGACGGCCGGAACCGCCGGATGCCCCGACAGGCCCCACGCTGAACCATTCCTCGTTTGTCGAAGGAATATTCAGCAGTACCGAGTTGGAAGTCACCGTAGCTACTTTCTCCATGTATTTGGCTCCGAGACGATAGACATCGTAGGTGGAGATCCCGTTGGCGGGAGTCCAGCTTAATTGAAGTGTGTCTACACAGGAGAAATCAACCTGAAGATTGGAGGGCTGCGGAAGGATGGCCATGAAGCCGTCGGTCATATCCGAAAGACTTCCGCGCTGCACCTTGACAAGCACCTGGTCCGAACTGACCGAAGGAACTAACCAATCGAAGCGGCGAAGAGCGCCTGCGACGTTTGCAATTGACTGCCAGGATACTCCCGCATCTGCCGAATAACTGATACTGAAAGAAGCGGTGTCCTCAGGAGCGTCCCATCGCAAGCGTTCGTACTCGCCCGGCACGAAGCCCTCGCCGCCATAAGGATAAGTCAGCGTGATGGCCGCAGGCACGATATCCCACACTACGTAGTACTTCTGATATCCGGCAGGAACCATTGATCCGTCCACACGCACCGTGTAAGTGCCGGAGGAAGGAAGATCCAGCGTGACCTGTTCGACGTTATTGAGGTGATCGGTCCCGCGCACCGCGTTCGCAGAAAGGTTCGACGCATTCGGAGTCGGATCGAGGATCCAGGGAGAGAAAGATTGTGCTGATCCGTCCGAAACGCGCATGTCAAGGTCGTTTACCAGCTGGAAGGCGGCGGCGGGGTCTCCGGGAGCATCGGTCCAGTAAACCATCACCTTCAGCCGGGCCGTGTTGGCCGGAACGGTAATCGTATGGAAAGCGGAATCGCCCTGAGACAGAGAGTCGAGTAAGAACCGTCCGGATTCCAGGCTCAGCGCTGAGCGCAGGGCATTGACCTGACCGAAACCGTAGGTGTAATCAGGACCCGGATTTCCGGCATCGTCCGCGGAGTTCAATAACAGCGCCTTGATCAGCGCAGCATCCGGGTTCGATCCGCCGTAACCGTTCCGGTAGGCCTGATACAACTGCGCCGCGACGCCGGCTATACCGGGTGAGGCGGCACTTGTACCGCCTCCAACTTGGTAGATATTGCCTTCGTCAGTAGACAGCTGGTCGGTCCCGTTGGCAGAGATGTCCGGTTTGATCCGGCCGTCATCGGCAGGACCTCTGCTGCTGGTAGGATCTATCACGCCGGACTGGTCCATGTTGGCACAGGCGACTACGTTCTTGCCGATCTTCATGCCACCGGTGATATTGCCCCAGCCTGCTCCTGCTCCGTATCCGCAGTCGTTGGTTCCCCGATTCCCTCCGGAGAAGACATACAAGAGTTGCGGATTGGCACCGGCAAGTTGATCGATAGTCTGGGCGCGCGTCTCATAATCGTTACAACCCTGGCTGTAACTGGTGGAGGTGATTACGGCCCCGTATTGCGTGTAAAAAGACGGCGAATTGTAGATATGGTCGTATCCGTTGGTACCGGCACCGATATCATGCACTACGATCGTAGCACCTTCCGCCATTCCGCGGATGGTGGGATCCAGATTGCCCGCACCAACTGCGATACCGGAGGTCATATCCCCGTGATTGCCGCCGGCACCGGTCATCAGGGAAATCATCCTTCCTTTGAAATCGATATGCGGTCCCACTTCACCGTCATCGGCCAGGGAAATGGTGACGCTGTCGCCGGAGTAGTGACGACCGAACACCATTTCCACATTCACTGCATTGCTGCGGTGCAAGGAACGCCCTTTGGTGTCATCCGGCACCGGCGGACCGTCAACAGGCTGCACATAGCGCACGAAAGGATAGTGTGCCAAGGCGGCGATGCGGTCGTCCGGAACGCGCAGGGTAAGCATGTTCTTGACGGGCTGTTCAAGGATCACACATTTTAAAGGACCATTGAGCACCTCCACGGCAGCGGCCATATCCGCGTCACTGAAGAGAAGCACTGTAACATCCGTGTACCCCGCCAGTTTCCTTGCATGAGCCGGAATATCTCCATAGCGGATCGATTTGTTGAGTTTCGCCTCCGAAGGTACCGGCAAGATGGTGCGCAGCGGCAATGCCGTAAGCGTGCCTGCGGGGATTCCGACAGGTACGGAAGCCATCCAAGCATTGAAAGGAACATAGCCCTCCAATCGGATTCCGGCCGCCTTTACGCTTTCCTGCTCCTGAAGAGTGAGCGGATGATCGAACTGCAGCAGGCAGTAATACCTGCCCATGAAACACTCTTGCCGGTCGGGACCGGCAGCTGCGCGGCTCAGGATATCGTCAGATGTCCGAACAGTAACGGCCTCCAGACGGATTTCGTCGTTACGCATTTCCGGATGCCCGGCAGCAAATGAAAGGGCGGTCGATAACAGGCAACAAGCCAACATGGAAAGACTTCTCATGATAATATTTTGATCCGTTAAAGTTAGCAAAGAAATGACAGGCAAACCGACCTGTAAAAAGTGTAACATAACGTACCTTTGATTGTTCTGAAATAAAACAGCCGGACATGTACCGTAACACCCGCCATTGGATAGAGACACTTGAAAAATCAGGAGAGCTGGTCAGGATCCGTGAACGGGTAGATCCTGAGCTGGAAATCACCGAAATCACCGATCGGGTTTCCAAGGTGTACGGCCCTGCCCTGCTTTTTGAAAATACCGGAACCGGATTCCCCGTGCTGATCAATTCCATGGGAACGGAGAAAAGGATGGCGAAAGCGTTGGGAGTAGACCGGCTGGACGATATCGCCCGCGACATGGAAGCGCTCTTCAAGGAACTGATGTCCCCGAAAGACTCGATCATGGACAAGCTCAAGCTCCTGCCGAAGCTTGGCTCCATCGCCTCCTGGATGCCGAAGACCGTGAAAGGACGCGGCGCCTGCCAGGAAGTCGTCATGAAAGAACCCGACCTCACCCTACTGCCGGTGCTGAAATGCTGGCCGGAAGACGGCGGTCCTTTCATCACCCTGCCGGTGATACACACGAAGGATCCGATTACGGGAATACGTAACGTAGGGATGTACAGGATGCAGGTGTTCGGCCCTTCGATGACCGGTATGCACTGGCACCGTCATAAAGTAAGCGCACGACATCTGGCCGAATACAAGAAACTCGGAAAGAAGATGCCGGTGGCGGTCGCACTGGGAGGAGACCCCGTTTACAGTTACTGTGCCACGGCCCCCCTGCCTGACGGCGTCGATGAATACATGCTGGCCGGATTTCTTCGCAAGCAGAAAGTGGAGCTGGTGCAATGCCTTACTCAGGACATACAAGTGCCGGCCGATGCGGATATCATCATTGAAGGCTATGTCGATCCGGAGGAGGAGCTGATCCTGGAAGGACCGTTCGGCGACCACACCGGCTACTACTCCCTTCCGGATTATTACCCGAAATTCCACGTCACCTGCATCACGCATCGCAAGGACGCGGTGTATCCGGCGACGATCGTCGGCATCCCTCCGCAGGAAGATGCCTGGATCGGCAAAGCGACGGAGCGAATTTTCCTCGTGCCCATAAAGATGACCATGGTTCCTGAAATCGTGGACATGGTGCTTCCTGTGGAAGGCGTCTTCCACAATCTTGTCGTGGTCAAAATCCGAAAAGAGTATCCCGGCCAGGCTTCCAAAGTGATGCATTCACTGTGGGGTGCCGGGCAGATGATGTTCACCAAGATGATGGTCATTGTGGACGGCGATGTCGACATCCATGACCCCGTTGCGCTGTCCCGTCATGTATCCGAACATTACGATCCACAACAGGACACGTATTTCACAGCAGGACCGGTGGACGTCCTGGACCACAGCTGCTCCGTGATGTCCTACGGCGGGAAGATGGGAATCGACGCCACCGCGAAGATGCCGGAAGAACTCGCCATGAGAAATGGTGCTCGCAATTCCGCTCCCGCAGATCTTGCAAGCCTGTCGCAGTTATCCTTGTTGTTTCCCGAGATCACGCAGGTAAACAGCAGGCTGCTGCGCGAGGGCATTTCTCTGCTTTTTATTGCTGTGAAAAAGGAC
Organism: Bacteroidota bacterium; assembly: GCA_046052345.1. Classification (GTDB taxonomy): domain Bacteria; phylum Bacteroidota; class Bacteroidia; order AKYH767-A; family 2013-40CM-41-45; genus Pollutiaquabacter. The sequence goes on along the minus strand of JBJOMN010000006.1, from coordinate 2,962 downwards.
CGCAAAGGACACGTACGATCGCTTGCAGAATCCCTGGCGGCACGACCCGAGCTGAAAGGCGCCTCCGTCGTCATCTTCCTGGAACATTCGATCGACATCGACGATCTTGCAGATGCCGTATGGCGTTTTGCCAATAATGTAGACCCGAAGCGGGACGCCTTCATACTTCAATCGGGCGGAGACGGAAACTCACTCCTCTTCCTGGACGGCACTCGAAAGACCAAAGAATACGACGGTTTTCAGCGGGACTGGCCGAACATACTGGCCATGGACGAAAAAACGATCGCTGAGGTGGACGGCAAATGGGATTCTCTCGGACTAGGCGCGCTTATCCCCTCACCTTCCGGAAAATACAGGAAGCAACTTTACGGTGATAAGGCGGTGGCGGAATAGGCATTCTTAATGCAGAATGCAGAATGCAGAATGCCTGACCCACCGGCCGGGATTCTGCTTACCGATCAGGAGAGGCCTGTGATTATACCATCGACCACGTCGATGTTGAAGGCGCTCGGCTTTTCGGGAAGTCCCGGCATACGTACCATCTCTCCGCAAACCGCCACGATGAATCCGGCGCCGCGGTTGATGACAAGGTCGTCGACGGTAATGGTGAACCCCTCGTAGACACGTACTTCTTCCGGCTTGTCGGTGAACGAATACTGCGTCTTGGCTATGCAAACCGGGAGTCCGGAGAGCCCCTGGGCATCAATCCTTTTCAGACGACCGGCCGCCTTCTTGGAAAGGACCACTCCGTCACCGCCATATACGCGGCGGACGACTTTTTCGAGCTTGGTCCTGACCGGCTCATCGAGGCCATAGACAAAATGTATTTCAGGCACTTCGTTGCCGAGGACTTCGGTCAACTCCACAATCTTCTTTGCCATCTCGACAGCACCGTCACCACCGCGGGCATATGCTTCGTTCAGCGCGAACGCCACGGAACGGTCGTCGCACCATTGCTGCAGGTGATCGATCTCGTCCTGAGGATCCGTGTCGAACTTGTTGAGCGAGACAAGCACTTTCTGTCCGAAAGATGTGAGATTATCGATATGCTTTTCAAGATTCCGAAGACCTTTACTCAAGGCATCCTTGTTGGGGAGCTTCAGATCCGCATTCTTCACGCCGCCATGGAGTCGCAACGACTGCAGCGTCACGACCAGGACACTGAGGGAAGGTGCGATCCCTGCTATACGGCATTTGATATCGAGGAATTTCTCGGCACCGAGGTCGCTGCCGAATCCCGCTTCTGTGACCGCGTATTCGCCATAGTGCATGGCGGCTTTGGTCGCCATGATGGAGTTGCAGCCGTGGGCGATGTTTGCAAAGGGGCCGCCGTGCACGAATGCCGGAGTCCCTTCGAGTGTCTGTACGAGGTTGGGAGCAAGGACATCCTTCATCAGTGCCATGATGGCACCTCCTATCCCCATTTCCTTCACGGTCAGAGGTGAACCGTCTGCCCGGTATCCCACCAGTATATCTTCGATCCGGCGACGCAGGTCGTCCATGTCCGTGGAAAGACAAAGGATCGCCATGAGCTCTGAGGCAGGCGTGATATCGAATCCCGTCTCGGACGGAATACCGTTCTTGTTGCCGTTGAGACCGGTAATCACATAGCGCAGGGAACGATCGTTTACGTCCTGGACACGGCGCCATAACACTTCCCTTAGCTCCTTGTCCGTACCCTTGTTGAAGTAATTAAAATTGTCCAGCAAGGCCGACAAGGTGTTGTTGGCCGAAGTGATGGCGTGGAAGTCGCCGTTGAAATGCAGGTTGATTTCCTCGGCAGGCGTGACCTGGGATTTTCCTCCTCCGGTAGCCCCTCCTTTCATTCCGAAAACGGGACCTAAGGAAGGCTCCCGCAAGGCCAGCACCGCCTTTTTACCGACCTTACGAAGTCCGTCTGCGATACCGATGGAGGTGGTGGTTTTCCCGTTACCTGATTTCGTCGGAGTTATGGAAGTCACCAGTATGAGCTTGGAGGCTCTTATTCGCTTCTCGTCGAACGACTTGATTTCAACCTTGGCCCTGTTGCGTCCGTAAGGAATGAACTCTTCATCCCGGATTCCCATTTCCCGGGCGACGTCGATAATAGGTTTGATGGTCATTTGTGATGTAGTTGGCAAAACGGGTGCAAATAACGTCATTTCCGCACATATGGATCCACTGCAGAGCGTAATTCGGCATGAAGGTCGTCCGCCACGAACTCCTCCCCGTCCGGGTTCCACAGATACACCTTGATATCCAGGGAGTCGTGTCCGACGGGAAGCGGCTTGGCCAGGAAGGCCTGCTGCCATTTCCCGGGATGCAGGTTATAATCGTTCAGGCGCACACTTTCCCACCAGACCGATTCACCGTTGTCCTCGAAGGAGATAGCCAGACACTGGTTGCCGGAGACGGCGGAGGACTTGAACCATACGTCCGCGTACAGCACCGAGAAGCCGATTACATCGGCAGGAATGCGATCGTGGATATCCGGCGCATAATCGACCCCCTTTCGGAACGCCATCAGGCCGGGGGATGAAAATGCCGACGTGTCATAGCGGATGGAAAAACCCGTAAGCGACGTATCGTTGTAATCCGCTTTCCAGTTCCGGATCGGACTCATGGGCGGCGCACCTTCTTTGGAGGAGAACAGCCAGCTCTCGGCGTTGAAGTAATGGTGCTCCCCGACGACAAGCGGATAGCGACGGCGGATGATCTGGCCGATCTCGTAGGGATGGAAATTATTAGTCCACGCATAGGCGAAACGGTCTGCGGTGCAGGTATCCACTGTTTCCCTAAGACGTGCCAGATCAGAAGGGCTTTCGACCTTATAATACACTTCTGAAGGTGCAGAAGCGGAACGTCTGAGATAATAGCCGATATAATCGGCATCGACCACATTGACAACGGAGGGCATCCGTCCTGAATCCTTCTTCCACCCTGAAAGAACATCCGCCACTTCCCGAAAGACCCCGAAAGGGGG
>JBJOMN010000005.1:0-52464 GCA_046052345.1 Bacteroidota bacterium | reverse complement strand
TACGTGGTATAACGGCAGCACGGTCGTTAGCAGTACCAACACCTATGTCGCTTCGACGGTGGGTACCTATACATTGCAGGTAACCGATGCCTTCGGTTCCGCATGCCCGTCCAGCACTGCGAACGTCCCGGTTTCTTTCCAGAATCTCGCAGCTTCCATCGCATCGACCAACGTATCCTGTAACGGTAATAATGACGGAATAGCGACAGCGTTATTCACGGGCGGCTCCTCTCCCGTGAACTACCTGTGGTCGACGGGCGAGACGACCGCCTCCGTATCCGGACTCACTCCAGGGACGTACGATGTGACGATCACGGATTTTACCGGCTGCACCACTTCCTCCTCTGTCATTATCACGGAGCCGGCGACGCTTACACCTTTCCCGGTTTCAATTACCGATGTGGCGTGTAACGGAGAATTCACCGGCGCAGCGGACATGGACGTAACAGGTGGTACTCCGCCTTATGCCTACGTCTGGTCCAACGGCGCAACCACACAAGACCTCACACAGGTGGCTGCCGGCATTTATACGCTCACGGTTACAGACAGTCTTGGCTGTACCGCCCAGTTCCAGCAACGTATCGATGAGCCTACCACCCTGGATCCGCTCATTTCAGGTACTCAGTTCAATGTGACGAACGTATCCTGTTACGGCGGGTCGGATGGACAGGTAACCGTTCTTGTACAAGGGGGCATTCCTCCGTACACCTATCTCTGGTCCAACGGCGGCATCGACTCGACAATCATCGGGTTGCCGGCAGGGCCGCTCGAGGTTTCCATAGTTGACAGTAACGGTTGTTCCGCAATAGCCAACACCTTCGTAACGGAGCCCGACTCCCTTTCGCTGTCGCTGATCGGCACTTCGCTGTTTGCCGGGCTTTACAATATAAGCTGTAACGGACTTTCGGACGGATATATCGATATCCAGGTGCAGGGCGGCACGCCGCCGTATTTCTTCTCTTGGTCGAATGGTGATATTACAGAAGACCTTAACAATGTGCCGGCCGGCGTCTACGATGTGACGGTCACGGATACCTTAGGATGTACAGCGTTGTTGTCCGTCACGCTGACAGAACCGGACTCCCTGGCGGCATCGCTCACCAGCCCTGTTTTCGGGAACGGTTATAACATCGCCTGCAAAGGGGAGAATTCGGGAAGGATATTCTCCTCGGTCACCGGCGGCACACCTCCTTACAATTACACCTGGAGTCCAGGAGGAGCCACTACTGATTCATTGACGAACCTCTTCGCAGGTTTCTACCTCCTGGACGTCGTCGATGCGAACGGTTGTATAACCAACGATACCATTACCCTTACGGAGCCTGATACGCTGGTGCCGTTGATCTCCTCCACGACCATCGGTTTCACCAACATAGCCTGTTACGGCGATGCCACCGGATCTGCGACAGTATCCGTGGTCGGCGGAACACCTCCCTTCACCTACCTGTGGTCGAACGGCGACACCACGCAGACGGCAGACAGCCTAGCCGCCGGTAACGTCTCCGTATATGTAGTCGACTACAACGGCTGTACGGGCGATACACTTAGTACGCTTTCTCAGCCGAACCAGCTTCTGGCAGGATTATCCATTACCAGCGATGCGCTCTGTTACGGTACCGCGACAGGTAGTGCCGTATCCAATACGAACGGCGGAACACCTCCTTATTCATATTTCTGGTCAAACGGTTCTACCAACGACAGCATCAGTAACTTGACAGCAGGGAGCTATGCCGTCCTCATACTGGATGCCAACCTTTGCCAGACCACGGACTCCCTCACGATCCTTGAACCCACCCAGCTTACGGCCTCTACCGTGGCCTCATCGTATCCTTCCGGCAACAACATCTCCTGTTTCGGAGCCAATGACGGCAGTATCGACCTGACGGTATCGGGCGGGACACAGGGTTATACGTATGTGTGGAGCAACACTGCAACAACGGAGGATGTCAACGGATTGGCCCCCGGTACATACAGCGTCACCATCACTGATGCGAAAGGTTGCTCGGAGACGCAGAGTGTCACAATTACCGAACCCACCCAACTGGTTACAGATACCATCTTCAGTCTGGAATTCTATGGCGGAGTCAACGTCTCCTGCAATGGCGGGGTAGACGGTACCATAGAAGTCGTAGCGTCCGGAGGTTCCGCGCCGTATTCTTACTCATGGACCAACGGTGGAACCACGGCTGTGATTACAGGGGTTTCCGTGGACACATTCGTCGTGACAGTCACGGATGTGAACGGATGTACGGCTATCGCCGCCATCCGTATCGATGAGCCTTCGCTGCTGTCATCCTCGGTAGGAACACAGCAGGATGTGGATTGCAACGGAAATTCATCCGGAGAAGTCACAATCAATGCGAGTGGCAGTACGGCTCCCTACCAGTACTCCATCAACGGAGGCACTACCTATCAGTCGAGCCCTACCTTCCCCGGTTTGGCAGCAGGCAACTATAACATCACCGTGCGCGACACCAACGGCTGCATGGTCATGCAGGGGGTCACCATCGGTCAGCCGGTTTCTGTGCTTTCCGGCAGCGCTTCCTCGGTGGGTTCAGCCGATTGTAACGGATATAGCAGCGGAAGTATTACCGCGGATGCTACGGGGGGGACTGCACCCTATGAGTATTCCATCGATAACTCCAACTTCCAGAGCAGTCCGGTGTTCACGGATCTCGACGCAGGCACGTATACCGTATATGTGACGGACGTGAACAATTGCACCACCACCTTCGATGTCACAATCACTGAGCCTTCTTCTTTGGATATATCAGGTGCTAATTCCGGCAGTGTCGCTGCACCTTGTGCCACGCTTAACGGCGTGGCCTTTGTCGCTCCGGTCGGGGGAACTCCGCCGTATACTTACCTTTGGACGGGGCCATCCACAGGTAACGGCGACACCTTGCGTCCCGCTGCGCCGGGAGACTATGTCGTGCTTGTTACAGACGCCAACGGCTGTGACACCACCCAGAACATCACGGTAGGATTGGAAGGTTGTGATTTCGGCATGCCATCCGGCTTCTCGCCGAACAATGACGGCAGAAACGATGATTTTGAAGTGCGGGGCGCTGACAAATACCCCGAAAACACCTTGAAGGTATTCAACCGCTGGGGCAACGAAGTCTACAGCAAGGAGAATTACACCGGCCACGAGTGGTACGGACAGAACAACAACGGTGATCCGTTGCCGGAGGGCACCTATTTCGTGATCTTCATCGATAATAAATCCGATTTCCGTGCCAACACGTTTGTAGATATCCGCCGCTGAAGAAAACCAAACTGTCATTTATCCGTACGAAGCCATAGCTAAAAAACGATGAGACCTATCCTCCATAAACTCCTTACGGCTGCGTTGCTGTTAACAGGTCTGCGTCCTGTTGTCGCCCAGCAGGACATACTGGTCAGCCAGTACATGTTCAACCACCTGCTGCTCAATCCTGCTTACGCAGGCAGCCAGGATTACATGATGAGCTCCCTGCTTTACAGGAACCAGTGGGTGAATTTCGATGGTGCACCGGTCACCCAGGTCGGCAGCATCCACGGTCCGCTGGGTCTTACCAACTTCGGATGGGGCGCCCTGATATCTCACGACAAGATCGGAGTGACGGGGCGGACGGACGTCTATGCGAACGGTGCCTACCACCTGCCACTGAACAGTGAGATGAAGCTAAGCCTGGGACTTCGCGCCGGCGGTGGGTACTATACCTGCAAGAACAGCGATCTTAATCTTTGGGACTCGAACGACCAGGTTTTCGCCGCCGACAAGGTTTCCAGGTTTCTGCCCAACGTAGGAGCCGGTGCTTACCTGTACACCCGGAAGTACTACGCCGGAATTTCCGCTCCTACGCTGATCAGTTATGATCCTGAAAAGGCACTGAGTGTCAAACTGACCGGCAACGAATTCGTGCCCCGGCAGGTCCAGCATTTCTTCCTCACTGCCGGAACCGTATTCGAGCTAAATCCCGATGTTGTCATGAAGCCAAGCTTTCTTCTGAAGTACGTCGGTAATGCGCCGCTGGAGGCGGATATCAACCTGAACTTCCTGCTCGCCAATATGCTGTGGGTCGGTGCCAGCTACCGTACCGGAGATGCTCTCGTAGGCCTGCTGGAATTCCAGGTCAACCGCAAGTTGCGCATCGGATACAGCTATGACTTCACGTTTTCGGACATAAAGGATTACAGCGCAGGGTCTCATGAATTCATGGTCGGCTATGACTTCGGCTATGATATCATGAAGATGAAGACGCCGCGTTACTTCTGAAAACCTAACTACAACCAACAAACGACTTAAAAGGGATTCCCATGAATATCCTCTCTGTTAAAGGTGTTGCAAAGTCCGTGTTCGCAGCGGCGGTGTCCATGCTTCTCTTTCAAGGGTGCGCCAGCTACCATATGCGTCAGGGCAACCGTCTGTATGACAACATGGCCTATAGCGAGGCCGTGAAGGAATATGAAAAGGCGCTGGATAGCCCCCACAGGAGCCAGGCACAACGCAGACTCGCCTCGTGTTACCTGCGTATGAATAACACCAAGAAAGCGTTGCAGTATTACGGATCTGTCGTCAAGGATACAGCCGTGAAAGCAGACCGCAACGAGCGTCAGCGTTACGCCAGCCTGCTGATGACCGCAGGCCGCTATGAGGACGCCCGGGTCATACTCAACGGTACAGACAGCCTGGATGCATCCGGCAAGACCTTGCTTTCCAGTTGCGACAGTATCGGCGCCTGGCAGCAGGACAGCATGCAGTATCTGGTCGAGCACAGCAAGATCAATACCGGTACCGAAAGCAATTTCTCTCCTTTGTATTACAAAGACGGAATCCTGTTCGTCAGCGACCGCGGAAAACTCACCAACTGGAACCGCTATGACTGGACAGGCCGGACCTACCTGGATGTCTATTATGCGAAATCCGATACGGCAGCTCCGCAGAAATTCTCAGGAGAAATCAACGGCATCTACCACGACGGCCCGGTCGCCATCAATGCTGCAGGAGACACGCTTTATCTGACGCGTAACAATTACGTCAAGAAAAAGGTGGGAAAGACCACGCAGGACGTAGTCAACTTCAAATTGTACCAGATGTACCGCAAGGATACCGTTTGGACCGGTTTGACGGAACTGCCCTTCAGCACAGGTGACCACAACACAGGTCATCCCGCCCTCAGCTTTGACGGTAATACCATCTATTTCGCAAGTGACAGGGCCGGTGGAATGGGCGGAAGCGACATCTGGTTCAGCAGAAAGCTGAACGGTGTATGGGGAGATCCGGTGAATCTGGGTCCTGAGGTCAACACCGCAGGCAACGAGGTGTTTCCATCCGTATACAAAGACAGTCTTTTCTTTTACAGCACAGACGGGGCATGCGGAATGGGTGGCCTGGATATATACCGTGCCAAGATGATGGAAGGACAGATCGGCAAGCCGGTCAATGTCGGTTATCCATTCAACAGCAGTTTCGATGATTTCGGGGTTGCTATCAGCCGTGACGGAAACGAAGGTTATTTCTCCAGCAACAGGGATAATTCCGACTCCGAGCTCGATCATCTGTATCACGTCTTCTTTCAGGATATCCGTTTCACCCTGCAGGGTATGGCTGTCAATAAGGTCACGCAGGAGCCTGTCGAAGATGTGCTGGTCGAGTTGAGGAACCTTACCACCGGACGTGTCGATACGGCTGTCTCCTGGCTTGACGGAACATTCAAATTCAAGCTGGATCCCAATACGGACTACAGTGTCGCAGGTACCCGCGACGGCTATTTCACCAATTCGGAAGAGGTTTCCACCGTAGGAAAGCGACAGAGTGAAAACATGTTCGTGAGCCTGAAGCTGGAGCTGGAGGAGATTGTCGTCAACAAGCCGATCGTGCTCGAGAACATCTATTATGACCTCAATAAGTGGGAGATTAGGGCCGATGCGTCCCAAGGACTTGACAAGCTTGTACAGATCCTGAAGGAAAACCCCAACATCAGTATCGAACTTGGTTCTCATACCGATTCCAGGGCTGACGACAAATACAATATGGACCTCTCCCAAAAGCGAGCTGATGCCGCTGTTGCCTACATTGTAGCCCACGGTATCGCAAAAGAACGCATCACCGCTGTCGGATACGGAGAATCCCAGTTGGTCAACCAGTGCGACAATGGCGTCATCTGCACAGAGGAGGAGCATCAGGCGAACCGTCGTACAGAGTTCAAAGTCGTCCGAATCGACAAGAAGCTTTGACGTCTGACGGTCTCCGGATAAATAAAAAAAAGCGCCCCGATCAGGGCGCTTTTTATTTTCATGTCCGGCATCTCAGGATTTTATGATCTGTACAGAGGCCTTTCGGTTGTTGTGCATGAGGTTGATCGTATACGTGCCGGCGACCAGTTTTCCTTCGTCATAATAGGTGTACACGTTCTTTCCCTCGCGTGCCTCGAAGGTCTTCGATCCGACCACCTTCCCCTGATTGTCCTGCAGCTGGATCCACACTCTTCCGGCGGCTGGGAGGAAGTAGGAGATGCTGAAATTGCTGGTGAAAATCGTCGGGTTCACCCGTTCTATGCTGAATTTCTTGTCGGACTTCATGCGCACTGCCGAAACGGGATGGATGACATGCTTTCCGTTCCGGAAATCCTGGCGTAACCGGTAATAGATCACTGCCGCTTCCGTGACAGACTCGTCCGACAGCACATATTCGTCCTCGGCCTTGAATTGTGGACCCGGCGGAAAACTGTTCAGCTTCGAGAACTTGAATCCGTCTTCCGATCGTTCTACGGTAAAGGAGGATACCAAGGCTTCGTCCATTACGGTGAAATGGATACGCGCTTTTCCGTTTGCAGTCTCCACCATGAAGTTGAGTAGCGATTCGGCCAGAGGATTCAGGTTTCCGTTACTGCGTATCACCAGATTGTCCAATAACGCTATATCGCGGCCGTTCCCGTCCAGATTCTTTCCGATCATGACACGGCCGGCATTTTTCCAATACATAGCCCTCTGCGCTGTCCCCTGACGGGTCCAGACAGGAACTCCGTTCACGGTCAATTCGCATTTCCCGGTGACAGGAGAGTAGGAGAAGCCGTACGTCCTGAACACGTCATCTTGCAGTATCTCATAGTCAGTTTTCGCTTTGATGACCGATGCATCCCCTCTTTCACCCTCCACGCGGTAACATGCGGAAAGAAAACCGTCCTCTACGCCGAAATAGAAATTGATTCCCCGGCTGACGAAATATCCGTCCTTTTCTCCGCCCCTGTAATCGATGCGTATGTCGATACCGTCCTGGTCGAAGAGCTCGTTTGATTCGAGAACAAGGTCAATGCCTTTTCCGCGTTTTCCCGGTGCCAATCCCATGGTGAATCCGCTTCCGTTACGCGCACAATGTGCATCGAGTCCTGCGGATATCCCGTCCGGCCCCAGCGTAGCGGCAGTGACGGGATCCTTCTCCCAGGTGAATTCACAGAGTATTTCTCCGTCACCTGCTCCAGTGGCTGCATTTCGGCTTTCCGTCGCTTTGCTTTCTTCAATGTCCTCGAAATTCATGTAGACCAGCCAGCCAAGACCTATTCCAACGGAAATTCCGGCGGCGGCGGCCGCAAGTACCATTCTGTTGGACATCCGCTGCCGTTGTCTGCCCCTGAGTCGGTTACTTCGTTTCATACTTCTGTCATTGTTTAAAAGCCTTGCGGGTGATTACGGTTCCTTCGGATTCGAGGAGCAATACGTAAGTTCCCGCTGCGACTGACTCTAATCCCGTGAGTTCCACCACGGATGCCCCGGGTTCCGTTTTCTTTTTTTCCTGGTAGACAGTCCTACCCCCGAGATCGGTCATCCGGATACTGAGTTCCCCGCCATTCCGCATTATTACGTTCAGCTTAAGGGCCCCGGAGAAAGGATTGGGGCCTATGTTTTCGAGGATCAAACTTTCGGTGACAGGGGAATCCCCGATATGTACATGTCTCGTCTGTGAATAGGAGGTGCTTCCGTCCATGTCGGTCTGACGTATCCTGTAGTAGGAGTCCCCCGAGAGCGGTGACTCGTCAGTTTCCCGGTAGGGCAGCGTTTGTGAACTGTTTCCTGCTGCGCGTATGCTGAACAGTGCACTGAACGTAGCTCCGTCACGGCTTCTTTCGATCGTGAAACTGTCGCTGTTGCGTTCCGAAGCCGTTGTCCAATCCAAGACTACCTTTTTGTTATTCACGGGAGTAGCGGTGAAATCCAGCAGATCCACCGGCAGTGTCACCGAATTCGTGGTGATGATGAGGTGGGTGAGGGGAGTCACGCCTGTAGCGGATACCGTACCTATACCGCTCAGTACTCCCAAATCGTTCATGTTGGAAATGTTCCATGCGTTACCGTCCCAATTTCCGATCCCAAGAAGTCCTGTGCTGACATCCGGCCGGAGTGTGTTCTCTGCTCCTGGATACGAAACGGTGATGTCTGCCGTCATGATCGGAGAGGCGTCAATGCACCACCACCGGTCGACGACTTCCTCTACGGCAAGGGGAGTCAACATCGGCGGGTTCGGCCAGGCGGCAATTCCGCGAAGCGGAACTGATGGAGGCAGCGGTATATTGTTCGTGGGTTGAGTACCTCGTGTGGAAACGGCTACGGTTGTGCCAAACTCCGTCTGGGGAGTCAGCGTCATCGGCAGATAGGTGGCAGCGTCCTTCCCGAACGGAAAGATGTGCGCTCCCGGCTGGATGTTCTCCCAAACGATTTTTGACGTGTTTACGGAGTCGTTCATTTCGCTTTTTACATAGCCTCCGGTACGTCCGATGGCCCAGGGTGCTCCGTTCATGACCGTGATCGGGAAGGTGTTCAGGAACAGCTCTCCGGAAGTCGCTTGCAGTTGCGTCCTCACGAAAACCTGATCGCCGGACGGAGCGACATAGGTTCCTGAAGGACCTCTGAAGGCAATGTTTAGGATTCCGTAGCGGTGCTGCATTCCAGAAGCGATACCTAGGCCGATGCCGGTAAGTACCTGGTTCATCATGCCGTTGTATTCCACGATGCCGTAGGGGTCGATCAGGAAATCCATGTTCCTGTTCGCGTTCACCGAAGCATTTACCGTTCCGTTATAAAATCCGGTTGCACGCATCAGGGCGTAGGTGCCTCCTGAATCGATCTGGATGCCGCAGTTTGCGAACAAAGCATTGGAGGCAAGCTGGTTGCTGTTCGATTCGAGTCGTCCGCCGGTCCTTATGCGGAAGTAATCCGTGGCAGCGGTTCCGTGGGAAGCCACTTGTATGTTACCGGACGAAACGTTAAGCGTGCATCTGTTTTCTATACGTTGTTTGACCTGTGTCAGCAGGTGGCTGTTCGTGCGCGTGTAAATTACGGTTCCTGCACGGGCGAACGAGAGCATCCCGAAGGATTGCGAGGTTCCCGCACCGGCATGTGTGATCACACCGCCGCCGCTAAGGTTGCATTGCGGTCCTGCGATGATGATCGAATGCCATGCGCCCGAGTTGGTCGGATTGTCGTCGAAATTGATGGTTCCGTTACTGTGGCTGAAAGTCCCGTTGACGGTCAGTGAATTGGCGTCAGGTGTCGCCTGTGTGGTGTTATAGTGCAGATACATCGATCCGCCGCTCACATTCACATTGCCGTTTACAATGGCTGTGGATAATCCGGACTGGCTTTTCAGGGAAACACTTCCGCTATTGAGTAGCATGTTTCCGTTGATCTGTATCCTGGCACGGCCCGCCAGTCGGGACAGATGGACAAAGCCTCCGTTCTGGTTATAGGATCCGGTAATCGAAAGGTTGTTGCTATGAGCGGCACCGTTAGCGCCGAAGTTGAAATTGTTCGTAAGGCCGGAGACTGAATAATTCCCGCCTACCGTGACAGTTTCCGCGCCGCGGCCGGCTGAACATGTAAACTCGGCTGTAGTAGGTCCGCTTGTTATGAAATCCCCGCGTACAATCATTCTCAGACCGCAGGCATTGATATTGGCGCCTATCGCGGTCAGGGAGATTCCCCGGAATATGTCTGTAGGATTTGAAAATGCGAGCGTCAGGTTTCCACTCACGGTGAAGCTGCAAACTCCGCCGGCCGTATTGATGCCCGTTTGTCCGAAGAAGATGCCTCCGTTTATCGTCAGTTGGGAAAGATTGGCCACATATACACCGCACTGGGACGTGGTCACATTGTAGATGAATCGCGTATCTCCTGCTGTCTGCAGGAAAAGTCCGTTGACCGTGATTCCTGCATTGCCGTTGCCAACATTGGCCACTCCGGAATTGTTGATCAGCTTGATGTTCCCGCTGTTCGTAACGGTTCCGCTGACGTTCAGCTGTATGTTTCCCGTTCCGTTGTTCAGACCCTTGAATACGCCACCGTTATTGTTCAGCGATCGAATCGCCAAAGTGAAAGAGCCCGCATGATTGCCGTGATGTCCGTAGAGTGTGGAATTGGCCGAGGTCAGTACGACATCCTTGAGTGTCGTCAATGAGATCGATCCGGATCGGTCCAGCGTAACCCAACCTGTGTCGATGGTCAGGGTTCCTTTTACCGGAAATGTCTGGAAGTAATTCGACTGGTTCCATTCGATTACGTTTGAGCCGTTCCCCGGAGTGTTCACTTTCAGGTTTCCAAGCACCGATCCGGCTACAGCCCCTAAGGGAATTGTATAATCGTACCACTTCCTGATGACAAGAGTGCTGGTCGTATCGAAGTTTTCCAGTCCGTTCGTGAACAGCGTCGCTCCGGTGGCTGTATTGTTGGCAGGGTTCCAGATGAAAGTCGAGTTGGAGCCGAATCGTACGGATCTTCCGCTCGCAAGCAGAAGATCTCCGCACATGTCCGTATATCCGTTGTTTACGAAGTTCCCGTTCACAGTGAGCATCCGGGGTACTGCTGCAGACCATTGGAGCATGGCACCGCTGTTGACCGTGACATTTACGATGGTCCTTGCCGCGTCCATGGTCACAGTATCTCCCGTATCGATGATGACGTCATCTGTCGATAAAGGGACACCAGCCGGGCTCCACGTTGCAGCCGAACTCCAATTCCCGCTGACCACGGAAGTCTTGATCGCCCCGATTGCTGTCATTGGGAGCAAAAGGGCGACCAGAATCGACCGGAGCAGGGGCCTGCTATCTATGTTGAAGTCGGGCATTGACGAGTTCGTCCGGTTATTAGTGTATTTTCTTGTAGAAGATCTTTTCTCCCGTCGGCCGGTCCTCGGGTCGTAGTACCGGGGCGTCTACGGAGAATCCGGTCACATATTCTTCTTCCTCCATCAGTTGCATGACGCGTATTTCGGTGTCTTTCGCACGGCTGCGGTCGCTCCTGGTCATGTTGATGATGATTGTCGTCACTACAGTACCTGTGAACAGGAAGGCGAATGCAGCGATGATTAACCGACGCATCCGCATCCGGTTCCGCTGCCGGCCGCTCAATCTGGATTTCTTGGACATGACACTTTTCTTCTTGTCCTATTTTACTGCATCTGTCGCCATTCGTCCGTAAGTAGCGGTATGCGTGCATACATTCGTAAGGATTCCTGCATTATTTGAAGAATAACCGCCTGTACATTCCGATTCGACATATTTTCCGGCTTTTTCCGGTTTTGGACTTCTGTCAGTCCGGTAAGATGGATGTCTGACCGAGGATTTTCTATTCCCGAAATGAAAAAGCCCCCGAATTACTCCGGGGGCTTACAAAGCGGGTAATTGTGTTCAGTTATCTATGAAAATCAGATCATCCTGTGTGATGGTATTCCCCTCCGCCATGATAGCGGCACGTTCAATGACCGCTTTCAGTTCCCGTACGTTTCCGGGCCATTTGTAATTCATCAGAGAGGTCATGGCCTCCTTGCTGATAGCCAGCGACTCCATCCGGTTTTCCTTACAGAATTCCTGAAGGAATTTTTTGGAAAGCAGGATGACATCCTCTCCCCGTTCGTACAGCGGAGGCAGATGGATAAGGAATCCCTGCAGGCGGTAATAAAGGTCTTCCCTGAACTTCCCGGCCCGTACTTCCTGGGTCAGGTTCCTGTTGGTGGCGGCGATTACACGTACATCCAGCTTTATCGGTTTGTTGCTACCGATGCGGGTCACTTCCTTTTCCTGCAAGACTCGTAATAATTTGGTCTGCAGCAGCAGGTCCATTTCCCCGATTTCATCCAGGAATATGGTTCCTCCGTTGGCTTCCTCGAATTTGCCGATCCGTTTATCACGTGCGTCGGTGAAGGCGCCTTTTTCGTGTCCGAACAATTCGCTCTCGATGAGGTCGGGTGGGATGGCTCCCATGTTCACGGTGACAAACGGTTTTCTGGCACGGGGAGAGTTATAATGAATGGCACGGGCGGCAAGCTCTTTTCCCGTACCGCTTTGACCCGTGATGAGCACCATGATATTGCTCTTTTCGACCTTCTGTATCAGTCGCAGTGTCTTTAGTACCGGCGCACTGTTTCCCAGGATGGAATCGTACCGGTTACGGTCGATAACAAGCGACTGCAACCGCTCGTTCTCCTGGCGGAGACGGACGTTCCCTGACAGGTTCTTGATGGTGTTCTCAAGTTCGATGGCGACGCAATCGTTCTTGATGATATAGTTCACCGCTCCCCTGTTATAGGTGTCGATGACCACTTCCATCTTGTCCTGCCCCGAAACCATGATGCATTGGATTTCGCTGTTGTAATTGTGTATCTGCTGCATCAGTTCGATACCGTTCATCCCGGGAAGATGGTAGTCGATGGAGACGATATCGGGGTTGAGATGCAGTTGATTCATACATTCCTCTCCGGATGCGAAGCAGGTCACCTCCAGATCATCTGTTTTCTCCAGCGAACGCTGTATCATTTTACTCAGGAACTGGTCGTCTTCGACGATGAATATCCGTGTAACCGGCATGTTTTAACAGGTTGTTGTGTATCTTTTTAGCCTTAAACGGGTGGGAGGGTTGCGTTTATTGCCCCCCAAAAGAATACATTTAGGGGCCTAATCTTACACTTCTTTTCCCGATGAAAAGCAGGCTTATCCTCCTCGTACTCTTGATTATCCTGGCCACACCTTTGTGGATGAGGATCGCCTGGGAGTTCAGTCCTAAGAAAGAGCTCGACCTGCTCATCGTCGATAAGACCGTCCTGAATGCAAACAGTTTCAAGCACAGGTCCATCAATTGGATTCTCGAGTACGATAAATACGTGCGACGGGACCGTAAGTTTTACGATATCAACCAGGATTATTTCGGTTTTTTTCCGCAGGAGGACGAGCGGTATGAGGTAAGGGATTTCGATACGATGAACGAGCCGGAACTGGACAGCATGGCTTCGACCAACGCAGTCGCCTATTTCGCCGATTGCTACGGAATCATGGGCAATGAATGGTATGTACACCTCGATCGAAATGATAATGCCGGCAGCATCTATGGAGGGCTCTCCGAAAAGGACCTGCTCCTGATGCGGAAGATGGCTGAAAAAGACAAGCTGGTGGTCGCGGAGTTCAATACCGTCGGTTTTCCGACTCCGCCCGACATGCGGAAACGTTTCCAGTCTCTGTACGGCACGTCATGGACAGGATGGATGATCAGGTCGATTGTTTCGCTGGATACCGTGAACAATCCGGATCTTCCCAAATGGATTGTAAGGCAATACAGGACGGATCATTCCGGGGAATGGCCTTTTTCAAAAGGAGGCATCTTGTGTGTCCATGAATCGGGTAAAGTACTGGTCTTGGAGGAGGGCAGGGAGCTCAATGACTGGATTCCTGAGATTGTCACACTTCCTGAATTCGCAGAACAGACGGATCTTCCCGCCAGGCTCATCTATCCTTTCTGGATGGATGTCTGGGAAAATGGAAACGACAGCAACGAGGTCGTTGCTAATTTCACGCTCCCCCTCAGTCCGCAAGGAAAGATATTGTTGGATTCCGCAGGGGTTCCGGATACCTTTCCTGCCATCATAAGACGCGGAACGGCTCCCCGTTTCTATTATTTCTGCGGTGATTTCGCCGATAATCCTACTAAGTTCCGTTTTGCGAGGTTGAATGGCGTCACCACGCTGAAGTTTCTTCTATATAATGCCATCGATAAGACCGACCGGAACCGCTTCTTCTGGGAATACTACCTTCCTTTGATGCAGCATATTTTCCGGACTGAGTACGCCCGGACAGCAAAGAAGAGCTGACGGATCACTTTTTCGCTGACTGGAATCCGGTCCGCTTCATCTCGCCCCAGTTCTTCACGCCGGTGAGAAGATCAAGATTGCCTCTTACCGCGTTATAGACGTTGACCGGATGGAAGAAGAGCGGTTCGATCAATGCAATTCCCAAAAGACGGATGATGTCCGTTTTTCTCTTGTACTGATGATAAGAGAATTCCTCGAACAGGATGGCCCCGGTCGAATAAAGGATGGCGAAGGCGTATATCGTGATGAACAACGTGACGAACATCTCCACGTTCAGGATGCCCAGGAAAGTCATCATGACAAGATAGGCCAGCGCCAGCGATTCCACGATGGGAGCCAGCCACTCGAAAAGGAACCAGAACGGCATGCTTATCATTCCCAGGAAATGATACCGGGGATTAAGTATGAGCCGCTTGTGCAACCAAAGCGTTTCTGCGGTTCCGCGCGTCCATCGGTTTCGCTGCTTGCTCAGGATCTTCATGCTGGAAGGGGCTTCGGTCCAGCACAGCGGATCCGGCAGGTAAACGACACGGTAGGGACGGTCGTTCTCCTCCATGTACCTCCTCATGCGGATGACCAATTCCATATCCTCTCCGACGGTCTTATGGTTGTATCCGCCGGCCGCTACGGCGATTTTCTTGTTGAAGAGCCCGAATGCGCCTGAGATAAGGATCAGCCCGTTCAGCCGGCTCCAGGCCATCCTTCCCAGCAGGAACGCACGGATGTATTCCAGCACCTGGACCCTGGGCAATAGCTGGTCCGGCAGATTCACCTTGACGATCTTGCCATCCTCCACTTCGCAGGAATTGGCTATCCGGACGACACCGCCGACGGCGATCACTTCGCTCTTGCTGCGCTCTTCCATGAACGGCTTGACCATCTTCAGCAATGACTCGTACTCGAGTATGCAGTCCACGTCGATGGCGGCGAAGAGGTCATATTTCGATACGTTGATGCCTGCATTCAATGCATCCGCTTTCCCTCCGTTCACCTTGTCTACGACAGTGAGTTTGCTGAGGGACGGGATGCGGGATTTGTAGATACCTCGTATCGGCTTGCTGGGGAGACGCTCGTCGAAGGCATACGGGACCTTTTCAAGGTCGTAGGCGTCTATCATCAGCTGAAGTGTCTCGTCTTTGCTGCCATCGTTGATGATGATCACCTCGAACGTGACGTAATGTATGTTGAGCAGTGATCGGACGTTCTCTACGATGGTCTTCGACTCGTTATAAGCGGGAGCTATCACCGATATGGAAGGGGCGGAGGGCGATGTGAGAATGTCCCTGTAATCGATGAAGGAGTTCTTCCTGAGGTAGTTCTTCATTTCCAGCGCGGAGTAAGCGGCCAGTATGAAATAGGTGAGAAACAGCATTCCGCTGTAGATCAGGATGAAATGGTCCGCGAACTTCGTGAAATAATAAAAGAAATAGCCCATCATGGTTTCAGAGTCGTACGTCTTTTGCGTGAAGTATGGCGGTGCGGAGGCGCTCCTCACCGCTCAGGAAGGCTTCGTTCACCGCACGCTCGCCTTCCGGACCGATGGCCAGCAGCGATCGTACGATGTGGACGGTGTGCGAGACCTCTTCGTGACCTTTTTTCAGCAGCCCGGAAAGGAATGCGACCGACTTGCCTGAACCAAGCGTGGCGAAGGACTGCACGATTTCGTCGCGGATTTCAATAGTCTCTTCGGGATAGCGTTCAATCAGTTGCTGCTCGGTCTGCGTGGCTCCGCACTTCCGTAACGCACGCACGATAATGAGCCTTCTACGTTCATCGGAGGTCTTTAACATCGCACTGATGGCCGATGCCGACTTGACCTGACGGAAGGCCCCGATCATCGTTATGGAAAAATCCACGATACTGTCGTTTCCCGAGGATAGCCATCGGCTGAAATCCGGGATGGACAATTCCGGCATGCGGCAAAGCATGGTGTAGATGTAGGACTGGTCCCATTCGCTGAGAGTGCCTTTCTCGTTGTCCAGAAAGGACAGCGGATCCTGCGCGCTCAGCTTCATGATGGTGATGCGCGCCTCGTATCGAAGCATCTCATTCTTGTGCTCCAGAAAGGAAGAGATATCGGCCACCGCTTCCCGGATGTTCATCAATGCCAGTTCGCGCATTCCGCGGGCAACCATGTGCCAGCGTCTGCTTTTAAGGCGTTGAAGAGAGTCCTTGTGAAGATCAATTGTCCTGAAAACGGATTCCAGCCGAACCGCGGCATCGCCGGTGAAGTTGTCGTGCAGGTGAATGATCTCTTCCGAAAGGGATTTACGGATGAAAGGCTGTTTCAGGTCCATTTCCCCGAAAGCCTGCCTTATTTCTGTTTCGCCGGGCTCCTTTTCCGTTTCGAAAAGAAGACGGCTCAATGCGGGTTGGAAAGCCCGCTGAAGGTCCGAACGTTTCAACGACCGTTTTGTCTTTACGATCCGGCTGCCGAGTATCGTAAGAAGCAGCAGAAGGGTTATCAACAGGAAAACAGCCGTGATGATCCCCAATACACGAAGATGCAGCGGAAAGCTGTAGACCGTCCTTCCGAGCTCCTGGCTGTTATACTGTATGTCCGACCAGTTTATCTGTAATAGGAAATCCACGGTTTGTTTCGGTTAGTCCGTTTCATCATCGGGTTTCAAGGGGTACTCGACAGCAGACGGTTGAGTTCTTCTTCGATGTATTTCCTCCGCTCCGTGATATAGGATTTCAGTCCGGGGATGAAGTTGCCCGGATCCAGCGGGTCCCCGATCGTCGATCGGATATTAGTGTCGAAATCCGTATTGGAGTACATCTTGTTCACGTCGGCATAGACGGCGACGCGTATACGGAGAGAAAGGCTGTCGATCGTCCGTCCTATCGCTTCCGGCTGGAGGTCGGACCGGAGCAGCGTATCAGCGATCTGGAGGTACCTCTTGCGGAGATACTTGTTTTCCACAAGCATCTTGTCGAGCAACGGCCGAGGCGCCTTGTTGGGTACAGTGTCCAGGCGCATGATGGTCATCCGTACGAGCTGGGGAAAGTTGAGTATGGGGTTCCAGGCTGCGAAGGCGTAGTTGCCGTCAAGGGTGATCCAGTGCCACTTCATGGTGAGGCTGTCGTGGAAAAGGAAGAAGTTGTGCGGATAGAACATGTTATAGGCATCGATGTTGCCCATTATATTGTCGATGGCCCACGCCTTCAGGCATTTGTTGACATCGAAGTTGGCGTCCAGCTTTCGGGCGTATTCATCGTCTGAAAGCGTGGAGTCGTTGAAGATACGGATCAGCCGGATCAGGTCGGACCATTCGTTCTTTGTCCGGTTGTTCCGCAGGATATAGCGCTTCTCGTATTTCTTGGGATCGTTTCCGATATAGGCTAGTGTGGCGACCGGTTCGCCCTGATAGAGGTTTCCGCGGATGTCCCCGAACTGGGTCTGCAGGAACACGTCGTCGATGTTCTCGGTCACCAGATACAGGCCGAGATACTTGTCGTTCAGATAGACCTTCGCATAGGTGCATCGCGGTGCGGGCAGTCCGTACTTCTTCATGAGGTCGAGGAAGATCTTCTCGCGCATCATGGTCGGGTCCTTGAAGTTGTTGTTCAGGTTGATCTCCCTGAGTCCGGTGTAGTTCTGGCCTTTGATGTACTTGTCGAACTTGATGCGGAACGGTTTCTTCTTCCCGGGATAGAACTGATAGGACGATTCACCTTTGAAGCGTACTCCGCAGGCATGGAACAGTTTCCCGTCGACTGTCACGCTGGCTTGCATGTACTGGGGGCTTTCCAGCGAGTCGCCGGTTTTCTTGTAGTACGCAAGGGAGTCCCAGTAATTGCATTGCGGGAAGTTGAGACGTATGGAGTGTATCGAGTCCTTTTCGAAAAAAGCTTTTCCGTTGTCGATCTTCTTTTCGCTCTTCTTGGAACTTCCGGTACTCACGTCCTGGCCGAACACGCTGAAGGAGAATGTGAAAGCAAGAAGAAAGGACAGGTTATGTCGTAGTATCCGATGCATGAATCAGAAATTGGTTTTCAGCTGTAAGCCCATGGTGAGCCGTTGCCGGATCACATCTGTGCGTACTTCCTGGTTGGCATAATTGACGTCACCTTTGATGAAATATCTGCCGAAGGCGCGGAGCTGCAGCTCTGCTCCGACCTGCCACGTGGTGAGTTTGACGAGCGAGGGTGTCTTGCTGAGCAACCGGCGGTCGTCCGGCGATTCGCCATATCCCATCCGTATTCCTATGAAATGGTCCGCATCGGTGATGTAGCGTCTCATGCGGATGAAGTAGGTCTGGGAGGAGTTCTGCACGAAAGATGCGTCCGAGACCTGGTTGTTTGTTCTCGGGTTGAAAAACACCCGGAACATCAACCAGTAATTGCTGAAGTAATTGGAGACACAGGCGGTATAGATGGTCGTGCCGGTAGTGAATTTCAGATAACGGATGCCGCCGGAAACCTCGAAACCCCACGGGACTTTCTGGTAGATTTCAGCGACGTAATTCTGTTCCGGGAAGATCCTCGACTGGGAGGTGCCTATGATGAGGTCGGCATAGGAGGTCTTGGTGAAGTGCACGTAACTCTCAACCTCGTACTGTATGCCCTGGTATCCGAAACGGTTCGCCGCGTTGCCGCGCATCGTGATCGACCCGAAACGGAAGGACCTTCCCAGCTGTCCCGAAAGCGCCTGCTGCGGTTTGAGTTCCTTGTCGAAGAAATCGGAATCGTACTGGACCTGGAAGCTGTTGTTCAGTCGCTCCGATTCCAAAGATACCATCATGTTCAGGGCGGTGCGGTTTCCGGGGTTGAGGTCGAGTACACGCCTTAGCGTGATTGCAGCGCTCTCCTTGTTCTCCTGACGGATCTGGATCTTCGCCCGTTTGATCAGCAGGTCTTCGTTGGTGGGATGCAGGTTCAATGCTAGTTTCAGGTAGTCCATGGCGACATCGTAGTTGCCGGACCACGTTTCCACATCAATGAGCGCCGACAGGGCATCCAGGTCGTTTTCCTTCTCGATCAGCACCCTTCCGAGTTCGGTTCGGGCGTTGTCGTAATCTTTTTCCCAGGCGAAAGTGCGTCCCAGGTAGACTCTTACTTCCGTGTAGTCCGGTTTGCGCTCCAGGATCTTCTGGCAGATACGTCGCGCCTGGTCGTTGTTGTCGGAACCGCCCATGGTCCGGGCCTGACGGAACAAGGCATCGAGGTCCGTCCGGTCCGTGATGACTATGGCCGTGTCACGCATCCTGGTTTGTGCCGAAGCCTTCGGCAGTGCACCCGACAGCAGCAATGACAAGAGAAGAATATGTTTGATGAAAGTCCTCAAAATCTCAAATTGTTTTCATCGGGAAACATCCTGTTACGGACAGACAGGTTACATGACGTCCGTCTTCCGGCCGGGTGGTTCATCGGTTCTTTGCAAGAAGATTGCTCACGCGTATCGACAGTTCGTTCGGGCTGAAGGGTTTGGTGATGAAGTCGTCCGCCCCGAGACGGAACGCCTCCAGTACGGTCTTCTCCAATCCTATCGAGGATACGATGATGATCGGAGTCTTCAGCTGCAGGTCTTTCCTGATCTGATGCACGATCTCCAGTCCGGTGATGTACGGCATCATGATATCGGTGATGATGAGGTCGGGAGAGACGTTCCGGATCTGCGCCAGAGATTCTTTTCCGTCCGCCGCCAGGTGTACGTCGTACCCTTCCTTGCGCAGACGGAACTCGACCATCCTGAGGATCATCTCGTCGTCTTCGCAGATCAGCACTTTTTTGGACATGGCAGCTATGATTCACCAATGTAAGGGATTTTAGCGCAGGGATTCAAGCTCGGATTCCAATTGAATCAACAACTGCATGCTTTGTTTTTCAATGTTCGTCAGCAACGTCCTCACTTCATCCGGATTTCCCGGAGTACCGGCGGTCAGCTGTTCCACCTCAGCCAATGCCTGCTGGATCCTGTTGCTGCCGACATATCTGAAAGTCGGCTTGATCCGGTGCGCAATGAGCCGTACTTCCTCCCAATTGCAGCGTTCCTGTCCTTCCCTGAGCGCTTCCAGAGCCTCTTTGGTCCGGGACATGAACAACTCGATCATTTCAATCATGAAATCGTTCTTGTCGCCGGAAAGTTGGCGGATGTAACTCAGATCCGGTCTCTCGAGTGCGACTTCGCTTCTGGCCTTCAGGAGCTTCTGTTGGCGGAGCGTCCTGCCCGACAGGGCGGAGCTGTCAAATTTCCCCCGAATGCCACCTGTATTCTTCGAATTATTATTCCCGAATTGGGAATGACTTGTTCGGTCTTCCTGAACCTTGCTCTTTCCAAGAAGATCATTGATCTGTCGCTTCAGCTTTTCCGGGTCGAACGGCTTACTGATGTAATCGTTCATGCCATTGCTGAAGCAACGGTCCTTCTCTTCAACCGTCGCGTGGGCCGTCATGGCCATGATCGGTATGCGGTGTCCCAGTTCCCTCAGGCAAGAGGCTGCTTCATAGCCGTTCATCTCCGGCATCTGGATGTCCATGAGCACGAGATCATAGCTTTCTGCCGACACCATTCGCACCGCTTCCGCTCCGTTCTCCACAGCATCCACCTTGGCGCCCCACGATACCAGCAATTTGCGGGCGATCATCTGATTGATGGGGTTGTCCTCGGCCAGGAGTATCCTGCTTCCACGCAGATTCTTGTAATCGGCAATTTCGGACACCACCCTCCTTTCGATCGCAGGATCCGCGATATCGAACGTCAGCCGGAATCCGAAGCAGCTCCCCTTGCCGGGCGTACTGCTCACCTGTATTTTTCCGTTCTGGGATTCGATCAGCTGTTTGACGATACTCAGTCCCAGTCCTGTACCGCCATACTTCCGCGTTGTATCTCCGTCCGCTTGACGGTAACTTTCAAAGATCGTATGCAGACTGTCCTCGTGTATGCCGATACCGGTATCGTACACCTCGAAGTTCACGGTCTGCCGGTTTTCTGCGGATTCGCCGCCTCTCACGATGATGGCGATGTATCCCTTTTCCGTGAATTTTATGGCGTTACTGACCAGATTGTTCAGTACCTGCGTCAGCCGTGTCGGGTCGCCGCAGACCGTTTCAGGCAGCGACGGATCCAGTTTAAGCAGCAATCGCACATTTTTTTCCGCAGCTTTGTTCCGGAAAAGTTCAGCGGTCTGACCGCATACCTCCGAAAGCCGGAACGGGACGTTCTCGAACGACATCTTCCCAAGTTCGATCTTAGAGAAGTCCAGCACATCGTTGATGATGACCAGTAGGTTTCTGGAGCAGTTCTTGATGCAGGTGAGATAATTCTTCTGTTCGCCGTTCAGTTCCGTTTCCAACAGGATGTTCGTGAGTCCGATGATGCCGTTCATCGGCGTCCGGATCTCATGACTCATGTTTGCAACGAATTCCTGTTTGAGTTTCGCGGTGTTCTCCGCAATCTGTTTGGCCAGCATCAGCTCAGTGACATCGGTGGCGATTCCGATCACGCCCGTTATGCCTCCGTTCTCATCCCGGATGGGCGAGTAGGAGACCTCGAAATGGTTACTGCCTGAGGCCACCACGGTCCGGTCAGAATCCCCGCCCAGTCCGCGACGGAACAGCTCCTCCGCCCCCGGTAACGCCTCCTCCATGGCTGAGACGTGCCTTCCCGGCATCATGCTTCCCGACAGCCCCAATGCATCCGATCCCTTTCCGTCGAACAGTGTAAAGATGCCTTGTTCGTCCAGTGCGAAAAGTACGATGGGGGAATGGTCGATGACCTTTTGAAGCCTGTTCTGTGTATTACGGAGTTCCCGGGTCAGGTGTTCCTGGATCCTTTCGTTCTCCCTCAGCCTCATCACGTGCAGCAGACTTTGAGCGATACCCTCCGGCGTCAGCATCGATTTTACGAGGTAATCACTGGCCCCGCATTTCATGGCTTCGACAGCGTTCGTCAGACTGCCATGAGCGGTCATCACGATGATCGGGGTTTTGGATCCCGAACTTCGTATGCTTTGCAGGACATCGATGCCGGTACCTCCCGGCAGGTTATAGTCGAGGAAGATGCAGTCGTATTGCCTTTCAAAGGCTTGCTTAAGTCCGCTTTCCGGATCTCCTGCATAGTACAACTCGACGTTGAAACCGGAGCGTTTCAACGATCGGGCGATGTCCATGCGGTCGACTTCATCGTCTTCCACCACCAAAATGGTGAGTTTGCGTGTGTTCATGGCGAGAGAGGGGCGTCCGCATGTGGTTCGTGCGGAAATCCCGTACCGACCATATTAGCACTGCCGGGAAGGCTTCGGGGTCTAAAAAACCTTTAATCCTTACAGATTAAAGCTCCTGACGGAAGTAAAAATCGATCAAACGGTAAAAATCCTTCTGTTTGTAAGGAGAGCGGCCGGCATTGAAATCGTTCACGGCTTTGCTCATTTCGGTGGGGGAAAGGTAGCCGTCCAAGTCGGTATCGAGCCGGTCGTATTCCCTGGGCAGACGTGATTTCTTCCTGGCGGCAGGATTATCTCCCGATTCGGGATTCAACGGGTCGAAAGGACGCAGATATACCGTATCGGCCGGAGCAGCTTCGGTCGACTTCCGCGCCTTCTCTTCCTGGATCTCGTCCGTAAGCGTTATGCCGTTTTCATCCACCAGGATTTTCGGCACCGAAACAGGTTCCTCGTCGCGGTAATTCGGAATTCCGTCCTTGTCCTTGTCAGCAGGTCGGCCTTGACCGTCGAAAGAGGTGCCGGCAGTGTCTGTGACAGCATCACCGAAATCCCTGACGCCATCCCGGTCGAAATCCTCCTTGGATAGGCTCTTGAAATCGACGTGCTCGAATCCGTCTTTTGGCTCCGGACGTGTGCTCGTCAGGTCGAAACGGAATGCACAACCGGCAAAGAGCAACCGGTCATTCTTTGAGTCGCCTTTTCGAGCTCCGATACTCTCATCCGTGATTCCGTCGATCAGGTCCGTCCCAAGGAAATTATAGGCGGCACTCAGTATGACTGAACTGTGTCCGGTGAGGTGCATCGTTAATCCGGCTTCCAACGGAAAAAACAGCGAACCCTGACTGAATTTTCCGAATCCGTCCAGATTAGCTTCGCGCAGGTCGGTTTCGTATTCATAGTCACGGAACAGCACTGTCGCCGCAGAGGCATTCGGTCCCTGCTCGGCTTCGCTCCTCACGGAACCGTCCGACCAGTAATAATAGTTGCGTCCGGAAGCGTCTTTCAGGTCAGTAGACGAACGGAAAGAGAAAAAGGAGACGCCGGCGGAAAGATAGGGGACGAGGACGGGCGCCTGCTTTTTACGGGACGAGAAATCATACCTTACAGACAGACCTTGTGAAAAGAAAACCGACTCGAAATTCGTCGGACGGCCCGGGTCGTAACTGTTCGCAGTGATACGGCCGCTGAGGTAAGAGGCGGACAGGGAAATCCTGTCAGCCGAATACAATTGCATTCCGAAACGGAAACCAATGTGGTTTCGGATGCTTTCCCGTGTCGTCTTCCCGCCGATATCACCTTTGTAGAACATGATGCCGGGACCTGCATAAAATGCGGGCAGACGCGTACGGGAGGTTGCACTGTCCTGAGCAAAAACCGAAAAACCTGCTCCGGCCAGCAAGAAGGACAGAAGCAGGTTTTTCAGCGATGTTTTCACGACGACGTCGTTTATTGGTTCGAGCCTTGAGAGGATCAGTGGCCTGTCCGGTTCCAGCGGATGGCCTCGGAAACCGTAATGCGGTCGCCGTTACGATAAGCGACAACGAAAGCGTCTTTCGCACGCTGTTGGATATCGTTTTTGGCAGCAGTAGCGGATCCGTAGTTGTCGTAATTGCCGGTTACATACTTCTTCCAGCCGTCCTGCTCATACATCTCTACTTTTCCGGGAATGCCGTAATAGGATTTCAACCAGTTCCCCGAACGGGAGGTGGTATATTTCGTCGCGAGGAATTGCACCTTGAAATGTATGCCCTCCGACGTCACATAGGGAGCAGAAGGGGTGGAGGCCGGCGAGGAGAAGGAGTTTCCGGATGTGGCGGATTTTTTTACTGCAGCGCTGTTGCCTGAGCCTTCAACACCGTTATTCGATGTGACGGCCGGGGTTTTTTCTTCCGCACTGCTGATGAGCGTCGAATTGATGTTGCCGACGGCGGCTACGGGTTCAGCTGCGATGCTGTTCGAAGGCATTTGCTCGAGTTCAGGCTTGTCGTTGGCGATGACCAGCTCGTCGCCGTAAAGCAGCATGCCCTCTACATACGGCGTGGTGGTGACACCGCCGGAGCGGATGGTATATGCAATAGTGAAATTCTCATCCTGAGGGAAGCTCTTCCAGTCAAAGTTCACGTTGCGGCCGTTCTGTGTGAATTCAGCTCCGTTGACTTCCGCCGCAGATGCCGTAAAGCCGCTTGGTATCCTGTCAACGAAGCGCGCCGCTTGCGAGAGTCCGCCCGGCTGGATATTCAGTTCAATTCGGTATTCGCCTTCCTCCGGGCGGATGGCGATAAGACGGCGCTGGATGGAAGGACCGCTGTTCTCGATCCTGGTCGTCATCCGCTGACCTACGCGGAATTCGGCAGGATTCACCCACACTTTTTCAGTCTTGTTGTCGTCATTCACGTAGGAGAAGATGCCCTCCAGCTTGATGTAACTGTCCGTTCCCTTCTTCGGGACAAGTCGGTAGGAAACATCGAAGGACTCGTCCTGCGGAAGCTGCGTCCAGATGAATTTCACCTCTTCTTCCGTGCGTATGAACTGGGCGGAACCGGTCGTGATCGCTTCAGCGCCGTATCCTTTCGGAATCGCCTGCTGCAGTTTCGCGAAGCCCTCGTGGCCGTTCCTGTCGATATGAAACGTGATCTGGATGCCGTAACCTGTCTGGGCCTGGGCGGGAATCTCCTGACGTACGTTGACCGGCTTGTCGGATCCTCCGAAGATGGTTGCGATGAAAAGGACGACTGCCGAAACGAAAAGTGAAATGGATTTGAGCATGTGCGGGGTTTTTGGTCCGCCGAAAGGTACCCAAACCCCGTGGAAGGGTTCTCAGTACCTGCCTGCACTTTTTAAGGTACGGTTGTTCAAAACCGCGCACCGGAAAAGGCAATAAAAAAGGGGGCGGCGCCCCCTCGAATCCTTTGATCCGGAACTTCAGAAGTTCGGCTTGAGAAGGTAGCGCGAATAGAACTCATTGATATGCGTTACCGCCTCCTCTGCGTTCTCAGCGACCTTGAAAAGGTTCATGTCGGCGGGATCGATCATGGCCTCCTCCTGTAACGTGTCCTTGATCCAGTTGATCAGGCCGGACCAGTATTTCTTGCCGACAAGCACGATCGGGAACTTTCCGATCTTCCCGGTCTGTATGAGTGTCAAAGCCTCGAAAAGCTCGTCCATCGTCCCGAAGCCGCCGGGAAGCACTACGAAACCCTGCGCGTATTTGATGAACATGAGCTTTCTTACGAAGAAGTAGTCGAAGGTGATGAGCTTGTCCCTGTCGATGTACGGGTTGGAGTACTGCTCGAAGGGAAGTTCGATGTTCAGCCCGACCGATTTTCCCCCCGCCACCTTGGCGCCTTTGTTGGCTGCCTCCATGATGCCCGGACCTCCTCCGGTGATGATGCCGTAGCCTTCCTTGGTGAGTTTGAAAGCGATCTCCTCGGCCAGCTGGTAATATTCGTGCCCGGGCTTGGTGCGAGCGGATCCGAAAATGGAAACGCAAGGTCCTATCTTGCTCAGCTTCTCGAAGCCGTCGACGAATTCGGCCATGATCTTGAAGATCTGCCAGGTATCAAAAGCCTTGATTTCTTGCCAGTCCTTGTCCGAAAAGGCTTTGCGGATTTTTAAATCGTCATGGTTCATAGTGCCTCCTTACAGGGCCTTGTCAACGGCCCAAGGTACTCTTCAACGTATCAAAGGGGGCGAAGGTTCCCTTCTTGCGGCTGGTTTTGGAACTCCTTCTTAAGGAATTGCGCCGTGATGCTGACCGGATGGTCCAGGAGGTCTTTCGGTGCTCCCTGGCAGACTACTTTCCCGCCACGGTGTCCTCCTTCAGGGCCCATGTCGATCAGATGGTCTGCTGCCTTGATGACGTCCATGTTGTGCTCGATGACCAGCACGGAGTTACCTTTGTCCACCAGGCGGTTCAGGACCTCGAGAAGGATGCGGACATCCTCGAAGTGAAGTCCGGTGGTGGGCTCATCCAAAATGTAGAAAGTGTTTCCGGTATCCCGTTTGGAGAGCTCGGCCGCCAGCTTCACACGTTGGGCCTCGCCACCGGACAGCGTCGTACTCTGCTGTCCCAGCGTAATGTAACCGAGTCCGACGTCCTGCAGTGTCCGGATCTTATGCTGGATATGCGGAAGGTTTTCGAAGAAGGTGACTGCGTCTTCGATGCTCATGTCCAGTACATCGCTGATCGATTTTCCCCGGTAGCGGATTTCCAGGGTCTCCCGGTTGTAACGCTTGCCGCGACAGGTTTCGCACTCTACATACACATCGGGGAGGAAATTCATTTCGATTACGCGCATGCCTCCTCCCTGACAGGTTTCACAGCGTCCGCCTTTCACATTGAAGGAGAATCTTCCCGGAGCGTAGCCGCGTATCTGCGCCTCCGGCAATGCAGCGAAAAGGTTACGGATGTCCGTGAATACGCCGGAGTAGGTCGCAGGATTAGAACGGGGAGTCCGCCCGATCGGCGACTGGTCGATCTCGATCACCTTGTCCAGATGTTCCAGGCCGCTGACCGACTGGTAGGAGAGCGGTTTCTGAACGGCCTGATAGAAATGCCGGTTCAGAATAGGGTAGAGCGTCTCGTTGATAAGGGTGGACTTTCCGCTGCCGGAGACACCGGTGACACAGACCAGTTTTCCCAAGGGTATCTTGACGGAAACGTTCTTGAGATTATTGCCTTTCGCACCCTTCAGTTCCAGCGCCTTGCCCGTTCCTTTGCGCGGTTTTTCACGGACGGGAATGCTCTTAGCTCCGCTGAGGTAATCTGCTGTCAGGCTTTTCTGGTGCAGTATGGACGACGGAGGACCGAAAGCGACGAGCTGTCCGCCGTGTACGCCCGCTCCCGGTCCCAAGTCAAGTACATAATCTGCAGCAAGAATGGTTTCCTTGTCGTGCTCCACGACGATTACCGTATTGCCGGCATCACGGAGATCCTGCAGGGAGCGTATGAGACGGGCGTTGTCGCGCTGGTGCAGTCCGATGCTGGGTTCGTCCAGGATGTACAGGACGCCGACGAGCTGTGATCCGATCTGAGTGGCAAGCCGGATTCGTTGGGACTCGCCGCCGCTCAGGCTGCGGGCTGTCCGGTTCAGTGTCAGGTAGTCGAGTCCGACGTCGAGAAGGAATCGAATGCGTTTCCTGATCTCCTTCACCACTTCACCGCCTATCTGGCGCTGACGGGCAGGCATTCTTTCCTCAAGACCGTCCATCCATTCCGAAAGCTGCAGAATGTCCATCGAGGAAAGCTCGGCGATGTTCTTTCGATCCACTCGGAAATAGAGGGACTCTTTTTTAAGACGGGACCCACTGCATTCGGGACAATCCACTTGCTGCATGAAACCCTGCACCCACCGTCGCAAGGCCGGAGAGGCGCCCTCGTTGTCCTGTTCGATGATGAAGTTGACGATGCCTTCCCAGGTGATGGAATTGTGGTAAGCGGACCCGCTGTTGTGATCCGCAGCGACATTCAGAACGTCCTCCGATCCGTAGAGGATGACGTTCAGGGTCGACTCGGCAATCTCTTCGATGGGTGTCGATAGGGTGAAGCCGTATTTGCGGCCGAGCGCAATGAGTTGCTTGAAAATCCAGGTGTCCTTCTGGGGGCCGAGCGGTGCGATGCCGCCCGACTTTATGGTGGCGGAAGGGTCGGGAATGATGCTCTTGAGGTCGGCTTCGGAAACCGAGCCAAGTCCGTTGCAGCGGCGGCACGCACCGTAGGGTGAGTTGAACGAGAACGTATTCGGCTGCGGCTCGTCGTAGGATATGCCGGAAGTGGGACACATGAGATGCCGGCTGTAGAAGTGGTCGGCGTCCTTGGCCATGTCGTTCAGTACGATCGTGCCTTTGCCGAGTTTCATGGCCAGCTCCAAGGATTCCTTGAGGCGCGCTGCGGATCCCTCGGAAACCTCCATGCGGTCGATGACGAGCTCGATGTCATGGACCTTGTAACGGTCCAGCTGCAGGCCTTTTTTGAGTTCCGTGATCTTTCCGTCGGTGCGCACACGCAGATATCCCTGCTGTTGCAGCTGTTCGAAGAGTTCACGGTAATGTCCTTTGCGTGCTTTCACCAGCGGCGCCAGCAACGCCACTTTCTTGCCTTCGAAGTTCTTACATATAAGTCCGACGATCTGGTCGTCGCTAAGACGTATCATCTTCTCGCCGCTGACATACGAATAGGCTTCGGATGCCCTGGCGAAAAGCAGACGGAGGAAGTCGTAGATCTCCGTCACGGTGCCTACCGTTGAACGCGGATTGAGGTTGGTGGTCTTCTGTTCGATGGAAATGACCGGACTCAAACCGCTGATCTTGTCTACGTCGGGCCGCTCCATGTTGCCGAGGAACTGCCTGGCATAGGCGGAGAAGGTCTCCAGGTACCTGCGCTGTCCCTCCGCATAAACGGTATCGAAAGCGAGCGAGGATTTTCCGCTGCCGCTCAACCCGGTGATGACCACCAAGCGGTTCCTCGGCATGGTAACATCGATGTTCCTTAGGTTATGGACCCTTGCCCCGAAAATCTCCAACTGTTCTTTTTCTTCCTTCATGAAGGGTCCCGGCTCTTGTGTTTAAGCGACCTGCGAAGGTAATCAAAAGAACCTCCAGCGGGAAGTCACGGTAGTCTTATCCGCGTGAATCCGACGGCAATTCCGCGGAATCGCACGTTGAAATCCTCCCGAACAATAATACCGGCCGGCGGACGTTATTCACCGCAATCTTCGTTATTTTGCAGCCTATGCGATGCAGGTTACTTCAATTACTGGTGCTGTTATCCGTACAGGCTTTCGGGCAGGTAGGCGGAGGTTCTCCCTATGCTTTTCTGGAGGTTCCGGCATCGGCGCGCATCGCCGCTCTTGGCGGAACGTACATAACCGTGCAGGACCATGATATCAACGCGGCACTGCAGGCGCCCTCTTTGCTCAATGCTTCGATGGACAAGAGCATCGCCTTCAGCATGACCAGTCTTTTCGACGGCGTGCGTTTCGGAGATGCGACCTTCGTAACCGACCGCAAGAAGCTGGGCACCTTCTCGGCATCCATGCATTACGGATCCTACGGGGATTTCAAACTGACCAATGAGTATGGCGATGTCGAAGGGTCTTTCAAGGCCGCTGATTATTGTCTGGGATTCGGCTGGGGCTACCGGTATAATCCGCGCTTCTCCGTTGGAGCTGCGCTAAAGACCGTCTACAACGATTACTATCTGTACAATTCGTTCAGCCTTGCCGCCGATCTGTCGGCGACCTACTTGGATACGGCAAATAATTTCACGGCAACCATCGTGGCCAGGAACGCAGGCTTCCAGCTGGATCCGTTCGTCGACGGAGTCCGCGAGGACCTGCCGGTGGAAGTGCTGGCGGGATTCTCCAAGCGGCTGGCGCATACTCCCTTGCGTTTCAACGTCACATACCGACATCTGGAGCGTTTCGAGCTGCGCTACACGGACCCTTACGATCTTACCGACCTTGATCCCTTGACAGGCGAGGCGCAGGTCCGCGAGATCTCCTTCGGCAACAACCTGTTGCGGCATTTCATCATCAGCAGCGAGTTGCTCCTTTCCAGGAACTTCCACCTGCGCGCTGCCTATAATTTCCAGCGAAGACAGGAATTGGTCGTTGACACACGCCCTTCCACCGTCGGCTTTTCATTGGGATTCGGACTTCGCATCAGCAAGTTCGTCCTCAGTTACGGACGTGCCAAATATCATCTCGCAGGAGCGTCCAACTTTTTCTCGGTCACGATGAACCTCGCGGATTTTGCCGGTAAATGAGCGGCATAGCTGAAGGGTTGCGGGATGCGGGTTGCGAGTTGCGGGATGCGGGATGCGGGATGCGTAAACCAACCACCAACCACTACACACTGACCGCCTGCCTGACCAGGTCCAATGCAAACTCCAGTTGTTGACGCTGGTCCATCATTGAGTTATCGAGTACCACGGCGTCCTCCGCTTGGCGTAACGGGCTTTCTTTCCGGTTCGTATCCGTATGGTCGCGTTCACGGATGTTGCGATGGACCTCGTCCATGTTCACCATGAACCCTTTTTCGTTGAGTTCGTCGAAACGGCGTTTCGCACGGACTTCCGGACGCGCGGTCATGAATATCTTCAGTTCAGCGGAGGGGAATACCGTGGTGCCGATGTCGCGGCCGTCCATGACGATTCCTTTTTCTGTTCCGTAGCTTTTTTGAAGTTCCACCATGCGATGGCGGATTTCGGGAATGGCGCTGACGGGACTTACAAGGTCGGAGATGCGCATCTCACGGACCTGTTTTTCCACGTTGATACCGTTGAGCACCACCTCTGAAAGTCCGGTTTCAGGGCTGATTTCAAAGGTGATATGGATATTGTCCAGGAAGCGTTCCACTTCCGCAGGGCTCATGGACTGTAACTCACTGATGGTCAGATCATGCTGCAGCATGAAAAGAGTTACCGCCCTGTACATGGCCCCTGAATCGATATAGCGGTAGCCGAGGTTCTTGGCCAACGCCTTCGCCAGGGTGCTTTTTCCGCACGAGGAGAAGCCGTCAATGGCGATGACGATACGTTGACTGGACATGCCGGGTAAGTCGTTGATCGTGAACCCCGCCTTTCGATCGAGAGAAATGGCCGTAGGCATGTCCGCAAAGTAAAGAAAAAAGGGGATGGGATGGAAGGTGCCGGTGGCAGATTTCAGTTCCAAGTTCCGAGTCTCCGGAAACTGCAAACTGCCAACCCGGAACCGCCTCCCCTTGTCACTATTTTCCCCTATCTTTGAGCCTATGAAGGTCACCATAGATCCATTGTCCGGGTTCTGTTTCGGGGTGGTGTATGCCATCCGGATGGCGGAGGAGGAGTTGGAGCGCACCGGAAAATTGTATTGCCTGGGTGACATCGTCCATAACAACAAAGAAGTGGACCGTCTGCGCGACAAGGGACTGGAAATTATCGATCACGAACGTCTGAGGGAACTGAAGGATTGCAAGGTCCTGATCCGGGCGCACGGTGAACCGCCGGAGACCTATCACACCGCACTTGCCAATAACATCGAGCTCATCGATGCCTCCTGCCCGGTTGTTCTCAAATTGCAGAACCGGGTCCGGTTGAGCCATATGGAGGCAGCGGAAGACGGCGGTCAGATTGTCATTTACGGGGAAGAGGGCCATGCGGAAGTGAACGGCCTCATTGGACAGACCGGCGGTTCAGCCATCATCGTGCGGACCGAATCGGATCTCGAGCGAATAGATTTTTCAAAACCGGTCCGTCTTTTCTCTCAGACGACGAAGAGTTCAGCGGGTTTTGAACGTATGCAGGAACTGATCCGGGAACGATCCCGGGAACAGGTGGAGAAGGAAGTGGGCGAGGAATACCTTGTTTCCAACGATACAATCTGCCGTCAGGTATCCAACCGTCAGCCCCAATTGTCCAAATTCGCCGGACAACACGATGTGATCGTGTTCGTCAGCGGCAAGAAAAGCTCCAACGGAAAAGCGCTTTTTCAGGTGTGCAAGGACGTCAATCCGCAGACCTATTTCATTTCTGACGCGGATGAGCTCTCTGCCTCGTGGTTCGATGGCGTCGACACGGTGGGCGTCTGCGGTGCCACCAGTACGCCCATGTGGCTGATGGAACAGGTCGCCGAAAGGGTGAATGCGACCGTCCGGATGAGCTGATTTCCCATTTCCGCGCGCTGCTTTCCGCACCTTTATGCCGCATTCCTTTCCTGTCTCTCCACAAGTGCCAAATTCTGTTGATTTGAGGCTCCGGCAACCTGTTCGGCCGACTCTCCTAACCCCCCAACCGCAAATTGCAAACTGAGCGCCGGGAACTCTCAAGCCCCTGAAAAAAAGCCCGTTACCCCTCTTTTTAATTCAGTTTGCTTTTCGTACCTTTGCATCCCCTCGGTCGGGGAACCGTAAAATCCTTGAAATTATTGGAAATAAGGCTATTACGGCCACACAGAATCTCTAACATCTAACTATTACAATGGAAAATTTCAATTGGGACAATGCCGGCAGTCAGTGGGGTGCTTATTCCACGGAAGAGCGCAGCCGCATGGAAAAAATGTACGATCAGACCCTCAACTCGGTCGTAGAACACGACATCGTTGACGGTTTGGTGGTTTCCATCAGTCCGAAAGACGTACTCATCAACATCGGTTATAAGTCCGACGGTCTTGTGCCGCTGACGGAGTTCCGCCACATGCCCGATCTCAAAGTGGGCGACAAGGTGGAAGTTTATGTCGAGAAGCAGGAAGACAAGAACGGACAGTTGATCCTCTCCCATAAAAAGGCACGTGCCCTCAAATCCTGGGATCGTGTCAATGCCGCACTGGAAGGCGATGAAGTCATCCAGGGGTATGTCAAGTGCCGTACCAAAGGCGGTCTCATTGTCGACGTATTCGGCATCGAGGCCTTCCTTCCCGGCTCCCAGATCGACGTCAAGCCGATCCGCGACTACGATCAGTTCGTCGGCAAGACCATGGAATTCAAAGTGGTCAAGATCAACAACGAATTCAAGAACGTCGTTGTCTCCCACAAGGTGCTGATCGAGGAGGAACTCGAGCAGCAGAAGGCGGAGATCATGAAGAAGCTCGAAAAAGGCCAGGTTCTCGAGGGAACGGTCAAGAACATCACCTCCTACGGTGTGTTCATGGACCTCGGCGGTGTGGACGGTCTGCTTCACATCACGGATATCTCCTGGGGCCGTATCAACCATCCGGAAGAAGTCCTCAAACTCGATCAGAAGATCAACGTCGTCATCCTCGATTTCGACGAGGAGAAGAAGCGCATCGCACTCGGTCTCAAGCAGCTTACTCCGCACCCGTGGAGCCAGCTCAGCGAGGGACTGAACGTCGGCGACAAAGTCAAAGGCAAAGTGGTCGTCATCGCCGATTACGGAGCGTTCGTAGAGATCGCCGCCGGTGTAGAAGGCCTGCTCCACGTCTCCGAGATGTCGTGGTCTCAGCATCTGCGCAGCCCGCACGACTTCCTCAAGGTCGGTGACGAAATCGAATGTGTGATCCTCACCCTCGACCGTGAAGAGCGTAAGATGTCGCTCGGACTCAAGCAGCTCAAGCCCGATCCGTGGATCGACATCCTCGTCAAATACCCGGTCGGTTCCAAGCATAACGCACTCATCAAGAACTTCACCAACTTCGGCGTATTCGTCGAACTGGAAGAGGGTATCGACGGACTGGTCCACATCTCCGATCTCTCCTGGAGCCGCAAGATCAAGCACCCCTCCGAGTTCTGCAAAGTCGGTGATCGTATGGACGTCGTCGTACTCGAAGTCGACGCCGAGAACCGCCGCCTGAGCCTCGGTCACAAGCAGCTCGAAGACAATCCTTGGGATGTGTTCGAGACCGTGTTCACCCTGGATTCTGTCCACGAAGGCACCGTCCTTAAAGTCGGTGAGAAAGGCGCCACCATCGCCCTGCAGTACGGCCTCGAGGCCTTCTGCCCCAACAAGCACATGGTGAAAGCCGACGGAAAATCGCTCAAAGGCGACGACAAGGCTGACTTCAAGGTGATCGAATTCAACAAAGACCAGCGTAAGATCGTCGTATCGCATGCACGCATACACGAAGAGGCCATGGGCATCGCCAAGGCTTCCGAGCGTGAGCAGAAGCAGGCGGATCGCGAGGAGAGTGCAAAGGCCGTGAAAAAGGTCAAGGAGAGCGTCGAAAAGACCACTCTGGGCGACCTGAGCGTGCTTGGCAACCTCAAAAGCGAAATGGAAGCCGCTGAGAAGCGTAACGACGCTAACACAGGCGAATGATCGAATCCAGTAAACATCCACAACGGCTGTTCCCCACCGGGACAGCCGTTTTTTTTTGTAACCTTAACAGCAAGATCCTTCATGAACGAACATCTTGACTTCCTGACACGCGGTTTCTTCGAAAGGCTGCAAAGCGTTCCCGCAGACAGCTCGCCGCTGTGGGGAAAGATGAATCTCCGGCAGATGGTGGAGCATCTTTCGGATTCCGTACGTTACGCCAACGGAGGTGATCCGCAGACGGAGATCGTCACACCTGCTGACCGTTTGCCTTCGGTACGCGACTTCCTCTACAGCGAAAAGGAATTCCGCCCTAATACCCGCAATTCGAAAATGGGGGAGGAGCCTGCTCCGGTCCGTCATGCCGACTTGTCTGCCGCCGTGGATGAATTGAAGGCGGAGGTGGAGAAGTATGTCCGCCGCTTCGACGGCCGACCCGGACACACCGAGAGGAGTCCCTTTTTCGGGGACTTGGACTTCGATGGGTGGAACCGCCTGTTCGTAAAACATTTTCATCACCACTTGCGCCAGTTCGGTGCCGCCTGAACGGGTCGCAATTCGACGACAACTCCTACCTTTGACATGACTATGAACCGAAGACTTCTGTTGGACGCCCGCAGGCTGGATATCACCATCAACCGGCTGTGCCATCAGTTGCTGGAGAATCATCCCGGTTTCCGGGAAGCGGCGCTGGTCGGCATGCAACCCCGCGGCGTATTCGTCGCAAGGCGCATCCGCGAAAAACTGAATGAACTTCTCGGAACGGACACCATCCTGCTCGGAGAATTGGATGTCACCTTCTACCGCGACGATTACCGTCGACGTGAGATCATCGCTCCAAGCTCCACCCGTATGGATTTCACGGTCGAAGGGCGCAAGGTGGTGCTGGTCGACGATGTGCTCTATACCGGTCGCACCGTACGTGCGGCGATGGACGCGCTGATCGATTTCGGCCGTCCGGACCGAGTGGAGTTACTGACCCTCGTCGACCGACGTTACAGCCGTCAGCTCCCGATCGAACCCGATTATATCGGATTGTCGGTCGATACCATCAACGAAGAGAAAGTCAAGGTGCTGTGGAAGGAGACCGAAGGGGAAGACGGCATCTGGCTGTATGCATCTGAATCAAAGGAACCCTCTGACTCCGTACGTGTATGAGTTCGCTATCCACGCCGCACCTCCTTGGCATCAGGGACATTACCAGGGATGATATCGAGCTTGTCTTCCGCACAGCCGATAATTTCAAGGACGTCATCAACCGTCCCATCAAGAAGGTGCCGTCCCTGCGCGACGTAACCATCGCCAACCTGTTTTTTGAAAATTCCACCCGCACGCGGCTCTCTTTCGAGCTCGCCGAACGGCGATTGTCCGCGGACGTGATCAATTTCGCAGCTTCGTCCTCCTCCGTCAGCAAAGGGGAGACGCTGATCGATACCGTCAATAACATCCTGGCCATGAAGGTGGACATCATCGTGATGCGTCACCCTCATCCCGGCTCGGCGCTTTTCCTTTCCAGGCACGTGAAGGCATCCATCGTCAACGCCGGCGACGGTGCACACGAGCACCCGACACAAGCGCTGCTCGATGCTTACTCGATCCGCGAGAAATACGGAAAAGTGGAAGGGCTGAAGATTGCGATAGTCGGAGATATCCTGCATTCCCGTGTCGCCCTTTCGAATATCCATTGCCTGCAGAAGCTGGGTGCGGAGGTCATGGTATGCGGACCGGAAACATTATTACCGACGTATGTCTCTTCGTTGGGCGTGAAAGTGGAGACCGACCTTCGAAAGGCGCTGGAATGGTGCGATGTGGCGAATATGTTGCGTATCCAGCTGGAACGCCAGGATATCCGTTATTTCCCTTCTATCCGTGAATATTCCCTGCGTTACGGACTCGACCGGAAACTGCTCGACAGCCTGGGTAAGAAGATCACCGTAATGCACCCCGGACCCATTAACCGTGGGGTCGAGATCACCAGCGATGTGGCGGATTCCGAACAGTCCATTATCCTCGATCAGGTGGAAAACGGCGTCGCCATCCGCATGGCCGTGCTGTACCTTTTGGCGGGAAGTAGTCAGTAGTCGGTAGTCGGCAATGCCATGAAGTCAAGCGAAGCTTGTACTTCTTGGATTGACAGTTGACAGTTGGCACTTAGCAGTTGGTAAAACCATGGAGTGAAGCGAAACTTGTATTTCGTATGGCCAACTTCAAACTGAAAACCGCGAAACGCGAACCGAAAACCGCGAAACGCGGACTGAAAACTGCCAACAGCGAACTGAAAACTGCGAACCGAAAACCTCTTCCCCGTAATTAACAATCCCCGCCCGACCGGTTGTGTAAAAGTGCCCTCTGACCGGTTGCAAATCCCGGAAAACGGCTTATTTTTGAGAAAACACTTTAGCCATGAACGTAACGCTTGAAAGGAAAGACAAATACGCGGTAGTCAAAGTGCACGAGCAGCGACTGACCAGCGGCGTGGCCCCTGAACTGAAGGCTGAAATCGTGATGCTGCATCACGAGGATTTCAATAACCTGATCGTGGACCTGACTGAAGTCCAGTATTGTGACTCCTCCGGTCTCAGTGCGCTGCTGGTAGGCTACCGGCTTTGTCGTGACGGTAACGGCACCTATGTGCTGACCGGTGTGCAGGATCATGTGCGTAAGCTCATCTCCATTTCCCAGCTCGACTCGATGCTGAATGTCATCCCTACCATCAACGAAGCGGTCGACCTGATTTTCATGAATGAAGTCGAAAAACAACTCCACAAAGAATAGTCTTATGCGCAAACTTTTACTCTTCACGCTTCTTCTCGGGGCTTCCTTCACCGCGTCCTCACAGTGTGTGCCGGATACCAGCATCACGCATAACGTAAACGGGGTTTATCCGGATTCCGCTACCGGACTTCCGCATGCCACCCAAGGCCAGGTCTATACCACGACCATCCAGCTAAAGGTCGTTCGGGATACCGCTTATCTCGGTCTGCCGGCCACTGTCGATTCCATGAATATCACCAGTGTAACCGGTCTTCCTTCCGGATTCACTTACAGCTGCACGCCTTCGAACTGTTCTTTCCCGGGCGGTTCCAACGCCTGCATCCTCCTGCAGAGCACAGGTCCTGTGAATGTACCCGTAGCAACCTATCCGATCAGCGTAGGACTGATGGTGTACGGCCGTCTGTTCGGTGCCGCCACTACGGTCCCGTCCGCCATCACCAGTTATTCCATCGTCGTGGACGCCCCTGCCGGCATCTCCAACAATTCCCTTCCCACCGGATTTTCCGTTTCCGAGTTCACGCCCAACCCTGCCGGCTCGGCTTCGCGCCTCACGGTAGGCGTAACCGCACCGGGAAACATCGTGCTCGAAACCATCGATCTTCTGGGTAACGTCGTCCGTCGTGAAAGCCACGATGCCGCCCGCGGATGGAATACCTATTCTTTCAGCGTGGATGATCTTACCGCAGGTGTCTACCTGACCCGCGTCCTTTCCGGAAAAGACATGATCATCCGCCGCCTGGTCGTATCAGCGCATTAATGGATTTTGAAGTCTTCATACTGGGCAGCAGTTCAGCGACTCCGATCTACCAACGACACCCGACCGCTCAGGTACTCAAAGTACAGGAGCGGTTTTTTTTAATCGATTGCGGAGAGGGGACGCTCATCCAGCTTAACAGGTATCGTATCCGTTTCCACCGTATCGACCACATCTTCATCAGTCACCTGCACGGAGATCACTACCTGGGGCTCATGGGTCTTCTTTCCACGCTGCATCTTCAGGGAAGGACCACGGACCTTCATGTGTACGGTCCGGAAGACCTTTGGCAGATCATCGATCTTCAGCTTCGGTTGTCCGACACCCGACTTCGTTATCCTCTTCACTTTCATGCCGTCGATTCGACACGGCGGAATGTAGTCTATGCCGACGATATCATTCGGGTATCGGCCATCCCGTTACAGCACCGTATTCCTTGTACGGGCTTTCTGTTCGAGGAGCAGGAACGCCCGAGGAAGATACTGAAGGACCGTCTTTCGGGTCTCGACATCAAGCTGGAGGATTATCAGGGACTGAAAGAGGGGCAGGACCTGCGGCTGCCTGACGGCACGGTCATCCCGAATTCAGAACTGACACAGGATCCGCTTCCTTCCCGCCGTTATGCTTTCTGTTCAGATACCGTGTATGATGAAAACCTGGGAGCAACGCTCCGGGGTGTCGATCTCCTCTACCACGAATCCACCTTCCTGCACGAGCTGGAAGAGCGTGCGCGAGAGACCTTTCATTCCACGGCGCGCCAGGCAGCCTTGGTGGCTAAGGCGGCCAATGTGAAAAGGTTGATACTCGGGCATTTTTCTGCCCGTTATAAGAACTTATATCCGATGCTGGAGGAAGCGAAGGAAGTGTTTCCGAATACGACTTTGGCCCTGGAAGGCGATCGCTTCTCGATTGCCGCAGACTGATCAGCCCACCCGTTCGCGTCGGAGCCTTTCCAGTTCGGCTTCCAATCCGGCCATCACGCTTTCCGCTTCCGATCTGAAGGCGGAGAAAAGGGAAGGAATTTCTTCAAGTTTGCGGAGGTCCCGGGAGTATTCTTCGATCTTCACGATGATACGTCGCAGGTCCTTGAGGTCGAAAATTGCGATACTTGATTTGATCTTATGCGCAGTGGCATGGACCTCGGGCCAGTTCTTCGCCGGAACGGCATTCTCCAGCCGGCGAATGGATTCCGGGAGCTGTCGCAGGAAGATTTCTATAAGCTGTACGGTGAGTTCCTGGTCCCCGCCGGTGAACTTATCCAAAGCTTCCAGCCTGGATAAAGTTTGTTGCCGTTTTCCGGTCAGATGATCCCTCAACTCACTTTCGGAAACTTCAGGATGGGGCGGGGCGAAAGCCTGCACCTTTCCTAAGAGTTCCTCCGGAGTGTATGGTTTCACGAGATAATCGTCCATGCCTGCGGCTCGGGCGGTCGATTTCATCCTTTCCGAAGCGTCCGCTGTAAGTGCGATCACCGGAATATTCCGCCTGTCCGCCGACAGACGTCGTCGTATTGTGCGCGTAGTCTCGTAACCGTCCATCTCCGGAAGTTGAATGTCCATCAGGACGAGGTCGAAAATCCGGGTTTCCAGAAGACGAATCGCTTCGCTGCCGTTCTCAGCCGTCTCTACCTGTTCTATTCCTTGCTGCTTCAGCATTTTACGGACCAGCAGCTGGTTGATCCGGTTATCCTCGACGACAAGGATGCGAAGGTGAGATAGATCAATCCTGTCCGTCAAAGGGAGGGGCTCCGTTTGCGGCTGTACCGAACTTGGGGCGGAGATGCCGAATGGCATTTCGAAACTGAATTCGGAACCTTCTCCCGGACGGCTCTTCACATGTATGCTGCCACCCTGAAGTTCAACCAGCTTCCTGACGATCGTCAGGCCAAGCCCGGTTCCTTCGTGCCGTCTCTTGTTGTTGTCGGCCTGTTCGAAGCTTTCGAAGACCCTGTCCAGCCGGTCCTCCGGAATGCCGATGCCGGTGTCGATGACATTGAAGCGGATACGGGAAGATTGTTCTTCCGAGTTCAGGAGTCGTATCTCCAGTGAGACCTTTCCTTTATCCGTGAATTTCACCGCATTCCCCACAAGGTTCATAAGCACCTGGTTGAGACGGATGGGATCGCCCATCAGCAGGTCATTGATACGGTAGTCGATATTCACGTTCAGTTGCAATCCCTTCTCATCCGCTTTCACCTTCAGTATCTGCACCACGCCGCGGACGAGTTCACGCAGACTGAACTCGCTGCGGGAGAATTCGATCTTGCCGGCATTGATCTTGGAGAAATCAAGGATGTCGTTGATGATCACCATCAGGTTGTTCGCCGAATCCTTGATGGCATCCAGGTATTCCTTCTGCTCGTTCGTAGGACGAGTGCGTTGGAGGAGGTGCGTCATCCCGATGATGCCGTTCATCGGAGTACGGATCTCGTGACTGACGTTCGCCAGGAACTGCTCCTTCAGCTTGTCTGAAAGTTCGGCGATCTCTTTCTGTCTGCGGAGCTCTTCCAGGTCGAACCGGAAATGAAGCGCCTTCGATTTAAGGCTGACAGCCTCCGAGGTGACCTGCTTGTCCAGCTCATGGAAGCGTTTCTGATGGGCGAGTGCCTGGGCGAAATCGCCGATTTTTTCATATGCAGAGGAAAGCAATCCGTGTATTTGAACGCTTTCGGAATCGGCGGGCATCAGCGAGACGCGTTCCAGGGCTTTTGTCAGGGTCTCGATGGCCTTGTCGTACTGGGTGAGTTCAAGGTATAACTCTCCCAGGTTGCGTTTAAGTCGGATGAGCACAGGGAGGGATGCCCCGGATTCCGCAGATTTAAGGGCATCGTGAAAATGCGAAAGGGCCTTCTCGTAGTCCTTCTGCCGGGTATAGAGTCGAGCCAGTCCGGAGAGTGTGCGGACGATCAGATCTGTTTCGGCACCGTCGTTCAGCGCGTGATGGGCGCGAAGCAGATAGTAGAGGGCGCGGTCGTCGTCTTCCTCGAGAATGAATGCATGGCCTAACCTGCAGTAACAATCAAGTGAGCCCGGTTTGTCTTTAAGGCCTTCGAAGATCTTGAGCGCTTTCTTATAACATTCGATGGATTCCGGTATGTTCTGCAGCAGCAGGTAGTGGTCACCGATTTCGGTGTGACAAGCCGCGATGCCTTTGGAATCCCCGACGGCGGTGGAGAGTCCGAGCTTCTCCAAAAGGTGTTGGAGGGCCGCAGGATGATCGCCCAAGGTCCTGTAGACCCCTGCCATTTCATGATGACAGCTGATCTGGCCGGACAGGTCTCCGAGTTGTCTGAAGAACACATTGGCTTCCAGGAAGCCTGAAAGAGCCTGTTTGAACCGTTGTTGCCGAAGATGACAGGCGGCTTTCTCCCGGATGGCGACCGCGATTCCTCGCTGGTAACCGCATTTCTGTGCATCCGACAAAGCTTCTTCCAACAATGTCATCGCCTGTGCAACGTCCCTTGCATTCAATACCTGCGCCCTCCGGATCAGGATGTCTACGTTTTCAATTCCCATCAATACTGTCTAAAAAGCCTGCGCCGTTGTTCTGACTTCAAAATACATCCTCCGCGTGCGGGTCAGGGTGCATTTTCGCGGATTCCTTACATCCCTGAAAATCGGAAAATCAGAAGCCGCGGTCGGGTTCGAGCTCGGAAAATCTTTTCTTTCCGCGAAGATAATACTGAAAGAGCACGCTGATGCCGCCCCCTGTGAAAGAGTTAATAGCCGCGGATTTCGGGTGTTTTGTTGAAAAACCCGAATCGTCGTGACGTAACTT
Source organism: Bacteroidota bacterium (assembly GCA_046052345.1). Lineage (GTDB taxonomy): Bacteria > Bacteroidota > Bacteroidia > AKYH767-A > 2013-40CM-41-45 > Pollutiaquabacter. The sequence goes on along the minus strand of JBJOMN010000005.1, from coordinate 11,131 downwards.
CCGGAAATCCCGATGTGCCTTCAGCACGGCCATGAAGTCCGCCGTTCCCGTAACCGTCAGAAAGTGTAAGGCAGCTGTAATATCCAGAAAAACACGGCGGCGGTAAATCTTCCGGAATTCCTTACAATCGAGATTATTGAAGAGCATTAAAAGGTTGTTCCGGAAATTCAGATAGGTTTTTCGAGGATTTGATTTTGACAACGTACCTCCCCCGATGTGGTAGACCACCGACGACGGTACGATGAACACGGAATATCCCAGCCGCTGGAATTTCCAGCAAAGGTCGATCTCCTCCATGTGGGCGAAGAAACGTTTGTCGAGACCGCCTGCTTCACGATAACAACGGCTGCGGACCATCATACAGGCTCCGGTCGCCCAGAAAACCTTTCTTATGTCGTCGTACTGGCCCTTGTCGGTTTCAATCCGGTCGAAGATACGTCCTCTGCAATAGGGATAGCCCAGACGATCCAGGTAACCTCCGGCCGCTCCTGCGTATTCGAACTTGTCGCGGTGGTTGTAATCGAGGAGCTTGGGCTGACAGGCCGCAGCTTCCGGATGACTGTCCATGTGTTCCAGCAACGGCTCCAGCCATCCGTCGGCAACTTCGATATCGGAATTGAGCAAGACGAAATATTCTGTGTCAACCTGCTCCAGTGCACGGTTATAACCGCCGGTGAAGCCGGTGTTCTCCGGCATGCGTATCACTTCCACCTGCGGAAAATGTCCTGTAATGAAATCCACCGAGCCGTCCGTAGAGGCGTTGTCTGCGACAATAACACGCGCCAGCGGAACGCTTCGGCGCACGACATCACCTAAGAACCGTTCCAGGAATTTCTTTCCGTTCCAGTTCAGGATGACGACGGCGATACGCGGAGCGTTGACGGACGACATGATCAGCGGGGCAGACGGAAATTCTCTTTGGTTCGGCTGCCGTAGATGTCGTACGACTGGTCCTGGTCGATATCGGCCCCGAAAGCCTGCGAACGGCTGTGCAGTTTTAACTCCCAGTTAGGGTCCTGTACCTCGCCGCGCACATCCGAATGCAGCAGCCGGAAGGAATTCGAGGCGAGGTCGCTGGAATAGAAAACGAACCTCCGGTTGGTCTGCGCGTTCACCTTGTAATAATGCCAGATCTCGTACGGATAGGATTCCGGGTCCTGGATCTCCTTCACGATGGTATTCGGCGGACCGTACTTCAAATACACCCTTCCTCGGTCCGTTTCATATCCTTTACGGTTGAGTGTGGAGTAGGTGGCATTCACCTTCCTGACTTCATGGAGGTAGGCGTTCCATGCACCCTGCGGGTCGGCAGGGGCCTTCTTCGACCAGTAGAAATAGAAGAACTGCTGCAACGACGTCAGGTCGGCGATACGCAACTGGTTCTCCGCGATCTGACCCTCCAAAGGCGAAAGTACAGGCAACAGGTACGCCACATATTCCATCAGCGTGTCCTTGTCGCGGTACAACGCAGCGAACGTGTTGTTTGCGTCCACAAGGGATATCTCCTCCAGGCGTGTCGGCTTCTGGATGTTGTTGATACGTTGGAAGAAGCATTGCCGGAACGCCAGCAACTTGTTATCACGGCTACGCACCTCCACGGTCAGCTGGTAGTTGCCGGATGCAAGCTGATCAATCGGGAGCTCGGCCATTAACGGCAGCACCGGAGCGGCGGTTTGCTTTTTCATGCCGACCAGCTCGTTGACCAGCTGTTTGCTCTCGTGGTTGGAGATCATGTAGCGGATGAGGACATCACCGCCGGCGAAGCTGTCCGTACGGTAGATCTCGGTATAGAAAAGAAGACGGGTCACTTCCGGCGGATAGAAACCGAGCACGTAAGGATAGACATCGAATCCGCTCTTGGCGTACTTCGAGTCTTTTTTTTCGGGGCTGTACTTTTCCAGCAGTTCGATGTCGGAGATGCTGACGGCCGATTTCGGAAACCGAACAGAAACTTCCTGTTTGACGCTGAAGCCTTGTTCATCCGAATGCTTGTCCGTGATGCTCAGTTCCACCGTGTAGTCGCCGGTGTCGAGAGAGGTCCGCTGCACATCCAGAAAATCCGGCGGACTCAACAGCCCGAGGCTGTCCAGATCGGGGCCGTGGAGCAGGTATTTGTCGAAGGTGACGATGCGGTCGCCTTTTCGGAAAACCCATTTAACCTCCACGGTTCCCCGGTAATGCCCGTTTCCGGTAGGCGCAAAGTATACTGATGTTCCGGTCACCTGCAGGTAGGTCTCCAGATAAGGTTGTCCGCCCGGCCGGTCGAAGGCACAGTAACCGAAATAGGCGTTCATTCTGGCAGAAGCGGACGTGGCGGTCAGCAGCAGCGTCGAAAGCCCGATAAGGACGTAAAAGCGAAATTTCATCCGCTGTAAAGGTACGAAGCGCAAGGCGTTACGCGAAGACTGTTGCCACAGGTTGGGCTGACTATTTTTCCCTTCGGAAGTCGATTTTCGGTTAAATAATGCGATTTTTGCAGCTGTCACCGTGAACATCCTCTGCATCACATCGCGTGTTCCCTGGCCCCTCGAAAAGGGTGACAAGCTGCGCATTTATCACCAGTTGCGGGAGCTCTCTGCGCATCATACGGTGCATCTGTTCGCTATTTCCGACGGACCTGTCCATCCCGTCGCGTTGGAGGAGTTAAGGCGTTTCTGCGCGTCGGTCGAGGTGCACCGTCACACCGTTCTGAGAAGGGTGCTGAACCTCCTACGTTCTTTCCCGGATCGTTTGCCTTTCCAGGTCGGTTATTTCACGTCGCGTTCCGCGATGCGGAAGTTACGGACGTATGCTGATACTGTCCGTCCGGATGTTATGTATTGCCAGCTGATCCGCACGGCGGAATACCGCAAGATGATGCCTGAGGTTCCTGCGGTGCTGGATTACATGGATGTATTCTCCAAAGGGGTCGAACGCCGGCTGCCGAATCTTCCATTTTGGAAGCGTGGCATCTTCGGCATCGAGTGGAAGCGTTTGCTGCGCTACGAAGCCTCGGTCTTTCTTCGCTTTGTCGGGCATACGGTCATTTCGGAACAGGACCGGCGGCTGTTGCCGCTCGTATCGGGCAGCGAAGTGGCAGTGGTCCCCAACGGTGTCGATACCGGTTTTTTCCGGCCGCTGCAGCGCGAAAAGGACTTCGAGCTGCTCTTCAACGGGAACATGAATTACCCGCCGAACATCGAGAGCGCAGTTTTTCTGGCACGTGAGGTGTTGCCGTTGGTGCACCGACGTCGTCCCGATGTGCGTTTATTGGTCTCCGGCGCCGATCCTGCACCGGCGGTACGTGCGCTGGCAAGTCAACATGTCACGGTCACCGGATGGGTGGAGGATGTACGCGACAGTTTTGCGCGCTGCCGCATCCTGGCAGCACCGATGACGCTTAGTATCGGACTTCAGAACAAGTTGCTGGAGGCGATGGCCATGAAACTACCTTGCATCACCACGCCGTTGTCGAACAATGCGTTGGGCGGCAGGGACGGAGAGGAGTTGCTGCTGGCGACTACGGCGCAGGAATTCGCCGATCAGATCCTGTTGTTGCTCGAGGACCCTGCTCTTGCGGAAAGGATCACGGAGAACGCCTACCGGATGGTAAAGGAGAAGTACGGGTGGGAGGGGAGTGTGAAAAAGCTGGAGCGCGTGTTGGAAAGTGCTTTTTCATCGTCTATGACACGCAGCATCCGCTGAAATGCCATATCAATCAGTGTTTTATAGCGTGTTTAGGCGCATTATTTATTGTTGATAATCGGAATAAACTGACGATATTGTACAATGCCATCGAAGCGTCTATGAAACCAGCCATCAAATTCGTCAATACGGATAAGACTGATTTTTATAAAGTGTTGCGGGAGCGTGTGGATGACTACTTCACCGAAAAAGGAATTACTCCGCACGCGAATGCCGCCATGGTCGTAAAGACCGTCATCATGCTGGCGATGTACTTCCTGCCCTTCGGTCTGATTGTTTCTTCGGTCGCTACCGGCTGGTTGTTCTGGATCTGTTGGGTCGTGATGGGTTTTGGGCTGGCCGGAATCGGCATGAGCGTGATGCATGATGCCAACCACAAGGCTTACTCTGCCGACAACCGTATCAACACGCTTGTCGGATACACGCTCAACCTGGTGGGCGGCGATGCAAAGAACTGGAAGCTGCAGCACAATATTCTGCACCATACCTTCACGAACATCCATCCCGCCGACGAGGATGTCGCCGACAAGCCCGGCATGCGTTTCTCGCCGTCCGGCGCTCATCGGGGTTTTCACCGGTTGCAGTTCCTCTATGCTTTCGGACTCTATTCGTTGATGACATTGTTCTGGGTGCTCCTGAAAGACTTCCCGCAACATTTCCGGTATATCCGTAACGGGGTTTCTGCCGACGGTGAAAAAAGAAAATGGCGTGATTTTTTCGTGCTGCTCGGGTGGAAAGTGTTCTACGTATCCTACACGGTGGTCTGGCCGATACTGGTATTGGATATTCCGGCCTGGCATGTCCTGTTGGGTTTTCTGATTCTTCACCTGGTTGCGGGAACAGTTCTCAGTGTGGTCTTCCAGCTGGCGCATGTCGTCGAGACGAGCGACTTTCCGCAAGTCAATGCGCAAGGCGATATCGAAACCGAATGGGCGATCCACCAGCTGCGGACGACTGCCGATTTCAGCGGAAAGAATCCGTTGCTGACCTATTATGTCGGCGGACTCAATTACCAGGTCATCCACCATCTTTTTCCCCGTATCTGCCATATCCATTATCCGGCTATCGCGCCTATCGTAGCAGCCACCGCACATGAATACGGCTTGCCGTATATCCATTATCCCACTTTCGGCGCAGCCTTCAGGTCACATGTCCGCATGCTGAAAAACCTGGGAAGGAAGGATTATCATCATCTGGTGCAGACGATGGGATAGGGTAGGGTAGGTGTTGCGAGTTGCGGGCGTGTCCGCCGGAGGCGGATTACGAGTTGCGAGGTGCCAGTACCCTGATACAAGCTGCAAATTTGAAGTTTTCAACTTCGAACATCCCCCCACTTCTCATTAAACCATTTGCCACTTTCGCCGTCCCAAAGGCGTATCCTGAATTATCATCATGAAAAGAAAATTACTCCTCGTCCTGTCGATTATTTCCTTGTCTTTTTTTACTACGGCACAGACGTTTGATCCGGGTTTGGCAGCAAGGCTGCAATATGTCATCGACAGCATGCGTACCGCCAATAATGTCAAGGGTATTTCCGCCTGTGTCATACGCCCGGGGATGGGCGTTTGGAAGGGAACCACCGGCGTCTCCCACGCCGGTACGCCCATGACCTCGGACATGGAATTCGGCATTGCCAGCAATACGAAACTGTTCACCGGCGTGCTCATACTGAAATTGGCCGAGAATAATCTCCTGGACCTGGATGATTCCCTCTACGAATTCCTTCCCTCCTTTGATAACATCGATTCCAACATCACCATTCGTCAGTTGCTTAATCATACGACCGGATTGGATGATGTGACGAGCGTGCCCGGATATCCGGATTCCATGCTGACGGATCCGAATCGGATCTTCACCGCCGCAGAGCTGATGACCTGGGCCGGTCCGCCGTTGTTCTCTCCGGGTACGGGCTGGAGTTATTGCAATACGAATTACCTGCTGGCCGGAATGATTGCTGAAAATGTGACCGGGCAAAGTTACGGCCGGCTGTTGCGTGACAGCATTCTTGTACCGTTGCAACTGGACAGCACCTTCCTCGATGTATACGACAGCGTGCTATACACGATCGCGCATCCCTGGCAGAATGGGTTTGATAATATTTCGATTCCAAGGAAGTCGGTCAACAGTGCCGCCTGGTCGGCCGGTGCCATGTATTCCACGTCCGGAGAGATGGCGGAATGGTACCGTGCGCTGATGAACGGCGAGGTCTTGGACTCCGTTTCGTTCAGCGAGATGACCACCTTTGTCGGTTCCGGAGATTACGGAATCGGTATCAGCCGGGCGGTCATAGCCGGCAGGACGGTGTGGCAGCACGGCGGAAGCATCTGGGGCGGATACAATTCCTCGATGATGTACGATACGGCCTCGGGTGCAGTCGTCTGTGTCCTCATCAATCAGTTCCCTGCCCAGGCGTTTCAGGTTTCCATACGGTTGATTTTGAATGTCGTGAACAGTCCGGTCGGTATCGGCGAGCTCCCACTTGACAACAGTGATTTCCCTGTGTATCCCAACCCGGCGGACGGCCTTGTCCGCATTGATCTTCCCGGACAATCGGTCCGAAGTATCCGGCTTGTTGATCCTGCCGGTCGCATGCTGAAGGAATCTTTTCAAACCGAAATCGACGTTACAGGTCTTCCTTCGGGCATCTGCTTTGTGAATGTTGTGACTGACAAGGGGGCGTATACACGTAAGCTTGTGATCGGGCGGTGAAAGGGCGGAGTGATGAAGAATCAAGAATGAAGAGTGAAGATTTAAGAATGAAGAATCAAGTCCCTTGAAATTATACGAGGTTTGTAATTCAGGGAGTTGCAAGGGGAGGGATGCAAACCGGAACGTAGAACTTGCAATCCCCCATGGCAGTCTGCAAATTCCGTAAGTCAGTATTCTGAACGATGTGCTCTGAGAAATACATATCGATAGCGCTTTTGTTCTTGGCTTCTATATTTCCGCGGTGACGGCATCGGAATGCATGTTTCACCGACTCGTAGGTAGTGCCGCTTATGTTCTCTTTCCCCGGTTTGCCGGATGACTCCCTGCGTGATGCGATGTTTAGTGCAGGTATCGGGAAGTCTGTTTGAATACCTGTGGATTATCCGGACTTTATGATTGCAAATATCATAGTGATTCAATCAGCTAATTCCCGGTGATTCAGTGCTGCAAATGTGCATCATACGGCACTTTTAAATTACTAACAGATTGATAATTAATAGGATATAAAAGGCAGCATAAATGTATCGTCAATAAAATATGGGCATTGATTCGAATGCGGATAGATTTGAGCCTCTCGGCAGTCGGTCAAACCAATTGTAATTACCGATCATGCTTCCAGAAAGCGTGCAGTCCTGGCCTTCTTCATCTATACTTTAATAGGTACTTTTAGTGGGATTTTATAAAGCGCAATAAAATGTCCAATACTACATCAAGCCGGATCGCGAGAAACTCCTTTCAGGTTTTCCTATTCGTTTTCTTTTCACTGATCGCTACCGATAGTCTGAAATCGCAGAATGTCACATGGGCTTTCGGATTCGGTAACACCGGATCCGATCAGGGCTACGATATCAGTACCGATTCTACCGGCAATGTCTACGTCACCGGTTGGTTCTCAGGAACCATTCAGCTCGGTGGTCAGACGCTTACCAGCTCCGGGCAGCAGGACATTTTCGTGGCTTGCTTCGATAATATGGGAACCTTGAATTGGCTGCGGCAGGCCGGCGGTCCATCGAATGATGTCAGTGCCAGCATCGTCACCACACCATCCGGCGAATCCTACATCACCGGCTGGTTTTCCGGGACCTGCGATTTTGATGACAGTCTGGTGGTGAGCAATGGCAGCCTCGACATGTTTGTCGCCAAGTACGATGCCTCCGGCACCATACGCTGGGTTCGGCATGGAGGCGGTCCTTTGGACGATTATGGAAACCGTCTTGCGTTGTCCCTGGAAGGCGGCGTAACGCTGGCAGGCAGTTTCAAGGATACCTTGGATGCTGACGGCCTTCAGCTCGTCAGTCTCGGTAACAGGGATGCGCTGCTGTGCCATTACGATTCCGACGGACAGATCGTGTGGGTCCACGGAGTAGGAGGGGCTGGAGAAGACCGTGCTTACGGGATCATACAGTCTGTCGACAGCAGCTATTTTTTCACGGGCATGTTCACGGGAAACGTATCCTTCGGTGCTGTACAGCTCACCTGTAACTCGTTTTTCGGAACCTATGTCGCTGCATTGGACCTTCATGGTTCCCCGCTTTGGGCGGTAAAAGCAGATGCCGGAGCCAACGACTTTTCCAGGGGATTCGGAATAGAAAGGGACCAGCAGGGAAATGTGTACGTCAACGGTTACTTCTCAGGATCATTGCGCATCGGTGCTGCCACGCTTGTCGCCTCCGGCGGCCAGTACGATATCGATGCGTTCCTTTTTAAGTTGACTCCTGCCGGAAGTCTCGTCTGGGCCAGGAAGGACGGTGGTGACGGAAATGACGAGGCGCAGGATATGTGCATCAATGCCACAGGAGAGATCGTGTCAATCGGCTTTTTCGCCGACTCGGCCCGGTTTTCGCCGTTCACGATTTCATCTGCCGGACTTTCCGACCTCTTCATCGCCCGTTACGACACGGCAGGCAACCTGATCGCCGTGAACGGATACGGCGGTACCGGAAACGAATATGGATATGGCATAACCGGCGATGCCGTCGGTAATCTGTTCATGACCGGGGTATTTACCGGATCTTCTCTTTTCGGCACCTATTCTTTCACGACAGCCGGCGGAAACGACGCTTTCATCGCCGCTGTCGGGCCCTCCGCTTCGGGGGTGCAGGAGATCGGTTCCGGAGGGCTGCTCTTCGTTCATCCTAATCCGGTGCACGACCGGCTTTTTCTGGGATCCCGCTTGGTTTCCGGCCTGTCGAAGGATGCGGAGCTCCGGTTTACGGATATGACCGGACGCACGGTGCTGTCACGCGATATGTCCGACGGTACTATGGATATCGATGTGTCGATGCTGACGCCCGGACCGTACATTGTCAGATGGATATCTTCCGGAGTTTCTTATACCTGCCGGGTGGTCGTTCAATGAAACGGGACTTGGGTGACCTGTCACGTGGTGTGATCCCTCAAGCTGAAACGGATTTCTGCCGGTCGCGACAACAACTGCCGGGTTTGATCAATGCCGGAGTGAATCCGGTATGACACTCCGTCAATCACGCATTCATTATTTGATGATCAACGGATTGAAATCCGTATCCGTATCATAGTAATCCTCCTGTTCGGCTTTTTTAAGCAAACTCACTACCCAATAAGTTATCGGTGTCATGAACACTTCCACGCCAACTTTCAGCAGCCATCCTGATAGTATGGATGTCAGCAACATGCCCGAAGGGATTACACTGTAAAGCGCGATGAAATAAAACAGCAGGGTGTCAACGCCCTCGCCGGCAACGGTGGAGGAAATGGTCCTGGCCCACAGGTATTTCCCTTTCGTAAGCACTTTCATTTTGGCCATGATATAATCATTCACAATGCCGCCAACCAACACTGCAATCCAGCTGCCGATCAACGTACGAGGCACTTGCCCGAGAACCGTCTTATATGCTTCATTACTTTTGAAGCCCGGTGCAGGTGGCAATGCAACAGCTATGGAATAAACAATTCCGGCGGTCATCGAACAGAAGATGACTGTCCAGACTACGTTTCTCGCCTTTGCATAGCCATATACCTCGGTCAAAAGATCTGCGATGATATAGGTGATAGGAAAATATATGACAGTGGCAGAGACCATAAAGCCACCGATCATGATGATTTTCCCCGCCGTCACATCACAGGCAAGTTTGAATGTGATATCGAAGGCTATCAGCCAGCCCAGATATTTGTATTGTTTTTTATTAGTTTTAGTTTCGACTTTCATCACGGAATCTTAAATGATTGTTCGAAGGAGATTGTGCTGTTTAAGTCCGATCATTACAAGCCGCCTGTGGCGGTTTGCGTCAAATCTTTTCCTTGTAGGTTTCCCTTACTCCGAAAAGCAATGTCAATAGGGAAACGGCTGCGGTGCACGCTACCCAATACCCGGGAGTGGCCGGATTTTTCAGATAATCAAGGGCCCATGCGATCAGCATCGGCGTTATGCCGCCAAAAATCCCTACGGCTATGTTATAGGAAAAGGCAAGCCCGGTGCAGCGAACTTCACGTGGCATCAGTTCGACATTGGCAGCAGAAATCGCTCCCGAAATGATTCCTACAGCAAGAGAAAGAGTCAGCTCACAGGCGATCGTCACCCACCGGATGCCCATGCCCATCACATGGAATAACGGAATGGATCCGAGCGCAAGCAGGGTGAATCCTGTTGCCAGCACTTTTTTTCGTCCGTACTTGTCAGCAATCCTGGCGGAAAAGGGTAATATCAGTAACAGAAATGCCATGCAGATGACATTATTCCGCAATGATTTTGCCTCAGAGAATCTGCTTACCTGCTGCAGAAAACTGACCGTGTAAACGAATATGGTATAAAAGGCCACCGAGAAACCGATGTTCAGCAATACTACCCTGAACATGCTCCTCTTATGCCTGGTAAAAACATCTTTCGCAGGTGTATTTGAATGTGCACCGGGTAATTCTGTCTTAAGACCATGGCGCAGCCAATATCCAAAAAAGGCAATAGCACCTCCCAGGAGGAAGGGTATGCGCCATCCCCAACTTTCAAGTTGTTCTTTTCCCAACAGGCTGGCTACAATATAGCCCACGCCGGCACCCAACAGGGTGCCGGCCGTGGCTCCCCAGGAACCCCATACCGCGTACGAAGCCCGTTTACCCGACGGTGCATTCTCTGTCAAATACACCAGAGAACTGGTAAACTCCCCGCCTACGGAAAGTCCTTGCGCTATTCTGAATAAGACCAGCAAAACAGGCGCCATGATACCGATGGAAGCGTGCGTAGGAAGCAACCCGATCAGCACCGTAGGCACAGCCATCACTAACACGGAAATTAACATTGCCTTTTGACGGCCGTAGAGATCGCCGATGCGACCAAAAACCAGACCGCCGATCGGACGAACCAGAAAGCCGGCTGCGAAAGCTCCAAAAGAAGCGATCAGGGAGATGGCTGCATTATCCGATGGAAAAAACAATCTTCCAATCGTAGCGGCAAAATAACCGTAAATGGCAAAGTCATACCACTCCATTACATTCCCGATGATGCCTACTATTATCAGGCGAAAAGCAGAAGGGTGTTGAGGATTTGATTCCATGTTTTTTAATTCTTGCCAATGATGAAATGATTCTTTTGGCTAGAATGACAATGTCAGTCTTTTCCTTTGAAAACTCGATCCAGCACCCTGAGCGTCTTTTCCCCCGGCAGGAAACGCCGGATATAGTTGATCCTGATGTTTCCGGTGTTGATGGATACGCTGATGTTTTTCTTCGAGTCGATGTTGACCCTGCTGTTCGTGAAGGTCAAACT
>JBJOMN010000004.1:0-15677 GCA_046052345.1 Bacteroidota bacterium | reverse complement strand
GATCCATATCCTCCAGGGCGAACGGCCGATGTCCCGCGACAATCGCACCATCGGACGCTTCCACCTCGACGGTATTCCTCCCGCACCCCGCGGAGTGCCTCAGATCGAAGTGACCTTCGATATCGATGCAAACGGTATCCTTCATGTGACTGCCAAGGACAAGGCGACGGGTAAGTCCCAGAATATCCGTATCGAAGCCTCTTCCGGACTTTCGGACGACGAGATCAAGCGTATGAAATCGGAAGCCGAAGCCAATGCAGAGTCCGACCGCAAGGCCAAGGAGGAAGCCGACAAGTTCAACCAGGCGGATTCGCTGATCTTCCAGAGTGAGAAGCAGCTTACCGAATTCGGTGATAAACTTCCTGCCGACAAGAAAGAAGCCATCCAGAAGGCGCTTTCAGAACTCAAGGACGCCCACAAGGAGCGCAACCTCTCCGTTATCGACACCGCTCTTGCTTCCCTCAACGCTGCATGGACTGCTGCCTCCGAGGAGATGTACAAGGCTACTCAGGATGCCGGTCCCGGACCGGATGCGGGTTCCGCAGGATCAAAGACCGACGGAGAAGTCACCGACGTCGATTTCGAAGAGGTCAAGGACGAGAAGAAGTGAGTCAGCATGGGTCATTGACGACCTGATACAAGACGGGCCCGGCAGTCTTCCACTGCAGGGCCCGTTTGCTTTTGCCGGGATTTGGAATTACTTGCGGGGTTGTATGATGGTTCCTTTGGGCAATGGTAATTTTCCGGCTGGAACCGGTATGGGAAAGTAGATCAATCCGGACTGTCGGTATATATCCCTGCGCTGCTGTCCACGCAAGCGTTCCGACTCCAGTTTTTCCGGAATCGACGGGGATACGGAAGGTTGTCCTGAAGGCCCCCGAGGACTCGTATTGAACCGGTCCCACGAGCTTCCGTTGTATCGCTCCCAATCCGTACCTCTTTTGCGGATCACATCACCTCCGGGGTCTGCATATACATTGTTCGGGGATCTCCTCATCGGTTCCGGCCGGGCGATGCTCTTCGGTGTTTCCGGAAGCCTGCTGACACCCGAGGTTCGTTGCCGGTAGAGATTGTAAGACGAGCGGGGAGATATTTCCCGTATGCTGCGCGTTCGGGGCCCGTAGTAATAATCGCGCGAGGGATAATGGTAGACGGGAGGCCGGTAATAGGGCCCCCACCATCCATGATACCAGCCCAGTGCCGGCATCGGTGACCAATACCAGAAGAGCCATGCATCGGAGCCTCCCAGTACCCAGGAATAACCGCACGTCCATCCCCACCAAGGGTCATAGTGCATATTAAAACCGTAGGTGCAGGAGTAGGGATGATAGTAACTTCCCCGCCATCCCGGATAGTACCATCCGGTCCCGTAAACTACCGTGGGACCTGAGATATAACATCCCAGGTAACCGGGAGTGTATCCGGTGAAGATGACCTCGTCGGTGAAGCCGTATATATATACGTAGCGTACCGGATAAACGGGGCAGGAGGGAGGGATATTCCTTACATCCTTCGGAACCGACGTAGCCGCTTCCCACGGACCCGTAGCCGTGTTGCCCCGGAACCAGACACCGTTTTCACAGACATAGTAGATAGTATCGATCCGTATGACCGGTTCGGTAGAGTTGACGGCATAGGACATGCCGGTCCCTTCGATCAATTGGAATTCAGGCTCTCCGTCATAGCTGACCGAACACGACGCGGTCTTTCTTTCGATGACCGCAGTTTGGGGTATTCGTGTATCGGATACGGCCTCCCGTGCTGCAGCCGTTCCGGCTACGTGGGGTAGCACGACCGATTTGACGTGTTCTTCCGGAATTCGTCGGAAGTCTGGCGGAAGCTTGTCGGATGCAACGTATTCCCATCCTTTCCCAAGCGACGGAGAAACGAACCAGCGACCCGAAATCAGCAGAAAAAATCGATTGTCAGCGGTGCAAAGGAATAAGTGCTCTTGGGTGTTGGCGGCGTATTTGAGTTGCGTATCATGGATGGAGCGCCAATCGGGCGGCCCTTTTGTCACGATCAACTCTGACGGCTCCTTGCGCAGGATGATTTCCGTTTCGTCCGAATTGAAAGTTTTCGCAGAAAGATCTTCCTCGGCAGGTGGAAGGGAATAGCCCGACTCGGGATTCAACTCCCTCGCAGTCTTCTTGATCACTTTAGGAAGCTTCTGACAATGCGTCCAGCCCTCTGACAGGTCGGACGATTCATACCATTCGTTGGCTCCTGACAGGTAGTACCTTCCGCTCTCTGTTGACTTCAACAGCAGATTAGGCGTATTCACCACCCGCTGACAACCGTACTTTCCTACAGGCCGGGTTTTCGGTTCCCCGTCCAGTAGCACGAGAACGGCGGGATGGTCTCTGTAAATGATTTCAGGCGGGGAGTTTCGAATTCCCTGGTCTTGGGCTTCTTCCTGCTCCAGGGATGTCAGCAATTCGTCGATGGAGATGATCACCGAGCGATGCTCAACCAGAGCGCGGACCTCCTTATCGGACGCAATTGCAGCCAATGAATCCTTTCCTTCCGGAAAGCGAATATCTGTTATAAGCATCTCTACCATCTGTGCTTTACGGTGGTCGCGGTCGGTGATGATTTTTCCCTTCACCCGGCATACGCCGAAGTCGGGATCGGCTTCCGGATTCACATAGAAGGCGAATGCCATCCGTACCTGAAGTGTGTCACCGGTAAGTTTTTCGGCATGAGGTTCGTACAGCAGGATTTTCTTCTCTCCGGAGGAAAGCTTCTGCGGCCAATCCGATTCCTGACAACGGACAGGGAATGCTGCCAACAGGCATGCAGCCGAAAGGCAACAGTAAAAAGCGAAGTATTTCATGTTCCGCGGTTTTGGAGCGGCTACGAAATGCAATAATGCATTCGTGCCCGAAACCCAAACCTACCCTTAAGCGCGGAGCGGAAGAATGACATAGGTCATTCCTGTACGTGAAATCAAATGTAAACCTTCGAAAAAAGAAGGCATGCAGCAGGACAGGAAGCCTGCGGGGTACTTCAGGCGGCTTTGGCCCTCCATCTGGTATGCAGCAGATGGATCAGGTACAATGTGAGGCAGATCATCGTTTTATCAGTCTTTTCTTGTAGGTCTTTCCTTGGTCGTCCGTCACTTGGACGATATAGATTCCGTCCGGGAAGTCCCCGATCTCCACTTCCAAACGGTTTTCTCCGGCATTGAATCCGAGTTCCAGGATCACTTTTCCGACCATGTCTGAAAGGATCATTCCTGCGGGTTGCATGTTAAGTGGAGTTGTTTCGAAACGGATTTCGAATTTGGAGCTGGCCGGATTGGGATAAATCTGAAGTGCTTCTCCGGAAACTGTAGGCGCAGGCAACGGCGCAGCTTCTGGCGTGGTGAAGGTCTGGACTGCGCAGTATCCGGAACAGTTCGATTTCACCTTCCACTCGTAGGTGGTGCCCGCAGAAAGGCCCGTCAGGTTCAGTTGTGTCTGGCTGCGCGGACCGATGACCGTCCATTGTTCTGTGCCTGATTTCCGGTATCGGATGAAGTAATTCAAGGCTCCGTTAGTAGCGTTCCAGCTCAAGGTGACGCTGTTTCTGGTCAGCCCCGTACCGGTCGCTCCTGCCGGAAACGGACAAGAAGGGTTCTGTATTGTAATCCGGCAGCCTTCGGAAAATCCGGAGCAGCTGTTCCTCACCTGGAACTCGTACTCGTTCGAAGGCGTCAAACCGCTCACCAAGCAATGCGATTCAGGTATTCCTTCCATAGTACTCCATTGCTGTGTACCGGAAAGTCTGTAACGGATTGCGTATGGAGCGCTTCCGATCTGTGTCTTCCAGCTGATCGCAGCCTCTCCGTTCTTTCCGGCTTGTACCGACAGGCCGTTGGGGGGAGTACACGCAAGTCCCGATGCAGTGCTGAAAATGGCGTTAGCTGAATTTGCGGAACAGTCGGTGCCCACCTGCCATTCATATACGGAAGAGGGAGTGAGTCCGGACAGCCGTAATGAGCCCGACAAAGTCGTCCCGGCGTTGATCCAATCGGCCGCACCTTGACGGCGATAGCGGACGCTGCAGACCGTTGCCGCGTGTAAGAGGTTCCAGCTCAGAAGTGCCGATACGGAGGTGATTTCACCTGCAGTCAATCCGTCGGGTGCTTCGCCGGAAGGCAGAATGCAGCTTGAAACTGCCAATCGGTTCCTTAGGACATCTCCCGGCTTGGTGCCGAATCCGTTCGCGAAATTGATGCCGTGATTGGTCAGATGGCAATAGCTCATGATCGTTCCTCCGTTCACCGGAGCCGGTCCTGACGGACAACCGCCTTCCGTTCCGTAGCAATTGTCGAGGGCGCCGGTGTTACCGTTCTCCAATTCCCAGCCGCACCACTGCGTATGGTGGGCGCCGAAATTGTGACCTATCTCGTGCGATACGACTTCGACTGTCCATGAATAGGAGGGTGTCCCGTTATTGACGGGCTGTATATAACTGACGCCGTGTGCATAGGATCTTATACAGAGCACATCGAGATAGGACATTCCGCCTCCGATGTTACGCGTCGTCAGAAAGTGGGCCAAGGTCCCGTCGAATGTACTGCCTGTGTTTTGCCTGAAAGCGGTAAGCACTTCCGAAGCCGAACCATATGCTGCGTAGGGGTCCGGACTTGTCCATACGTTGATGGCTGATATGCGCAGGTCGATTTCTTCGTTTCTGTAGATCGCCGCAACCTGGTTGAAGAATGAAAGCACGTATGCTGACAAGGACTGCACATTCGAACCCTTGTCGATATAGAAACGGTAATCACACTCGAAATAAACTGACACGGTCTTGCACGAACTGCTTTCCGTCGACGTGCCGCTGCTGTTCTTAAGTGCCGCAGGAGGGGACAAGGCGGAACATTCGAAGGCGGATTTAACTTGCAGGGATTTGGCATCATAGACCAGGCAATGCCTTCGGGTGACGGGATCTGTCACCAATTCACTTTGTCCGTTCGCTGACGATATCATTCCGCTGATCTCATCGCCGAATACGGAGATAGTGACGATGGAAGCTGCGTCTTCCGCAAGTATTCCTTGGTAATATATTCCCGGATCCGATATGGCTGCTTCTTTGGTGGGTTCTCCCTTTACTCCTACATGGAAGGAGGGAAGCGTGATCGTACAACGTTTCAATCGGGCAGTATGTAAGATGCCGAAATGGTCAGGGATTTCCATGGTCACCAGCTCCGGTTTATCGTCCCTCAGCTTCTGGACATTCGGCTGATCGATCTCGAACCTCGCTCCGGCAGTTCCCGGGTCTTGTGTCCTCCCGGATCGGACTTTTTTGAAAAGTATTGCTTTTTCAAAAGTCTTTCCGTCACCGGTAACCCATTTGCCAAGTATGCTCTTGGCCGGTGATTGCGACACATGGAGTGAAACCAGAAGTGTCAGCGTCAGGTGGAGGATGTGTAGCGGTCTTTTGCTCATTTTCCGTCAGAGGGTGGACTTGGATGAACTCCACCTTCTAATGGGTAAATGTATCCTCTCCAGTGGCGAAAAGGCGATAAAACGGGGTGAACTATTACAGTTCCGGGAAAATCAACCCGCTTTTTCGTCTAATTTCCGGCTCTTCCGGGACCGGTAAATCGTGTGCAGTATGACGGTGAATAGGATAATCAAAGCTCCGGAAAGGAACCATTCATTGATGACCGACTCCTCGCCGGCGAACATGACGGCCAGGATGATGCCATAAACCGGCTCAAGGTTCAACGCCAGTCCCATCGTATATGCGGAGACCTTGCGCAGGGCCTGCAGGGAAAGAATCCAGGTAAGGACGGTGCAGAAAATGGACAGCACCATGAGGTACATCCCGTCCTCATAGTCAGGCAGGAACTTCTCGGTCGGTTGGATCCGGAAGTAGACGGGCAATAACAGTGTAAGGAATATCCAGCCCGAGGTGAGCTCGATGAAACTGATCGTGAGCGGCTCGTATTCGGAGGCGATGCGGCGATTCAATGTGCTGAACAGTGCACTCAGGAATGCACACACTAGACCTGAAATGATGCCGGCGGTCGCACTCATGTCCGAGAAGTAGATGGTTGTGATGCCTGCGACTGCGAAGAGCGAAAAAACGATTTCCCAATAATCGAGAGGTTTACGGTTGACTAACGGTTCTATGAAAGCTGCGAATAACGCGACCGATGACAGGCAGATCATCGCCACGGAGATGCTGGAAAGTTTTATGGATCCGAAAAAGGTCACCCAATGCAGCATCACGATGAAACCGATGCTTGCTATATGAAGCAGCTTGCGGCGAGGAAGGCGGGGCAATTCCTTCCTCCAGTAGAGTATGATGAAAAGTACCAGGGCGCTCAGCAACATACGGTACCATACCAGCAACCCTTCGTTGAGTTTGATCCATTTTCCGAGAATTCCGGTGAAACCCCAGAGGAATATCGCCAGATGCATCCGCAGATAGGCTCCCCTCATCGGATTCCGGTGCTGAAATGTTCCAGCTCGTCCCATAGCTCAGCTACAGGAAGGCCCATGACGTTGAAATAACTTCCGTCAATACGTTCGATCATGGGAACCTGACGCTGCGGATCGACAGCGAGTGAATCCCGGAACAATCCCGGTCTGCCGATTCTCTCCAGGAATTCACGTTCATGGTCAGCCAAAGGATCCATGCCGGCCGGCAGGCATTCTTGTGCTCCGTACGAACCTGCTTTGTCCATTGGACGGTAATGCAGTACATAATCGGTAATGGTGGCGGCGGCAAGTTGTTTAAAGGTCACATCGGTGCGTACACTGAAGCAGTGCCGGCGTCCGGCACAGGTGAGGGACACGCCTGTAAAGACCTGATGCGTCTTTCCCTGCAATTCATGCAGCATGCGGCAGGCGTCCTCCTCATCGACCGGTTTACCAAGCACTTTTCCGTCAAGCCATACTATGGTATCCGCAGTCACCAGTAATTCCTCTGCAGAGATGTCTCCATCGAATGCCATGGCTTTCAGTTCTGCAAGATGAACGGGTATTTCCTCCTGTTTGAGATGGGAAGGGAAGACTTCGTCCACCTCTTTCTTGCGTACGACTACCGGCCATCCGAGGCCTTCCAGTAACTGTTTCCGTCTCGGAGAGGCGGATCCAAGCACTATTTTTGAAAAAGGAGGAAGTACCATTCAGCGCAGGAAAAAATACCAGAAAGGGAAAATGGAAAGCATGCCCAACAGCAGGTATAGTTTGGCATAGATGCTGGCGAAATGGAAATCCCTTTGCTCATCTGCGGTCGCCACCAGATACACGAGACCTGCCAAAGGCACTGTGAAGGAGAAGGCGATGTTCCACCATGAGACGGTATTGCTGGTGGCGAACCAGGAGTGGATGAGCCACGTTTCGGCTCCTGCGGTCAATACCAGGATGCAAATTACGGTAATGCGGGCGGTTCGGATGCCGAATTGTATCGGCAAGGTCCGGCATTGCATCTTCTCATCTCCTTCGACGTCCTCCATGTCTTTGATGATTTCGCGGGCCAGCGAAACAAGAAAGGCGAATACTCCGAAAGGCAGCAAGACACTGATGTTCGGATAAAAGGAAGGTTCGTACAGCCCCGGAAGCAAGACTGAAAGGGCTGAAAGGGCAGCGACCAGAAAGTTGCCCGTCAGCAGTCTTCTCTTATAGTATGCGGAATACATCCACAGGGAAACTGTAGTGAAGAGGGGAAGCAAGGCGATTGCAGGCTGTACTGTGTTCAGGCCTGCCAGGAAACCGATTAGCGAGCCGGCTCCCCCCAGCAGGAAGAAGGCGGTATAGCCGGCGTTTTTAGGAAGGCGATATTCGAAGATGTTCCTGCCGGGCCTGTTGACGGCATCGGAGGTTACATCGAATACGTCGTTCACGATGTATCCTGCTGCGGCAATCAGCAGTGTCGCCGCCAACAGCAGAAGGAAACGTGCATTTGAGAGGTGTTCGGGAAAAATTCCGGTGTAATTGGATTCCACCCGGAACGCGGTCAGGATGATGCAATGCCTCACCAGCAGGAAGGTGAGCGCGATCATCAATAGATTTGGCAGTCGTACGAGTCGGATATAGGCGAGCATCAGTCGGCGGAGGGAGAGCTGAATTGGTGGGGCCATCTGCCTTGTGCTTTCATCACTTGCTCGATCAGGTCGCGTACACAGCCGCGTCCGCCGGTAATGGGAGAAATATAATGGCAGAGGGATTTGATTTCATGCACGGCATCCTGCGGACATGCACGAAGGCCTGCATGACGTATGACCTCGAAATCGGGAAGATCATCGCCCATGTAGGCGACAGAATCCCAGGAGATGCCATATGACTCTAGCAGACGGTTCATGGTTGCTGTCTTGTCAGTAATGCCCAGATGTACTTCACGGATTCCAAGTTTCGAAAGTCGGTGGTGTACACCCTCCGAGTGTCCTCCGGAAACGACGAATACGGGATAGCCCGCCTTTACGGCTTCGTGCAGCGCATAACCGTCCCGTATGTTCATGATCCGGTGAAGTCCGTCCGGGAAAACTACCAACGTTCCGTCTGTCATGACTCCGTCGACGTCAAAAGCGAAAGCCTTCACATTTCGAAGCAGGGTCTTATAGTTTTCTTCCATATGCTTTTTCGTTGATGTCAGAGGATGGGACCGCTGACGGATTCTATGCTTTCCGAAATAAGCCGGTAGATGTCGGCACTCCTTGAACCCTGTCCAAGCAGTTGCAGGTGTTTACGGATGGTTTCTGTGTCTCCTCGCCGTGCCGGTCCGGTCTGGGCTTCCAAAGGAGACATTGACGTCGCCTTCCGCGCAGTTTCCTTGATGAGCGGATGCAGCAGTTCGAATTCGAGCCCCTGACTTTCGAGGATATTGCCGGCCAAATAGAACAGGTGATTGGTGAAATTGTTTACGATTACTGCGGCGAGATGCATCCATAATCTCTTTTCCGAGTCCAGCTCGACCACTTTGCCGGATACGGTCTTTGCCAGTCTCCGAAGTCTTGATGTCGCTTCTCCCGAACGAGCCTCTATACATACCGGGACTTCACGGTACTTTACGCTTTTGCCGCCGGTGAACGTCTGCAAGAGATAGAAACAGCCTGCGTTCGCGAAGGAAACAGGGAATACTTCGAGTGCTACGGATCCCGAGGTGTGAACGACCGTCTTTTCAGAATACGGAAAAGCAGTGGCCACGGCAGGGATCTCTCTGTCCGGTACCGCGATGACATACACGTCCGCTTTATCGTTGATGGAGGTGATTCCTGCAACCGGCTCCGCCTTCAGCCGGCGGGCAAGTGCAATGGTTGTCTTGGGGTTTCGTCCGCAAACCTGAAGGATACGGTGACCGTTTTCCGTAAGCGCCTTGCCCAGATGGCTGGCAATGTTCCCGGATCCTATCAGGACGATTTTCATACGTCGCTGCCGGTTGAAACAGGTAGGGCTGTTTTACTGATCCGTTGACGGATAGCCATGACGGATCCGATGATCATCAGCAGACAACCTGTCCAGAGGATGTTGATTCCGGGAAAGACGATCGCCTTCATGATGATGAATTCCTTCTTGTTGGATTTCTTTTCGGAATGCATGATACGGATCTTGCCCGTCTGCGGGTCCACTTTGTCGAACTCGAATTTCAGACCGAGCTCATCAACGGTCTCAGGGAGGGTGTAAATGGACAGGTCCCTGATCAGGAAGACAGGCTCCACCGTATGCCGTGTTCTGTTGAGGTCCTCGACCAGCAGCACCGCGCTTACAGCTACATCATTCGCGCCCAGATGGTAGCGCTCCTTGTCCAGGTCTTTTTTCAGTCCCTGTAATATCACATAGCTGTTACTGGTGAAGAAGGTGTCTCCGATGGCCAGCTCATGTTCTTTGGCCGGTTGGTATTCCGAAGTGTCCGTTTTCCTTCCTTCAGTTTCCGCATAGGTCACGTGCGTATAGATGTCCTTGGCCAGGAAGTGCTTCGTGGCAGGCTCCGCGACATTTCCCATGCGCTCGTTGAGCTGCACGAACGGTCGAAGGCGAAAAGCTTTTTCTTTGGCCCCCGTACGCTCGTCGACCGTGAAGTAATCGATGTTGTAATAGATATGATAGCCTTCTTTTTCTTTTCCGGAGAATGTCACGAGATAATCGCCCATCGGAAGAGTATCCGTTCCCAATTCGATCATGATGTTCTCGTTGTTCGGGAAATCTTTTCCAAGGTCGATAGCCTTTACGTTGCGGGAAATCACTTCCTGCTTGCCGTTGGAAACCAATGCGCCCATCAGGATCAACGCAAGGCCGATATGCGCGACGCTGGATCCCGTCTTGCGGAATCCTTTTTTCATGCCCTTGAGCAGGAACTCAAGGTTGCAGGCCACTGCGAAGACGGAGGCGAATAAAAGGATGTAGTAGTGAATGCGGAATTGTCCGAGGATCAATACGGAAAGTCCGGTGATGACCGAACCGGCAAGGAACGGCAGTGCCAGCCTTCTTGCGATTTCCTTCGGAGAATTCTCCTTGTACCGGAGATACTGGGTGGTGCCGATCAGCAGACATACGAAGATGCCAACAGGGACCTGCCACCGGTTGTAGTGGTCGATGAGGTCGGCTGGTGGAGCCAGCTTGCTTCCAAAAATCTTATTGATGACCGGCAGGGAAGTTGTGAAGGTGATCTGCAGACTTCCCAGTACCAGGACCAGTACGCCGATGAACATCCAGAATTCCCGGGAGGTGATGTGTTCCTCTTCCTTGACAGTAGGGATTTCCTTCCGTCTCCTGATCAGCAGAACGACAGCAAGGACGGCGAAGAAGCCCATATAAACCAGCAGTTGTCCGGACATACCGAGATCGGTGAATGCGTGGACCGAGGATTCGCCAAGGATTCCGCTGCGAGTAAGGAAAGTAGAGTAGAGGATGAAGAAGAAGGTAAGCGTGGCAAGCACGAAAGCGGACCACAGCGACCGTCCGCGGTGACGGTAAATGAGTAGAACGTGCCCCAAAGCGGCCACTGTCATCCATGGGACCAGCGATGCGTTCTCCACCGGATCCCATGCCCAGAAACCGCCGAAGCTGAGGGACTCATAGGCCCAGGCCGCGCCCATCAGGATGCCTGTACCGAGGATCATGATGCTGAAGAACGTCCAGGGAAGAACGGGTTTTACCCAGGCATCATATTTTCTGCGCATCAGTCCCGCCATGGCGAAGGCAAAGGGAACTAACGTAGACGCGAAACCCAGGAAAAGTGTCGGCGGATGAATGGTCATCCAATAATTCTGCAACAGCGGATTGAGGCCTCTGCCGTCCTTCATGCGGCTCAGGTAGTCCGGCATCTTGATGAAGGGCAGGTTCGCGAAATCCGGATGCTGACGTAACAGTACGAAGGGGTTGCTGCCCAGTTTGTAGCCGAGTATTACCGTTCCCAGCAACATCGATGCAAGGAAAACCTGCACGATGGAAACGATGGTCATTACAGAATTCTCCCACTCGCCGGCAGTGCGTATCAGAAGCATGCCGAGCATGCAGTGCCAGAACGTCCAGAGAAGAAAACTGCCTTCCTGGCCCTCCCACAGGCAGGACAGGATGTAGCGCAGCGGCATCAGTGTGTTGCTGTGCTCCCAGACATAGTAATACTCGAAGCGATGGTCGAGGATCAGGTAGATCAGCAGTCCGAAGATGCCGATGACGGATGCCGCATGTACGTAGAAGGACTTACGGGCCAGCCTTTTCCAGCTATCGTCCGACTTGAGATGGGCGAGAAGATAGGCGGCCGTTGCGAAGAGTGAAGCCGTGAACGAGAGTACGACCAGGAAGTGGCCGATTTTACCCCATAGGAGTTGTTCGCCGATATATTGGATGTCCATACCTGAGAAAAGCCCGGCTTCAGCCTTGCTTCATCATGTTTTGCGGGTTCTGGTCCTTTGGATTATTATACTTTGAAGGACATTTCATCAGGATCTGGGAAGCGATGAATTGCTCGCCCTGTGATTTGCCTACCACGACGATCTGCTCCGACTTGTCGAAGTCCTGCGGTTTCGCCTGATTCAGGAGCACCTGACGTTCCTTTCCTTCGTTATCGATCATATAGAAAGTGAACAGGTTGGCATTGGAGACGGGATCATACACCTGCGGCTTTTCCCGGTCCAGTTTACCTACCACATGGAAGGTCCTGGAAGGGCTCTCGTCGGCTACTGAGAAAGTCGCATATGTGCTGGAATCGGAGAGTGTGGAAAGGATCACGGCTACCGCTGCAGCAATCAGTACTATGGCGAGGATATGGGACCTTTTCATCGATGATGATGTCTGTATTGGATTGAAATCGCTTCAACTTCCTTTTTCCATCCGCCGTAGTTTTCGGTCGATGGAGATGAGATATGCGAAAACTCCGAACAAGAGGACAAGGACCACGCCCACGACGACAAATATCTTACCGTCTGAGCGCATGGCGTCGGCCATTTCCACATCCTGAGCTGCTGCGGACGAACACGCGATCACCACCGCTGCGAGCGTCATTTGGATTCTTGAGGGACGGATGTCTTTCATTTCTTATCGCGAGTTGGCCATGTTAAGGTGAAGTATCCTGCGGCGTATATCAATTTCCGTGATCCAGGCTCCCAGAAGGGTCCAGCCGATCACTGCGGGGTAGAAGACCGTACGCATGCGACTGTCAAGATCGTACTGAGAAAATGCCGGATTGCCTCCGTTTCCGGGGTGTAGGGAGTCGGTCAGACGCGGCAATATCATGATGAAAACCAGCATCAGTGTAAAGGAGAAGATGCTGTAGACCGCTGCGATACGGGCTCTCTTCTGCTCGTCGTCCACGGAGCCCCGCAAAACGAGGTAGGCGAAATAGACCAGCATGGATGCTGCGGCGCCGTTCAGTTTCGCATCGTTCACCCACCAGGCGCCCCAGGTGAAGCGGGCCCACAGGCTTCCGGTTACAAGTCCGATGATGCCGAACAGCATGCCGGTATGGATGCAGGATGATGCCCGAACGTCGTCCTTATGATCGTTCTGACGCAGGAAGCGGATGCCGAAAAAGATGGATGCGATCATCAGGATGATCATGCCGAACCACATCGTCACGTGGAAGAAGAGGTTGCGGATAGTCTCGTGCAGGATCGGTAGCCGTGGAACTTCAATGAAAAAACCCTCCCAGACGGTGTACGATAGAAGGATCATGCACAGCCATTTCCACCAGGCAAGTCCCGCTATTTCAAATCTTTTTTCCCTCATGGTTCAGTCCCTCCAAAGGTACGGAAATAGGAGGTATGCGAGCGCCCCGGTCATCAGATTCAAGGCGAGCAGAAGCCATGCGAATTTGCCGGCTACGGCCCAGCCGAGTCCGTCCATGGCGCATTTGGAAAAGCGGATGGTCGTCATCAGCAAGGGGATCAGGACAGGGAATCCCAGAATGGAGACCAATCCCGCCTGGGCTGACGCTTTCGCCGCGATGGCGGATACCATCGTGATGACTGCGGCGAACCCCAAGCCCCCTAACAAAACGGCTACCGCGAACATGAGTCCGTCTTGCACCGGATTGCCGATCAGCAGCGAATAAACCGTTAAGTTGATGGCCGAAAGTACCGTCATGAGGGCTAACCCATAGAGGGTTTTCGCAACTATCATCGAACCGGGATCGACGATGGTGTAGTAATAGAGCATCCTGCCGCGACTTTCCTGCAGGAAGCTTTTCGCGATCGCATTGACGCAGATGAAAACCTGGATGATCCAGAACAAAGCATTCCAGGTCGGCAGGTCGACGATCTGCCTGACCGCCAGGTAGCAGATGAATACGGTGGATACGACATACAGCAGCATGCTGCCCAGCACGGAGCGCTGCCTCCACTCCAGGAGGAATTCCTTTTGCACCAAAGCCCGTAGTTGCCGGATATCCAAAGTCTTTCAGTGTGCGGTTCAAAGGAGGTCCCAGGTACTGTCCGCCTCCGGAATCTCGATGTTAGTGAAACCTTTCTTCTGCAGTTTTTCCCTCCATTCGACCTGCACATCGTATTCGCCGTGGACCAGGAATACCTGGCGGACCTTCGAAGGATCCTGGCAGGAAAGATAGTCCAGCATTTCCGTGTAATCGGCATGCGCGGAAAAGGAATGGATCTGCGCTATTTCAGCCTTCACCTTGAATTCTTTTCCGAATATCGATACGGCTTCGGCTCCTGCAGCCAGCCTTCCTCCCAGACTGTCCGGAGTGCAATATCCGACCATGAGAATCGTATTCCTTTCGTCCTCGATGGCGTTGCGTATGTGGTGCTTGACCCGCCCTGCTTCCGCCATGCCCGAAGCAGAAATGATAACTGCAGGTTCCCGCAGTTCGTTCAGACGGATGGAGTCCTGTACCTGACGGATATAGACCAGATTGTCGAAGCCGAAAGGATCCGGGTCGTCCCTCATCGCGGAAAGCATCTCTTCGTTGAAGCACTCCGGATGGGCACGCATGATGGCAGTGGCGTTCACGGAAAGCGGACTGTCCACGTAGACTTTCACCGGCGGCAGGTGGCCGTTGTTCTTAAGATTGTTGAGGGAATAGACCAGCTCCTGCGTACGTCCCAGACTGAATGCAGGAATGATGACACGTCCGCCCCGTTCGAAAGTCCTCATCAATACTTCAAGGAGTTGACGGTCGGAGGATGCAACACCCAGATGACTGCGGTTCCCATACGTGGATTCGCAAATCAGTACCTCGGCCTGCGGAAATGGTTCCGGGTTGCGCAGGATCTTGTCGGAGCTTCTGCCGATATCGCCGGTAAAGAAGATTCGGGTGGATTTTTCCGAAGTGGTGACCGTGAGGTGGATACCGGCGGAACCTAGGATATGTCCGGAATCGAAAAATTCGATGCTGATTCCCTCTTGTATGTTGTAAGGAGTCCGGTAAGGAACGGTATAGAAAAGGCTCATTGCCTTTTCAACATCTTTGATGGTATACAACGGTTTCAAAGGTGCGAGATTCCGCTTCCTGCGCTTCTCATTCAGATAATTAATGTCGTTCTCCTGGATATGAGCGGTGTCCGCAAGCATGATGGCCGCCAGATCACGTGTAGCAGGGGTACAATAGATCGGACCTTGAAATCCCTGTTTCACCAGCAGCGGAAGACTGCCTGAATGGTCGATGTGTGCGTGGGTCAGCAACACGAAATCGACGGAAACCGGGTCGAAACCCAGGTGACGGTTCATGGGATCCGTGTTGGCACCGTGGCCTTGGAAAAGGCCGCAGTCGAGCAGAATTCGCTTGCCGTTGTCCAGGGACAAAAGATGTTTGCTTCCTGTTACAGTGCGGGCGGCTCCGTGAAACGATATATTCATATGGCCCAGTGGCTTGTCACGAAGGTAGGAAGTTTGGGGTGGACTGCCCTTATAAGGGCCTACTTTTCTACCTTTGCTTCCATCTGGAAACTATCATGAAACTCGATATTCTGGCATTTGCCGCCCATCCCGATGACGTGGAATTGACCTGCTCGGGCACGCTGATCCTGGAGATTAAAAAGGGTCGCAAGGTCGGTATTGTAGATCTTACAGGGGGAGAAATGGGTACGCGCGGCAGCAAAGAACTTCGCACCAAGGAGGTGCAGGAAGCCAGCGCCGTAATGGGAATCCATATCCGGGAAAACCTCGGCTTCCGGGACTGTTTTTTTTCCGATGATGAAGCACACCGTCTTGCAGTAGCCAAGATCATCCGTAAATACCGTCCTGAAGTCGTGCTTTGCAACACGCCTTCTGACCGTCATCCGGACCACG
>JBJOMN010000003.1:0-112821 GCA_046052345.1 Bacteroidota bacterium | reverse complement strand
ATGCTGCTTGCAGCGGGACGCCTTTCAGCAGCAGGCAATGGCTCTGCTACCCGTGGTAAAACCATCGAAGGATACCGATGGCTGATGGAAGCCAACGGACAGTTGTCCGCAGTGATCCTGCATGACATCTTTTCTCCTCCCATTGCCTCTCGTATCTATGCTTATTCCAATCTTGCCGCCTACGAGGGCATCCGTCTCGCCCATAAGGAATTCGTATCCGTAGCTCCGCAACTTCACGGTCTGGATTCAATGCCTGCACCCTATCCTGACAGGGCCATCGATTACCACATTGCAGGTTTACGGGCCTTCTATGCAACCGGCCGGACACTGGTGTTCAGTGAAGCGGACATGGAGGAAGGTTGGGACGGAACAGAAGAAGAAATACGTAAGGCGGGTATACCAGACTCGGTGATTGCCAACTCCGTCGAATTCGGAAACCGCATTTCGGCAAGGATTATCCGCTGGGCGAAAAAAGATAATTATATCCAGACACGCACTTTCCCTCGTTACAAGTACAAAGGCCAGGCCCCTAATTGGCTCCCCACTCCGCCCGATTATGCGGAGGGCCTGGAACCCTACTGGAACCGCATCCGGCCGCTTTCCCTCGACTCGGCCTCACAATTCATGCCCGTCAGGCCTATTCCTTATGACACCACAGCAGGTTCCGCATTCATGAAAGCGTTGAAGGATGTGTATTCAACCGGTCAGCTGGTAAAAGAGGCCTACGATACCGCGCGATATTGGGACGACAATCCGTTCACAACGGTTCACCAGGGGCACTTCACCTTCGCCATCAAGAAGGTGACTCCGGGCGGTCACTGGATCGGTATCACTTCCATTGCCTTGCAGCAAACGGATGCCGACATGATTCGGTCCGCTGAAGCTTACCTGTTGGTCAGTACCGCTGTCTTTGACGGATTCATTTCCTGCTGGGACGAAAAGTACCGTTCGGAATATATCCGTCCGGTGACAGCCATCAACCGCCTCATCGACGAACGCTGGAAACCGTTCATACAGACTCCTCCCTTCCCGGAATACACCAGCGGACACAGTGTGATTTCAGGAGCATCCGCGGAAGTGCTCACTTCCCTCTTCGGAGACGGATTCCGCTTCACGGACACCCTGGAAGTTCTCAATGACCTTCCGAAACAGACATTCGATTCGTTCCGGTCCGCAGCATCCCAGGCATCAAAAAGCCGTTATTACGGAGGAATCCATTTCCTTCCTACGCTGGATGTCAGCCTTGAACAGGGAAGAAGTATCGGACAATACGTTCGAAAAAGGATCCGGACCCGAAGGACGATGGTTGAATGATATTATTACATTTATCCCTGAAACCTGAACATCCAACATCCGCCTATGAGCTCAACCCAAAACAATTACAGTAAAGGCGCACTGCCGACACTGGTGACCGTGTTCTTCTTCTGGGGATTCGTCGCCGCTTCGAACGGCATCTTCATCCCTTTTTGCAAGACCCATTTCCAGCTGAATCAGTTCCAGTCACAGCTGATAGACACATCATTTTACGGAGCCTATTTCTTCGGGTCCCTCCTGCTCTACCTCGTCTCATCAGCCTCCGGTCTTGACATCCTCAACCGTATCGGGTACAAGAACGGTATCATCTTCGGTCTTATGATGTCGGTGGTCGGCGCCTTGTCGCTTGCCTTCGTTTCGGTATCCGCCGGAGCTACCTTCGCCATGGTGCTGGGCGCCTTCTTCCTCATCGCCCTGGGCTTCTCGCTTCAACAAACCGCTGCTCAACCCTTCGCCATCGCCCTGGGATCGCCTGCGACCGGCGCCCACCGTCTGAATCTCGCCGGCGGAGTGAACTCGCTGGGAACACTGCTAGGTCCGCTGGCAGTAAGCTACATCCTCTTCGGCGACCTGAACAACGGTGGAGCAGCCACTATTCAGTCAATACAGACACTGTATCTGCTGCTGGCCGGTTTATTCCTCTTCGTAGCTCTGTTTTTCCTGCTCAACAAGAATCTTCCGAAGATCCGGCAGGAGGAACATATGGAAAAAAGCTCCAAGGCGACCACCACCCTGCTGCTTATTTCAATCCCCACGGTGATTCTTCTCTTCTTCAATGACATGGTAAGCGACGAGAACAGAATGTACCTCGTGATAGGTTCGCTGGTGGTCATCCTGGGCTTACTATTCAATGCCATGTCTTCGGCTGAGAAAAACAAGGAAGGCTGGGGAGCCATGCAATATCCGCAGCTGGTCCTTGGAATGATCGCCATCTTCGTTTACGTAGGCATGGAAGTGACCATCCAAAGTAACATGGGTGCACTGTTGAAGCAACCCGAGTTCGGCGGACTGGATGAGAAATTCATCTCCCAGTTCATTTCCCTCTACTGGGGCAGTCTCATGATCGGCCGGTGGACCGGCGCAGTATCCGTCTTCAACCTTTCAGGTTCGACAAAAAAAATCGCCACTGTACTTGTACCCCTGCTGGCTTTCGGCGTTATCCTTGGCGTGAATACGCTCAGAGGGAATGACGTAAGCAATCTTTATATCTACGTACTTTGCGTGCTCGTCCTTGTGGGCGCCTTCCTGTATGCAAACGAGCGTCCTGCGAAGATGCTGATGACCATGGCTGCTTTGGGAACAGTAGCCATGCTGATCGGCTTGCTGACTACCGGAGCTTTAAGCACTTTCGCTTTCATCAGCGGCGGATTATGCTGCTCGGTCATGTGGCCCTGCATCTTCGCACTGGCGGTCACAGGTCTTGGAAAATACACCAGCCAGGGATCTTCTTTCCTCATCATGATGATACTTGGCGGAGCCATCATCCCACCCGCACAAGGCGTCGTCTGTGATCTTGATAAATTGAATCCGGGAGGCATCGCAGGGATGTCTTTCACGCATTTCTCCTACCTGCTGCCGATGCTCTGCTTTGCATATATGACATGGCATGCGCTACGCACCGGTAAAGTCCTCCGTTCTCAAGGCCTGGATTACGACCAGCAGATGGCCGCAGGTCATTGAAATATTCAGAAAACAGAAAAGGCGGCTCCGGCCGCCTTTTTTATTGGGCAAAATATGCTCATTTGACAATGGATACCCGTCCAAGATATATCCTTTGACGGTCGTTAACATCCGTCAGTATGACTTTCCAGTCGAAAGCATCCTGTTGGGACATGAGCACGCCGTCGTTTGCGATACCGTTCCAGCCTTCCTGTATATCTTGTGTTTGCCAGATCAGGTCACCCCATCTGTCGAAAATCATCAGATGGTACTCCTTGATCCCCCTTCCATAGGCCGAAAAAACCTCATTGGTACCGTCTCCGTTAGGTGTAAAGCAATTCGGCATATAAAAACTCATTTCGGCACGAACCTCCACGTAAAGTGAAACAGTATCTGTGCAGCCGGAAAAATTGGCGACCATCAGCTGTACTTCGTATACTCCGGCGGTATCGGAGAAAAAGGTATGACTCGGATTCTGGTCACTCGAGAATGTCCCGTCTCCGAAATCCCATTGCCATTGAACCGGATTTCCTGTTGAACGGTCTGTAAAATCAACCGAAGGAGAAATAACTGTGACCTCGCTTGAGGAGACTGAAAAACCGGCATCCGGGGGTAAGGAGACGGAGATCAGTCCGGGCAGCGAGGTGTCGCTGCTACAACCCTGAGGAGTGGAAACAGTCAGGCCGATGTCATACAATCCCGGCACTGAATAGCAGTGGGATTGCTGAGGACCATTTGTCGAAGTACCGCCATCTCCGAAGTCCCATGAGTAGGACATTCCGGTATTCACCGCCGCGCTGAATGACACACAAAGCGGTACACACCCCGAAGAATTTCCGACTGAAAGAGCCGGCACAGGCACTGATAGAACGTTCAGGGTGAACGAAACCGACTGCGGCACCGTGCATCCGTCTGATACGGTCACCGTATAGGTGACGGTCGAGTCAGGAGTGGAAACAGGATTGGGAACGGAAGGGTCCGAAAGTCCGATCGCCGGAATCCAGGAAAATGTATAAGGACCGCCATTGCCGGCTGTGGCCGTTGCCGACAGCACGACGGATTCTCCGGAACAGATTACCGAATCGCCCGTTATCGAAGTTACAATCGGTATAGAAGAGACAGCCGGTACATTCACAGTGACCGGAGCGGACTGGCATCCGTTCGCATCGACAACTGTTACGGTATAGGTCGTGGCTGTCGAGGGGCTCGCAACAGGATTGAAAACAGAAGAATCTGACAATCCGGTTGCAGGGGTCCATATGAACTGAGCTCCGGCTATGCCGCCGGCAATGACCTGCAAGTTGGTACTGCCGCCATTACAAGGAGTGCTTGATACGACAGAATCCGGCGAAAAGGGAGGCGGCGATACGATCGTGAAGGAAAGAGATGCAGTACACCCGTTGGCGTCCGTGACAGTGCACTGATAGGATCCTTCGCAAATGCCTGTAAGCGAAGGTCCGGATTGAAGCGGAAAGGAAGGCCATGAATAAACATACGAACCGGTGCCACCGGTTGCAGAGACTGCGGCCATACCGTCACACGAACCGTTACAAGTAACATCCGTGAAATTTCCCGGCGAAAAGGACAGTACAGCCGGCGAAGAAACATTTACAGAAGCAGTGGCTGTGCAGCCGGCCAGATCAGCCACAGTGACCGAATAACTCCCTGCAGGAAGTCCGGAAACAGAACTCGAAGTGGCTCCGTTACTCCACGCATAGCTGAAGGGGGGTATGCCGTAAGACTGAGTCAGATTGATCTGACCATCACTGCTGCCTGCACAACGCTCGCTGACCGCAGTAGCGGAAACAGAAAAACCGGAATCGACTTCGACAATGACCCAGTCCGTTCCGGAGCAGCCGTTCGCATCGACCACCGTTACCACATAGACGGTCGTCGACAGTGGATTGGCTGTAGGGTTAGATACCGAAACAGAACTCAATCCTGCAGAGGGCGTCCACGAGTAAGTGCAGCCGGGAAGCGCCGGTGAAGCGGACAACTGTATCGAAGCCCCGTAACACACAGTATCCCTTTCCCCAGCATCAACACTCAGGAGGTTGCTCACCGTTACGGTAGCTACGGCATAGGTCGAGCACCCGCCGGTAGTACCGGTGACTGTATAACCGGAAGTTACTGCCGGTGTTACGCTGATCGTGTTTCCCGTGAAGCCGTTGGACCATTGGTACGACGCAGCTCCGGAAACACTGATAACGGCCGTTGATCCCGGACATATGACAGGAGAATTCACCTGTAAAACAGGCAGCGGGTTGACCGTGACCGTAGAGGTGGCCGTAGAAGAACAGCCCGCCGTTGTACCAGTTACGGTATAGACGGTGGTCACGGAGGGGGCAACAGTTAGCGATGTGCCGGTGGAACCTGTATTCCATGAATATGAAGACGCACCGGAAGCCGTGACTGTCGCTGATTGTCCTTCACAGACCGTAGCTTGTGAGACGGTAATGGTGGGCGATGGAAGGACGGAGACGGTGGAGACGGTGGTCGCAGAGCATCCGGAAGTCGTTCCGGTCACAGAATAAGATGTCGTCTGCGTCGGACTTACCGTTAATGAGGCACCTGTCGATCCGCTGCTCCACAAATAAGCGGCGGCACCGGACGCAGTCAAGGTGGCGGACTGGCCGTTACATACGTTGGCAGAGTTAACCGAGACAACCGGAGGAGCGCTTACAGTCACTCTGCCTGATGCCGTATCAGTGCATCCTCCGGATGTCCCTATGACAGTATAGGATGCGGTGGAAGCGGGAGAAACGTTTATCGTCGCCGTCGTAGCTCCGTTGCTCCAAAGATAACTTGTAGCACCGACAGCTGTCAGCGATGCAGCCTGACCTGAACAAATCGTATCATCGGCGACCGTCACGACCGGAGCAGGCAACACGAATGCAGTAGCTGTAGCGGTTGCCGTACATCCTGTGGCACCTGTACCGGTAACCGTATAGGTGGTCGTAGACGCAGGCTGAACGCTGACAGAAGCGGAAGTGGCGCCGTTGCTCCAGGCATATCCTGCTGCTCCTGAAGCGGACAATACTGCCGGCTGACCAGGACAAATGGTGAAGTCATTCACGGAAAGAACCGGCGGCGAATTTACTGTCACCGTGGTTATACCACTGGCTGAACATGCGCCCGAGAAACCGGTGACCGTGTAGGAAGCACTTGCTGCCGGGGAGACGGTGATCGACGCAGTGGTCATTCCGTTGCTCCACGTGTAGGAAGACGCACCGGTCGCGGTCAGCGTAGCGCTTTGACCGGGACATATGCTGGCACTGTTGGCAGATACGATGAGGGAAGCCCCTACCGTGACCGTCGCAGTAGCGGTGTCATAACAGTTTCCGTCATACCCGATGACCGTATAGGCAGTGCTGGACGCTGGAGTTACGGTGATAGAGGACGATGTAGCGCCGTTATTCCAAAGGTAGGAGGTTGCACCGGTAGCGGTTAGTGTACCGGAAGCGCCCGGACAGATTGTCAACGGGGATACGGATACGACAGGAGGCGCAAGCAGCGTCACTGTTGCGGTAGCGGAATTCACACAGCCGTTGGCAGTACCCGTGACTGTATAAACCGTGGTCGCAGCAGGTGCGACTGAAATGGAAGAGGTGGTCGCACCGGTGCTCCAGACATACGAAGAAGCGCCCGAAGCGGAAAGATTCGCTGTCTGTCCCGGACAAACAGAAGAGCCGTTTACTGCAACCGAAGGCAACGGAACTACGGTAACTGTTGAGGCGGAGGAAGTACTGCAACCGCTCTCGGTATAGGTGACGGTATAAGCAGAAGTGGAGGCAGGAGTGACTGTTACGGACGATGTTGTCTGTCCTCCCGGCTGCCACAGATATGTTCCTCCCGAAGGTGAAGCGTTTGCGGAAAGGGTGGCGGATGAACCGCTGCATACGGAAGCGCCGGCGAGCGTCAATTGCGGTAATGCCCTTACGGTGACAGCAGCCAGAGTGGTGGCGGAACATCCGTTCAAATCATAAGTGACCGTATAATTCGTGGTGGATACAGGATTGACGGTAATTGTAGGAGTCGTTTGTCCTCCGGGGGACCAGCTGTAATTACCACCCTGTAGCGATACAGAGGGAACAAGCTGAACAGCTGTTCCGGCACACGAAGTTGCAGGAGCAAGTGTAATCGCGGGCATCGGATTAACGGTGACGGTGGAAAACGCGGTGGTAGAGCACGAGCCGAGCGTGTAGGTGCAGGAATAGGTGGTCGTGGTGATCGGGGTGAATGTCACTGAGGAACCGGAGGCTCCTGCAAAAGACCATGAGAACTGACCTCCCGGATCCGAGGGAATAGCTGTCAGTGTAGCGGTTCCTCCGGAGCAAACGTTGACTGGCGGGACGCTGAGACTTACCGAACCTCCGGGTACAATGGTTACCGAAGCAGTATCGGGACAATTGATGTGTGAAGTAGCTATCACATGATAGGTTCCCGCACAAAGCCCGGTAGCCACTGCAGAATCCTGTCCGATGGGCTGAAAAGAGGAGTCGTACCAGGAATAGGAGTAATCCGGTATCGACCCTGTCGCTGCTGCAGTAGCGGTACCGTCGCAAAGACAGCCCGAGGATGTGGAGGAGGCGGTCACGATAATCGGTGTGATCGGTGTGCAGTTGTTATTGAACTGTGCGATGAATGTCGCGTTAGCGGCATTGTTCGGTGCGCCGGGTGTCTGGTCGCCGGGAGAAGGTGAAGCGCTGCCGGATGTCCAGTTACTCTGCAGTGTGGGATCGGAGTCGTTGAAATAGAACACCCGCTGGCCGCCTGTCCCGCTGAAATAAATCAGATTATTCAACGTGTCTCCGCCATAACATACGGAAAACACCTCGCAGCCGGCAAGGTTCACAATGCGAGCACAGTCGCCGATATTAGCGAGGACTGTGTTGTTCCAATTGCCGCCCGGTGTCCACCCGGTTGCCGGATAAGAGCATGCAACCGCTCCCGGTGTGGTGATATTCGACTCGAACAACGTGCTGTTCAGGGGTGCGACGACCGAGCAATTACCGTCGGTAAGTGATAAATCATCCGCCGGTAGCGCAGGATTCCTGTCGCCGTTGTTATACAAAACAATGATCGTTCCCAGCGGAACGCAAGACCATATCGGATCCTGGGAAAAACGGACGGCGCCCTGTGCGATTCCGTCATTACCGTGATACCCGCTGTTATCGTCGAAAATCCATCCCCGTATATCGATGCATGGAGGCACCGGACTGTTGCAGTCATACGTGACCGCATCGCTGACAACCACGAACTCCACATACTCCTGATTACCTGTCGGGCCATTGGACACCTCGTTCATGATGAGTGTCTGCGAAAAGGCTCCAAAAGGCAATAAAAGGACGAAAGACAGGAGAACCGTCAAACAATATTTGCAGCAGCTTTTCATGGGGCCGAAAAACAGCGACCGGTGGCATTTTCAGCCCTGAATCTACTATAAAAAACAGCAGAAAAAGGCCTGTCGTCCTTCTACGTACGAAGGACGGATTAGTTGCCTGATTGAAGGAAAATGCCTGAAAATCAATAGGTGACAGTCACCTTACCGTTGTACAAGTGTTCACTGCCGAAAACATCAGTCAATTCCACCTGCCAGACATATACGTCCGCTTCAACCGGACTGCCTTGATAGGTACCGTCCCAACGGCAAGAACCCGGCATACCGTCGTTTCCGAATGCATCCCACGGAACATTATCCCCTTCCTGCTCGCAATTCCACAGTTGTAGACCCCAACGATCGAAAATCCGGATAGCATAACGCACGATGCCGACACCTTTGGCGAAGAACTCCTGATTTTCTCCGTCGCCATTCGGTGTGAAAGCATTCGGCGCATAAAAGGTGAATTCAGGACGGATATCGATCGTCTTGTAAACGGTATCTACACAACCATACCGCGTTGTTACGGCAAGGGTTATAAGGAAGCGATAGAAATCATTATCCGGAACAGCCGACGAGTAAGAATGGGTCTGATCGGGCGATGAAGAAGTCAACAGGCTTCCGTCCCCGAAATCCCAGGACCAAAGCACAACATCGGAGGAAGAACTGTCTGCAAAGTTGAAAACCGGCGATGAAGTGCCGCTGTATTCCCCTGTGACATTGAATCCCGCTGTCGGGACGGAATAGCCGTTGATAGCTCGGTCGACAAGACGCGTTGAACTGCAGCCCGTCGAACTCACAACTTCAAGAAGGACATCGTAAGATCCCGGAACATTATAGCAGATTTCAGGCGGAACCCGACCGGAAAACGAAGCAGGTTCTCCGCCCGGAAAACTCCACTGCCACTGGTTGATAGAACCGTCTCCCTCTTGAGAAAGGTCCGAAAAGGCATGGCATACCGGCACACAAGCCGAATCCCCGTTACTGACTGCGGCAATGGGCGGCCTATAGACGGTTACGGACTGGCTGAGTGTATCCGAACAACCGCTGCCGGTGACTGCGATGAGCTCAACACTGTGTTGTCCGGTATCGCTGAAAATCAAAACCGGCTCGATGGCATTGGGAAAATCTATGGAACCACCGGATACGAACCACTGATACGCAATCTGGGAATTTCCGTTGTCGGATGTCTGGTTAACTATGGTTGCAGGCTGTCCGAGACAGACAGGAGGAAAGGAGAAAGCAGCACCGGGCAATGAATTTACATTGGCAATCTGTTGCAACGTATCCGCACAACCGGTAGCGGATGTAACCAGCAAAGTAACCGGATGAACACCGGGGTCTGCAAACTGGATGTCCGGCTCCGGCACCGAAGTTGAGCTGAACTGTCCATCCGGAGCCGACCATGAATAGCTTAAAGCCGCATTACTGCCCGGAACAAAAGAACTGTCATTGATCGTAACCGGTTCTCCGTGACATGCATCGGAAAGGACGAAGTATGCTACAGGTCTTGCATTCACTTCTGCTGTAAGGGAGGCGGTATCGACACAGCCGGCCGAACTCGTCGCAATCATAGTTACAGGAAAACTGCCGGGAAGGGCGTAGGATACTGCAGGCTCGAAAGCGGAAGATGTATCGACATCACCACCTGTGAAAAACCATTGATATCCGGTCACGGTTGCGCCGGAATCAATCGTGGTAAGGTTCACCGGACGGAGGGTATCCCCTTCACAGATCGGGTCGGCAGTGAAAGATGCATCCGGAGTGATGTTCACATTCAACAACGCCTGTGTCGTATCCGAGCAACCCTCCGGCGTGGTTGCGATGAGCGTAATCAGGGCAGGACCGGCTGAATTGAAGGTGACCATCAGGGAAGAGTCGGTCGAAACAGAAGGAGTGGCGTTCTGGACTGACCAGTCGTACGTCATCGGTTGATACGGACCGGCCAGCACCGTGGTATTGTTAAGCGGCAACGGATAGCCCTCACAAACAGTGAAAG
This sequence comes from Bacteroidota bacterium, assembly GCA_046052345.1. Taxonomy (GTDB): domain Bacteria; phylum Bacteroidota; class Bacteroidia; order AKYH767-A; family 2013-40CM-41-45; genus Pollutiaquabacter. The sequence goes on along the minus strand of JBJOMN010000003.1, from coordinate 102,469 downwards.
CGTTGAATGCGGCAGCAGGTCGCTGGAGCACCTGTACATTCTTCTGGACCGTGTCGCTGCAGCCATCCAGTGTGGTGGCGACCAGTGTGACCGGATAAGAGCCGCCTGCAGTGTACAGGATGGTCGGAATCGAATCGGTTGAAACCGATGGCGACGCACCGGGGAAGCTCCATGAATATGCAGACAGCGTATCATCGAGCTCGCAACTCGAAAGATTAGTGAAAGTAAGATCGGATTTTGCACATAACGCAGGTGCTGAGAAATCAGCTACCGGGTCATGCGGCACATTGACCATACGCTGTACGGTATCCATACAACCGGGAGTACGGCTTCCGGAAATTAGTGTGACCAGGTGATCCCCCGGTGGGAAATAGATATTTCCGGGGAACTGTCCGGTACCTGTAGCCGGTGTTCCGCCGCTGAAGGTCCATGTCCAGGAGAAAATGGTATCGTTGACGAAAGGCGAAAAGCTCTGGTTAATGAAGGTCGCGTACCCGCAATGGGTCTGAGGAAGGAAATCAGCCTTGACGGAATCATGCTGCGGAACGAACCGGGCATACCAGGAACAACCTGCCAGATTACTGACTCTCACCGTGAAGGTATCCCCGTTTTGCGACAACGGATAAATGGTCTGGGTATTACCTACGGGATTCGGCGTGTTGTTCTTGAACCATGTGTAACTGTAAGGATCGGATACCGGATCGGTAGATGGCGGACCCGTCAACGTGTCAGCTGAATTGTATATACAGTTCGGCACTACGATGGCATCCGCATTTCCGCATTTGAAATCCCAGTAAGAATGGGCGAAGTGCCCGCCTCGCGCACAATCGGCATTGGTGATGACCACGGTAAGGGTCTGACCGATATAGTTCGTCAGATTCACACCGGCAATCGTCCACGGCTTGTAGGTGGCTTGGGTGATGGTGCCCTGTGAATTCGTACGCGTCCTGCCGGCCAGATATTGCCTGGGATCAGCCTGGTCCGCCTCATATCGCTGGTAAGCGCAAGAGACCGTGTCGCCGGTCGCATCCAGCATCGTAAAGGATATGAAAGGCTCCTCTCCCGGACCATGCCCGGGATCCTCGATCACAAAAGCATACGCATAGATGAAATTCGTATCGTTCGGTCCGACGGTGAAACAGAATTTCAGACGCTCGGCACAACCCGGACCCGGATTCCCCTGAGTGCTCTGAGAGCAGTTCCCCCCTATCCCATCGGTTTCTGCCTGTCCCAAAAGAATCGAATGCTGGCCGAATCCGGGAGCGACAACCGGCAAGGTTGGCGTTCCCGGTGCACCCGGCGAATATCGGTCGATATTGGATCCGCTGGTGATGGTGAACCGGGGTGTGGCCGGCGTATTGCCGAGAGCGCTGAAGGTCAGCACCGGATTGCTCAGCGGACCGAATGTTCCGGGAAATGACTGCCAATATCCCCAACCGTTCTCCACGCCCATGTCATAACATGTACCGCAGGCAGCCGAAGTCGAAGTCGGACGCTGGGAGACCCGAAGTCCGTGATCGTTGACCTGATAGCCCAATGCGCGCAGGGAATCTTCCTGGGCATGAAGCACCTTTTGGACAGCTTCAGGAAGGGGTAGCTCTTCGCTGTAAGGAAGATCTTGGTTGGTCGAAGAAGGTGAAGGTCCGCTCAAGGACTGACCGAAAGCCGATCCCGAGGAGAAATACAGTACAAGACATGTAATGAAACATGCCTGAAAAAACCTTGAAACAAGGTGTGAAATACCCACTGTTGACGGTCGGCTGAGATGAAGGCAAGTTACCCAATTACACCTGCCCAAAAAAGGAATAAGGATGAAATCGAGATGTAAGCACGGAATTACAGGAAAAACAAAAAATCCTGCTGATGGTTCAGTAGAAAGGCCCGAATTTAACCATGAAAAAGGGGGTATAGGCCCTGTTTTCAGTAAAGCGCCGTGACTCGTCCGATATAATCGTGACGGACCCCGAAAACGTCTGTCAAACGGACCTTCCAAACATAAACATCCTGCTGCACAGGCCTTCCCTCCACACGTCCGTCCCAACGGCAGTTAGAAGACATTCCTTCCTGTCCGTGATAATCCCACGGGACATTAGACCCGTTTTGTTCACAATGGAAAATTTCCAGACCCCAACGATCGAAAATCCACATTTCGTACTCTTTAATGCCGATACCTTTTCCGTAGAAAGTAGAATTGGCATCATCCCCGTTAGGAGTGAATGCGTTAGGAATGAAGAATTCAAATACGGGTTCAAGACGGATGGGGCGGGAAACGGTATCTACGCAACCGAAACGCGTGGTCACTAACAATGTCGCGACAAACGAATGGAATTCGTTGGATGCTGCCGCATCCGCATAGGAATGGGTGGCAACCGGACCTCCATTTAACAACGGAGTGCCGTCCCCGAAATTCCACATCCACTGCACGACGTTCGAGGAGGATGCGTCCTGGAATTGGAAAACAGGAGTATTTATATTGCCGGTGGAATTATCAATCGTGAAATCCGCTGTCGGTCCTTCATGGACGACTACGTTCGTCGGTGCGTCTGTAGCAGCGGTACAACCTTCCGGCGATGTGGCGATTACATCCACTTCATAAGTTCCCGGTGTCTCAAAGCAGATCGTGGGCTCCATCGCGGTACTGTCCCCCAGCATAGAGCCGAAATCCCACAATAATGTGGCGGCACCCGGTGCCAAGCCGCTGCTGAAAGTCACACAAAGTGGGGCGCAACCTTCAGCAGGAGTGCTGGACACAATAGGGTCAGGGGGAATGTGCACCAAGATATCTACGGAATCCGTCTGCGGTGAGGAACAACCGTCCGAAACGGTTACGAAATAGGAAGTGCTGAAAAAAGGAGTGACAATCACGTTCGCATTGGCGGAAATCGTAATGCCATTTTGGTCGGACCATTGGAACGAGTAAGGCCCGCCGTTACCGTTTGCACCGGTCGCAGATAGGTAAACAGTATCTCCGGGGCAAACAGGTCCTGTTCCCGCTGCATTCACTGTAAGGGCAATACTAGGATTTACATTGACGGTATCGGGCGGCGAGACACAACCGTTGGCATCCGTCACAACCACGGTATAGGTCGTGAGCGCTGCCGGGGATGCTACGGGATCGGAAATTGATACGGAAGAAAGCCCTGTTGAAGGAGACCAGGAGTATGTATATGATCCGCTTCCGCCGGTTGCACTGGCCGTGAGGTATGTACTGCCCCCGGCACAAGGCACATCGGAAATGATCTGCGGGACCACCGGCGTGGGCTCGCTGACACTCACACTTTGAACCGCGGTGCAGCCGTTAGCGTCCGAAACAGTACACTGATAGGCGCCTGCACACAAACCGTTAGCCGTGGAGGCGGATTGTGCCGGGACGGAGCTCCAGAGAAACTGATAAGGAGGTGTTCCGCCGGCAGGTACTGCATCTGCTGCAGCCGTGCAGCTGCCGAAACAAGGCACCGTAGCCGTAGGAGTTCCGGACACAGTCAGCAAGGACGGCTCCGTGACCGTGGCCGAAGCGGTCACCGTACAACCGATCGCATCCGAAACAATGACCGAATAGGAACCGGCCGCCAAACCCGTACATGAAACAGAGGTACATCCGTTCGACCAAGAGAACTGATAAGGCCCGAAACCACCGGAAGGGGTGGCAAATACCGATCCGTCAGAGCCCCCGAAACAATTCACAGGAGTGGCGTTTGCCGTTGCAACCGGATATGGATCGACCATTACCCGGACAGCACTGGTACCCGAGCAGCCATTAGCATCCGTTACCGTGACGGTGTAGGTTATATCCGCGACCGGTGTGGACACCGGGTTAGAAACGGATGTGGAACTCAATCCCGTACCGGGAGTCCAGACATAAGTGAAATTCCCGGAAGCAGGCAAGGCCTGCAGCATGACGGAGCTTCCGAGGCAGACCGTATCACCGGGACCGGTATTGACGGTCATGGAGTTCGAGACCGCCGCAATCGCCGTAACGGTAGCAGAACAGCCCAAGGTAGTACCGGTTACGGTATAAACGGTCGTAGATGCAGGTGTGACGGAAATGGCAGCAGTGGTGGCTCCGGTATTCCAGAGGTAGGATGCGGCACCTGAAGCCACAAGGGCGCCGGAGGCTCCGGGACAAACCTGAATGTCGGGAACGTTAAGAACAGGCACCGGATGGATGATCACCGGATTCACGACAGAGTCTGAGCACCCGTCCGCAGTGGTGACCAACAGCCCGACCATCGCGGTATCTGCAGCAGCAAAGACGACCGATACGTTCTGCTGCGAAGAGGAAGCCGGCGTAGCGCCGGGAATGGTCCATGAATAGTTCGTGATCGTACCCGCACCGGAAACCGCAGACAGGTCACTCAGATTTCCGGATACGCCTTCGCAGAAATCCGGCGCAGAGAAAGCAGCCGTAGGAAGCGGATGAATGACAACGGTCTGCTGAACAGTGTCCGTACATCCGCCGGCGGCAGCGGCTATGAGGGTTACCGGGTAACTTCCGGCAGTAGTAAAGTTGAGTGTGGGAGAAGCGGATGCAGACGTTCCGCCGGGGAAGGTCCAGTCATAAGTAACCGGGGTTCCGACAGGAAGAATCGAGGATGTATTGGAAGGTTGTACGGTGTTACCCAGACAGACCGGTGAAACAATAAAGGATGCTACCGGCTGAGGGAGGACGAGGGCGACAGCGGTAAAAGTATCGACGCAACCGTTGACCGTGGTAGCTGTCAGTCCGACGGCGTAGGACCCCGGTGCAGGAAACTGTACGGAAGGACTGGCTGCAGACGAGACAGCAGGAGTCCCGTTCTGGAACTGCCACTGATAAGTACCGATCGCATCGCCTGCGCTGACAGTTGTACTGTTCGCGAAATCCGAAGTGCTTCCCGCACAAACATCGGGTACGGAAAAAGCGGCAAGTGGCAGCGGATGGACGATGATGTTCTGCTGTACTGTATCGGCACAGCCTCCTGCGGCAATAGCAACGAGCGTAACGGAATACGTGCCGGCGACGGGATAATTGAAAACGGGCTGCTGGCTTGTTGAAACGGCCGGGGAAGCACCGGGAGCATCCCATGAGTAGGAAACCGAGGTTCCGGCAGGAAGTATCGTTGTAGCATTGTTGACAGCGACAGAAGCGCCCAGACAGACATCTACTCCGGAGAATGCGGCGACCGGCACCGGCAGTACCGTAACGATCTGGCTGACCGAGTCCGAGCATCCGCTTGTATTGGTGACCACGAGGGTAACCGTAGCTGTTCCTGCACCGGCAAAGCTTACGGCAGGATTCATCGCTGACGATACGGAAGGTACGGCTCCCGGGAAACTCCATGCATAGGAGGCGATCGCATCGCCGGGCTGTACCGTGGAGGAATTCGTAAACAAGGTTAAGTCGCCAAGGCATTCTGTGCTCGAGGAGAACCCTGCACTTGGCATCGGCAGGACGTTCAAGGTCTGCGTTGCTGTATCGGCACAACCTCCGACAGTATTGGTGATAAGGGTTACGGTTGCCGTACCGGGCGACTGAATGGTCAAAGCCGGGTTAGCCGAAGTATCGTTCGAGAATGATCCGAGCGTAGTGGACCATGTATAGCTCATCGGAGATCCGGGAGGATTGGCCGTAGATGTATTTGTCAGTACCAATGGCGCACCCAGACATATGTCCTGCACAGAAAATGAGGCGGTAGGATTTGTATAGATGGTGACGTTCTGCTGTATAGTGTCGCTGCACCCGCCTGCATTGGTCAAATACATCGTGACCGGGTAAGTACCTGACGTCGGGAAACTGACAATCGGATTAAGGCCGTTTCCCGAGGAAGGAGATCCTCCGGGAAAATCCCAGTGGATTGAAACGATGGAGTCGCCGGGAGAAAGTACGGAGGTGTTAGTGAACTGTACAGGACCGCCAAGACAAGCCGGGGGAGCCGTGAATGCAGCCACCGGAGGAGCAGATACGATTACAGTCCTGATAGCGGTATCCGAACAACCGGCGGGTACGGAAGTGACCAGTTCAATGTTATAAGCGCCGGGAGCCGTGAATGTGACAAGCGGATTCCTGGAGCTGGAACTGGATGGATTACCACCCGGTATCGTCCAGTCGTAGTACATCTGGACACCCGACACACCGATGGTCGAACTGTTCTGAAGCCGGACCGTGTCCCCCAGACAGACCGATGACACCGTAAATGCTGCAACCGGTGTGGCTTGGACAGTGAAGTTCCGGGTCAGGGTATCGCTGCAGCCGTTTGAACCCGTCACAATAAGTGTGATCTGGGTCTGTCCGGAGTTCGCAAAGGTGACCGTAGGGTTGGGTACATTCGATGTAGAAGGAGTACCGCCCTGGAAAGTCCATGCGTAGGAAACAATGGAGTCAGGAGCGCCTATGCTGGAGGTGCTTGTGAATTGTACCGGTGCGCCCTGACAGTTTCCGCTTCGGTTAAAAGCGGCGATCGGTACTTGCGGTACGTTGACGGTATAAGTTACCGTGTCACGACAACCTTGAGAATAGGCGATGCCGGATACCAGCGTCACCGTATGGTTGCCCGGCGGAAAATACACCGGCGAAGGATTCTGGTCAGTCGAGCGGGGCGGGGTTACGTTATTCCCGAAATTCCACAACCAAAAACTGATCGGAGCGACCGCCGAAGGAGAATAACTGCTGTCGGTGAAACTTGCATAACCGCAAGAAGTGGTGAAATTGAAATCGGTAGAAGTCTGGAAATGCAAAGGCACATATCTGGCATACCAGAAACATCCTGAGGAGGTGGTGATACGTACAGTGAACGTATCGCCCGGCTGACTGTATGCGGTAATTGTCTGGGTGGTGCCGATCGGCGAGGGAGTGTTATTGCGGTACCACAAATACGTGTATGTGGCCGAAGGATCCGGCGGATCCGGTGCAGTCAACGTATCAGGAGCATTGGGATAGCAGTTCGGAGTGACTACGGAGGCGCTTGAACCGCAGGCGAAATCCCAATAGGAATGGCAGAAGTGTCCGCCCAGCTGGCAGTCGGCATTGGTGATGACTACTGTCAAAGTCTGACCGATATAAGCGGAAAGATTCACGCCCTCGACCGTCCAAGGCTTGTAAATGGCGGTGTCGCGTTGCTGGCGGTTATCATTGCAAATGTATTGCCCGGCGAAATTGTCATTGGCCAAATACCGTTTGTATGCACAGGAGACCGTGTCGCCATTGGCATCCAGCATCAGGAATTCGACGAACGGCATCTGCGATGTCGTATGAAAATTGTTGGTATTGGTGTCGCTGGGATTCTCCATCACGAAAGCGTACGCATAGACAAAATTGGTGTCCATGATTCCCACAGTGAAGCAGTAAGTCAGGCGCTCCGCACAGCCTGCGGGAAGATTGAGCTGACCCGCGTTGCTGCATCCCCCGCCCTGCCCGTCGGTTTCCAACTGGCCAAGTCTTATTGAACTGTTTCCGAATCCGGGAGGCGCTACAACTGTGATAGGAGGATCACCGGGGCGCACACCCGGCGTAAGCCGGTCGATTCCCGCTCCGGTTGTTATGGAAAATCTGGGAGGATCCGGAAGGACAGTAGGATTCAGGGTAAGACTATTCAATTGATCGTTCGTACCCTTGGACGCTTCCCAAACACCCCAGCCGTTTTCTGCGCCCATGTCATGACAGGTGCCGCAGAGGTTGTTGGTAGTATTGGCACTTGGAAGGCGCGTATATCCGTTGGTGATGACCTTCCTGCCCTGCTCCAACAACAACCGCTCCTGCCGCACCAACTCGTTTGCAGTGCCTTCGGGAATTCCGTGAGATATCAGTTCTGACTTATACCGGAGTGAATCGAATTCCTCCAGGTTGGCAGCTCTCCAGATCGCGGCAGGCTCGTTAAAAATACTTTGGGCATGGGAATTGAACGCCGTCAACAACAGTACAGCCGAAAATGCACCGACAGAGCGGAGCAAACATATACGTTGAAAGAGGTAAGAAATATCCATCGATTCCGCTGTAAAGTTCCTAAATGCCGTGTTTTTTCGGAAAGGTTAGTGTCAAATAAGCGGAAAAATGAGATGAACGTTCAATGAAGATTCCAGGGTATCCTTGAACATAGGATTGTGCCGATTTTATCATAATTTCGAACATTTCCGGGTTCGGATAGTTTTTTTTGTTAATAAATAACCGTCACTCGTCCCGTATAGGTATGCTTCATCCCGTGGACATCCCTTATTTTTACCAGCCAGACATAGACATCCTGTTGGACTTTATTTCCCTTATAATATCCATCCCACTGACAAACCGCAGGTAATCCACCCTTGCCCGGCAAATCGAATTCGACATTGTCTCCGGACTTCTCGCAAGACCAGATTTCAAGTCCCCACCGGTCAAATATGTGGCATTCATATTCTTCAACTCCTCTTCCCACCCCATAGAAATAAGCATTCAGGTTGTTCCCGTCCGGCGTGAAGGCGGAAGGCATGAAAAAACTGAATTCCGGTTCTATCAGTACCTCCCGCAATACCGTATCCCTGCATCCGTAACGTGTTGTGACGAACAATCGGGGAGTAAACCGATAGTACTCGTTTTGACGGACAGATGCGGAATAATCATGTTCAACTTCCGGACCGGTAAGGTCGATCGGCGATCCGTCACCGAAATCCCATTCCCACCTGACAACGTCAGCCGTCGAGTTGTCCGTGAAATGAAAGAGCGGATGTGCATTGCTGGTCATCAACGGCGAGACCGAAAAACCGGCAGACGGTAACTCGTGTGCGACCACGGCTGCCGGAACGTCAACGGTCGCTGCACACCCCTTTTCACTGACCACCTTTAGGGTTGCATTGAAAATACCGGGAGTGGCATAGCAGATTTCGTCCGGCTGTTCACCGGTCCACGTCGAAGGACTGCCACCCGGAAACGTCCAATACCAAGAAACGATTCTTCCGTCAGCCGATAGTGAATTATCCGAGTACCTGGAACAGAACGGAACGCACGACTCTCCTGCTCCCTGTAACATGGGAACAGGCGGTCGGAATACCGTTAACTGACCGGTTGCAGTGTCACGGCAACCGCTTTGCGTCACTACGGCAAGCCGGACAACATGAGTGCCCGGATCCGAATAGGTAGTTCTCGCTGATCGGTCTGCCGAAGAAGGTGGCGAACCTCCCGGCATCATCCATTGGTAAACGGTGATGGGATCACCGGCAACGGCTGTTGACCGGTCGTTGAGATGGCATTCGGCACCCTGACACACATCCTGAGCAACCAGTGCTGCCGACGGAGGTCCGGGAATATTCAAGTCAACGGATATGGAATCTCGGCATCCGGCCCTTGTGCTCACTTCCAGAAGCACGTGATGAATTCCGGGCTCCAGAAGGATTACACCCGGATCACGACCGCTTCGTCCGGGAACCAATCCGTTATCAATAGTCCAACTCCAACCCGTGACGGGCTCCATACCCGGCGGCACAGAGCTTCTGTCCGTAAATGTGATTTCCCCGCAGACGGCGGAATGCGTGAAGGAGGCCTCGATCGAATAGGGCTGCGGAATGTAGAAAAGATACCACCTGCACCCTTCGGACGTGGTAATCTCTACGTGGAAGGTGTCGCCGGCGGCAGTCATCGGAGTGATTGACTGCGTAGTACCTACAGGAACCGGGTCGTGGTTCCTGAACCAGCGGTACGTGTAGGTGTTACCCGCCTCGGAAAGTGGTGCGGTGAGAGTGTCCGGTATCCCCTGGCGGCAGTTGGGCGGCACTAGCGAGGGTACGGACCCGCAGGAGAAGTCCCAGTAGGAATGGGCGAAATGTCCGCCCAGTTGGCAATCGGCATTGGTGATGACCACCGTAAGATTCTGTCCGATATAGGCGGAGAGGTTCACACCGACCGTCGTCCATGGCTTGTACAGCGGAATGATGGTGCCCGGCTGACCGGGACCGTTACAGCTGTACTGACCCGGAAAGGTTTCGTTGGCCTGATAGCGCCTGTAAGCGCAATCGATGGTGTCACCGTTCTGGTCAATGATCATGAACTCCACGTAGGGCATGTTCACGTCATTGTGCTGCGGCTCGATGTTGGAAGGATTTTCCATCACGAACGCATAGGTGTAAACGAAACTCGTGTCGGCGGTACCGACTGTGAAAGGGAATACCAACCGTTCCGCGCCGTATCCCGGTGTATTCGGCTCTCCCAGACGAATGGAATGGCTGCCGAATCCGGGGGCCACCAGAGGGATCGGAGGGTCGCCCGGATTGTTACCCGGAGTCAACGGATCGATACCGGATCCGGAGGTGATATCGAACCTTGGCTGGGAAGGAGATGCAGGCATTCCAAAAGAAAGACCCAGGTTGTCATTGAACCCCTCGAATCCGTCCCAATTCGACCAGCCGTACTCCACTCCGATGCCTTGGCAGGTGATGCAGACATGGTCGCCGGGTGCACCGCTGCGCCGGTGGGTGAACATTCTCGGATTACGCCCTTCCAGCAAAAGACGATCGTGCTGCAACAGCAGAGTAGCCACCGCCTCCGGCGCGACGCCGTCGGCCAGCATGGACATACGCAGCTTCTCGCGGTCGATATCCGACTGCGGAGACTGAAAAGGATGCTCATCGTTACGTCCTGCCTGAGCAGCCGATTCCGATACGAGAAAGGAACACAGCGCCGACAGAAACAATAAAGGTCGGATGAGCAGCCGTTTTATCGGGCGGCTCATTGCAATATGGTTGGTCAGGGATAAAAGAAAAGCCTGAAGAAGACCAAGTCAAATAGGGTTGGCCAAGCACAAGGGTGGCTTTACAAGACGGCGTTGCGGCTTGACGAAAATGCCGGTAAAAGGGATGAAAGAGAGGAGATTCAGGGTGAAACGCTCACGCCTGCTGACCAGCGAACCAATGCACGGGCCTTCTCCAGCTTGGCGCGGCACTCCAGTGTTCTCAGCCTGAACAACAACAAAGCGTTTTCACGGTTGTTCAGCAGAAAAAGGGAACTCTCGCCCTCGTTAAATCTTATTTGTTCTCCTTCCAACAGGACTTCGGCATTGCGCACCTGCGCCAACTGGTCTTTCAACTGGACAGAGAGAAGTGAGTATTCGTTATAAGCAGATCGCACCTGATTATTGACCTCCCGCCTGATACGCTGTTGCTCAAATTTAGCCTGCTGCACCTTTAGCTTGGAAAGATTGTATTTGCCGCGCTCCTCCCTTAGAAAAAGCGAGGTGCTGAAACTAAGTCCCACCCTCATGTTATCGGACCAGTAAGGATTGAAAAAACCGACATCGGAGAAGTCGGTGCCGCCCGAAGAATAGAGACCATAGTCCAGTTGGACCTTGGGGCGAAGCTTCTCAGCCGCCCAGCGGCGGTCGATATCCAACTGGCCTATCTTGGCTTCCATTTTTCGCAACTCGGGATGTGCGGACATTGCGGAATCCAACAGCCGGGAAAGAGGGATCGTTTCGGTAGCAGGAGAAATCCTGTCCAAAGAATCCGGGAGGATGTCTTCCGTGAGCTGGGCGGGCTCTCCTTTGTCGGACCACAGATGATTGGAAAGCAAGAAGCCCGCATTCATGAAATCGATCCTGGCGGCCGTCAGGGTGTTTTGCCTGTTCTGCACTTCAACAAGGGCTTCCACAGAATCAAGAGCAGGCAGTTCTCCCAACAGTACTTTGTAACGGATGGCATCGAAACGCTGGAGCGCGAGCCGCAGACCTTCCTCTGCGAGACGGGTCCTGCTGTACCCGTAGGACCAGTCGAGATAATCCTTATTCACTTGCAACAGCAGCTTGTTGACGACGGAAAAACGCTCTGCATCATACAGGCCGCCGATCAGCCTGGCCTGTTCAAGAGCCGCCCTTCGGGAGTCGATCAATAATCCCTGCCCGAGCGGAAGTTGAATACCGACGGATGAGAGACCGTCTCCCGGAGTTGCAAGCATGGGATCCAGTTCATCCCCGGTGGTCTGCTGGTACTCGGCTTTAAGGTCGATGCCGTTCCATACCGGGATGCGCAAGGAACTCTGCCAGACTTTCCAATAATCCTTGGAACCGAATCTTTTCTCATCGTAGGCGCTGCGGAACTGCGGATCGAAAGCACCCCTTGCCGCCCTGAGCTCCATCCTTGCTGCATCCTGCAACAATCCGGCCTGCTTGACGACGGGGTGGTTTTCAAGCACCAGACCGTAGACGTCCTCGAGACTGAGCACCCTCAGGGAGTCGGCAGCAAGGAGATATCCCCATGACGAAAGGAAAAAAGCCAGTACAAGCAGCTTTCTCATTGGGCATCCTTCTCTTTCTTCTTGTCAGATTCCGGTATGCGAACATCCGTTCGTGTACCCATGTAATCCGGAGGAAAACCGTTAAACTGACGCCATAACTCATACCATATTGGGACATCCTTGAGCATGACCCAACCATAAGTTCCTGAACCTACGAGGAGACGCGTCGGCCAGGGAACGTCCGATGTGTCAGGAACCACCAGGATACGGTACTTTCCTTGTGATGTGAAATTGTCTATCGCAGTGATGGTACCCCCGAACGTTCCGAAACTGTAACCCGGCCAGCCTGAGAATACTAGCGCCGGCCAGCCGTCGAACTGCAATCGGACCTTCCGCCCTTTCTCAAGCAAAGGCACATCCATTGCTTCCACATATAGCTCGACAGCCAGGTGCGGATCTACCGGAAGCAAGGTGCAGATCACATCCCCCTCGCTCACATTCATGCCGATACCCGCTGCACGTGCCTGGACGATCTGACCGTCACGTGGGGCGGTAACGTAATAATATCCGCTGCGGATCGAAAGTCCGGAATACTCGATGTTCATTTTGGCAATCTCGGACTGTGTCTCGTACATATAGGATATGGCCGTATTCAACTCCGATTCCGCCTTGCTGATCTTGGTCCCGTATTCAGCGTCCAGCGAACTCAATTCGATGTTGGCATTCAGGAGTTCGTTCCGGGATGTAAGCAGCTTGTTCTCCACAGCGGTCAGCTTGGCGCTCGACTCTCTGGTGCGGAGCTTCCTGCGCTCCTGTTCATTCAGCGATATGAGCCCCTTACTCAGGAGGGAATCCGCGCGCTGCGCCTGGAGTTGCGCGATCTCACGCTCGGTGCGTGCTGCAGTCAAATCGGCACTGTCACTGATCACTTTCAGTTCGGCCTGACGTACTTTGTTCCGGGCTTTCTCGAGCGACAGCGACCGTTCTTTTTGTAAAGCCCTTATCTGGTTTGCAAGCGCGGTCACTTTTTCCGTGGTAGCGGACTGGGACCCTTCCTTCGCTTCTATCTGTTCAGCCAACCGATCCAGCATTCCGGGATCCATGTACTTTTCCTTGATTTCGGAAATCCGCACGATGGTATCACCTTGGCGCACAGATTGACCTTCTCGGACATACCACTGCTCGATGCGGCCGGGGATCACCGACTGGATGGACTGCGGCCTGTCCTGAGGCAGATAAGTAGTAAGCTTCCCGTTTGAACGGATGTTCTGCGTCCATGGAAGGAACAAGGCGAGGAAAAGAACTGCAAACAGTATGTAACACATCCTGGCAAATCGCTTTGCATGGGATGTGTCATGAAGCAGCCGGAGTGCCCCGAAACCGCTTGTAGTGCCTTCTGTTCGATTCATCTTATTTCTGGGCTGCTCAGTCCTGTTCTCTCGCATCGAAACCGTATTTTTTTGAAAGCTCCTCATAGCTGTCGTCAGCTTTCAATCCGCCCTTTTCCAGCCAGAGCACACGTTCCACGGACGCAAGTACCAGGGGGTCAGTGGATACCAATACCACCGTCCATGGGTTTTTCTTGTCGAGCAGGAAGCGGAGTATTCTTCTTTTTTCCGTGACTTCAACGCCAAGCAGGAAGTCATCGATGATGAGCAGTGACGGATGCTCAGCGATGTTCCTGGCGAGTATTAGTTTATGCACGATGCTTTCCGGCAGTCGGAATCCGCCGCCTATCAGCCGCGTGTCCAGTCCGTCCGGCAGGGACTCGATGAAATCGCGGACTCCGGCTATATCGATCGCCCACTGTACGTCGGAATTGCTGATGTTCCTGCGTCCAAGCACGATATTCTCGTGAACGGTTCCGTCGAAAAGCGTATCCATGGCGACGTAGTTCCCGATGTGATTCATCAACGATGCCTTGTTCAACGATTTAAGTGAAATTCCGTTATACATGATCCTGCCTTCATGCGGCTCGTACAGGCCCAGCAGCAACTGTATCAGGGTGGATTTACCCGATCCGTTCGTACCTGTAAGGCACACCCGTTCACCGCTTCGTATCGTAAAACTTAGACCGTTCAAAGACCTTTCAGACCTGTCCGGGTATCCGAATACAAGGTCCTTTACCGTCAGGGAAATGCCGTCACCTGCCCGGACATCCGGCGCAGCGATACCCGATCGCTCCAAAGGCAGACCCGTGACTTTGGTGATCTTCTCCACACCGGCCATTACATCGTACACGTCGTCGATCTTGAGAATGATCTTTTCAATCGAATTGATGATCAGGATGATGACAATTTCCGCGGCGACGAATTGTCCCAGATTGATCTGGCGATCGACGATCAATACCGTACCAAGAACCAACAGGATGGCGGTGATAAGGGTCTTGAAGATGACGAAACTGTAGTACTGCGACTTCAGTACCTTGAAATGCTTCTCACGCGCATTCACATAACGGCCCACATATTCGTCCGTCTTGCCAAGAGCCAGCGTAGAGTCTCCCGACAGCTTGAACGTGCTAAGCGACCTGGCAAGCTCTTCCAGCCAGTTTGCCACGTTGTATTTCTGGTCGGATTCCTCCAAAGCGGTCTGAACCGCTTTACGGCCCGTATAGCGAATGACAACGTAGAGTAGGAACGAAAGGAAGACTCCGAAAAGGATGAACACAGGATGGTAGAAAGCAAGCAGAATGACACCGAACAGCACCTGAAGGAATGCTGCGGAGAGGTCTATCAGCAATACAGGAACACCCTTCTGAAGTGTCAGGGTGTCGAAGAACCGGTTCATCAGTTCCGGAGGATAATGCTTCAAAACGGCTTCCAGCCGGATACGAGGCACCCTATAGGCGAAGGAGAAGGCGGTGCGCGCGAACAGCTTCTGTTGTAAGCGTTCCACCAGCTCCAGCTGGAAAATCGTCATGATGCCGGAAAGAAGAATACCGACAAGGATGAAGGTTACAAGTATCACGGCAGAGGTGACGACCTGGCCGCTGGAAATGAAACCGATCAGGCTTTGTACGCCCAACGGCAATGAAAGCCCTATCAGCCCGACGAAAACGGCATAAGACAGAATATAAAAGATCTCTTTCCTCTCCGGCTGAAGTAAAACGAGCAGCTTACGGAACGGAGAGGCATTTGCAGGTGCAGCATCGGACAGATTGCCGATCAAGGACTCCGCCACATCCATAGGCATGGCCGTGATTATCACTGATTCGCCGGGAGCCGGCTCGACAACAGGATGGGGGACCGATGCAGGTTGACCGGTAGCGACGAAAACCGGTCGGGCAGCCAGGGAAGTACCCGTAAAGTACAGGAATGGGAAATCCGGTTGATTGACAAGGGCTTTAATCTCGTCCGGTCCGGCGTGACGGTCAATGAATACCATTTCCGTACCGGAAAGAGGGCGGACTAACAATCCCACCCATTCATGAAGCGGCAACAATGGGAACTTTTCCGGATCCGACTGAGGATTACCGGCGGCCTTCCCCCCGGATAGCGATCCTTTGAACAATTCCTGAATGCTTCCGGCGATCTTTTCTACATCCATATCAATGGGGCTAATCGGAGTAAATTTCTAAACACCCCAAGGCAAATATCATACTAACACTAACAGGAAATCCCCATAAGTGTTCATTTTAACAAACATTAAATATTCCGGGCGAAAGAATGCACACCGTCCTCATTTGACTGAAAAATAAAGGAAGACCGGAAGGTGGTCGGAAATTGCTTCCGGCAGCAGATATATCGGCGTCTTTTCCTGGAAATGTATCACCCCCGACTTCACCATTGCAATTTCACGGAGGGGATAGAAAATGTTGTCATATTCGGAAGAAAGGCAATCGCGGGTTCGGCAATTCCTCTTCAAGGTCGTCTTCTGACCGGTCAGTGCAGGTTTGTACCCGGATGACTTCAGGGGAGAGAATACCGAATGCGACTGGGGGCAATTGAAATCACCCATGATCATCAGAACCCGGTCCGGATAAATCCCAGGAAGGAACTTCAGATACTTCAACTCCCGCTCCGGCTGCTTGCTTTTAGGAACCGCGTGTATGGAAGCCAATGAAAAAGTATCCTTGCCGTGAATAAAATCAATTATAAACGGCTCCCTCTCGATCTCGTATCGGTAGGTCGACTCCAGCATCGGACGGCCTGAACGCCGGACCCTGGAGGTCTTCCACAGAAAGGCATACCGCTCGGAAGATCCTGAAGTGCTTACTGTAGGATCGCTGGTAGCGTAATCCCACTTGAAACCTGTCCTGTTGAGCGCATCCGCAAGGCGGGCAACGGCCGGTGCGCCGCCGATTCCTGCTACTACTTCCTGCACCGCCACCATGTCATAACCGCGTAGCAGCGAAGCCATGAAAGCGATCTCTTCGTCACTTTTGGATTTGCCGAGGTTCTGTATGTTCCATGTGACAACCGACAAAGTATCACCGCCACCGTAGGCAGGAAGCAGCCTGAACAGAACAAAAAGTAAAACGTATATCGAACGATACATTAAAACCGGTATGACCTGCACAATATACGGCTATCCGCCGTAGTCAATGAATTGTTATTTTAGGGCGCTGAAAAACCTTCCCCATCAAAGCTTGCCATGAAAAAAACCGTGCTGTCGTTTTCAATCTTCTTAACCGTAACCAAGCTGTGTTACGCCCAGACCCCTGATACGAAAAAGGTTGAAGCAGTGGCTTTCAAAGGCCAGTTGATGCTCCTGGCCGACGGAAGCGTATTTGATCCGGATAAGCCGGACACCTACTACTTCAATTTCGGCGGACCTTCCTTGCGAATGATTAGTGGAAAATCGTCGGTAGCGCTTGCTTTTACACCAAGTATGCGTACGCAATGGGTCAACGGTACGCCCTACTTCGCCCCCGTTCTCGGTTTCGGCGGAGAAATCGCCTACCGGCGGATGGTAATTGGATTGACAGAATATTTCGACGCGAAAAAAGGAACTTGGCAATTGGCTTTAGGAGCGGGCTTCCGGTTCAAGTGACAAACAGACTCCGTATAAGCAGAAAGCCCCGCAGTGTCTGCGGGGCTTTCACATTTCAAGCATTCAGCATCATTGCACAACGAGCTTCTTGAAAGCACTGGTTTTCCCGTTCGACGTACGGATGATATAGACACCCTTAGGACTTTCTTTCATATCGATGGAACGGCGCTCTCCGTTCCACGCGAACCGCATCACCTCCTTACCCATAAGGTCGGTGACAGTTACGGTATAATCACGGTCGGATCTGCCTCCGGATGACAATGTGAAGAGCCCCGACGTCGGGTTAGGAAACAGGACGAACCCGATATAATCAAGCTCTGCGACGTCCAGAGCGGCAGCGGTATCGTAGAAGGTGATAAGATTACAGTTCACGTCCAGCTGCGGGTTGAATCCGTCGTTGCAATCCGAACAAGTCACGCCCGTGACACAGTTGGGATTGTTCGGATGGCATTGGTCGACGTAGGAAGCGAAGAATTTATATTCCAGATTGACATTCGGAGCAGCTACGAAGGAGGACATGTCGTAATCGAAGTAAGGCGCGATGGCTCCCGGGCACCACCCTGCTCGGGCGTAAGTCCATGTGCCGTTCTGAGGCGAACATCCGTCCGGGTTCGGATTACATACCAGCCAGTTCTGCTGCGCAAATGTACTGGCACCGTTCACCCACACGTTGTGGGTGGCATTGTAGAACTCGGCAGCATTACTCGTGTTGAGGCTTCCCCAACCGTGGCCGGTGCTTACCAGTTTCAGCTTGGAAGCGACCGCACCCGCGGGATAGGTGTAACTGAAGGCAGGAACCGGTTGCAGGTTCGCATAATCACCAAAGGGATAAATTGCTTTCCACACCTGTGTGACGGAGCTGTACTTGTGCGGCGGGGAACCGGCCTTGAAATCGAATTTAAGCTCATACTGGAATCCGTTATCAAGCGTTGCGCAATTGGCGCGGAAACGAACTTTGCCCTGCAGGATAGACATGTAATCGGTCAGATTGATTCGATGGGAGCATGGTACGCCGTAAGGTGTGATATAGCGGATGATCTCGAACCAGCGACCGTCATGGCCCTGGGCGTCGATGCTTGCGACACGGTCCCACGGACCACACCCCCCGGGAGGACAGGAAACAGTGAGTATGGCAGTGATAGTGTCGAAAGCTCCTACAAACGACGGCAGGATACCGTCTCGCATGGCGGTGATGGAATCGGTATTCAGCCAGACGCCGCTGAAAACCACCTGGTTGTTGAGATCGGTGGTGTTCTGTACGACATTCACATTGACATTCACGGTATTCACGGCTCCGTAATTGCTCGTGGAGACTAACTGTATCTGGTGCGGGCCGTAGGAGCTTGGCGTCCACCACGCGGTAAAATGTCCGTTCGCATGGTCAGTGACAGGAACAGGAGTCCCGTCGATCACAAAACTGACACTTTGCACATTGAACAGCGTCGGGTAATCGATCGATACTTTGGCCGCCACCTGTAAGGTGCCCAGCGAAGGCATATAGACATCTGCACCGGGTAGCGGATTGCGGGCTTCGATGATGGGCAGGTTCAAGGCTGGATCGACCACATCAAAACAGTTCACCACCGAAGTGGCGGAATCGTACTGAACATTTCCGAGCTGAGATGCACGGATGCAGACCGTTCCTGCCCCGGTGATGGTGACGATATTTCCGCTGACGGTGGCAGGACCGGATTCGACGGCATATGAAACAGGAAGCCCGGAGGAAGCGGTGCCGCCCAGAGTGACCGACGAAGTGGTGGTCAGCTGTGTAGATATCTGAGGAAACGAAATCGCCTGGAAGCTGGTATTGAGAGTCCCGTTGAAGTTGGAGGTCGCACCGTTCAGTGCGAAATTGTAAAAGACTCCGTCATACGTGGGAGAATTGACCTCTGTGGTCAATGCGGTGATGCTGGTATTGTTACCGCCGGGCACCCCTTGATTGAATTTGTAATACATCTTCAGTCCGACTTCAGTACCGGTCAGTTCATTGGCCATCATGTCCTGGATTTCAGTCACGGTCAGCGCCTTGTTCCAGACGGAGACTTCGTCGATGCGGCCGCTGTACAGGAAGTTGAAACCGCTCAGCGGACTTTTACCGATCGTGAAGGGAATGTTGGTTGCCGTGATACTGCCTGATGCAGCGATTCCTCCGATGAGTACACCGTTCCTGTACAGGGAGACATTGGAGCCGTTATAGACCCAGGCAAAATGCTGCCAGACCTGAGGAACAACCGTCAGGTTAGGTGTCACGTAGGAAAAAAGGGTGCCCGCGGAATTGAGCATACGGCATTCGATCTGCCCGTTGTTGAGCTGAATCAGATAGAACCCGCCACCTGTCGCCCGATAGCCCATCATACCCTGCCCGTAGGAGAGCTGGTTATCATAGAACCATCCCGTGATGGTCATCTGGCTGGAACCTGCAATGGCTGCAGACCCGTTCGGAATGCTGACAAAATCGTCGATGCCGTCAAAATCCAGATATTGGTTGGTTTGAGCAAAAACGCTTCCGGTGATCAGGAATGCGAGGATTGCGAAAGTGTTTCGCAAGCACTGAAAGGACTTTTTCATGGTGGTTGGTGATATGGTGGTGTAAGTTAATTTTTTTGCGACAATCGGGAAAAGCGCTTCCTGACTTGTTTAGCTTGATATGACCGGAGGAAGATGGGGCGATAAATTTAATTGGGAGTTAACGCATCCACCACATCTTCCGGTCCATGGCATCACCCGAAGCGGAACCGAACACGCTCAGCCAGTTGCCTTCATTATAGGAGACTTCCGACGGAGGAATCGGGAGTCGATAGACCGTTGAGGCAGGGCCCTCGTGGGGCACATAGGAACCTTTCCTGCGCACCAAAGCCCACGCCTCCTGAGGCTGCAGAAAAAGATCCAGCCAGGACTGCGTATAGATCATGGCGATTTTTTCACTTTCATTCAGGGAGAAATAATCCGTCCCGTTCTGGACCGTGACAAAACCCAGGTTGGAAGGGACGTTCACATTGGATGCGAAAGTCGCTCCTGAGTTGGGCAGCTTGGAGGTGTTCATGATGGTCTGCCAGAAATTCAACGAAAAAAGCAAACCGTTGATGAAGGCATCGTCCCGCCGATTAAGATCCGGCGCTCCGACTCCGATTCCGCGGTGAAAGGCCTCCGCCCTGAGGAAGTGGACTTCGGCACCTGTCATCAGGATATCAGGAATGAAATCCATGTCGCGGACCAGGTGGTAATTGAAGGGTGAATAATTACATGTCTGCCCTTTCAGGGAGTAAAGCGCATCCCGTTGGTACTCGTAGGGGATTCCGCCGTCAGGTTGCGCCCCTGCCGGCGCCACGTTCGGATAAGGAACCCAGCGGTTGTTGTAATCGGTATCGAAAAAGTAGTAAGCGCGAGGATCGAAAATACCGCTGCCGTCAGTGCTGTCGTGACGTGAAACCACATGCCAGACATTCGTACCCATTCGCATGTCCTTCGACTGGTTATAAGACCACCCCTTGCTCTCGTTACGGAAGCCGAGCTGATACGGATAGAGGGCGGCACTTTCCGTGTAGGGATTGTCATTCAGGAAGCCTCCGGAGTAGGCTCCGAGTAACGGAAGGTCGTTGTTCAGGATATCGCCCACGATGGAATCCGCCGCCAGGCTGTCCCTGTCCGCCATCCGCATCGCATACCGGAGCCGCAGCGAGTTGGCGAACTTGCGCCACTTGGAAAGGTCGCCGAAAAAGAGATTGTCGAAAGCACGGAAGCTGGCGATGGGCTCTTCGGCGACGGCCGCCGGATCGATGTTGCGTGCCGCCCATGCGAGCGCCTCCAACTGGCTGAGATAAATAGAAGCCTGTGAATCGAACGTCGGACGCAAACGGTTGACATCCTGATATCCGTAACCCGCTTCGGAGAAAGGAATATCCCCGAAAAGGTCTGTCATCTTGAAAGTCTTGAAGGCCAAGAGGATCTTCTCCATGGCCAACATGTTCCGCTTTTCAGGAGAGGAAGAGGAATAGCCGGACCAGCGACGTTCGAGCTCTCTGAAATTAGGCAATATCGTGTAATAATTACGCCAGATCTCTTCCGTACCGATCGTGTAATTGTTCCAGCGGACCTGCGGCAGCGCTCCGAGCTGCGTCTCCTTATAGAGTACGGAAACATTCACATACAGCTGCTCGTTCCATCCGAATTTGAGTGAAGCGATGGCGGCATTGAAAAGGGATCCGTCGGAAGCGGTGGTAAAACCGTTAGGGTTCTTGTTGGTTTCATCGAAATCCTTTTCACATGAAAACAACATTGCACAGACCGAGGCCGTCAAAACGAGTGTAAAAAGTTTTTTCATGTCCGTCAGAATTTTGCTGTGAGACCGAAAGTCCATGAACGGACGCCCGGCAAGGAAGACCACTCGAAGCCTTGGGCATCTCCCGCCCCGAGAAATCCTTCCGGATTGATACGGTCAGGTACGGACGAGTAAAAATAGAACAGGTCCCTTCCCGTGACCAGTGCGGAAAGCCCCTGGAAGACCTTCAGCTTCCTGACCAGTCGCGCAGGCAACTCATACACGAGCGTGACCTCTCGCATCTTGACCCATGAATTCTCGACTATACCCGGCGTAGACAGGAAGTGACCCCATCCGCCGGCATTCGGAAGATATTTGTAGTAATAGTGCACGACCGTAGTATTGGGCGTACCGTCTTCGTGGACACCCGGCAGGATGACTCCGACGTTCGAAGTGGCTCCGGTCGGATCGGTATAAGGCAATCCTCCGCCATCCCGCTCGGTCAGCGTCTCAGGACTCTGGCCCGACTGCAGTCCGATCACATAGGAGCCGCAATACATGTCGCCGCCCCATTTGGTATCGATGAGCGTGCGCAGTGTGAAGTTCCCGTAATTCCATTCCGTCGTCCAGCCGGCCAGGAAATGAGGAGAAGCGTTACCGATTGGAACACGCTTGTCGGAGATGAGATATTTCGTGCCGGCAGCGTTCACGACCGGCTGACCGTCACGATATAAATAATCCCACCCCACGATGGTTCCGAAATCATCGCCTTCGTGCAGCGCCATCTGCGGACCGTTCTCGCCCCAGATGTCATCCAGGATGTAGGTATCCGCGTAATCTCCCAGGCTGACCACCTTGTTCCGGTTGCGGGTGAAGTTAAGCCCGGTGCGCACCGTAAGCGCAGCGCCCTGATGGACCGTGGCGTTCAGCAGCAACTCAAAACCGCGGTTGGACAATGCGCCTTCGTTGATGAGCACGGAAGATGCACCTGCGGAATTGGGAAGCGGCGTACGAATGATCTGATCGAATGAGTATTTGTAATAGTAGGTGAAGTCAAGTACGATCCTGTCGTCAAGAAAACCCAGGTTGGTTCCGATCTCATAGGAATTAACCCGCTGCGGCTTGAGTGCTATGGGCGGAATTACGGCAGGCAAAGCGGAGGACTGGTCACCGCCGTACAGCGTGGTGTTATAGTAGAATTCCGTCTGATAGGGGTCCGTATCCGTTGCCGTCTGTGCCGCTCCTCCTCTCACTTTGCAGTAGCTGAACCAATTGTTCTTGATCGGAAGTGCATCGGAAGCCACCCAGCTGGCGGATACACCCGGATAGAAATAGGAGTTCGCATTCGCAGGTAGTGTGGAAGACCAATCGTTCCTTCCAGTCAACTCCACGAAAAGCCGGTCCTTATAGGACATATGGACGAACGTATAGATCGAGTTGATCTTTTTGGAATAATTGGTTGTCACCGGAACAAGCGATGCCGGATTGTCCCCCTGCGTGACCACTACGGTGTTGCCGTTGGCATCCTGACCGTATACCGTCGACGTGAAATTCTGAAGACTGTACCAGTTCGGATAGTACCAGGTGCCGGAATGGGCGCTCACCCCGTGCATGAAACGGTTCCAGGAGGAACCGCCTATGTTTATATCGGCACTGATGTCGGAACCGAAGAGGTTCTTTTTCGTGGCCGTCAGCAGGAATTCGCTGTTCAGACTGCGGTCGCGCTGGATGGATTCGGAATAGTACCCGTCCAGAAGACCGATACGGTCGGCAGGCTTGTTACGGGTCCGGAATTCATCCAGCGTATAATCGATGCCTGTCCTGCCCATGAAGGTGAGCCAGGAAGCGATCGAATAATTCAGCGTCAATCCTCCCAGAAGTTTGCTGCGGTCGAGCGTGGTGTTGTTATTATAATACTTCCACCAGAGGTATTTGTCGATGTACAGATAAGGATATCCCGTCTGAGGATTCCGCGTACCGTCCGGAAGTTCGTAATCCGATAGGTCTTCGCCCTGATAGCTGCGGGGCCAGGAGTACAGGGAGCCTTTGGTGAAGGACAAGGCGTCCTCTCCCAGCTGCGGACTGTTCAGCCGGTGATAATCGACATAGGAGGCGGAAAGGTTAAGACTGACTTTATCCGTCACCTTCAGCGTTGAATTCGTATTGACGGTCGTCTGGTTGAAATTACTGTTGTCTACGATAGGAGAATTGTCGGTGCGCGTAAGCGACATGCGCATCGTCCCGACGTCACCGCCACCCTCCGCGGAAATGTTGTGCGTGACGGCACGGCCGTTCTGATAAGGCAGGGAGAGGTTGTCGGGCTGAGGCGACCACGGCCTGAGGGATCCGTCCCACCAGCGGATGGTACGGCCGTCGAGTTCAGGTCCCCAGGACACGGAAGAGCCGGGGTAGCCGAACTCGGCATCGGTCGACAGGGAAGGGAACAACGGGATGCTGTCGCTGCCCAGTTCGAACTCGGGTCGAGTGAAGGAAAGGGAAGGTGCACCTCCGCCGTATTTGTTCTGTACTTCCCTGTAGCGGTAAGGATGAGTGACCTTGTAGGTCATGTTATAAGTGATACCGATACCGGGTTGCTTCTTTCCCTTCTTCGTGGTGATCAGAACGACTCCGTTGGCGCCGCGCGCTCCGTACAGAGCGGAGGCGGCTCCGCCCTTAAGGATGTTGACGGACTCGATATCCTCGCGGTTGATGTTGTTGATGGCAGATCCCCAGTCTTTTCCGCGTCCTATATCGGTCATTCCGGGATCGTTGTTCATCGGTATCCCGTCGACGACTATCAGCGGTTGGTTGTTGCCGGAAATATTGTTGTTTCCCCGGATGGTGATCCGGGTGGTTCCTCCGTCCACACCGTCCGGGTTTGAAATCTGTACTCCGGAAACTTTACCGGTCATCGCGTTCAGGACGTTCGGGGAATTGGACTGCTGGATTTCACTGCCCTCCACTTTTTGCGTGGAATAACCGAGCTCCCGCTTCTGTCGGTTGATGCCGAGGGCGGTTACGACAACCTCGCCCAGCTCCTGTGTCCTTTCCTGCAAGGAGACATCTACTACGGCCCTTTCTCCCACCCGCTCGTAACGAGTGGAGAAGCCGACATAGGAGAACATAAGAGTGTCTTCGGAAGAAAGTCCTTCCAGACGATAGAAGCCGTTTCCGTCCGTCATCGTGGATTTGGCAGTGCCTTTTACGGAAACCGGCAGAAAAGGGATCGGCTGCTTGTCGGTGGAAGAGACCACCTTGCCGCTCACAGATCTTTCCTGTGCGGAAACGTAGGACGAGGCTGATACGGATACCAGCATAAGTAAAAGAAAAACGGCGCGATGCATAACCGGAAATTTGAGCCTACGAATATAGAAAATCCGCCCAGAATCCGAAGCCCGCAGCGGCTTACCAGACGGCGTCTTTCAGCAGGTAATTTCCTACGTAATCCGCTACGCCGTCTTCCAGGGAAGTGAACGGTCGCTGATACCCTACAGATCGTATCTTGGACATATCCGCCTCGGTGAAATACTGATACTTGTCGCGGATATCTGCCGGCGTATCGATGAATTCGATATGCTCTTCCCGGCCCATGGCCTTGAAGGTGTTTTTGGACAGGTCCAGGAAGGTACGGGCGGTGCCTGAACCGAGGTTGTACAGTCCGGAATCCTTGCGATGATGGAGGAAAAAGTAGAGCACCTCCGTCACATCCTTGACGTAGACAAAATCCCGCAGCTGCTCTCCGTCCTTGAACTCAGGCCGGTGCGACCGGAAAAGTTTCATGCCGCCTGTGCTTCCGATCTGCCGGAAGGCATGGAAAATGACGGAAGCCATTCGTCCTTTGTGATATTCATTGGGGCCGTACACATTGAAGAATTTCAGTCCGGCCCAGAAAAAGGGATGCTCGTTTTGCGACAAGGCCCATTTATCGAAATCATTCTTCGAATCACCGTACGGGTTCAACGGCTTCAGACGGTCCACCAACGCATGATCGTCCTTGTAACCGGCCTCACCGGCGCCGTAGGTCGCGGCCGAGGATGCATAGACCAGCGGAAGACCATACAGGACGCAGGCCTTCCAAATACGCTGCGTGTAATGCAGGTTCAGTTCATCGAATATCTCCTTGCGGAACTCGGTCGTGTCGGTCCGTGCACCGATGTGATATATGAACTGCACCAGCCGATGCTCACGGTCGAGCCACTCGAAAAAATCCTCACGGTCCACCTTTGCCGTGAAACGTTTTCCGGCCAGATTTCTTTCCTTTTCGCTTCGGGAGAAATCGTCGACAAGGACAAGGTCGTAGTAACCTTCGTCATTCAGTTTTCGGACCAGACAACTGCCGATGAAACCGGCGGCCCCGGTGATGACAATCATGTTTCGTGGTTTGCTGCAAAGTTATCCAATCCGACGGACTCCCTCATCTGCCGCTCAAGGTTCAGGAAGGAAAAGCGGTTCGGTAGGCGGTTGGCCAATCACACCGGCAGACAGGGCTTTTTGGTAAAAATACCGTACAGCCGAACGGCCGCCCTCCCCAAGGTCGAGGGAATGCTCATTGACATAGAGGCGTATATGTTTCTCCCTCACAATGGGATCCATGGACCGGGCGTGTGCTGCGACATATGAAGAAGAGCTTTCCGGATGAAGATTGGCATGGTCCAGACTGGATCGGATCAGCTTATCGGTCTCCAGCCGGACTTCCAACGGCAGGGAACGCTTCACGGCGATTCCTCCCAGAGGAATCGGCTGACCGGTCTCTTGTTCCCATAGGGAGCCGAGGTCTGCCAGACAGACCAGTCCCTTCTGCCGGTAGGTGAAACGGTTTTCGTGGATGATCACGCCTGCATCCACCTCCCCGGAAACTACGGCATCCTCGATGTCTGAAAAAACCATCTCTCGGAACCGCGTCACGTGGGGATGAAAGATCCGGAAAAGGAAATTAGCGGTCGTACCAAGACCGGGGACTGCTACGGTGAAATCATCGGAACGCCTGACATCGGCGGATCGGGCGACCAGCAGCGGACCGACGCCGAAACCCAATGCGCTGCCTGCGTTGCAAAGCACATAGTCATGCGAAACATCCGCATAGGCGCGGAAGCTCAGCTTTGTGACATCCAGAGCTACTTCGGTGGCACGGCGATTGAGCTGTTCGACGTCCTCCAGCAACGGTTCGAAACGCAATTTACCGGTATCGATCTTTCCATTCACCAACGCGTCAAAGATGTACGTATCGTTAGGGCACGGCGAAAAACCGACAGACAACACCACCGTTCCGTCTTTCAGCTCACGCATGTGTGTTGGCGATTTGTAAAACCTGCAGGAGGGCTTCGGACAGTCTGCTGACGGCAAGAGGGAGATCCCATGCATCGCGATTGCGTCGTTCCACACGATTGGAGACCGCACGCAGCTGGAGACACTTTACACCGAAACCGTTACATACGTAGTAGAAGGCGGCACCCTCCATGGATTCCACGGATGCACCACTGCGAGTACGCAGTATTTCGATGGCCTTTTCCTCGCCGTGTACCGTATTGACCGTAACAGCGGTGACCGACGGAAGTTCCAATATGGCCGGGAGGAAAAACCTTTCCGGAACGATACGATCCTGTACCGGGAATCCGACTTCACCGAAGGTGAGAAAACGGTCACCGTCCTGCGCTCCGAGCTCGTAAAAATGATCTTCCGTAACTGCGACAACCGCACCCAATCGCAGATCCGGATCAATAGCCCCTGCGAGGCCGATATTAACTACCAGGTCGTAAGTGTTTTGGGACAAGTGCCGTGTCAGCGCATAGGTCATCGCCACCATGCCGATACCCGTATGCAGGAAATCGGGGGGGCTTCCGCTGAAACCGTTCTTGAGGTATTCCCTCAAAAACTGCGTTTCTGACTCGTCGGCCGCGACCAACAGGATTCTCATTCCCCGAAGGTACCTTTTTCGACGGGCATTCTGTTATCTTATTCATTTTCCGAATCTTACAAAAGTAAAGAAGGCTTCCTCGCGGGGAATCCGTACCTTTGTGACATGGTTTACATTACCCGTAAAGAGAGTTTTTGCGCAGCTCATAAAGTGGCGCGGAACGACTGGTCGCTTGAGAAGAACCAGGAAGTTTTTGGAAAATGCAGCAACCCGAACTGGCACGGGCACAACTATACCCTTTGGGTTACCGTAAAGGGCAACGTTGATCCGGAGACCGGTTTCGTAGCCAACCTGTCGCACATCAGCGACCTCATCAAACGGAACATCCTCGATAAGGTCGATCACAAGAACCTGGACATGGATGTAGATTTCTTGAAGGGCAAACTCAGTTCCACCGAAAACCTTGCTTTGGAGTTCTGGAAACAGCTGCACGATCCCATCAATGCACTGGGGTGTGCCCTTCACTGCATCAAGATCCAGGAGACCGAAAAGAACTTCGTGGAGTATTTCGGGTGAATTTCACGTATTAATACTTAAGCGAAATGATCGACAGCGCCATGGAGAGCGAGAACGAGATGGATGGTTATCAGAAGATCGACCAGTACAACCCTGCATCCATCCGTACCCTTTCGAAGGACTATACAGAAATCATCCGCACCATCGGGGAAGATCCCGCCCGGGAAGGGCTCCTAAAGACACCGGAACGCGCTGCAAAGGCGATGCAGTTCCTGACACACGGTTACGACCTGGACCCTGCGGCGATCCTGAAATCAGCACTTTTCCATGACGATTACAAGCAAATGGTGATCGTGAAAGACATCGAGATCTACTCGATGTGCGAACACCATCTGTTGCCTTTTTTCGGAAAAGCCCATGTGGCCTATATCCCGAACGGAAAAATCGTAGGACTTAGCAAGATCCCCCGCATCGTTGATGCTTTCGCCCGCAGGCTGCAGGTGCAGGAACGCCTGACCACCCAGATCCGGGACTGCATCCAGGACACCCTGCAGCCGCTGGGAGTGGCCGTGGTCATCGAAGCCCGCCACCTGTGTATGCTCATGCGTGGCATCCAGAAGCAGAACTCCGTAGCCACCTCGTCCGCTTTCACGGGGGAATTCGAGAATGAAAAGACCAGATCGGAATTCATCCGGCTCATATCTGCCAATCTTTCATGACATCTTTTTTCGGCAGGATTATTGCTCTCTTAATCAACGTTAAATTCGAACCCACCGACGCCTCGAAATATTATATTTGGGGGTCTTAAAACCACTGAAATGGAAAACACCAATTTCAACATCAATTCCTGGCAGCAACCGGCCGCTGCCACGCAAACCGCCTCCCGTACCTTCCTCTCCGGCGTATTCGCCTGGATGGGAATCGCGCTCGGTATTTCCGCAGTCACCGCCTGGGTCTTCGGAACTGACATGAGTTACATGGGATACCTGATCAACACGGAACAGGGCGGACTCTCCATCCTGGGTTACATCGTGATGTTCGCTCCGATCGGCTTTGTGTTGCTGATGGGATTCGGCTTCAACCGGCTTTCCTCCACGGCACTGACGGCCCTTTTCCTGGTCTATTCGGTGATCATGGGCATGAGTCTCAGCTTCATTTTCCTGGCATACACCATCGGATCCATCGTGGGCGTTTTCGCGTCCGCAGCAGGCATGTTCGGCATGATGGCACTGGTTGGATATACGACCAAGACCGACCTCACCAAATTCGGCTCCATCATGATGATGGCACTGGTAGGTATCATCATCGCGAGCCTGATCA
The DNA here is from genome assembly GCA_046052345.1 of Bacteroidota bacterium. Classification (GTDB taxonomy): domain Bacteria; phylum Bacteroidota; class Bacteroidia; order AKYH767-A; family 2013-40CM-41-45; genus Pollutiaquabacter. The sequence goes on along the minus strand of JBJOMN010000003.1, from coordinate 73,363 downwards.
ACATGTTCATGCACAGCAGCCAGTTGGACTACATCATCAGTTTCGTTTCGGTGCTCGTATTCACCGGCCTCACCGCCTATGATGTCCAGAAGCTGAAGAACATCGGTTCCGGTGTCGAGTACGGCACGGAGGCTACCGCCAAGCTCAGCATACTTGGAGCACTTACCCTCTACCTGGATTTCATCAACCTGTTCCTCGCCCTGCTCCGTCTCTTCGGTAGCCGGCGCGACTGATAGAAGGAGCCGTATCCTTTGAAAAGCCCGCTGCTGCGGGCTTTTCGCATTTCAGGAAGGTCCGTGTTTGTTGTTTTTCATACTTTTGAATCCGTAAAACAGTCCTCCATGAAAAAAGCATACATCTTCCCGGGTCAGGGTTCACAATTCCCCGGAATGGGGAAAGACCTCTTCGAACAGCACGAATCCGCACGTGCCCTGTTCGCAACCGCCAATGAGATACTCGGGTTCAATATCACCGATATCATGTTCGGCGGCTCGGAAGAGGACCTGAAGCAGACGAAAGTGACCCAACCGGCCATCTTCCTGCACTCCGTCATCTATGCAGGTACGCTGGGCGAATCATTCCGTCCGGACATGGTGGCAGGTCACTCCCTGGGCGAGTTCTCCGCGCTGGTCGCGAACAAGTGTCTTACTTTCGAAGACGGTCTGCGTCTTGTCAAGGCACGCGCCTTCGCCATGCAGAGGGCCTGTGAGTTACAGCCCTCCACCATGGCAGCGGTCCTTAATCTTGACGACGAGATCGTGGAAAATATCTGTGCGGAAATCACTTCCGGCGGCAACGTAGTGGTTGCGGCGAATTACAACTGTCCCGGTCAGCTGGTTATTTCCGGCTCTGTCGAGGGCGTTAACCGGGCCTGCGAGGCGATGAAGGCCGCAGGTGCCAAGCGCGCGCTGCTGCTGCCCGTAGGCGGTGCGTTCCACTCTCCGCTGATGGAACCCGCGCGTGCCGAGCTTGCCGAAGCTATCCAGACGACCCATTTCTCCGCTCCGGTCTGTCCGGTGTATCAGAACGTGAATGCGCTTCCGACCACCGATCCTTCGGAGATCCGCAAGAATCTCGTCGCCCAGCTCACCGGGCCTGTACGCTGGACACAGACCATCCGGCACATGATCGCTGACGGCGCCAGCCACTTTATCGAGGTAGGCCCCGGAAAAGTGCTGCAAGGACTGGTGAAGAAGATCAACAAGGATATGGAGGCAGTTTCCGCCTGAGCGGAAATATTCACCGGATTTCCTCTTTTACGGTTCAGTTTCGCCTTCCGAGGCGGACCTGAGAAAAGTCCTGTTTTTTTCTTAACTTGACCTCTACCTTGTCCGAAATGCGCTTGACATGGCGTTACTGAATTCCATACTTACTTGGTGGATGAAGAAAAGGATCCACCAGATCGAGTTATTCCTGAAGTACCCCAACGAGGTACAGTCGGAATGGTTCAGGCGTCTTTTGGACAGTGCTAAGAACACCGAGTGGGGCCAACGGTACGATTACCGCTCCATCCGCACGGAGCAGGAGTTCCGGGAAAGAGTCCCAGTCCAGAACTATGACTCCCTGAAACCCTTCATAGACCGCACGCTGAAGGGAGAACAGAACATCCTTTGGCCCACCGATATCCGCTGGTTCGCCAAGTCCTCAGGAACCACCGCCGGTAAAAGCAAATTCATCCCCGTAAGCCAGGAGGCGATGGAGGAATGCCACTACAAAGGCGGCAAGGACCTTCTCTCGATCTATTGTAACCTGAACCCGGAGACAAAGATCTTCACGGGAAAGGGATTGACCATGGGAGGCAGTCATCATCCCAACGACCCTGGCTCCATCATCTCCTACGGCGACATTTCCGCCGTACTCATGCAGAATCTCCCGTTCTGGGCGCAGATGATCCGGACGCCGGAGCTTTCAATCGCCTTGATGGACAATTGGGAGGAGAAAATCGAGCGGATGGTGGAGACGACCATTCATGAAAACGTAACCTCCATCAGCGGTGTCCCTACCTGGACGTTAGTGCTCGCCAAGCGTGCACTGGAGGTGACCGGCAAAAAGAACCTCTTGGAAGTTTGGCCCAACCTGGAACTTTTCATCCACGGGGCTGTGAGTTTCACGCCGTACCGTGAACAGTTCCGTGAGCTGATTCCTTCCGATTCCTTCAACTACCTCGAAACCTACAACGCCTCGGAAGGCTTCTTCGGAATACAAGACCGTCTGAGGAGCGAAGAGATGCTGTTGATGCTTGATTACGGTGTTTATTATGAATTCATGCCTATGGAGGAGTATGGTCGCGAAACTCCCCGAACGGTCGGTCTTGGAGAGGTTGAGCTGGATAAGAACTATGCAGTAGTGATATCCACCAATGCAGGACTTTGGCGCTACTTGATCGGCGATACCATACGTTTCACGGAGAAGTACCCCTTCCGTTTCCGCATCACCGGCCGGACACGACTCTTCATCAATGCATTCGGAGAAGAGGTCATCATAGAGAACACGGACACTGCCATCCGCATGGCATGTGAAAGGACAGGCAGCGAGGTCAGGGACTACACCGTCGCTCCGGTTTATTTCTCGGGCAAGGAAAACGGAGCTCACGAATGGCTGATAGAATTCGAGCGTGAACCTTCGGATTTGTCTTATTTCACGGAAGTGCTCGACAACTCATTGAAATCACTCAACTCGGATTATGAGGCGAAGCGGTTCAAAGACATGGCACTGCGCCCACCGATTGTTCGAAAGATGCCAAGTGACACCTTCATGCAGTGGCTCCGTAATAAAGGGAAGCTCGGCGGTCAGCACAAAGTACCCCGGCTTAGCAACAACCGGCAATACGTGGAGGAGATTCTCGGCGTAGTAGCCGAACAGCACGTCGTCGCCTGAGCCTATGCGCCTGATCATCTCTTTTGTACTGCTATCGCTTTTTTCCTCCTTCCGGCCGGAAGGGTTCGTACTTGTCAACGGTTTGCCCTTTTCGCCGGCCAGGACGATGACCATCGATGCGATCGGCAACATTTATGTGGTCTCGGACAACCAGTTGCTCAAGTTCGACGCCGACGGCAGACCTCTGCAGAACTTCAGCGACTACCGTCAGGGAGAGTTGCGATCCGTGGATGCGGGAAACGCCATGAAAGTAGTGCTTTTTTATCCGGATATGGCCCGATTAGTGGTACTGGGAACCCAATTCGCCCCGCAATCCACCATCGAACTCAGGAATATCGGTATCGTACAGCCGACAGTAGTCTGCAACTCCGTGAATAACGGATACTGGGTTTACGACCTGCAGGATTTCCAATTGAAGAAGATAGACCTCAATCTGCAGCCGGTCTTTTTCAGCGGCAATCTCATGCAACTGACCGGCCGCAGGGTTCTTCCCAACTTCATGCTGGAATACGACCACCGTGTGTACATGAACGATCCTTCATCGGGAATCCTCGTATTCGACCAGTTCGGGAGTTATCTGAAGACCATTTCCATCAGCGGACTCACCGATTTTCAGATTGTCGGCAACGAACTGCTTTGTATGCAGGACAACCATCTCATAGCGCTGGATCTGCGGATGCTTAACGAGCGTGAAATCACTTTGCCTGAACATGGCAGCATGAAGGGCGCAAGGATCAACGAAAGACGATATTATTTATTAACAACCGACTCGCTGAATATCTATTCCTATTAAATTCGCTTCCTTCAATAACGTCACGAAAACACACACCCAATGCCTGCAAAAACCGTTACGCTCAGAAGGAAGCCCGCCCCTAAATCGGGAACAAAGCAGCCGGCCTCCAAATCCGCGGCCGTAAAATCCGGCCCGGCAAAGAGTTCAGCTGAGAAATACGCTCCCACCAAGAAGCAACTGAATCCGCTACACATCGCCCTTGCCGGAAACATCGGTGCAGGAAAGACGACGCTTACCACCCTTCTTGCGAAAAACATGAAGTGGGAGCCGCACTTCGAAGACGTTGACGACAACCCCTATCTGAACGACTTCTATGAAGACATGCAGCGCTGGTCGTTCAATCTGCAAATCTACTTCCTCAATTCCCGCTTCGAGCAGGTCGCCAAAATCCGCCAGTCAGGCAAGACCATCGTCCAGGACAGGACCATCTACGAGGACGCTCACATCTTCGCGCCCAACCTGCACGCCATGGGCCTCATGACCACCCGCGACTTCAATAATTACCAGTCGCTCTTCAACGTCATGTCGAAGTTCGTCTCCCCGCCGGACCTCCTCATATATCTGCGTGCCAGCGTTCCTACCTTGGTGAATCAGATCGCTAAGCGAGGCCGGGATTACGAAAATTCAATCCGTATCGACTACCTGAAGCGCCTTAACGAGCGTTACGAGGCATGGATTTCCACCTACGAGCTCGGAAAGCTCCTGATCATCGACGTTGATGACCTTAACTACGCCGACAATCCGGAAGATCTGGGCAAAGTCATCAACAAGATCAACGGCGAAATCAACGGACTGTTCTGATAACGCCGATATCCATGAAAAAGCCGTGTGCCGGAAACGACACACGGCTTTTTTGTTCTTCTTCCATCATCCATAGTTCTCCATGAACCTTGAAAGCTCAAGAACACTGCTTTCAAACGTAAAGGCGTTGAATACGACGTAGTACCTGTTGCGATCCACAGTCCGTGAGTAGGCCGCCTTGGCAACCTCGAGCTTGTTGGCATCGAAGGTGAATATGTCCAGCAGACGCGCAACTTGCTGAGCCGTAAGATAACGTTCACGAATTAGTCTGCAGGCGATTTCGGTTCGTGTGCTCTCGAAAGGACGGTTCGATACGGCATCGTATAACTCTTCGAATTCAGTGTTCGAAAGCGGATACTCTTCAAATTCGTCCGTGAAGGGAATGGGGGTTCCGCAGTGTCCCGCAGGGTGTTCATCGTAGCAATGAGGACCGCACCCGGCAGGGAAGAGCGGCTGAATGTCCAGAATCCTCAGGCACCCACGTTCGACCACCGCATTCACCTCGGCAGCTTCCGGAACAAGGATATCTCCGTCGAATACGAGACGGCTGTAGCCGGGGCGCGGGCCGTGTCCGTATGCATTACCGTTGAGTCGAACGACCCTGACACGGTGGTGGCCGGGCATGAGTTCATCGAACGCGAAATGCCTGCCGGGACGGGTGGATGGAGCGTTATCGATCCGAACCGTATAGCGTGCATTCCCGGCGATTGTCAGCCGAAGAACGGATCCGGAATGGTTCGCCTCGGCGGTTTGCAGGGCGCCCGTCAGGACGACCAGCACAAGAAGTAGTTTTGTTTTCATAGGATTTCCTCCCGATGATTTGTTTGTGACAACAGGAATCCAAACTGCGTGCCAGACTCCTCGACGGAAATGAAATCCGGATGAAGTACCCGAAAAAACAAGAAAACCGGAAAAATTTCCGGTTTTCTAATAATCAATCCAAAGTTGGAGAGATCAGTGATGATCGTGACCGTGGCCCTCGTGAGAACCTTCTCCGTGCTTGTGATCCTCTTTCTTACCGTCCTTTTTACCATCCTGCTTCACAGGTTCCACACGGTTCTTGTCACCGCCCTCGCCTTTTCCGCTGAATGCGTTTCCTTTCGATTTCTCCTCGGCATGGCGGATTTTTTCTTCAGAGGGCCCTTTCTTTTTCTTCTTCTTGTCCTGAGGAGCGGGTTTTGCTGCAGCAGGACGGTTCTTTCCGGCATCTTTCGATGGTGCTACCGCATCCTGGGCGGAAACGGCTGACAAAAAGGTGAAAAATGCAACGGCGATGAATGTAATGGTCTTTTTCATGGCTATATGATATTGGTTTCAGTAACTGTCATATTCATAACGGGTGCCGTAATGTTTGTCCCTGCCTCCTCCGGAAGCGTCGATTTCAAAAACCTGTTCGGCCGCTAACCTTCCGTTCTCGTCGTAGTCGTAAAGGTTCTTGCGCAGCAACAATCCGCTGCCGTCGAAAAGTTCCTGCGACAACAATCTGTTCGACTCATCGTAAGAACTACGGACCGTCTTGGAATAAAAGTCCTTGTAAACCCTTTCCAGAGCGTTCCCTCGCTCATCATAAGTCGAATAAACGGCGGATATCAGTTTGCCATCCGGAGTGGACTGCTCATAGGAGACTTCATTGCCGGCGGCATCGTACCGGATTATGGAAACAGACAGGAGCTTTCCCTCCTCGGAATAGTCCTTCTGCTCGACCGTCAACACATCCGACTTGAGGTATTTCACCTCCGCGACCAGTCGGTTGCTCTTGTCATAGCGCTTTCGCTCGGAGGGCTCTCCGGCTTCGGTGTAGAGCACCTCTTCACGGTGGTCAAGCTCGCCTTCCTCGTCATAGTGGACGATCTCCAGCGGTTTTCCGTCCGGATCGTAGGAATAGGTGGTGCGCTCTCCGGTATCGTCGCCGTACATCTTGAGCTCCTCCAGAAGGAGGTCTTTCTCATCCCGACGCAGCACACGCCGCTCGGTGACATCCTCGACGGCAAACAAAAGCACGTGCTCTACGAGCTTTCCGCCCGGGCTGTAGCGGAACTCGTTCTTTTCCTCCAGTTCGCCGACGGCATCGAATTTTGACTCGCGTACGACCCGGCCTTCTTCGTCCATCTCGGCGACAAAGGAAAGGTATTCGTCATCGGCCTTGCTCATCAACTCGGAAAAACTGAGCGACCTGTACTGCTGGTAGAATCGTCGGACGGTCTTGATACGGGTTTCCATGTTATTCTATCATGAATGAACGGATGCAATACTTACTTCGTCACGAACTGCCTTAGCTCTTTTTCAGTAATCTTCTTTTCACTGAGGATGACCAATCGCTCGATGACGTTTCGCAGTTCACGGATATTTCCTGTCCAGTCCATCTTCTGCAGCTCCTTCATGGCCTCCGGAGTGATCTGCTTGACGGCCATACCGTAATCTGCGCAGATCTCCTCGACGAAATGCTGTGCAAGCAGCGGAATATCGGAAGCGCGCTCGTTCAGTGAAGGAACATGTATGAGAATCACGCCGAGACGATGGTAAAGGTCCTCCCGGAAATTACCTTTGGCGATTTCCGCTTTGAGGTCTTTGTTGGTAGCCGCGACGACACGCGGAGAAACGGGTATCTCCTTTTCTCCTCCCACACGGGTGATACGGTTCTCCTGCAATGCGCGGAGCACCTTGGCTTGGGCCGAGAGGCTCATATCTCCGATCTCGTCCAGGAACAACGTCCCGCCGGTGGCTTGCTCGAACTTTCCGATACGCTGCTTGATGGCAGAGGTGAAAGCCCCTTTCTCGTGGCCGAACAATTCGCTCTCAATAAGTTCCGATGGGATAGCGGCGCAGTTGACCTCCACCATCGGTCCGGATGAGTGCCGACTTTTCTCATGTATCCAGCGTGCGACCAGCTCCTTGCCGGTACCGTTACCACCGGTAATCAGCACACGGGCATCCGTAGGTGCCACCTTATCGATCATTTCGCGGATCTGACGGAGTGAGTCGGAATCACCGATCATCTCGCGCGTCTTGAAGACTTTGCGTCGGAGCGTTTTAGTCTCCTTCACGAGGGAGTTCCGGTCCATGGCATTACGGACCGTCACCAGCAGCCGGTTCAGGTCGGGCGGCTTCGAAATGAAATCGTATGCCCCTTTTTTAATGGCCTCTACCGCCGTATCAATGGTGCCGTGGCCGGAAATCATCACCACCGGAAGATCGGGATAGGTTTCCTGCAGTTTGGAGAGGACCTCCATTCCGTCCATCTTGGGCATCTTGATGTCACATAGCACCAGATCAAACGGACCCGCTTCCGCTAGCCGGACACCTTCGGCCCCGTCGGCCGCCTCTTCGACCTCGAATTTCTCGAACTGCAGGATGTCACGTAACGCGTTGCGTATCGCTTTTTCGTCGTCGATGATGAGGACCTTGGGCATATCAGGCTGTCTGGGCGATAAAGTTACAAAACGATTCCATTGCGATTTCAGATCCTCTCCCCCCGGGACAGGGAGGCCGCAACGCCTTCCTTGAGTGCGAAAGTAGAGACAAAAAACTCCCTGATACCGCACCTGCGCAGAATGAATTCCGTAAGTATCGTAGCCGGCACGATCATATCCACCCGCATACGGTTCAACCCTCTCATCTTAGCCCTCTGCTCTCCGACACTTTGCAACAACTCCTTATGAAGCGACAGGTATTCGCGCATCGGAATGTTGTAAAGGCGCCTGCCTTTCAGCGGATCTCTGCCGATGGTCCGATGACCGACCATCCGTGCGAAAGATTCCGCGGAGCCGGAGGCGCTCACCAGTTTTCCGACAGGAAATTGTTCGAGAGCGGAAAACAGCGGCTTGAGTTCCTTTTCAAAATGTGCGGTCATTATCTTCCGCTCAGGCGTGCGGATCGGATCGGAAAATCGGAAGTTGCCCGACAACCGTGCGGCACCAAGATCGAAGCTCTGTCGCCAGTAAATCCGGTCCGGATCGGCGATTATGAATTCGACCGACCCTCCGCCGATGTCCATGACCAGCGCCGTTCCGAATTTTGCCGGCAGTGTGTTGCGAACTCCTTCTGCGATCAGCGCCGCTTCCCGGATCCCCGTCAATACCCGGATTTCCAGGCCGGTATCACGGAGTGCTGTGAGAACAAACTCGCGGCGATTGCGGGCACTGCGTACCGCGGAAGTGGCTACGACGATGTACTCACTGACCGCAAACGAACGGGCCCGCTCCTTCAATAAAGACAATGCATTGATTCCGCGGGCAAAGGCCTTAGGAGCAATCATATTATCAGCGATACCTCCCGCACCCAAGCGGACTGTTTTTCTGGAACGATGGATTGACCGCCACGAAGAGGAGCGGAACTCTGCAACAAGGAGATGAAACGTGTTAGTTCCCAGGTCGATGACAGCCGCACGGCGAACGGCGAACGGCTGCTTCATGAGCCGCTGTAACGGATCCACTTCCACAACTCCTTGTAGGAGGGTTTCTTACCGTAAAGGAGGATACCCGTCCTGTAGATCTTTCCGGCCATCCAGGTGGTGAATACGAAACCTGCAACAAGGAGTACCATGGACAAGGCCACCTCCTCCCAAGGGACACCGAAAGGTATTCGTACCATCATCACGATCGGCGAGGTGAAGGGTATGATGGAGAACCAGAAAGCAATGGCTCCCTGCGGGTTGTTAAGGACATTGACGGCGGCAATATAGGACAGAATCAACGGCAAGGTGATCGGAAGCATGAACTGCTGAACGTCGGTTTCGGCATCGACGGCGGCTCCGACAGCGGCGAACAAAGCACTGTACAGCAGATACCCGCCCAGGAAAAAGAAGATGAACATCCCGATCATGAGCGGGAAATTGACGGAGGACACCACCTCTGTGATCTTGGACATCGCATCCGGAGCTGCCGGGAACGGCTGGTCCGGTGAAGCGCCCCGGGACTGCAATAAAGGAGCCACGGTTTCCGGACCGGATGAACCGTCGAGCAGCGTAGAACCGACAACTCCGTAAATCACTGTCGTCAATATGACCCACAGCAGGAACTGCGTAAGTCCTACCAGCGCCACACCGATGATTTTTCCCATCATCAGCTGGAAAGGGCGGACGGAGGAAATGATGACCTCGACGATACGGGAGGATTTCTCCTCCATTACGCCACGCATCACCATGGCTCCGTAAACGAAGATGAACATGTAAATCAGCAGTCCCCCTGCAAATCCCAATCCGGAGGCCAACGGTGTACTGGTGGCTTGGTCCTCGAGGTCTCTCGTGCTGATGCTGACTTCCGTCCTGATGGAAGACAACTTATCGGGATCGATTCCTGCGTCCTTGTATTTGTTGTCGTTGATAACCTTTTCCAGGGAATTCTCGATGCGGTCTACGACGTCAAGTCCAGGTTGGGAGCCGGAAAACAATACGACCGCCTTTTCCAAGGAGGTAAGGTTAGAAGTCAGGGGGATGTAAAGCACCCCGAAATAACCGGAATCGGCTGCCATACGGCGGACTTGTGCCACAGGGCTGTTGACATATACGAAATTGATCCTCGGAGTGCTCTCGAACTCGCCCAGGAAGATCTTGGATTCATCGACCACTGCGATCGTCTCTACCTCCGTATCCACCCGGTTCATAAGTGCCGCAGCGACAATCAGCCCCCCCATCAACAAAGGACCGAGTATGGTCATGATCAGGAAGGACTTCTTCCGGACCCTGGTGAAGTATTCGCGGGAGATGATGAGTGCTATTTTTTCCATGGAAGGAGGTATCAGGCGTTAACAGTGGAGGTGGTCATCGGATCCGCATTCACTTGGCGGATGAAAATGTCGTTCATGTCCGGAACTATCTCTTCCAGTCCGAGGATAGCTGCGGACGGCATTACCGCTTTCAGGAAATCATTAGTGGTAGTCGAAGAGGACAAGCGCACCGTTGCTACAAGGACATCGTCTTCCGGAATCATTCCGGCCAGTTCACCGGATGCCCCCAGCGCGGAAACAAAAGCGGAAGGTTCTCCGGAGAAGCGGACCTTGTAGGCATGCGTCCGAAAACGGTGTCGGATGTCTTTCACGGAACCCTCCAGTATGACTTTCGACCTGTTGATGAGTGCGATGTGAGAGCAAAGTTCCTCCACGCTTTCCATGCGGTGGGTCGAAAGGACGATGGTCGTCCCGTTCTTTCGCAGCGCAAGCAGCTCGTTCTTCACGAGTTCTGCGTTAATGGGGTCGAAGCCGGTAAACGGCTCGTCCAGGATGACGAACTCCGGGTCGTGCAGGACGGTGGTGATGAACTGCACCTTCTGGGCCATGCCTTTCGACAGCTCTTCCACTTTACGGTTCCACCAGCTCTGAATGCCGAATTTCTCGAACCACTCCTTGAGCCGCTTCATAGCGTCCTGACGGGAAAGTCCTTTCAGCCGCGCAAGATAGAGCGCCTGCTCCCCTACTTCCATTTTTCGGTAAAGGCCACGCTCCTCCGGAAGATACCCCATCCGGATGAGGTGGTGTGACTCCAAAGGCTCGCCCTTGAACAGGATCTTCCCTTCGTCGGGACCGGTGATACGGGTGATGAGTCGGATCAGCGAGGTCTTGCCGGCTCCGTTCGGACCCAGAAGCCCGAAAACACTTCCTGAGGGAAAAGACAAGGAGACATTATCCAGGGCCACATGGCCTGAATAGCGCTTGGTGACATGTGCTACTTCAATGATGTTCATAACGGAGTAAAAGTCCAAAATTAAAAATCCCGGCGATTCGGCAGCCGGGATATTCTTACAAAACCGCAACGAGCTCAGGAGTGAAAGAACTCCCTCATCTTTTCATAAAAGCTCTTATCATTTTTGCCGGGATTGGGCTTGAAATTGGCGGACTCCCTCAGCTTCTCAAGGACCTTTTTTTCCTCGGCATTCAACTGCTGGGGTGTCCACACATTCACATTGACCAGGATATCGCCACGACCGTAGCTGTTGACGGATGGCAGGCCCTTGCCTTTTAACCGCAAGACTTTACCGGCCTGGGTGCCGGCATCGAGTTTTACTTTTGCTTTCCCTTCCAACGTAGGAATTTCCACGGATGTGCCCAGTGCCGCATCGATGAAACTGATGTAAAGGTCATACAACAGGTGTTGACCGTCGCGTGTCAGTGATTCGTGCGGCGCTTCTTCGATGACGATAAGCAGGTCTCCGGATATTCCTCCGCGTTCGGCAGCATTGCCCTTGCCGGTGACCGTCAGCTGCATGCCCTCTCCCACTCCGGCCGGAATGTTGACGGAGATCACCTCTTCGCCACGTTCGAGACCGGAACCTGTACACTTCTTGCACTTGTTGGCGATCACCTGCCCCTCACCGCTGCAATTCGGACAGGTGGAGGTGGTACGCATCTGCCCGATAAAAGTGTTGGTGACACGGTGTACCTGTCCTGAACCGTTACAGGTGGTGCACTTGGAAAAGGAGCCGGAATCCTGCGCCCCGCTACCTTTGCAACCGGAGCAGGGAATGAACTTGTTGACTTTGATTTTTTTCTCGACGCCGTTGGCGATCTCCTCCAGCGTGAGACGGACCTTGATGCGCAGGTTGGAACCGCGGTTGACCCGCCTGCCCCCGCGGCTACCGCCGAAAAATCCTTCGAACGGACTTCCCTCCCCGAATACGTCACCGAAATGGGAGAAGATATCCTCCATGGACATCCCTCCGCCTGCTCCGAACCCGCCGTTTCCGCCTACACCCTGATGACCGAACTGGTCGTAGCGTTTGCGTTTATCCGCGTCGCTAAGCACTTCGTAGGCCTCCGCCGCTTCTTTGAACTTCTCTTCCGCCTCCTTGTCGCCGGGATTTCGGTCGGGGTGGAACTTCATCGCCTGCTGCCGGTAGGCTTTCTTGATGTCGGCATCGGAGGCGTTTTTCGCCACTCCCAATATTTCGTAATAGTCTCGCTTTGCCATTTTTAATCTTTCATCAGGGCTATCAAACGGCTACTACGACCTTTGCATGCCGGAGCACTTTATCGTTCAGGAAATATCCTTTCGTCAGTTCTTCCAGCACCTTTCCTTTTGCATCATCACCGGGTGCCGGAGCCTGTACGATCGCATCGTGGAGCTCGGAATCGAAAGGCTGACCGACGGCGTCCATCGGCTTCAGGCCTTTAGCCTCCAGGGCAGACTTCAGTTTGTTGTAGATCAGCAATATCCCTTCTGCAACGGGATTGCCGGTATCTGTTCCCGCCTTGATGGCACGTTCGAAATCATCCATGACCGGCAAAACAGCCAGAATACTTTCAGATGCCGCCGTCTTGATCAGGTCCATCCGCTCACGTACCGTACGCTTCTTGTAATTTTCGAACTCAGCTACCAACCTCAGGTATTTGTCCTGGGATTCGGAGAGGGCGGCTTCCATCAACGCCACGGGATCGGACTGCTCGACTTTAGCGTCCTGTAACTCGTGTTCACCGGTCTGTCCGCCGGGGGTATCTTCTGTCATATTGGTCATTGAAAGAGTATATTTTATTGAAATTACGAGGAAATCAGGCTTAGCAAGGACTCTGAAATAAGGGACAATGATTCTGCCAAGCGGCCGCGGGAAGCCAAATTGTCAGGCTCACAAAAATAAAAAAACAGAAGGCATTTGCCTTCTGTCCGTTCGTTTTATGGGCTAACCGTGCTTATTTGAGTTGTTTCTTAAGCGCATCCTCCAGCGCTGCTCCACGGAGGTTGCGGTCGACGATGACCCCGTTTCCGTCTATCAGCCAGTTGGTGGGGATGGACTGTACGCCATAGGCGCGGCCGGCGTCAGAGTACCACCATTTCAGATCTGAAACGTGATTGGGCCAGATGAGGCCGTCCTGTTTGATGGCATTGACCCACGGGTCTTTGGCTTTGTCGAGGGATACTCCGTAAACGGTGAACCCTTTCGCATTCTTGAACGTCTGATCCTTGAACGTGTTATATGCTTTGACGACGTTCGGGTTTTCACCACGGCAGGGGCCGCACCAAGATGCCCAGAAATCGATAAGCACCATTTTCCCCTTCAAAGAGGAGAGCGGTAACATCTTGCCCTCCGGAGTCGGAAGGTTGATTTCAGGTGCAAGATTGCCGACGTCAGTTCCTTTCAGCAGAGCCTGAGCCGAGGAGAGCTGGACAATCGTTAGCGAGACGAGTAGAAGGAGGATACGTTTCATAGGATACGTTGTTTGACGCGGTGATTATGACAAATTCCCTGCCAACGGTTGCAAAATTAGCGAAATCCGTTGATTTTAAGAAAAATAGAATTTTCAGGCAGGTTAAACACGCCGTATCTGGGCTCCCAGAGCGTTGAGTCGTTCATCGATCCTCTGATATCCGCGGTCGATCTGCTCGATGTTATGGATGACGGATTTGCCTTTTGCGGAAAGGGCCGCAATCAGCAAGGCCACCCCTGCCCTGATATCGGGAGAAGTCATCTGGATGCCCTTGAGGGGGAATTTACGGTCCAGTCCGATCACCGTGGCCCTGTGGGGATCACACAGGATGATCTGCGCGCCCATATCAATCAGCTTATCCACGAAGAACAGTCGGCTTTCGAACATCTTCTGATGCACCAGCACGGTACCTGCCGCCTGGGTGGCGGTGACCAACACCACGCTGAGAAGGTCCGGGGTGAAGCCGGGCCAAATCTGGTCGGCAACCGTGAGAATGGATCCGTCGATGAAGGTATCTATCTCGTAGCGCTCCTGGCGGGGGATGTACAGGTCGTCACCGCGGCGCTCCATGCGGATACCCAGACGTTTGAAAGTGTCGGGGATGATTCCAAGGCTGTCGTAGCTCACATCCTTGATGGTAAGTTCCGACTTGGTCATGGCCGCCAGACCGATGAACGAGCCGATCTCGATCATATCAGGAAGCATCTTATGCTCCGTGCCTTTCAACGAGGATACTCCTTCTATGACAAGAAGGTTGGATCCGATTCCGGAAATCTTCGCTCCCATCCTGTTGAGCATGCTGCAAAGTTGCTGCACATAGGGCTCGCAGGCTGCATTGTAGATGGTGGTGGTGCCTTCCGCGAGTACGGCTGCCATGACGATGTTCGCGGTGCCGGTCACGGAAGCCTCGTCAAGCAGCATGTAGGTGCCTTTAAGGCGCTTGGCTTTTACCGTATAGAAGCTTTCCTCTTCGGAATAGACGAACTCTGCTCCCAGTTGCTGGAACCCGATGAAGTGGGTATCGAGCCTGCGGCGGCCGATCTTGTCGCCGCCGGGCTTGGGAATCTTGGCATATCCGTACCGGGCCAGCAGCGGCCCTACGATCATGATGGAGCCTCTCAGTGCGGCAGCCTGCTTCCGGAAGTCGGCGGACTCCAGGTAATCCAGATTAATATCCTTGGCCTCGAATGCGAACTCCCCCTTGAGGACACCGGTCTGTTCCACCCTTACACCCAGGTGCTGCAGCAGCTCGATAAGCTTATTGACATCCCGTATGTCGGGAATGTTCCGTATGATGGTCCTTTCCGGCGTGAGTAACGTTGCGCAAAGGATCTGCAACGCCTCGTTCTTGGCTCCTTGCGGCACTATCTCGCCGTGAAGTTCGGTTCCTCCGATGATTTCAAAACTGTTACCCATTTCCCGGATGCGGTTGAAGGGAGAAAACACATTCCTCCCGGACACGAAGGTCGAACGGGATCCCGCTTCACTGTAGAGCGGGTACAAAAGTTTTTAACAGGAAAATCGGTAATAAATCCCCCGAGGGGTTTCAGCTCACTTCTTCCGTTTGTTGCGGTTGCCGCGTTTGTTGTTGCGGACCACCTTGATGCTGTTCTCGCGGATCTTCTCCTTGCTGAGTGCGAGCATCTCATTGGTATGGTTGAGCCGTGCCGTTTCCGCCAGACGCAACTGACCGCCGGAAAGCTCCTCAAGGTGGGATAGAATGGTAGTGTCCTCTACGGAATCCTTGTTCCAGGTGAGATAGGACATCTTCATGTAATTGGCCAGATTTCGTGCGAACTGCTCCTTCCTGGGGCCTTCCTCCATGGAAGAGATGCGACGGATCATATCCTCCATTGTCTTTCCGTAGAACTTGTATTCCACTTCTCCGGAGGGATAGGCGATGCGGGCGGGTTTCAAACGGGCATTCTCACGTGTCGGCACAGGATATGGGGAATCCACATCCAGTTTGAAATCCGAGATGATGATGAGATGGTCCCAGAGCTTGT
Source organism: Bacteroidota bacterium (assembly GCA_046052345.1). Taxonomy (GTDB): domain Bacteria; phylum Bacteroidota; class Bacteroidia; order AKYH767-A; family 2013-40CM-41-45; genus Pollutiaquabacter. Next base: position 57,754 of record JBJOMN010000003.1, on the reverse strand, counting down.
GCTTGTAGTCCACCGTCTCCCGCAGCTGGGGATTAAGGTAACCCATCACGTTTACGATGGTCTGGGCGAGCTGATTGCGCTTCTCCCTGTCCTCAACCGTGACGGCATGCTCGACCATCTTCTGGACGTTCCGTCCGTATTCGGAAATAATGAGGTGTTCGCGTCGGGTATTGTATTCGACACTGTCGACGTTCGGCTGGAGCCGTTTCGATTTAGCCATTCGTAAGAGGAGTTTGGGGAAGCGGGAGCCTGCAAAAAGCGACAGGGCTGACAGTAACCGCTAACAGGACAAAGATAGGAATATCTGATCAATTCGCAACAATCCGCAGCTTGGCGAACTTGAGCAGCAACTGTTTGTTGCCGACTCCGGGAAAGAAAACGGTCGCCTTCAGATCGGGCGCTTTACCCTCCACCAGCAGCACTTTTCCCTTGCCGAAGCGCTCGTGCACCACCTCCATACCCGCCTCGATCCCTGAAGTGTCATCACCAACAAAACTTCGAACATCCGAAGAGCTGACCTTTTTCAAGTTGGAGGGAACCGGCTTGGGGACAGGAGGAGCAGCACGCTCTCCCGGGGATTTGACGGCTGCCGGAGTGCGCGACCTTTTTCCGTCGTAACGCTGATCCCAACGGTCGGGTGTTTCCTCAAAGGGCAACGGGCGGCGTGTGGGGCGGGGACCTGATTCCTCGAGAAATTCGGGGGAAATCTCTTCCAGGAAGCGGCTGGGATCGTTACTCACCAGGTTACCCCAACGGTACCGTGAATTCGCATATGACAATGTAAGCCGGTTCTCTGCGCGGGTAATGGCGACGTAGAATAAACGACGTTCCTCCTCCAGGTCTTCCCGGGAATCCAGGGAAAGCTGGGAGGGGAACAGGTTCTCTTCCATACCGACCACATACACCGACCTGAACTCTAGTCCTTTGGCGGCGTGTATGGTCATGAGCGAAACCACATCGTCATCCTTCTCGCCTTCGTCGTCCGCATCGGTCAGCAGGGCGATATCCTGCATGAACAGATCCAGCGTACGAAGTCCGCCGTTTTCCTGGGAAGCCTCGTCGTCGCCGCGCGGAGTGATGCTGCGGCCGGTTTCCGTGAATTCCCGGATACCGTTAAGCAACTCCTGCACGTTCTCGTAGCGGCTCAGCCCTTCGGGAGTCTTGTCTTCATAAAGTTCCCTCAGAAAACCGGTCGAAGCGGCGACCTGACTGGCAAGTTCCCAGGCATCGACGGTCTTGAGCTTCACACGGAAGCTCTTGATCATGGTGACAAAATCGTTGATGCGGCCCAAAGTACCCGCGTTAAGGCCTGCGGCGTTGGTCACAGGATCGTCTACGACCGTCCAGACCGATGTATCCTTTTCAGCGGAGGTGACTACCAGTTTATCGATGGTCGTCTTTCCGATCCCGCGAGCCGGAACGTTGATGATCCGTTTGAGGGCCTCTTCATCGTGCGGGTTGATGATCAGCCGGAAATACGCCAGAAGGTCCTTTATCTCTTTACGCTTATAGAAGGAGAGTCCGCCGTAGATACGGTAAGGGATATTGAGCCGGCGTAGGGCCTCTTCCATGGACCGGGACTGCGCATTGGTCCTGTAGAGGATGGCAAAATCGCTGTTATGCCACCTGTTATTGACTTTGGTTTCGAAGATGGAGTTGGCTACCATCATCCCTTCTTCGTTGTCACTCAGTGCGCGCAGCAGCTGTATCCTGTCTCCTTGCGTGTTTTCGGTCCAGACCACCTTCTTCAGCTGCTTCTGGTTCTTGGCAATGACGCTGTTGGCTGCCTGGACAATGGTATTGGTAGAACGGTAATTCTGCTCCAGCTTGAACACCTTCAGGTCCGGATAATCGCGCTCGAAGGAAAGGATGTTCTGTATGTTGGCGCCACGGAACGCATAGATGGACTGCGCGTCGTCGCCTACCACGCAGATGTTCTCGAAGGCCGCCGCCAGCTTGCGCAATATGGTGTACTGGGCGTAGTTCGTGTCCTGGAACTCGTCCACCATGACATACCGGAACTTATGCTGGTATTTGTAAAGCACATCGGGGAATCTGGACAGCAGCAGGTGCATGTTAAACAGCAGGTCGTCGAAATCCATTCCGGACGCCTTGAAACACCGTTTGACATACAGTTCGAAGAGCAGCCCTGTCTTCGGCCGTCCGGAGGAAATGTCATCGCTGACGAAATTGGCGTTGGCCTGATATTCCTGCCACGAGTAAAGATTGTTCTTAGCGGCGGAAATCCTGTTGAGGACCACGTCGGGTTTATAGATCTTATCGTCCAATCCCTGCTCGCGAAGGATATCCTTCATCAGGCTTTTTGCGTCGTCGGTGTCGTAGATGGTGAAGTTGGAAGGATATCCCAGCTTGTCTGCTTCAATCCTGAGAATCTTGGCGAAGACAGCATGGAAGGTTCCCATCCAGATGTTACGCGCCTCTGCGCCGACCACGGTCCCGATCCGTTCGCGCATTTCTTTCGCCGCCTTGTTGGTGAACGTCAGTGAAAGGATGTTGAAAGGGTCGATGCCGTTACGGATCATGTGGGCGATCCGGTAGGTCAGCACACGGGTCTTGCCGGACCCTGCACCGGCGATGATCATCACAGGCCCCTCGGTGTGGGTGACTGCCGCGCGTTGCGGCTCATTGAGTTCTTCGAGGTAATTCAGCTCCATCAAAATCGCAGGATGACAGCGACCAAAGGTACTTCATCGCGGGCTCTCCCGATGCCTCCCGGATGCAGGAATAATCAACAAATCTTGCAGACGAGGGGAAGCCGAGCTTAACTTTGCAGTCCCTCCTGCAATAAACCGCCTCTTGATCCGTTTTGCCCCTCAATAAATCCAACCAATGAAATACGTACTCCTGCTGTTTTCGTCGTTTACTTGCATGACAGTGCTTGCAGAACCCTGCAGCCTGCAAATTTCCGAAGCCCACATCCTGAGCGGGGGTGGCGGCACAACTGCTGTTGACGGATCTTTTTCCGATTTCCGGTCCCTTGCACCCGCATCCCGCATCCTTGGCAGGGACTATTCCATGTTTGAACCGGGCGTGTCTTTCGCTACGGACCGTAGCAGTTTCCAATCCTTGCAACTGGGTTTCCGGACAGCCAAGCTGCCCAAGGCGGTGCTCAGGATCGGTGTTTCCAACGTGATCCAATCGGGTTTGATGACGCGCAGCGGTTTCCTATCGGAGAGCTTTCCGTATGACACCCTGGTGTCCAGCCAGACCGGGGAGAGTTTCTTCGTTGACTCGACCTATTACCAACAGTTCGACTTCCGCTACGGCAACAAGCAGCTGCGACTCGATATCAACCTGCTCTACCGGCTTCACCCCGAGAAAAGGTGGACACTGCAAGGCGGAATCGGTGTAACAGCGGGTTATTCGTATGCGGCCTCGACGGTGCTCGAATATTCCGCATCAGAGGGAGGTTCCCCGGGATGGAATTACAACGATTCTCCAATCTACATGCCGTGGGGATATCGGAACGATAGGGGTGAACGGGAGGTCGAGAAGTTTGACGGAAAGAACGGTTTCGGCGCCAGTGTCTACGTCCCTTTGGGAATCGATTTCCGTGTGGGCAAGAAAAGGGAGTTCTGGAAACCGATTCATCTGTATTTCGAAACCCGCCCTTCCATACAGCTCAATTCCGTGCCCGGACGGGGAATTTGTGTCGGAGTCGGCAGTTCTGCCGGTTTAGGCCTGCGAGTAGACCTGTTATCTGCTCAATGACAGGCACTTATGACGGTCAGGCCGTTTTGGAAATCCGGAGGAAAAGCGTATCTTTGCAGTCCTTTTTAAAACAGCATGCGGAGAATGCTGATCTGCCTGGGTCGGTAGAAAAGGGACCAAAGAACCATAATCTATCATCAAATGCCAGTAAAAATCCGTTTGAGTCGCCACGGTAAGAAGCACAACGCTTATTACCATATCGTAGTGGCCGACAGCCGTGCTCCGAGGAATGGTAAGTTCATCGAGGTCATCGGTGACTACAATCCCAACACGAATCCTGCTACGATCAACCTCGACCATCAGCGTGCGCTGACCTGGTTGAACAACGGTGCACAGCCGACCGACACCTGCCGTGCCATCCTTTCCTACAAAGGTGTCCTGTACCATAATCACCTGCTCAAAGGGGTGACCAAGGGAGCTTTGACCGCCGACCAGGCGGATACAAAATTCCAGCAGTGGATGCAGGAAAAATCCCTGAAGGTGGACGACAAGAAGAAGCGTGTCGTAGGTGCCGCCCAGAAAGTCGCCGAATCCCGCCATGCCGAAGAATCCAAGGCGAGGGCAGCGAAGCTGGAAGCGATCCGTGCCAAGAACACGCCTCCTCCTGCTGAAGAAGCGGCTCCTGCTGCTGAAGAAGCGTCCGGAGAGGCTCCGGCAGAGGCCTGACCATTACAGACGAATTATTGAAAAAGCTGCGCGTGTTTCGCGCGGCTTTTTTATTTTCACGGGATATGAAGCAACTTGCCCTGGACGATCTGGAGTATGCCGGCTTTCTTTCAAAACCGGCGGGATTCAAGGGTGAGATCGTTTTCGCTACAGAATCCCTGGATCCGGAGGACTTCAAGGGGTATTCATTCATCTTCGTAGCGATCGACGGGCTGCCGGTTCCTTTCAAGGTCGCCTCTACGCGCATCAAATCAGGACAACTCATCCTCAAGTTGGAAGATGTGGACTCCGAGTCGGAAGCCAAGACGCTTAACGGAAAAGAAGTCTTTTTGGAGGGTTTGCCGGAAGGAGACGAATCGGATCAGCCGTCGTTCGACGAATTGGAAGGCTATTCAGTAATCGACCGGGACGCCGGAAGGCTGGGAGTTATTCAGGAGATCGAGGAGCTGCCGATGCAATACATCGCGCGGTGCGACTACGGCGGCAAAGAAGTCCTTATCCCGATGAACGAATCGGTCGTGATCTCCATCGATCCGGACCGCAAGGAAGTGCATGTCGTTCTGCCGGACGGATTGCTCGATGTGTATACCGGAGCAAACGAGGACGGGGATCCCGACGATTAAAGAAACCGATATCTTCGAACTTGCTTTTACAGGCTTTTATGAGTGAGTCCGTCTTCCGTTTCCGACATTTCACTGTCCATCAGGACAAGTGTGCCATGAAAGTGGGCACGGATGCCGTTTTATTGGGATCGTGGGTACGACCGGGAAATTCGCAGCACATACTTGACGTGGGAACAGGCAGCGGAATTCTGGCGCTGATGCTGGCGCAGAAATCAACGGCTTGGATCGATGCCATCGATGTGGACGAAGGCGCTTACCTGCAGGCGCGGGAGAATTTCCGTATTTCGCCTTGGTTCGAAAGGCTCGATGTACGCCAAACCTCGCTTCAGGAATTCGCAGCGGCTGCGGATTTGCGCTATGACCTGATCGTGTCAAATCCGCCTTACTATAATTCCTCCAAACCGGCCGAAGGGTCACGGACAACGGCCCGTCATGCGGAGACTCTTCCTTTCCCCGATCTAGTAGCGGGAGTAAAGAAACTGCTGTCACCTGCCGGAAGGTTCTGCTTGATTCTGCCTTACCGGGAGGGCATGGAGTTCATGGATCTTGCGCAATCGAAAGGATTGTTCTGTCATCGTCTGGCCCGGGTCCGGACGGTCGCAGACAAACCCGAAAAACGGCTGATGATGGAGTTCAACACCTCATTCGGTCTGTTGACCGAAGAGGAGATCGTGGTACAGTCCGACGACCATCAGTACAGCGAGGAATATATGGCGATGACGAAGGACTACTACATCAGCCTCAAGCCACCTCCACCGTCTTCTCACTGAAGCGGATGCCAAGTGTTTCGAGCTCCCTCAGAACCGGCACACAGATTTCAGCGGTTACCGGAATGCAAACTCCCGGCGTGCTGACGGTTCCGTCAAGGATATTACGCGCCGCTATCGCCGCAGGCAACCCCACCGTCTTGGCCATTGCAGTGTGTACATTGTCATCGCCGACCACTACCAGCGAGGAGGTACGAAGGAACCGTTTTGTGCCGATCGCATAACCGAAACGGTGCTGCATCACAATCATGTCCTTATCGTTCGGCTGCAGTTTCCATTTTTCCTCCAAGAGCTGCTGAAGGATGCGGGCAGGTGTAGCCGATGGAAGGCCGATATTCAGGGAGGAAAATATGCCGGTCCATTCCACCATGTCCATTTCGGGTCCTTCCGCATCCAGGTCGCAAAGTGCGGCTACGGAGGCGCGAAGGGAGCTGCCGGAGGGACGATCCGGCAGGAAGGATTCCACAAGGTTTGCATAGGTCATATGCGCCGAATCCTCTACCGCGTAGGTGTCATCGGTGAGCCCGAGTCGAACGAAAACGTCCCATGCCGTGCAGAAGCCGTGCTGACGCAGCGTTCCGCGCAAGAGCGTAGGAAGTCCATCCAGACCATAGGTCTTGCGGTAGGAAAGCGAGTCCCGATTTGCATAGCCGTCAAATCGGCCGACACCTTCCACTTCGATGGTCTCTATCTGACGAAAGAGACGATTGTAAGGAATGTATTTGAAGCGTCCGTTTTCAATGTATCTGGCCGTACCCTGTCCGGCAAGGATCACGTTGCGGGGATTCCAGGAGAACTTGTAACCCCACGGGTTATCGTTGGATTCCGGGGCAACCAGGCCTCCCGTGTAGGAATAGAAGCTTGTCAATTCTCCACCCTCCGACCGGATGGCCCGGATGATCTCCATGGCGCTCATATGGTCGATGCCCGGATCGAGGCCGCATTCGTTGAGAAGTATGACGCCTTTTGAAACAGCATCTTCTTGGAGAGCCTCCATTTCAGGAGTGACGTAGGAGGCCGTCACCAGGTGTTTGCCCAGCGCTACGCACATCCGTGCGACCGAGATATGCATATGGGCCGGCAGGAGGGAGATGACAAGATCGGCACGCCCTACTTCGGCCAGTGTCTGTTCGCGGTCTTGGATGTCAAAACGGATCGGGCGGGAAGCAGGGTGCCCTTTGGTCTTTTCATGGACAGCCTGTTCGGAAAAATCGCCCACGGTCAGCTCCCAATTACCGGAGGCGGCGTGATGCAACAGGTAATCGATGAGGGAGGTTGAAGATCGTCCGGCACCGATCAGCAGTATCTTTTTCATGGCAGGACGAAGTTACGGGAAGACGCGGACAAAAAAAGCCGGCGGTTGCCGGCTTTCGAGACGCTGTCTGTGAGACACTATTCAGTTCAACGGTTTACGGAACAGGTAGCGGGTCATGTAGATACCCTGAGAACCCTTTTCGGAAGGACTTTGTACGCCCGAGGTTACGGACATCAGTTCCCAGCCGTCCCTGGTATACTCGTTGATCTTGTCCACGATGGTTTTGTCGTTGTTGGCGATGTTGCCGAAATTGATGCCTACCATGCTGTAGAAGTTCATCAGTTCTTTCTCTACCGCGGTACCGGAATCATCGGTAGAGACCATGCGTGAACGGCCGATTCCGCCGGGGATGATCGATTCGACGGTAGAGAACTGCCGGTAGCGGTATTCGTTGACAGGTGCAACCGTGCGGAAGGAAAGGAACGTGAACAAGGTGCCCGTGAGAATGGCACCGGACAACAGGTACTTGATCTCTTTTTTCATGGATAGATGGAATTGAGTTATTTGAAGATTAATTTTGACTTCCGAAAATAATCAAACTTCATTCCAAACTGCCATGCAGCGCGTCTTGAATCTTAAAAAGACTGTTTTCCTACTGTTCCTGCTTATCTGGCAGCCAGTCGGGGATACAAACGCCCAGGAATTAAAGAAAATCGAACTGAGCGACGTTTCGGTCAGCGTAAAGGGGAACGTTGCGGGGGGAATAGCCGGTGAGCATCTTGTGCTGCCCGGCAAAACAAGCCCTCCGTATCAACTGTATGTCAGTGACTCTCTTACCGTTACCGTGACCTTCAAACTGACGGCCGGTTCGAGCCGTCGCAGTAACCTGAAAGACTCTTCTGTCAAGCTGGCCATAGGTTACTCGGTGCTTTACAAAGGGTACGGAAACGATAAGCGGGTGGATCGCATTTTCTATTTGGACGAGGCCAGGAAATTCGCGGAGAAAGAGACCTTTAACCTGGCCATGGGGAAATACGACAACACGGTGATAAGAGTGGCTTTTACGGGTCATTTGCCGTGAACAAAAAGGGGATTTTTCGTTAAAAAAAGGCTTCCCGGCGGCGCCTTTTTGCTATATTCGCACCATGATTTCCAGGGCGTCGATGCTGGCCGGCTGTGCATTTGCCGGAACCTCTGTGATCTTGGGCGCTTTCGGCGCTCACGGTCTAAGAAGCAGAATCTCTCCGGAACAGTTACAATCTTTTGAGACGGGCGTCCGCTATCAGTTGGCTCACGCACTCGCACTTCTCTTTATCGGTCTGCTGGCAAGCCGGTCCGACATGAACGGCTTGAGGTACGCTACTTATCTGTTCATGGCGGGCATTCTTCTTTTTTCCGGCTCTATCTACCTGCTTTCCACCCGTGAGCTTACCGGACTGGACGGTTGGAAATCGTTTCTCGGGCCGGTCACACCGATAGGGGGACTTTTGCTGATCGCAGGCTGGTGTGCGCTCGGTTATACATTACTTCGTACGCAGAACATCTGACAAATCCACTACTTCGTCATTCACTGATATGAAAAGAATCATTCTCCTGTCGCTGACTCTCGCTGTTACCGCCGCGTGCAAACACCCGATGATGTCAAAGGCTAATACACGTTCGCTGGGCAAATCAGATCCCACCGATAAGCCCTACTCTACGCTTCCTCCGGGAGTTATCATGCCGGGCTCCGAAGAGGAGGCACCTGCTGCAGCCGAAAGCGGACAGTCAGGCGCTGTAAGCATCCAGCCGGTCGAACAGCCCCCTGCAGCCGCAGAAAACCAAGGTGTGGTTTACCGGTACCTGGTCTCCTTCTTTTCCGAAGCGAGCGGTCCTGACCGTGAAGGAATGGATGCTTTCGAGAAATGGGTGATCGACTATGGCAACAAGCTGAAGTTGACCGTCACTTATGACAAGATCCTCTGGGGCCGTGAGGGAGAAACGGAAATCTGTTTCAAGCTGGAGGGGATGTCGGCTGAGCAGCAGTCTTCATTCATTGCTGCGGCCAACGAGCAGCTCAAGACCGCCAAGCGCACGAACGTCTACGAAAACTCCCCTTGCAAGCACCAGAAGCGTCCCTGAAGTCCCGGCACGATATCATTTTACAACCATACACAACACCTTTAAATCCTACGTTGACATGAACGAATTCGGCTTTAAGGCAAAAGAAGCGACAGTAGCCAGTCTTGGCATCCGCCACGTGGCAGACGCCTACTGGAACCTCACACCGGCGGAATTGGTCGAAGAGACCATCATCCGCGGCGAGGGTGTGCTGACCGATACCGGTGCGCTTGCCGTCGATACCGGCAAATTCACCGGACGTTCCCCGAAGGACAAGTTCATCGTCAACGATGCGATCACAGCGGACTCTGTCTGGTGGGGAGACATCAACATCAAGTTCGATCCGGCAAAATTCGAACACCTTTACGACCGTGTCACGGCGTACCTCCAGGACAAGACGATCTATGTACGCGACGCATACGCCTGCGCCGATCAGAACCACCGGTTGAACATCCGGGTGGTCACTGAATCTCCTTGGCAGAATCTCTTTGCCCACAACCTCTTCCTGCGCCCGACGAAGGAGGAGATTTTGAATACGGTCCATGCCCACTGGAACATCATCTGCGCTCCCGGTTTCCACGCAGATCCCGAGCGTGACGGCACCCGTCAGTCGAACTTCGCCATCGTGAATTTCACGAAGCGTGTCATCCTGATCGGCGGCACCGGTTACACGGGAGAGATCAAGAAAGGCATCTTCTCCGTACTGAACTTCGTTCTTCCGCACGACAAGAAAGTGCTTTCGATGCACTGCTCCGCCAACATCGGAAGCAAAGGCGACACTGCCGTATTCTTCGGTCTTTCCGGTACCGGAAAGACCACCCTTTCCGCCGACCCGAACCGCGGCCTTATCGGAGATGACGAGCACGGATGGGCCGAAAACTCCGTCTTCAACTTCGAAGGTGGCTGCTATGCCAAGTGCGTCAACCTCAGCAAGGAAAAAGAGCCGCAGATCTTCAATGCCATCCGATTCGGAGCATTGGTGGAGAATGTGGAGTTCCACGAAGGCACGACCACGGTCGATTACGATAATATCTCCAAGACAGAGAACACGCGCGTCGCGTATCCCATCCATCATATCGAGAATGCCGTCGAGCCCTCGGTGGCCGGCATTCCGAAGAACATTTTCTTCCTTACGTGTGACGCCTTCGGTGTGCTTCCTCCCATCTCGCGGCTGGATGCCGGGCAGGCCATGTACCACTTCATTTCCGGATACACCGCCAAGGTGGCCGGCACGGAAGTCGGCATCACCGAACCCACCACCACCTTCTCTGCCTGTTTCGGCAAGGCATTCCTCCCCCTCCATCCTACCAAATACGCGGATCTTCTCGGTGAAAAACTGAAGAAGCACAACGTGAACGTATGGCTTGTGAACACCGGCTGGTCGGGAGGTTCGTACGGTATCGGCTCACGCATGAAACTATCCTATACCCGTTCCATGATCACCGCCGCCCTGAACGGAGACCTGGACAGTGTAGCCTACGACACCCTTCCCGTGTTCGGATTACGGATGCCCACGACGTGTCCGGGAGTACCGGCGGACATCCTGAATCCGCGTAATACCTGGGCTGACAAGAACGACTACGATACGAAGACCAATTCACTGGCTGCAGCGTTCGTCAAGAACTTCTCTCAGTACGCCGAATTCGCCAGTCCTGAAATTCTCCAGGCTGCGCCGAAAGTCGCCATCGACGCCTAAGGTTCCGCCATTCGAACCTCCTGTTTTTAAAAGGTGTGCCTTGCACACCTTTTTTCATGGCATTAACTTGCCTGCCGATGAGCGAGTTGTTTTATACCGCCGAACCGGTTTCGGATATCCTTCGACTGAGCGAACAGGAAGCCAAGCATCTGGTGAAGGTCTTACGATACGGAACCGGTGACCGAATCCGTTTCACGGACGGCAAAGGCAGTCTGATAACGGCGGTTTTGACAGATACGCACTTTTCAAACTGTGTAGCTGCGGTGGAAAGCGTGATGAAAGATTTCGGGAAACGTCCTTACAGGCTGCATCTGGCGATAGCACCGACCAAAAATACAGACCGTTTCGAATGGATGCTGGAGAAGGCCACCGAATTCGGCGTGGACGAGATAACACCCGTGATCTGTGCACGTTCCGAGCGCAGAGACCTCCGCTCCGACCGGTTGCAGAAGATCCTTCTCTCGGCCATGAAGCAATCCTTCCAAACCTATCTTCCGGTACTGAACGAGCCCGTCCCCCTTTACGAACTGATGGCACGTCAGGCTGAGCATCGTTTCATCTGTCATCTGGAAAGTGAAAATCCGGTACCGTTGAAAAACGCCGCACCTTCGGGCGGCGACCATCTGGTGCTGGTGGGTCCTGAGGGCGACTTCGGGCCTGAGGAAATCGCCTTGGCAAAGGAAAAAGGGTTCCGATGTGTTTCCTTAGGGCCGACACGACTACGCACCGAAACTGCCGGTGTCGCCGTATGCTGTACGTATTCCCTGCTCCATCAATGATCTTTTTACGACCTTCGTAGTAGAATCGTCCATGAATCTGCTTCGAAAACTGTTGTTCTCCCTGCCACTGGTTACTTCATCCATTGTAAGCCAAGCAGCAGACCCTTCCTACAAAATCGCCGTGTTGAAATACAACGGTGGAGGAGACTGGTACGCCAACCTGGAGACCTCCTTGCCTAATCTGATCCGTTTCTCGAATGAACAGCTGCATTCGAATATCGATCCGAAACAGGCGATCGTAGAAGCCGGCAGTCCGGAAATCTTCAATTATCCCTTCGTTCACATGACGGGGCACGGCAACTGGGTACTGAGCACTTCCGAGGCCGAAAACCTGCGCAAGTACCTGATCGGCGGAGGTTTCCTGCACATAGACGATAACTACGGTCTGGACCCTTTTGTTCGTCCTCAGCTAAAGAAGGTGTTTCCTGAATTGCAGCTGGTAGAGCTTCCGTTCAGTCATCCGATCTTCCACCAGAAGTTTGATTTCCCCAACGGCCTTCCGAAGATCCACGAACACGACAATAAGCCTCCTCAGGGATTCGGACTTATTTACGAAGGAAGGCTGGTCTGCTTTTACACCTTCGAATGCGATCTGGGCGACGGCTGGGAAGATTACGAGGTGCACAAGGATTCCCCGGAAGCACATCAAAAAGCGCTCAGGATGGGCGCGAATCTGCTGCAATACGCCTTTCTCCGCCCTTGAGGGACGGGGTTGATTCCCTTCGGATTTTTCGCTTCCTTGCAGCCTCGTTTGCCGACATGGAACACCTTTTTCTGCATTCACCGCTTTGGAAGCAACTGGTCAGTTGCCTGTATCTGCTTGAAGAATTGGCAGATGATGCGGGCTCCTGCCGTGAGCGGCTTTCATCACCTTACGGGGCCTTGGCGGGAAGCAGCTTGCCGGATACGCAGCACTTGCGTGCCCTTGGCAATGCGCGCATATCGGTTTACAGGGAGGGATCATCCCGGCACTGAAGAGAACAAAAAAAAAATCCCGGCTTATCGGCCGGGATTTTTTTTTAGAGACAGGCGGTCATTTTACAATCGCCTGGAAAGAAGCGTCGTTGAACCACTTGATGAACTCGCGGTCGGAAGCGGCCAGCGACTTCAGCTTGGCGTCACGGCTGACCGCGGTGGTCAGGTTGGAGATAACGCCGTTGGCGTCACCTTTGCGTGCGGAGATGACCGCTTTGAGGTATGCTCCCATTGCATATTCTCCGTCCTTGGAGGCGTTGATGGTGCTCATGGCGCCATCCTTATCGCCGGACAGGAGCTTGGCGAGAGACTCGTTGAAGGAGGCTGCACCGGACAAGTTGGAGACTGCGGAAGAGTAGTTACCGTTGCGGATATCCAGGATCGCCATGTTGGTCTTCACTTCAGGACCTGCACCTGCGGCAGAGGCGTAGTTTGTCGCGGCGTTCTTACGGTCGCCTTTGCGGCTGTAACAGGCGCCGATGTTGTTCTTGACGGAAGCGTTGCCGTTGGAGAGTTGGTCGGCCTTCTCGAACTGGCTCATAGCGCCGTCGATATCACCGGTCTCGAAGAGTACTGCTCCGACGTTGTTCGAACAGCGCCAATCCTGAGGATAGATACGCTCGGCGGCGCGGTAGATGGCAAGACGCTCGGTGTTGTCCTTGGTAAGGGTACCTGCGTAGAGAATCTCTTCCAGGCTCAGTGAATCCGGGGAGCTCTTTGCAAGTGCGGAGATCTGCTCGTCGGAGCGGCCCACTTTGTCGGCGTTGAGGACGACAACAGCACGGCGCAGCTTGGGGAGGATCCCGTCGGCGATTTCCGTGTATGCCTTACCCATCTTCTTGATTTCCATCTCACGGGATTCGGCATCCGTGTTCGAGGAGACGATACGGAGGATCATGTCTTTCTGGGGCATGGCGCTCTCCTGCATGTATTTCTGGAAGCCGGTCCAGTCCTCGTTGGCGGAGTTCTTGGTGAACAGGGAGCTGTCGGGAGAGACCTTCATCTTCATTTTCTTGAAAAGGCCTGCAATGTGTTTAGCAGAAGAAGAACTGCGGTCAGTGGCCAGTTCGGCATTCAGGTCTTCCTTGCCGTCCGGGGAAGCGAAACCTGTAATGTTGATACCCTTGAGGACATACGGAGCCGCCATGAAAGCGTTCAGGGCGCTGTCGAGAAGGGTGAATTCGGTCTTGTTGGAAATGCCGCAGGCCTTGTCTTTGAAGTTGGGATTGACGGTAGAGGTGTTGATGAGGTAATACATCGTACCCTCGTAAGAAGCCGGGGTGATGCGTACGAAGCGGTCCTTGGCGGGAATCACTTTTTCATCGTGCTGCACCAGTAAAGGAGTAACGATGGTTCCGTCGGCGATTTTGACGTTACCGATATCCTTGGTCTTTTTGCCTTTGGTGCCGACGGCCTTCACCATGACATCCGCGCTGCGCATGTCCTCTTTATAGGCGATTTTGTCGGAATAGGTAAAATCACCGCCGGTCTTGTAGCCGATCTTGTTACCGTTGGTGAGCGATTTCTCACCGACGTTGGTGACCGACTTGAAGTTGTGCTCAGCGGAGGCGGTTTTCATGTAGGGAGTCACCGCAGCATCGACTTTTTTGGCGAAATACTTGGGAGAGTAGGTTCCCTTGACGGAGATGGAGACACTGTCGCCGTGCATTTCCAACGGGTTAGGAGTAACCTGGTGCTTGACGGTGCCGAAGTTCTTGGCCATCTTGCCCAAGCCGTTACAACCGGCTACGGCAGCTCCCAACAGCATGAATGACAACACTTTAAGTTTAGAATTCATGTTTATTTAGCTTAAAACTGTTTCTGTTTTACGATGGGCAATATTATTGAATTTTCCGAAATATAATCGGGATTCAAATTAAACTTTTGAGGCCTTTTTACGCTCATTTTCGTCCAAAATGATCTTTCTCATGCGGATGGCCTTGGGGGTGATTTCAAGATATTCGTCCTTTTCGATGTACTCCATGGCCTCCTCCAACGAGAAATTGATTTTTGGGGTGATGCGTACATTATCGTCGCTTCCTGAAGCGCGCATGTTGGTCAGTTTCTTTGCCCTGATGACGTTTACGACCAGATCACCCGGCCGGATATGCTCCCCGATCACCTGTCCGGTATACACTTCATCACCCGGATCGATGAAGAAGCGTCCGCGGTCCTGAAGGTTATCAATGGAGTAAGCCGTCGATTTCCCTTTATCCATGGATATCAGGACCCCGTTGATCCGCGCAGGGATATCGCCTTTCCAGGGCTCATAGCCTTTGAAACGGTGTGCAATGATCGCCTCGCCCTGGGTGGCCGTAAGCAGGTTGTTACGCAATCCGATCACTCCGCGCGCAGGAATGTTGAATTCAAGGTGGATTACATCGCCTTTCGGCTCCATGATGAGCAGCTCTCCTTTACGTTGGGTCACCTGGTCGATGACAGCGCCGGTAAAGGCTTCCGGGACGTTTACCGTGAGGGCTTCGATAGGTTCATTCCTTACACCGTCAATTTCACGGATGATGACCTGCGGCTGCCCGACCTGCAATTCATATCCTTCCCGTCGCATGGTCTCGATAAGGATGGAGAGATGAAGGACTCCGCGGCCGTATACGATGTGGGTATCGGGCGAGTCGGTCTCTTCCACCCGTAGTGCGAGGTTCTTCTCGGTCTCCTTGAGCAGGCGGTCACGGACATGCCTGGAGGTCACGAACTTTCCTTCCCTGCCGAAGAACGGGGAATTGTTGATGGTGAAAAGCATGCTCATCGTCGGCTCATCGACCGCGATGGTAGGCAGTGCCTCCGGATTCTCGAAGTCGGCTATCGTATCACCGATATCGAAGCTGTCGAGTCCGACGACTGCGCAGATGTCTCCGGCGTCCACAAATTCCTTCTTGCTGCGTCCCAACCCTTCAAAGCTGTGTATTTCCTTGATGCGGGATTTTAGCACGGATCCGTCGCGTTTCATGAGCGATACAGGGGCTCCCTCCTTCAGCGTGCCGCGGAATACGCGACCGATGGCGATACGTCCCACATAGCTGGAATAGTCCAGGGAAGTTATGAGCATCTGGGGAGTACCCTGATGCTTTGGTGAAGGAGGAATATGAGAGATGATGGCGTCCAGTAAGGCGGTGATATCCTCGGTCGGTTTACGGAAGTCCGTACTCATCCACCCCTGTTTGGAGGAACCGTAGAGCGTGGGGAAGTTCAGCTGGTCTTCGTTGGCGTTCAGGTTGAAGAAAAGTTCAAAGACCTGTTCGTGTACTTCTTCCGGACGACAATTCTCCTTATCGACCTTGTTGATGACGACGATCGGACGGAGTCCGCGTTCCAACGCTTTCTGTGTGACGAAACGGGTCTGCGGCATGGGGCCTTCGAAGGCATCCACCAGTAGCAGCACACCGTCGGCCATGGAGAGTACCCGTTCCACTTCGCCGCCGAAATCGGCGTGACCGGGGGTGTCTATGATATTGATCTTTACGTCCTTGTAACGGATAGAGACGTTCTTTGCCACGATGGTGATGCCGCGCTCGCGTTCCAGGTCGTTATTGTCGAGGATCAACTCCCCGAACTCCTGGTTGTCCCTGAACAACTTGGCTTGGTGCAACATCTTGTCAACCAGGGTGGTTTTCCCGTGGTCGACGTGGGCGATAATAGCTATGTTCCTGATCTCCATGCGTTTTCCAAAATCGGCCGCAAAGGTACGTTAAATGCCCCACGTGGGTAAGTAACTTTATTCCAAATCTCAGGGTGATTCCATTTCCAGGTCCGGCTTCCACCCTATTAACAGGCCTCTGAAACCGGTTTACCCGCGAAATCAACCGATTTCGGCAGATTACCGATTGGAATCCTATTTGCTTTTTTGCGGCCGTCAACTACCTTTGCAACCCCCTAAAAATCCGATTGTAAATGGAAAATTTCCTCTATTTGGTACCTGTGCTCGGCCTGATCGGCTTGGTGTACATGTTCGTTAAAGCCAACTGGGTCTCCAAGCAGGACGCAGGCGACGAAAAGATGCAAGGCATTGCCAAGGCCATCGCCGAAGGCGCAATGGCCTTCCTGAAAGCAGAGTACCGCATCCTGGCCATTTACATGGTGATAGCCGGAATCGCCCTCGGCATCCTTTCCCAGGTCGTCGAGAGCTCGCATATCCTGATCGTAGCCGCGTTCGTCACCGGCTGCGTATTCAGTGCCCTGGCGGGTTTCATCGGCATGCGCATCGCCACCAAGGCGAATGTGCGGACGACCCAGGCCGCACGCACCTCGCTGGCAAAGGCTCTTAACGTCTCTTTCTCCGGAGGCCTCGTCATGGGCCTCGGAGTAGCCGGTCTTGCAGTCCTCGGTCTCAGTCTGCTTTTCATCATTTTCTACCATCAGTTCATGAACGGCGCGTGGAGCAGCACGGAAGACATGACACGTGTGCTGGAAGTGCTTGCAGGTTTCTCGGTGGGTGCTGAATCCATCGCACTTTTCGCCCGTGTCGGCGGCGGTATTTACACGAAAGCCGCCGACGTCGGTGCCGACCTCGTCGGCAAGGTGGAAGCCGGCATCCCTGAGGATGACCCCCGCAATCCAGCCACCATCGCCGACAACGTGGGCGACAACGTAGGTGACGTAGCCGGCATGGGCGCCGACCTCTTCGGTTCTTATGTCGCCACCGTACTCGCTTCGATGGTGCTTGGCAACTATATCATCCGCGACATGGGCGGCGACCTGACCGAATACGGTTTCGGCGGGATAGGCCCCATCCTGCTTCCGTTGGCCATCGCCGGAGTAGGCATCATCGCGTCCATCATCGGTTCCTGGTTCGTACGTGTGAGCGCCAACGCAACGGCCAACACCGATACCGTCCAGAGCGCTCTCAACAAGGGCAATTGGTTCTCCATCCTTCTGGCTCTGGCAGCCTCCTACTTCCTGATCAACGCGATGCTTCCTTGTGAGATCACCATGAGCGTCTTCAACAGCGGTGAATTCGGGGAGATGTCCACCACTTCGATGAACGTCTTCTGGGCGGTCGTCATCGGCATGTTCGTCGGCGGAGCGATTTCCTACATCACGGAATTCTATACCGGCCTCGGTAAGCGTCCGGTGATGTCCATCGTACAGAAGTCGGCCACGGGTGCGGCCACCAACATCATCGCCGGACTGGGAACCGGAATGCTTTCCACGGCACTTCCTGTCATTCTGTTCGCCGGCGCCATCTGGGGCGCCTATGCACTTGCCGGATTCTACGGAGTCGGCATTGCAGCCTCCGCGATGATGGCCACCACGGCCATGCAGCTGGCCATCGATGCCTTCGGACCTATCGCCGACAATGCGGGTGGCGTAGCGGAGATGAGCGAACTTCCTTCCGAGGTGCGCGAGAAGACGGATGTCCTCGACTCTGTGGGTAACACCACGGCCGCCATCGGCAAGGGCTTCGCCATCGCATCTGCAGCCCTTACCGCCCTTGCGCTCTTCGCTGCCTATGTCACCTTCACCGGCATCCAGGGCATCAACATCTTCGATGCGAAAGTCCTGGCCGCCCTCTTCATCGGCGGCATGATCCCGGTGGTTTTCTCCGCCCTCGCCATGAATTCCGTCGGCAAAGCGGCCATGGACATGGTCAATGAGGTGCGCCGCCAGTTCCGCGAAATCCCCGGCATCCTTGAAGGCACCGGAAAACCGGAGTACGGCAAGTGTGTGCAGATCTCCACGAAAGCCGCTTTGCGTGAAATGATGCTCCCGGGTGTCATCACCATCGTCACTCCGATCCTCATCGGCGTGGGCATGGGACCTGAAGCACTGGGCGCATATATGGCAGGGGTGACGGTGAGCGGTGTGCTCTGGGCCATCTTCCAGAACAACGCCGGCGGTGCCTGGGACAACGCCAAGAAGTCGTTCGAGAAAGGCGTCGAGATCAACGGACAGACCTACTATAAGAAATCCGAACCTCACAAGGCGGCCGTCGTCGGAGACACGGTCGGTGATCCCTTCAAGGACACTTCCGGCCCTTCAATGAACATCCTCATCAAACTGACCTCACTTGTCGGACTAACCATCGCTCCGCTCATCTCCATGAACGACGGCGGAGAGTCCTGCGGCAGCAGCTGCGATATGGACCGGATGGAATGCCACGGCGGTATGATGAATGCGTGTCCGGAGAGCAAGATGTGCGAGATGGACAGTCTGGGGAACTGCACCGTAGATTCCTCGGTATGCGCTTCCTGGATGGCGGAATACGGACTCGACTCCACCATGTGCACCTCCACGGGCAACGGTCGTTGTACCATCAGCAAAACCGCCATGGAGAAAATCCATACCGGATGCAAGGGAATGCACGGCGGAATGATGCACGGTTGCGAAGGCATGTCCATGGAAGAATGTAAAGGGAAAATGGACGGATGCGGAGGCATGTCCAAAGAGGACTGCAAAGCAGCATGCAAAGCCAAAGGTATCGAATGCGGTGACGGAAAGCCCTGCCCGATGATGTCCGGCTCCTGTGACCGTCATGGCAAAGAAGCCTCCTGCGGACATGAGGGGAAGAAAGAGAACTGCTGTAAGAAATAATCTGTCCGCTCCTGTCTTGAAAAGCCCCGAGAACCACGGGGCTTTTTTCATGGAATTACGTTACCGATAGTTCATACATTCGCATACGACCTCATGATAGTGAACAACTTCCACAGCAAGCAAATGCATTGGCCGAAAGTCGCTATCCTCATCAGCACGGCCTTGTTGCTGCTGACCGCATCTTCGGGCGTATTCGCGCAAAGCAATTACATCCAGGGCGGAACTGCAGGGCCGGGTGATACGCTCACCGACCTTGATCCAGACTCTGTCCTGCAATGCATCTCGGCTCACCTTAATCCCTATCAGTCCACGAGAGACACATTCGACCTGGACCGCGATGGCCGGCCGGACATCTACTTTTTCACATACGGAGACGCGGGGCTGGGTGGAGGAACCGCAGGTTGCAGGATTCAATCGGCAGGAGCGCATGCACAAATCGCGGTACGCGTCGATACAGCTCTGGTATGCTGCCCGCAGTACGTCCCGATCGCCGTCGCAGATACTTTCAGTGCGGGCGACACGATAGGCGCCGGACTTGACTATGATACGACCGGTTGGATCATGTCAGAATCCTGGGGAGGTTCGCTTGCCCCGAACTTCGACAAATGGAACAACATCGGTCCTGCATACATTGGCGTCCGACTGATCCTGTCTACGGACACTCTTTATGCGTGGATCCGCGTTGAAGCGGTACAGGCTGCACCGCTAAGCCTTTTTACACTTACGGTATTCGACTTCGCATCCAACAAGAACCTTCATATCGGATGGCAAGAAGGTACATGGACGGAGACTGAGGTATTCCCCACCGTCTCCAAGGACTATTTCCGACTGAAGGTGTCACGGCTGCCACAGGCAGCACGTTATCGTGTATATGACCTGAAGGGAGCGATAATGGAGGAAGGAAGCGTGGAGAGACTGACGACGGTGCTGGACGCGACACGGTGGGCGAACGGAACCTATGTGTTATCACTTACCGACGGAGACTTCAGCCGGAGCTTCAAACTGATCAAAGAGTGAACTTCACCTCCGGACAAGGGTGATGAACGAATAATCATATTCGTTCTTCTCATCGGCTTTGAAGTCCTCGCGCCCGGTCTCCATCCATTCGGAAGCAATCAATTCAGGAAAAAACGTATCACCCGGCAGGGTGCAGTGGACCTTGGTCATGTATATCCTGTTCACGAGCGGCAGCGCCTCACGGAATATCTCGCCACCGCCGAAAACGAAGGCCTCCGGATCATCCTTCGCGACCTCCAAGGCGACTTGCAGGGAATCGACGGTGACGCAACCCTCGGGTCTGAATCCCGCATTCCGCGTTATCACGACATTGGTCCTTCCGGGCAAGGGACGACCGATGCTTTCGAAAGTCTTACGCCCCATGAGGAGATGGTGCCCCATCGTAAGGGCTTTGACGCGCTTCAGGTCGGCCGACAACCTCCACGGAAGTTGATTGCCGGAACCGATCACGTTGTTATCCGAAAGCGCGACGATGATGGACAGGGTCATGTGTTCAGACAGCAACAGCACCTTTGATATGCGGATGAGGATCGTATCCTTCGACCACTAGGTCGTCGAACCTGAAAGCGAAGATGTCCTTCACTTCGGGATTGATTCTCAGCTTCGGAAGGGGACGCGGATCGCGCGAAAGCTGCAACGCAACCTGTTCGAAGTGATTGCTATAGATATGGGCGTCACCCAGCGTGTGCACGAACTCTCCGGGCTGCAATCCGCAGACCTGCGCGACCATCATGGTAAGGGCTGCGTATGATGCGATGTTGAAAGGGACGCCGAGGAAGATGTCAGCGCTCCTCTGGTACAGCTGACAGGAGAGCTTTCCGTTCGCCACATAGAACTGGAAGAGCAGATGGCACGGAGGAAGCTTCATCTTGTCGATCTCCCCAACGTTCCATGCGCTCACGATGAGCCGCCGGGAATCGGGGTTCTTGCGGATCTGGTCTATCACCTGCGTGATCTGGTCGACCGTGCGACCGTCGACTGTCTTCCAACTCCTCCACTGTGAGCCGTAGACCGGTCCCAGATCACCATTTGCGTCCGCCCACTCGTCCCAGATGGTGACGTTGTTCTCTTTCAGGTAGGCGATGTTGGTTTCTCCCTTCAGGAACCAGAGCAGTTCGTGGAAGATAGAACGGGTGTGGAGCTTCTTGGTCGTAAGCAGGGGAAATCCTTCACTCAGATCGAAGCGCATCTGATATCCGAAGACGCTACGCGTGCCGGTACCGGTACGATCGCTTTTATCGGTGCCGTGCGCCATGACGTGGCGCAGAAGGTCATGATACTGCTTCATGCTGTAAAGTTACGCCAAAATACCTGCGATGGTCGCGGAGAGATAGGAGGCCAGCGTTCCGCAAATCAGCGCCTTGAAACCAAGCTTCGCCAGTTCGGCACGGCGTGAGGGAGCAAGCTCCCCGATGCCGCCTACCTGAATGGCGATGGAGCTGAAGTTGGCGAACCCGCAGCAGGCGATCGAGACGATGGTCAGTGTCTTGGGCGACAGGATACCCTTAGAGATCATTCCGGAAAGGTCGCTGTAGGCGACGAATTCATTCACGGCAAGCTTGGTGCCCAGCAGCTGTCCGGCGAGTTGAAGGTCCTTTCCGGGTACACCCATCGTCCATGCGAATACGGAGAAAACGGAGCCGAGCATCTCCTTCAGCGACAGCTGTTCCAGGCTCATGCCCAGGAAGGTAGCGTAGTCGGAATGGTTATAGATAAACAGACCTATTTTGCCCAGGAGGAAATCAATCAGGGCTATCAGCGCGATGACACCGATCAGCATGGCGATAACGTTCAGTGAAATCTTGAGGCCGTCGCCGGCGCCGTGCGAGATGGCGTCCATGAGGTTGCTGTGAGCCTTTTTGACTTCCAGGGTCACGTTGCCTTTGGTATTGGATTCTTCCGTTTCGGGAATGACGATCTTGGAGATGACCAGTGCCGCGGGGGCAGCCATGATGCTTGCGGCAAGCAGGAGATTGGCAGGCACCCCCATGGAGATATACACCGCCATGACACCTCCGGCGATACATGCCATGGAACCGGTCATGGAGGCGAGCAATTCGGACCGGGTCATCGTCGAGAGATAGGGCTTGATCATAATCTGCGCCTCCACCTGTCCGACAAAGGCTGATGCGACGTTGGATAATGCCTCCGAGCCGCTGACGTTCATCAGCCGCAACATCAGTTTCGCGAAGAAGGAGACGATTCGTTGCATGAGTCCTACGTGGTAGGCGATACTGACCAGCACAGCGACAAAAATGATGGTCGGCATGATCTTGAACATGAACACGAAGCTGTGACCGGGGCCCATGACTTTGTCGAGCAGGTCCTTGTCAACGATGAAACCGAAGACGAATGCGGCGCCTTTGTCGGAGAATTCCAGCAGCCGGGTGATCCATCCGCCAAGGGTGGCGAAGATGGCCTGGCCGACCGAGGTCTTAAGGATGAAGAGCGCCAACGCCAACTGGAGCACGAGTCCGCTGATGACGAGCCGGTAGTTGATGGCTTTGCGGTTGTTGGACAAGAGAAAGGCCAGTCCGAGGATGAAAAAAAAGCCAATTAGTCCGAAGAATCTTTCCATACGCAGGTTTTTGAGGGGCGGACCCTGTTGATTAAGCTTCGATTTTACGAAAATTAAACCGCAACGGGATGGTTGTTAAAAAAAAGTCCCGCAGAGCGGGACGTATGGACATCGGCGGAGCGATCAGGATTGCTGCTGCTTCCGCTTGTTCAACTCGTCGCGAATACGTCCGGCTTTTTCATAGGCTTCCTCTTCGATGGCGCGTTTGAGCATTTCGTTCAACTCCTCGTCGCTGGCACCAGACAGTTCACCTTCGTGCGCGCGGACGGAAGAGGTAGTCACCTGAGGAATCTGTTTTTCAGAGGATTCATCGCCACCCTCGACCTGTGCAGTTTCGTCCATGAGGATACCTGCCTGGGACAGGATGAATTCGTAGGTATAGATCGGACAGCCGAACCGGACACCCAAGGCGATCGCATCACTCGTACGGGCATCAACTTCCTTACGCATCCCGTTGCCGACACAGATGAGGCGGGCATAGAAGACACCCTCGGAGAGGTTGTATATGATGATCTCTTCCACTTCTATGTCGAAGGCCTTGGCCATTGACTTGAACAGGTCGTGCGTCAACGGACGCGTCGGAGTCATGTTCTCCAGTTCGATGGCGATAGCCTGGGCTTCGAACGCTCCTATTATGATGGGGAGACGACGCTTCCCATCCTCCTCACCCAGCACCAAGGCATAGGCGCCCGACTGCGTCTGACTGTAGGACAGTCCGATGATCTCCAGTTTGATCTTCTTCATGGTGCTCACAGGGAGGGAGAAAGGTTAAAAATACGTCTTTTTTGAAATAACGAAACGGGAAGATTGCTCAGTTTTGCGCGGCCTTGAAACTTTTTGCCGCTTCAATCAGTCTTGGAACGACCTCGAAAGCATCTCCCACGATTCCGTAATCTGCGGCTTTGAAGAACGGCGCCTCGGGATCCTTGTTGACTACGACAATCACCTTGGAGGAACTTACGCCGGCCAGATGCTGAATGGCTCCGGATATACCGACTGCGATATACAGGTTCGGACTGATTGCGATACCCGTCTGTCCGACGTGTTCGGAATGGGGCCGCCATCCCGCATCGGATACAGGCTTGCTGCAAGCGGTGGCGGCGCCAAGCACATCGGCGAGCTCTTCGATCATGCCCCAATTCTCCGGACCTTTCATCCCTCGTCCGGCGGAGACGACCAACTCGGCTTCCGGCAGGGAAACCTTGTCCGAGGCTCGGACGGTCTCACGGACGGTGAGAGCGGTATCGGCGGGTGAAAGATCCGCCGAGAAGGGAACGATGTTCACAGTCTGGGGGTTCTCTTCCACCTTGTAGGAGTTGGGGAGCATGCTGACCACCTTCACGGCCGAGAGAAGCTCGATGAAGGAATAGGCCTTCCCTGAATATGCGTTCTTCTTGCAGATGAAACCCGAAGACATATCCGGCAGTTCGATGACATTCTCGGCCAGGCCGGCTCCGAGCTTGACGGCGATGCGGGGCGCCAATGCTTTGCCGTTAAATCCGGCTGCGAGGGCTACTATTTCGGCGTTCTCAGCTTTAGCGGCCTGTGCGACAGCGGCAGCCACGGGCATGGTGTTGTTGTCCTGATAGGCAGCACCTTCGACTGTAAGAATCTTGGATGCGCCGAAACGGGAGAGTTTGCCCAGCTCATCGTGAGAGACGGAACCGACGGAGACCACCGTCAACGTGGTCTGTCTGCCTGCGGCCAGAGCCGCTCCGAAGGAGACAATTTCAAAAGCGGACTTCTTGAACCTGCCTTGAAGATTTTCTGCGTAAACGAGTACTGACATGTTGAATCAGGATAAAGGATATCGGATCAGATGACTTTTTTCTCGGAGCGTAGGATGTCGAACAGCCGGCCTATCTCGTCCTCGCCAACCATCCTTACCGCGCTGCGGGAAGCAGGCTTGTCAAAACGGACATGGCGGACATGCTGCGGGACCTCAACAGGCTCGACTACGTTCAGGGGTTTGGTACGTGCCGACATGATGCCGCGCATATTCGGTATCTTCCATTCGGCCATGCCTTCCGAGGCACCGACTACAAGGGGTAAGGAGGATTCGACAATCTGCTTTCCTCCCTCAATCTCCGCTTCCAGCACCGCTTTTCCGCTTTCTATGGCAAGACTCTTCGCAAAGAGAACACACGGAATGCCCAGCATCTCAGCGACCATTGCCGGAACACTGGAACCGTTGTGGTCGGAGGATTCACGACCGCACAAGACAAGGTCGAACGGGTTACGGCGGACATATTCGGCGATCTGCATGGCGACGAAATGGCCATCCCTGCCCTGAGAATTGATCCTTACTGCGTCGTTGGCACCTATCGCGAGCGCCTTCCGGATGGTGGGCTCTGTGGAAGCGTCACCGACATTCAGCACGGTGACGGAGCCGCCGCCGGCTGCCAGATCGACAGCGCGTGAAAGCGCGATCTCATCGTAGGGATTGAGGATAAAAGTGACGCCGGTACCGACAAATTCCTTCTGGTCGGAAGTGAAGTTGATCTTAGCCGTGGTGTCAGGGACGTTGGAGATACAAACGAGAATCTTCATGGAGGATTACGCGTATAAGTAAGGTCTAAAGCGGGAAAAACAGGCTCACTTTTAACCTAACCCTGCTTATTTTTGTTTCGAAGCGCGAAGATAATCATTCATTCGCGTTATGAAGCCGCCTTCCATGTCGCGTACCGCCCAACTCCACGAACTGATCAAAGAGGATCCCGACGATCCTTTTCTGCAATATGCATTAGGGCTTGAGTATCTAAAAATGAGTGATTTAGAGGCCGCCAGGACTCTTTTCCGGCAGATAATCGAACGATTTCCCGATTACCTGGCAACCTATTACCAATTAGGTAAAGTCCTCGAACGACTCAAATCGCCACAAAATGCTCTTTCTGCCTACCAAGCGGGGATTCAAGTTGCTGTTCAACAGCAAAATATGCATGCTTTGGCCGAATTACGGACCGCCTTTGAGCTCTTGCAGGACGAGCTGCCCGATTAGCCTGATACCCGCCTTTTTACTACTTTTGCGGTCCCAATAAACTGCCCTGCAACCATGCGCGAACTCCAATTCCGGGAAGCCTTACGTGAAGCGATGAGCGAAGAGATGCGTCGGGATGACAACGTTTTCCTTCTCGGCGAGGAAGTCGCCCAATACAACGGCGCCTACAAGGTCTCACAAGGGATGCTTGATGAATTCGGGGCAAGACGGGTGATCGACACGCCGATCGCTGAACTGGGTTTTGCGGGCATGGCAGTAGGTGCGGCCATGAACGGACTGCGTCCGGTCGTGGAATTCATGACCTTCAACTTCTCCCTGGTCGCCATCGACCAGGTGATCAACTCCGCGGCCAAAATGATGAGTATGAGCGGTGGTCAGTTCCCCGTTCCAATCGTATTCCGCGGCCCGACCGCTTCAGCCGGTCAGCTCAGTTCACAGCATTCCCAGGCCTTCGAGAACTGGTACGCGAACTGTCCGGGACTCAAAGTCGTGGTACCCAGTAATCCGGCAGATGCCAAAGGACTTTTGAAATCAGCGATACGCGATAACGATCCGGTCATCTTCATGGAAAGCGAGCAGATGTACGGCGACAAAGGACAGGTTCCTGACGGCGAGTACCTCATTCCTATCGGCGCCGCCGACGTGAAGCGCAGCGGCCGTGATGTAACGATCGTCTCCTTTGGTAAAATGATGAAAGTGGCTTTGAAAGCCGCCGAAGACCTCGCCGCGGAAAGCATAGATGCCGAGGTCATTGACCTTCGAAGCGTACGCCCCATCGACTACAAGACGGTGATCGACTCCGTGAAGAAGACCAATAGACTGGTGATTGTCGAGGAATCGTGGCCGTTGGCGTCCATCTCCTCCGAAATAACTTTCATGGTCCAAAAGGAGGCTTTCGACTACCTCGATGCGCCTGTACGCCGTGTCATGGGAGCCGATGTGCCATTGCCGTATGCTCCCACGCTGATCGAAGCCTATCTGCCGAACCCGAAGCGTGTGGTGGAGATGGTGAAGACGGTCATGTATCAAAAGTGACGGGTGACGGGTGAGAACCCGATTCCGGCAAAATGCATTCAAGAATTCATTAGCCGGCACTCTCTATTCATAATTGTCTATTTCATAATTCTTAATTCCTAATTCAACCTACATGCCTTCATTCTCCGAACTGGGACTGGGCGCCGATGTCATGAAGGCCGTCGAGGCTCTTGGATTCCGTGAGCCGACGCCCATCCAGCACAAAGCGATTCCGCTATTGCTTTCAAAACCCACCGACCTGGTCGCGCTTGCGCAGACGGGTACCGGTAAGACCGCCGCCTTCGGGCTGCCTCTGATCGACCGTCTGGAATTCTCCGGCAGGGATCCGGAGGCGCTCGTGCTCGCACCTACCCGCGAGCTGTGCGTTCAGATATCAAACGACCTGCTTAAGTTCGCCAAGTTCACCGAGGGCGCTTCCATCGTTCCGGTATACGGCGGCGCCAACATCTCCACGCAGATACGCGCCATCCGTCAGGGGGCCGATATCATCGTCGCCACTCCGGGACGCCTGATAGACCTTCTCGGTCGCAAGGCGCTCCGTCTGGATAATGTCCGGGTGGTGATTCTCGACGAGGCCGATGAGATGCTGAACATGGGCTTCCAGGAGGATATCGAAGAGATCCTGTCACACACGCCGGAGGACAAGAACACGTGGCTGTTCTCCGCGACGATGCCTTCCGAGATCCGGAATATCGCCGGACAGTATATGAGCGACCCCGAGGAAATCGTGATGGGCCGCCAGAACGATGCAGCGGATAACCTGGAGCACCATTACTATGTCGTCCACGAGCGCGACCGTTATGCAGCCTTGAAACGTCTGCTGGACGCCAGCCCCGGGCTTTTCGCGGTGGTCTTCTGCCGCACGAAAATCGATACTCAGAAAGTCGCCGAGCAGCTGATACGCGACGGCTATAATGCCGATGCACTTCACGGAGACCTCAGCCAGCAGCAGCGCGACAAGGTCATGGACCGCTACCGGCAGCGTTCGCTACAGGTATTGGTGGCGACAGACGTTGCCGCCCGCGGTATCGACGTGAGCGATATCACCCACGTCATACACTACCACCTTCCGGACGAGATCGAGAACTACACCCACCGGAGCGGCCGCACCGCCCGTGCCGGACGCTCAGGCCTGTCGCTCTCCCTCATCAATGTCCGTGAAATGGAAAAGATCCGGCAGATCGAGCGCAAACTCCACAGGAAGTTTCATCTGACAAGGATTCCGGACGCGCTTCAAATCGGAGAACAGCAGCTCATGCATTTCATACACCGCCTTCGTTCGGTGGATGTCAACGAAAAAGGGATTTCGAAGTACCTCGCCCCGGTGTTCGAAGAACTGCAGGAGCTGTCCAAGGAGGACCTCATCAAACAAATGGTCAGTCTTGAGTTCAATCGTTTCCTGGATTATTACCGTAACTCGCAGGACTTGAACGTCGACATCGCGCACAGCGGCCGTCAGGCGGCAGACAAGTATCACTCCCGCGGACCACGAATGTTCATCAGTCTCGGCTCGGTTGACGGTCTGGACAAGGGAGGGATGTTGGGCTACGTGCTTGATGTGACCGGCCTGAACAAGTCCTGTATCGGACGCATCGAGATCAAGCCCGTATACGCCTTCGTCGAATTCGAGAACGATGAGTTCCTTGAAACGGCATTGAACAGTTTCCGCGGGGAAGTCTTCCGTGGAAGGAATGTCCGGGTGGATCGTGCAGACGGACCGGGTGGAGACAGGAAGGAAAAAAAGGGTTTCAAGAAGCAAGGCGGTAAGTCCGATTTCGGGAAAGGTGACGGATATGTCAAAAAATACCCGAAATCAGGCGGAAAATCCTCCCGCGATTATGGAAAGAACAAGGGAAAAGGCCGCAGAGGCGGATAAGCACCGGCGTCATTAAGTCCTATCTTGCAGTACTGATTCCCACCTAATACCCCTTACCTGCTTATCATGTCCCAATTGAAATTCACCGGAAACAATTCCGCTTTCTATACGGATCTGAAGGAACGCGTCCAGCGGTACTTCGAAGAGACCGGAACCAATGTCCACGGAGGCAACCGTTTGCTCGTCAAGGCCGCAGTGCTGCTTGGAAGCTTTTTCTTGCTCTATTTCCTGCTCGCATTCGACCGGCTTCCCGCTCCATGGAACCTTCTGGCCTGCATCCCCTTCGCCTTCGTGACGGCGGGCATCGGTTTCAACATCATGCACGACGGGTCCCACGGCAGTCTTTCGTCCCATCCCGTCGTGAACCGGTTTGCCGCCCTGACGCTGAACATGCTTGGCGCCAGCTCGTTCATGTGGAACATCAAGCACAACGTGATCCATCACACGTTCACCAACGTGGAGGATCATGACGACGACATCCTGAACCAGCCGTTTTTCCGGATGTCTCCCTCCCAGCCGCGGCGCGGCATACATCGCTATCAGCATTGGTACTGGCCGTTGGGTTACGGACTGATGTATGTCGCCTGGATATTCTTCCTGGACGTACGTAAGTATTTCAGCAAGCAGATCGCATCCAAGGAGGAGATACGCATCCCCCTCAGCGCCCACCTCGGATTCTGGTTGACGAAGGTCGTGTACACGCTGTGTTTCATCGTGGTGCCTTTGCAATTCTACACGGTCGGCGAATTCCTGCTCGGCTACTTCACCTACACCTTCACCACCGGCATCGTCATCAGTGTGATCTTCCAGCTCGCGCACACGGTAGAAGAGACCACTTTCGTACAGCCGGCCGCCGAATCCAATACCCTGAAAAACGACTGGGCCAGCCATCAGGTGATGACCACGGCCAACTTCGCTACCAGGAACCCTATCATCACGTGGTTCGTAGGCGGACTTAACTTCCAGGTTGAACATCACCTTTTCCCGCGTATCTCCCACATCCACTATCCCGCACTCAGCCGCATTGTGGAAGACACCTGTAACAAGCACGGACTCACCTACCTGGTGCAGCCTACCCTTTCGGGGGCCATCACCTCCCATGTCCGTTTCCTGGCCAGACTGGCAAGGGACTGACGGGTGGTACCCCCTAGCCGACCGTTCCCCCGGAGACATCAAATCGTGTCCGGGGGATTTTTTTAGCCTTTTATCAGTAAATATTTAATATTTTCTTACAAAAGAGGTGTTTTTAGGGGGTGCTGTTCAAAATATTGGTATTTTTTTATTGACACCCCCCTTATTTTAGGGTTATCTTCGTCAAAATTTCAATTTTATACTTACCGTCTTAACAAACATCAATATTACGACATGAGCAGTCTTCGTTTCCGCGCGCTGGAGACAGCGCAGAACCGCCAGCCGGTGATCGCCAATCTACCGGAGGGAAAAATCTCCGATTATTTCGCCCTGAATGTCTTCAATCAGGAACAGATGCAAAAGTTCCTTTCGAAGGATGCCTACCGCGCGGTCATGGACGCCGTGAACCACGGAGTCACGATCGACCGTAAAATGGCCGGTCAGATCGCCATCGGCATGAAGGAGTGGGCCAACTCCAAGGGAGCGACCCACTACACCCACTGGTTCCAGCCCCTGACCGGCCTGACGGCGGAGAAGCACGACTCCTTCTTTGACATGAACGACAGCAGGGCGATGGAACAGTTCTCCGGCGGCGCACTCGTGCAGCAGGAACCGGATGCCTCCTCCTTCCCCAGCGGCGGGATCCGTAACACGTTCGAAGCACGCGGATACACGGCTTGGGATCCCAGCTCTCCCGCCTTCATCATGGAGCGGGCCGGCGGAAAGACACTCTGCATACCTACGATATTCGTTTCCTACACCGGAGAGACGCTGGACAACAAAGCACCGCTCCTCAAGGCACTTACGGCACTGGACAAAGCAGCCGTGGAAGTCTGCCAATACTTCGACAAGGACGTCACGAAGGTATTTGCGACACTTGGCGTAGAACAGGAATACTTCCTGGTGGATACCGCCCTGCTGCATACACGCCCCGACCTGGCCATCACCGGACGCACCCTTTTCGGGCATGCGCCTGCCAAAGGTCAGCAGCTGGAAGACCACTACTTCGGCTCCATTCCCGACCGGGTCTACGCGTTCATGCTCGACTTCGAGCAGGAAGCCTATAAACTGGGTGTGCCGCTGAAGACCCGACACAACGAAGTGGCTCCAAGCCAGTTCGAGTGCGCTCCGATCTTCGAGGAGATCAACCTCGCCGTGGACCACAACCTGTTGCTCATGGACCTGATGGAGAAGGTGGCCCGACGCCACCATTTCGCCGTGCTCTTCCACGAAAAACCATATGCCGGCATCAACGGCAGCGGAAAGCACAACAACTGGAGCCTGGGCACCAACACCGGAAAGAACCTGCTTTCTCCGGGATCCACGCCCAAGAGCAACCTGATGTTCCTGACCTTCTTCATCAATACGATCCGGGCGGTACATGAACATGCCGACCTGCTGCGCGCCAGCATCGCCTCCGCCAGCAACGATCATCGCCTGGGAGCCAACGAGGCGCCTCCTGCGATCATGTCCATTTTCCTGGGAGCGCAGCTGTCCAAGGTGCTGGACGATCTGGAGAAAAGCGTCTCCGGCAAGAAGATGACCCCGGATGAGAAAACCGAGCTCAAGCTGAACATCGGAAAGATCCCCGAACTCCTACTGGACAATACCGACCGCAACCGTACCTCTCCGTTCGCGTTCACCGGCAATAAATTCGAGTTCCGGGCTGTCGGCTCTTCTGCCAACTGCTCCAGTTCCATGACTGTTCTCAATGCGATTGTCGCCAGTCAGCTTGCAGCCTTCAAGAAAGAAGTGGACGCGCTCATCGAGAAAGACATGAAGAAGGACGAAGCGATCCTGAAGGTGCTGCGTCAGTACATCGTTGAATCGAAGACCATCCGGTTCGAAGGTAACGGGTACAGCGACGAGTGGGTCAAGGAAGCAAAGAAGCGCGGACTGTCTAACATCCAGACCACTCCCGAAGCGCTCGACGCATTCGTGACGAAGAAGTCGATGAAGCTCTTCGAAGAGATGAGCATCTTCAGTCATCGCGAAGCAGAAGCCCGTCATGAGATCATGCTGGAAACTTACATCAAGAAAATCCAGATCGAGGCCCGCGTCATGGGCGACCTGGCCATCAATCACATCCTGCCGGCTGCCATCAAATACCAGACTTCCCTGGCCGAGAACATCGAGGCGCTGCAGGACATCGGGCTTAAGGCGGATATGTTCGACACGCAGATGGGTCAGATCCGGGAGATTTCCGCGCATATCTCGGCCATCAAGAAGAATGTCGACAGCATGGTGGAGGCCAGGAAGAAAGCCAACAAAGTGGACGATGTGCGTAAGCGCGCCATCTTGTACTGCGAGGAGGTCAAATCACACTTCGATACCATCCGAGAGCATGTTGACAAACTCGAAATGCTGGTGGACGATGAGATGTGGCCGATGGCCAAGTACCGCGAGCTGGTAAACGTGCGATAAAAGCCCTGTTTTCCGGGGTCCATTTTTACGGCCGTCCCTGTGGGGCGGCCGTCTTTTTTTTACTAAATTCGGCCCTCGTTTCGGCTGAAAACTCACTTTGGCAAAGACAAAAATCATTGTTTCCTTTGCTCGCAAGAGCAAGCATGCTCCATCACCCTCAACGTACAACCAGTAACACTATGAAAAGTCTTAAAAGACTGATTTTCACAGCGGTATTCTGCATTTCGGCACTCATTGCGAATGCGCAGCGCGGTCCGGCATACCAAGCCGATATGGCCTTCATGAAAGGCGATTATTTCGATGCAGCCACACTCTACAAGAAAGCCTTCTCGAAAGAGAAGAACAAGGCCAAGAAAGCCGAAATCATTTTCAAGACGGCTGAATGCTACCGCATGACGAATGATGTCAAGAACCAGGAAGCCTGGTACCTCAAGGCGCTCAAGGCGGGCATCAAGGATCCTGAGGCCATCGTCCGTTACGCCGATGCGCTGAAGGCATCCGGAAAGTATTCGGAGGCGATCGTACAGTATCAGAAGTTCATCACCGCAAGTCCCGGCGACAAGCGCGGTGAGATTGGAGTACGTACCTGCGAGCAGGCCCAGAAATGGAAAGACAAGCCTACACGCGCCCGTATCGACAATCTGGCCGCCATCAACACCAAGTACAACGATTTCGGCGCCGCCTATGCCAAGAAAGACCATCGCACCATCGTATTCACTTCCTCCCGTCAGGAAGCCATGGGGAAAGCGAACGACGGCGGTACCGGCGAGAAATTCCAGGACCTGTTCGAAGCGACAGTCGACAAGAAAGGCAAATGGAGCACGCCGCGCGCACTGACCGCGCCGCTCAATACCGAAGCCAATGACGGAGCCGCCTTCCTGGACTCCCGCGGCAACGACATGTTTTTCACCCGGTGCGAAGTAGAGAAAGGAAAATACGGCAACTGTCAGATCTATTTCACTACCCGCCTGGCCGATTCCTGGGAAGAGCCCAAACTCATTCCTTTGGCAGCCGACAGCTTCACCGTGGGCCAGCCATGCCTTTCGCCCGACGGCAAACTGTTGTATTTCGTGTCCGACATGAAGGGCGGAATAGGCGGCAAGGATATCTGGGTAAGTGAATACGACAAGAACCGCAAGGAGTGGGGCGCGCCCAAGAACCTGGGTCCGATCATCAATACGCCTACGGATGACATGTTCCCGTTCCTCACCTCCGACAATACGCTCTACTTCTCCTCCAAGGGACACCTTGGCATGGGCGGCCTGGACATCTTCAAGGCGAAGCGAGCCGGTGAGAGCTGGAAGACTCCCGAGAACCTGAAATACCCTATCAATACCTCCTTCGATGATTTCGCCTATATCATTGATGAGCTGAATCCGGAAAAAGGCTTCCTTTCCTCCAACCGTCCCTCCGGTAAAGGCGGCGATGACGTCTACTCCTGGTACCTGGCCCCGCTTACCTTCACGATCTCCGGCCGCGTATACGACTTGGACACCAAGGAGCCGCTCGCAGGCACCTCCATCGAACTTTTCGGCAGCGACGGTTCTTCCATTCCGTTCAAGACGGATGCCACCGGCAATTACAAGTTCGACCTGAAACCGGAGACCAAATACAAGATCTCCGCTTCCCAGCGCACCTATCTCAACAAGTACCTGGAGGTTTCGACGGTCGGACTCGAACAGTCGAAGGATTTCATCGGTGATTTCGACTTTGCACTGCGTTCCACGCTGCGTGCCATCGAACTCCCTGAAGTATACTACGATCTGGCGAAGTGGGACCTGCGTCCTGAATCCAAGAAGTCGCTCGACGGACTCGTACAGATCCTCACCGAGAACCCGACCATCACCATCGAGCTCGGCTCGCATACCGACTCCCGTCCGATCCCTATGACGAACGACACGCTCTCGCAGCGCCGTGCCGAGTCCGTCGTGGCCTACCTCATCAAGGCCGGAATCCAACCGGAGCGACTGGTCGCCAAAGGTTATGGCGCCACCCAGCCGCGTACACTTGACAAGGACCGTGGCAGCTTCAAGAAAGGCGACCGTCTGGACGACGCCTTCATCGCCACGCTTCCCACCAAGGAACAAAAAGAAGAAGCGCACCAGCTCAACCGCCGGACCGAGTTCCGTGTACTGAAGACCAATTACATGGACCCGAACAGCTCTACGGAAATCGTTCAGGAGACGGCTCCCGCCCCTGTAACCAGCACGGAAACCGCTACCAAGGTGGAGGTGCAGGAAGCCCCGAAGGTTGCAGAGCCGGCCGGACCGGGTGAAATCTACTATTGCAAGAAGACCGACACCTATAATTCAGTCGCCAAGCAGTACAGCATAACGGTGAAAGACCTCAAGGCGTTGAACGGCATCAAGACAGAACAGCTTTACGAAGGAATGGAATTGAAGGTCGAAATGAACGGTGACTACACCGATTACGACAAGAAGTTCTACGTCCTCGAAAAAGGCGACGACGGCTTCAAGACGGTCGCCAAGAAACTCAACATGAAAGAGGGCGACCTCAAGAAACTGAACAAGGGCATGGCCGACGCCGACTTCCGAGTCGGAAAGCGTATACGCATCGCTGCGAAGTAGTGCCCTTGAATACCTTTAAGCGTTCCGCCCGTTGACGGCGGAACGCTTTTTTATTTCAAGAATCCACACCATGAATGATTCCGCCAAATACACCTCCCGCGGGGTTTCAGCGACCAAGGAAGACGTTCATCGCGCCATCCGGAACCTGGACAAGGGCCTGTGGCCCCGGGCGTTCTGCAAGATCGTACCCGACCATCTGACCGGAAGCGAGGAACACTGCATCGTGATGCATGCCGACGGTGCAGGCACCAAATCCTCCCTGGCCTACGCCTACTGGCGCGAAACCGGCGACCTTTCCGTCTGGAAAGGAATCGCTCAGGATGCCATCGTCATGAATACGGACGACCTGCTGTGTGTAGGAGCCACGGAGAACATCCTGCTTTCCTCCACGATAGGCCGCAACAAACGGCTGATTCCCGGCGAAGTGGTAAAGGCGATCATTGAAGGGACCGAAGAAGTCTGCGAGATGCTTCGCAGCTATGGCGTGAACATCGTCCTTACCGGAGGAGAGACCGCCGACGTGGGCGATCTCGTGCGCACCGTGATCGTAGACTCGACCGTCACCTGCCGGATGCGCAGGGACGAGGTGATCTCCAACGACGGCATCCGATCCGGAGACGTGATCGTAGGATTCGCTTCCTATGGCCAGACTACATACGAAAGCACGTACAATGGCGGAATGGGAAGCAACGGACTTACCTCCGCCCGGCATGACGTCTTCCGAAAATCCGTAGGAGAAAAATATCCGGAAAGCTACGACGGCGAACTGAGCGGCGAGGTGACGTATTGCGGCAGCCGTGCGCTGACCGACAAAATAAATGTCGGTGAAGGGTGCACCGTCGATGCCGCAGCACTGGTGCTTTCTCCTACACGCACCTACGCGCCGGTCATAAGACAGTTACTGATGGAAAACCGTTCCGCGGTACACGGACTTGTGCATTGCAGCGGCGGAGGCCAGACCAAAGTCCTCCACTTCATCGAAGATCTCACTGTTATTAAAGACCGTCTCTTCCCGGTTCCGCCGCTATTCGAACTGATTCATGCGGAAAGCGGAACAGACTGGAAAGAGATGTACCAGGTGTTCAACATGGGACACCGGATGGAGGCGTATTGCGACCCCAAATACGCTGAATGGATGATTGCCACTGCGAAATCCTTCGGACTGGAGGCACAGGTCATCGGCCGCTGCGAGGCCGGAAAAGGGAAAGAACTGCAACTGACCGGTCCTGAAGGACGGATCATTTACCGATAAGAAGATGTTACTTGACAAACTGGAAGCCATTCACCGGCGGTTCATGGACGTGGAAGGGGAATTGAGTTCACCCGAGGCCATGTCGGATATGAAGCGATTCGCCCAGCTCAACCGAGAATACAAGGAGCTGCAGCCGATCGTGGAAAAATATTTCGAATACAAAAACGTACAGAGCAATCTGGAGCACGCCCGACAGGTGGTGTTGAATGAAAAAGACGATGAGTTCAGGGAGATCGCCAAAGTGGAGCTTGACGAACTTCAGGGACGTAATGAATCCCTCGAGGAGATCATCAAGGTAATGCTGATACCAGCCGATCCGGAGGATGCGAAAAACGCCATCGTGGAGATACGAGGCGGCACGGGAGGGGACGAGGCGAGCATCTTCGCCGGCGACCTTTACCGCATGTACACGCGCTTCTGCGAAAGAAAAGGCTGGAAGATCGAAGTGGTCGACTTTACCGAAGGCACCGCCGGAGGATTCAAGGAAGTCATCTTTAACGTGCACGGAGAAAGCGCATACGGTGTGCTGAAGTACGAATCCGGCGTCCACCGTGTACAGCGGGTACCGGCTACCGAGACACAAGGACGCATCCACACCTCAGCGGCGACCGTAGTCGTTTTGCCGGAAGCCGATGAGTTCGACGTAGACCTTAAAGCCAACGACATCCGAAAGGACCTTTTCTGCTCTTCGGGGCCCGGGGGCCAATCGGTGAATACGACCTATTCCGCCGTGCGGCTGACACACTTACCGACCGGAGTGGTCGCGCAATGTCAAGACGAGAAATCGCAGATCAAGAACTACGAGAAAGCGCTTTCCGTACTTCGCTCACGTATCTATGAGATGGAGCTCAACAAACGGATGGAAGAACAGGCGCGTAAGCGGAAAACGATGGTTTCGACCGGAGACCGCTCGGCGAAGATCAGGACCTACAACTATCCTCAGAGCCGTATCACCGACCATCGTATCGGACTCACGCTGTATAACCTTCAGAATTTCGTGGACGGTGACATCCAGGAGATGCTCGATGCGTTACAGGTAGCGGAAAACGCCGAAAGGCTGAAAGAAGGAAGTGATGTATCCTGATGTCAGACCCTCCGACAGGACCCTTTTTACATCATTTACATTCGCTTCCAGACCTTAATTCAAAACATCATGCTTCCGGACCTCCGAACATACCTTGACCGATCCGTCAACTACACGGAATTCAGGAAACGGTTCGAAAAGCACGTGGACGCCATCGCCAACGCCACCGTCGCCGACGAACATGCCGACTATTACCGGCTGAACTGGCAACGTTCCGTCCGTAACGAAAAGACATTCCGCGCCGACCCGGAGACGCTTGAAAGTCTGGCCGGAATAAAGGGGAATATCATCTGGCTGGTGATCACAGAACCGTGGTGCGGCGACTCTGCGCAGTCTTTGGCGGCGTTGCATGCGCTGGCAGAAGCATCCGGAGGCAAAATTGATTTGAGGATATTTTACCGCGACAGCGACACTACCTTGATCGATGCATTCCTGACGAACGGTTCCCGGTCCATCCCGAAACTGATTCAGTTGAATGCGGAACTCGAGGTGACCGGAACCTGGGGGCCTCGGCCGCAGGCGGCTCAGGAACTTGTGTTGCGACTTAAAAGTGATCCGTCTACTGCCGCGAACTACGGAGAGTCACTTCACAAATGGTACGCCGAGGACAAGACCCGATCGCTGCAGGAAGAACTTCGCCTACTTTTGGGGAAGTCCTGAGCTTTCTCCCTTAAACAGTGCCGGTGCTTGACTTGGCGCAAGCGATCCGGAAACGAATACGTATCTTTCTTCCGGATCTCCCGATTACCAACGTGAACAGACGCGGCTTCCTAGGCAGCTCCCTCGCCATGCTTACTCTCAGCGGCTTCAAAAGCATCGCAGACAACCTCCCGAAGGACGGTGAACGGATGCCGGTGCTTTTCATCGGGCACGGAAATCCCATGAATGCCATTGAAGACAATCCTTTCAGCCGTGCATGGAAAAGCGCTGCTGCCGGCATTCCCCGACCGAGCGCCATCCTTTGCATTTCAGCGCACTGGCTGACCAAGGGCACCTTCGTGACCGCCATGGAACATCCGAAGACGATCCATGATTTCGGGGGATTCCCGAAAGCACTGTTCGACAAACAATATCCCGCTCCGGGTGCTCCCCAATTGGCAAAGGAAACCGCTCAACGGATCCATTCAGCGGAAGCAGGACTTGATGAGGCGTGGGGACTCGATCACGGAACATGGTCCGTTCTCGCTCAGATGTATCCGATGGCGGATATTCCGGTTTATCAGTTATCCATTGACTATACCAAGTCACCCGACTGGCACTACCGGTTGGGAAAAGAGCTGGAGTGGCTGCGTTCCAAGGGTGTGCTCATCATCGGGAGTGGAAATATCGTCCATAACCTCGGCATGGTCGATTGGAACGGCGGCGTTTATCCGTGGGCTGCAGAATTCGATGCGACCGCAAAGCGTCTCATCGACCTGCATGAACACGATTCGCTTGTACACTACGAGCACCTTGGTCCGGCAGCACGGCTGGCGATTCCTACCAACGACCATTACCTCCCGCTGTTATATTCCCTGGCCCTTCAGGGAAAGACGGAGGAGCATTCCTATTTTGCGGAAGAGTGCGTCATGGGATCCGTTTCCATGCGAAGCATCAGAATCGGCTGAAGCTTCGATATCATGCAGTCGCCGACCTGGCGATCGATCCTGAATGCCAGGTGCAAATACCTGAAAAAGAGACGGGTGAGTCGAGAAAGCGTATTGAATCCTTGGTGCTTTTGGCGTAATTTAGCGCCATGCTCTCCGAACCGAAAATGAAGGGAAGAAACACCTTGGAAAAATCCGACCTGCGGCGTGCCTGGGAACTGATGTGTACTGCTCGTGCGATGTCGGACCTTTATGAGGAGAAAGCGCAGATCACCCAGAAATACGTCCATGCCACTTCTCGCGGCCATGAGGCGCTGCAATTGGCGTTGGGGCTTCAACTGAAATCACAGGATTTCGTCTCTCCCTACTACCGCGACGACTCCATCCTTCTTGCCATCGGCATGCAGCCCTACGAATTGATGCTGCAGCTTCTGGCGAAGCGCGACGATCCGTTCTCCGGAGGACGCACCTATTATTGTCATCCCAGCCTGAACCGTGACGACATGCCGAAAATCCCGCATCAGTCGTCGGCAACCGGCATGCAGGCCATTCCCACCACCGGCATCGCACTGGGAATCCGCTACCGCGAGGTCACCGGTCTTGACCGACCGAAAGCCGGAGAAGCTCCTGTTGTCGTCTGCTCACTTGGAGACGGATCCGTCACCGAAGGCGAGGTCGCCGAGGCTTTCCAGATGGCGGTCCTGAAGAAACTCCCGATACTTTACTTCATCCAGGACAACGAGTGGGACATCTCGGCGAATGCCAGGGAAATTCGTGCCATGGATGCGAACGAATATGCGAAAGGCTTCAAAGGCCTGGAGGTGCGGACCATCGACGGAACCGATTTCTTCGCCGCGTACAACACGCTAAGCGAAATATTGCAAACCATCCGGGAGGAGCGCAGGCCCTTCATGCTGCACGCCAAAGTGCCGCTGCTAGGACATCATACGTCCGGCGTAAGGCGTGAGTGGTACCGGGACGACCTGGAGTCGCACAAGCTGCGGGATCCGTTCCCGCGTTTCCGCGGCCAGTTGTCC
Source organism: Bacteroidota bacterium (assembly GCA_046052345.1). Taxonomy (GTDB): domain Bacteria; phylum Bacteroidota; class Bacteroidia; order AKYH767-A; family 2013-40CM-41-45; genus Pollutiaquabacter. The sequence continues at coordinate 18,009 of JBJOMN010000003.1, read as the reverse complement.
GAATCCGGCTTCAGTGATATCGAGCTGGACCGCGTACAGGAGGAGTCAACCGCCCGTGTGCGAGCGGACTTCGACCGTGCCATGAAAGCCGAAGATCCGCGCCCTCAGGACCTGTTCGACTTCGACTATGCCCCTACTCCGGTTACCGCGGAAACAGGCGAACGTGAACCTGCCGGCAAGGAGAAAACCGTTATGGTGGACTGTGCGCTTTTCGCCGTGCAGGAGCTGATGGCGAAGCACAAGGAGTGCCTGCTATACGGGCAGGATGTAGGCGGTCGTCTGGGCGGAGTTTTCCGGGAAGCGGCGACGCTGGCGGAGAAGTTCGGTGATGATCGTGTCTTCAACACACCTATCCAGGAAGCCTTTATCATCGGCAGTACGGTTGGCATGAGCGCTGTCGGGTTGAAACCAATCGTCGAGGTACAGTTCGCGGATTACATCTGGCCGGGACTGAACCAGCTTTTTACGGAAGTCAGCCGCTCGTATTACCTCTCGAACGGCAAATGGCCGGTCTCCTGCATCATCCGTGTACCGATCGGCGCTTACGGTAGCGGCGGACCTTACCATTCTTCGAGTGTCGAGAGCGTCCTGACGAATATCCGTGGCATCAAGATCGCCTACCCTTCCACGGGTGCCGATCTCAAAGGACTCCTGAAGTCCGCCTATTACGACCCTAACCCGTGCGTCATACTCGAACACAAGGGATTGTACTGGTCGAAGATCAAAGGGACGGAAGAGGCCCGGACTGTGGAGCCTGACGAGTCCTACATCATTCCTTTCGGCAAGGCACGCACGGTCCTTTCCGCCGAACCCGGTGAAAAACCGACGTTGGCAGTGATCACCTACGGAATGGGAGTCTACTGGGCGCTGAACGCCGCCAAGAAGTTCCCCGGTCGCATCGAAATCACCGACCTTCGGACGCTCAATCCTATCGACGAGCAGGCGATTCTTTCGTCCGCACTCAAGCACGGACGTTGCCTCGTAGTCACGGAGGAGCCCGTTGGAAACTCGTTTGCATTGGCCTTGGCCGGAATGATCTCGGACAAGTGCTTCGAGCAGCTGGATGCTCCTGTGCGAATCATCGGATCGGAGAATCTTCCGGCGATTCCGCTTAACTCGACCCTGGAAGCGACTATGATCCCCAACACGGAAAAAGTCGCAGAAGCCATCCGGGAAGTTCTTGATTACTGAAATACGTTTTTAATAATCGATAGTCAGGAATCCATTATTGAATCCTGAACCGGACTGTTTCTTACAGCAAAAAGGCTCAGTCTTTCATTCCCTGCAAGCCCAACCGGTTCCGTACGATCGCATCTGTTTCCGGCACTATTCTTTCCCCAACCGGTTCCAATAGCTCCCGTGCGTTATTACGGGGGTTCTTGATTCTCGGAGAAATCGGATATGCATTCATGTCTTCCGCCGGGTAAGGCTCCAGCAATTCCGTTACTTCGTTGAGATGTCCGGCCCGCAGCCAGCGCAATTCGTCAGCCCTCCTTAATACTACCGGAGAACGGTGGTGGGGGAGTTTCTGAAGCAAGGTATTGGGCGGCACGGTAATGATGGCGAACGAATTGAAAGTGTTGCCGGTTTCCGGATCTGCCCAAGTATCCCAGATGCCCGCCATGGCAAATGGCCGTCCGCTTTTCAGATAGACCACGAAGGGCTTGTCCAGTCCCTCTTCTTTGGTCCCTTCGATGAAGGCATCCGCAATCACCAGGCACCGTTGCGAGCGGATCGGTTTGCGGAAGGAGGGTTTGTTGATGATCCCTTTCCCACCCGTATATGCCGGATCGTTTTCCGGATTTCCATCGCCTTCCGCCCGTGCATTGAAGAGATACATCCTCTTCTTGGACCATGAGGGACAGAGACCGAAGGTGAAAAGTTGCAGCTTGTTCGGCTCGGTATTGGTGATGACAGGGGCGACAGCTCCGGGACCGAGGTTATAATTGGGAGGAAAGGAGACCGTCACCGGATCTGCGGTCACATTGAAACGCTTCTCAATGGTCTCGATGCTTGAAACGACTACGTAGCGGCCACACATATCAGTTCAAGGTTCAAGGTTCAAGGTTCAATGTTCAATGTTCAACCAATCACCTCCCACCAACCACTAATCAACAACAACTAACCACCACCCCCTCACTTCCCGCTCTTCGTCTTGCTCCAGTTGAGGTAATCGGTTTTCTGGACGGGACGCCCGGGCTCCGGCTCACGGAGCGGCTCGCAAGGAACCAACGTATCGAAGCACTCCTTCGGCAGACGCTGATAAAGCCGCGTGCCCTCCGTTTTCCATGCCAGCATCTCGTCCGAAACGTCCTTGATCACTTTCGCCGGATTACCGACAGCGATCTTCCGGTCCGGAATCTCCATACCCTCCGGCACGAAGGCCAAAGCTCCGATAATGCAGCCCTCCCCCACCTTCACATTGTCCATCACCACGGCATTCATGCCAACCAGGGAATTCTTTCCGATGGAAGAACCGTGGATGACGGCACCGTGTCCGATATGAGCTCCCTCCTGCAAACGGACAGTGATGCCGGGAAACATATGAATGACGCAGTTCTCCTGGACATTGCAACCGTCTTCAATCACAATTCCACCCCAATCTCCGCGAATGACCGCCCCGGGACCGACGTACACGTCCTTGCCGATGATCACATTGCCGATTACTACTGCAGAAGAGTGCACGAAGGAGGATTCGTGCACAACCGGACGGAAGGAGTTGAAGGCGTAGAACACGGTTGGTGGTTGGAGATTGGGTTTCGACAAGTCCGGCGCAAAACGGGAGGCAATGATTAAACTTTCTCGATAACCACCGCGAATCCTTGGCCGACGCCGACGCACATCGTAACGAGTGCGTAGCGCAAATTCCTTTCCTGTAATTCCAATGCAGCGGAGCCGAGGATACGGGCGCCGCTCATACCCAACGGATGGCCCAGCGCAATGGCACCTCCGTTCGGATTGATACGAGGGTCATTATCGGACAATCCCCAAGAACGGATACAGGCGAGCGACTGGGCGGCAAAGGCTTCGTTCAGTTCAATGATGCCGATATCGGACCAGGACAATCCGGCGCGCTTCAGCGCGAGGTTGCCGGCCTCGACAGGGCCGATGCCCATGATGCGAGGCTCAACGCCTACCACGGCTGAAGATACGATACGGGCACGCGGCTTGAGTCCGGCGGACTTGACACCTTTCTCGGAAGCCAGCAACACGGCCGCGGCGCCGTCATTGAGCCCGGAGGCGTTACCGGCCGTAACAGAGCCGTCCTTTCTGAAGGCGGGCTTGAGCCGGGCAAGGGCCTCGACAGTGGTTTCCGGCTTAAGGAATTCATCCTGACCGAAGGCAACAGGATCGCCTTTCTTCTGGTGCAGCATGACCGGCACGATCTCCATGGCCAGCCTGCCGCTGTCGCGCGCGATCTTCGCTTTCTGCTGACTGGCGACTGCAAAACGATCCTGGTCTTCACGGGAAATAGAATCACGAACGGCAAGGTTCTCCGCCGTCTCGCCCATTCCGTCCACACCGTACTGGTCTTTGAGACGCGGATTGATGAATCGCCAGCCGAACGAAGAATCGAAAAGCTGTGCATCACGGCCGTAAGGCGTAGAGGTCTTTGACATCACCCACGGCCCACGGGTCATGTTTTCCACACCTCCGGCAATCATGAAATCCGCATCTCCGGTCCGGATCATGCGTGCCGCATGTACGGCAGCGGAAAGACCGGAAGCGCACAACCTGTTGACTGTTTCACCGGGAACGGAGACCGGCAGTCCGGCCATCAACACCGCCATCCTGGCTACGTTCCGGTTGTCTTCCCCGGCCTGATTGGCACAACCGAGAATGACATCCCCGATCAGTGCCGGATCGACAGCGGGATTTCGGCGCATGAGTTCCTGAAGGACGAGGACGGCAAGGTCGTCGGCACGTACACCGGCCAAGGAACCTGCGAAGTTGCCGATGGGGGTGCGAATGGAGTCGATGATGTAGGCGGAGTTCATACTGAGATGGTCATACCTCCCAGACTTTGGAGGTGCGGTATACCGTTCCTTTGAACAGTGCAACCTTGTTTCCGGAGGAGTCGGTGACGGTGATATGGTAGATGCCGATCTTGTCGGTGAGAGATACTTCTTCTGCGGTGGCAGTGATCACATCGCCTTCACGGAGAGCCACCGTATGGGAGATGGACGTCTCCACGGATACCGCTTTCCTCCCGTGTCCGTTGGAAGCGAAGGCAAGTGCACTGTCAGCCAACGAATAGGTGATGCCTCCGTGAGCGATGGCGAACCCGTTAAGCATTTCCTTGCGGACCGTCATGCGCAATACGCACCTTCCGGGCTTCACTTCCAACCGCTCAATACCGAGCCACTGACTGAACCAGTCCTGGTCGTACATACGGTCGACAACGCGTTCGGCGAGCGGTTTTTCGTTCATGGTTCAGGAATGGAAGTGCAGTCCCTCGTTAGCCATTTTTTTCAGCAGCACGCTGGGGCGATACCTGTCCTCCGCATACCACTCACGGAGCGTTTCAAGTTCCCGAAGCACATCTGCCGCCCCTAACTCGTCGCACCACTGGAGCAGTCCTTTGGGATAATTCACCCCTTTGGTCATTGCGATATCGATATCTTTTGCGGATGCAACCTGAAGATGACACGCATCGGCCGCTTCATTGATAAGCATGGCGAGCACCCTGCGGACAATACCGGCGGCACGTACAGGATCCTTGTCCGGTGCGGACTGCGCGGCATTCTCTGAATAATCATAGTAGCCTTTACCGGATTTACGGCCGAGACGGCCCGCCTCCACCATACGGCGTTGCGTGAGACTTGGACGGTAGCGCGGGTCGTGGTAGAATTGCTTCCAAACGGTTTCCGTAACCGTATAGTTGATGTCGTTACCGATGAGGTCCATCAGTTCGAACGGACCCATACGGAAACCGCCGTGTTCCTTGAGTGCCCAGTCGATGGTGGCCATGCCTGCAGTTCCTTCCGGAAGGTCCATCCACCGCTCTTCAAAGATCCGTATGGATTCGCCATAAAACGGGCGGGCGACGCGGTTCACGATGAAGCCGGGGGTGTCTTTGGCGATTACGGCCGACTTCCCCCAAGAGGCTATGGAAGCGTAGGCTACAGCGAGCACTTCCGAGGAGGTTTGTACTCCGGGAATCACTTCCACGAGCGGCATGAGCGTAGCCGGGTTGAAGAAGTGAATTCCGACGAAACGTTCCGGGTCACTGCAGGCTCCGGCTATAGAGGTGATGCTCAACGAGGATGTATTGCTGGCCAGGATGCAATCCCGGTCCACCACTTCTTCGACCTCCTTGAAAAGCTGTTGTTTCACGGACAGGTCTTCGACGACTGCCTCGATTACCAGCGAAACACCTTTCAGGAAGGACAGCTCCCGGTGATAGGAGATGCGTGAAAGAATCGCGTCCGCCAGTTCAGCAGTAACCTTCCCTTTTTCGACTGATTTCCGGATCGACTGCCTGTTGCTTTCCGCAGCTCGTTCGATCGCTCCCGGAAACTTGTCAACGACAATGACCTTGTGTCCGGCTGTCGCGGCGACAAGCGCGATACCGCTTCCCATGGTGCCGGCACCGATGACACCGACGGATGAGGAGAAAGGGAGCGATGAAGAAGACATGATTACGATGGGTATTCTTTAGGATCTTTCGGCACTACTGCCTCCGGACCGCAACAAAAGTAAAAAACAACCTGCAGGGGGACTTGAAATTCAGCAAGATTCGGCAAGTGGGGAAGCGCCGGAACGTGGTTTGGGGCAGAAAAACAGGGTTATCCCGCCTCGTGCTACTTTTCAGCCATCGCTTGGTAATTACTTATGAAAATCGTATATTTGCCTCCCTTTTGACCGGAAACAGGGCAAAAAAGGCAAAAAAAGCTTAAAAAGACACTTTTAGAGTACCATGGCAAACCATAAATCTTCCTTAAAGCGTATCCGCAACAGCGAGACCAAGCGTCTTCGCAACCGTTATCAGGCCAAGACCGTGCGCAATGCTATTAAAAGCTTCCGTGAGCTGACGGACAAGGCAGCTGCCGGAAAAGCATTACCTAAACTTGCGTCCATGCTGGATCGCCTTGCTAAGAAGAACATCATCCACAAGAACAAAGCTTCCAACCTGAAAAGCGAGTTGGCCGTGCATATGAATCATATCAAATAAGCGGATTCAAACGCTGTATGAAAAGGCTGCCCTAACACGGCAGCCTTTTCTTTTTCATCTTCACTAATACACATTTCGTGGATGTGATTTCCTGCGGCCTTTCAGACCTTGCGGAAAACAGTCGATGGAAAAACTGACGGTTAAGGCGTGGTCGGAGGAAGACCGTCCGAGGGAAAAATTCATAGCAAAGGGACGCCATTCGCTTTCGGATGCGGAACTCATCGCGATACTGCTGGGATCGGGCTCCAGAGAGGAAACAGCTGTAGAACTTGCCCGTAGGTTATTGCTGGAATGCGGTAATGACCTGCATACACTGGGCCGTCTGCCGTTGAAGAAATTGACGGAATTCCACGGCATCGGATCGGCGAAGGCAGTGACGCTGATGGCCGCCATCGAACTGGGCCGCCGTCGCCGTGAGGCGACCCCGGAGACGCTCAAAAAAATCACCTGCAGTGAAGATGCTGCCGCAATTTTGCAGCCGCTCCTGGAAGACCTCAACCATGAAGAATTCTGGGTGCTTTTCCTGAACAGGGCGAATCTTATGATAGCCCGTGAGCAGATCAGCAAAGGGGGCATCAGCGGCACCGTGGCAGATCCGCGCATCATTTTTCAAACCGCTCTTCAGCATAAAAGCACGGGGATAATCCTGTGCCACAATCATCCCTCCGGGAACCTGAAGCCGAGTGAAGCCGACCTGCGCCTTACCAAGAACCTGACCGCAGCAGGAAAAGTACTTGAAATAACAGTCCTTGACCACATCATCATTTCCACAAGCGGGTATTACAGTTTCGCGGACGATGGAAAACTTTGAAACGGACCATGAATGCCTATTTCAATGCAGCATGACCCTTCCTTAAAAGGTTTCATCTTCACGATAAAACTTATACGATAAGGTTATCGTATCCCTTTCTCCGGGATGAAACCAATCCTGGGGGAATTATGAGACAGTCATTCAAAAAAGCGTTTATCGCTGTTATCGCCTTTGCATCCGGTGCCCTGACGGCCTATTCCCGGACAACAAGCTGCGGAAATGATTCAGCCGTTGTGATCTATACCTCCGATTGCCAGGGACAACCGGACGAATGCACCTACTCCGTTGTCACCGACCATTATGACCTTGCGACCGGGAGCCTCAACGGAACTTCCTTCTGGAGCAGAACCGACACCCTCCTAAACGGATCAGGTAACATTTCGGAATTACTGACCTCCCAGGGAAGCAACAACGGATGGCAGAACAGCCGATCGGTCATCTTCAATTACTCACCCTCCGGTCAATTGACGGACCGATACGAGAGGATTTGGAACGGCACTGCCTGGGACACGACAGGATGGACTTACTACAGTTTCGATTCCGCTGAACAGCTTGTCCGTCTTGCCGTGTACACTGTCGCCAACGGGATATGGACGAATACGGAAAAACATGAATACGGATATTCCGGCGGACAACTTTTATGGCATGAGCGTTACCAAGGGGACGGAATGCGGTGGGTTCCCGAGATCCGTTTCGAATACACCTACAGCGGCACCGTAAGGACCTTCCTTGAAGCGGAGCGCTGGGAAGACGCATCCAACTCGTGGGTCCGCATCGACCGCGCTCCGTACGAGACAATCAACTCCCAATGGTGCGCACGCATCCACTCTGTGACGCCGGGAACGTACAACGGTATAAGCACCAGCGAGATCTACGACGACTACGACCTGGAAGACCGCGCTATCCATCATTATGAATTCCTCACTTCCTTCGTCGGTCCTGAACCACTGGCCGAGAGTTCGGAATCGTTCTACACGGTAGTGAACGGTGAGCTGGTACCGGAGCGTACCATTTGCATCGACCAATACCAGTGGTGGGACGGAGCCTGGCAGCCTATGGTCAACTGTTGCACGAATACATATACCTATTCCGCTGCAGGACTACTGTTGCAGCATCTTATCGAGTGCGGCGAGGGCGGACGAGGCTCCACGGTTTTCACCTACGATTCCTCCGGGCGTCTTCTGACCGAGACCTTCCATGCCAACAACCACTCGGAGCAGATCACCCGTGATTATCATGTGGAGTATACATATCCGTCTCCCGACCGTATTCAGATCATTATCGCTCCGCAGACTGTTTCGCCGTATCCCTGCCGCGGTGCGACCGTCCAGCCGTTGGTGGGTGTTTCCGGAGGTTGTGACGGCAAGAGCTACCGCTGGGAGCCATCACGCGGACTTTCCTCCGACACACTGCTCTCTCCCGATATCCTCATCGAGGATTCTGTCACTTACACCCTGACGGTCACCGATGCCGCAGGCAACCGAGCAACAAGGACGCTGAGCATAGGTCCGATGGATGTCCGACCCGAAATCGAGAACATTTCCGCCTGTCCGGAGCAAGTAGTGCTTCGCGCCATGACAGACGGGCAAGTTGGCGAACTTACGTGGTACTACAACGGGATTCCGGCGGGAAACGGAGAGTTCCTTCCCGTCACTCAAGCGGGGACCTACACCGTTACCAACGGCTATTGGCAACAGCCCCCGAACTACGCCTCACGGGAAAACTGCCTTGCCGCTTCATTGCCGGTCCATATCACCGCGGCGCCGGCTCCTTATGAATCAGAACAGTTCGTGGAAATCTGCGGTGGTGACGAATACATGCTCCCCGACGGCACCGTACCGACGCAATCCGGTGAATACAGGACACAGTTACAAACCCTCGCAGGCTGCGACTCTTTCATCACTGTACATCTGACGGTCTTGCCTGAATTGACTCCGATGGTCCTTTCCGCCGGAAACGTGCTCTTCACCCCCACGCAGGGTGACTACTACGTCTGGTACCTTTACGGAGAACCCCTGACGGACGGTGAAGACGCTAATTCCATTTCGGTCACTGAAGAAGGACTCTATAGCGTCCTTGTCATAGACTCCAACGGATGTGAAGGCATTTCCGCACCCTATTATCTCTCCATTTCGGACGTTGACCCTACACTTGACGAGACGCCCTTCGTACTGTATCCGAACCCCGTCGGAAACACCCTGCATGTGCTGTTCCATTTCGAACCCGATGAGCCCACTTGGTTCAACCTCTATGATGTATCAGGACAATGTGTCAGGGAACAGTTGCTCACCGGACTCAGTAACCGCATCGATGTGGGAGAACTAAGCTCCGGAAGCTACCTGGCCGTGTTGAAGAACGGCGAGGAGGTCATCCGCAGGACGGTATCCATCGCACATTGATATCTTCCGCTGCTGTAAAACCCCAGCAGTAGAACGCTTGGAAACCGATCACTTATGAATGCTTTCTGGAAAAGAATCGTCATTGGGACGGTACTGAAGAGCGAACACCGAAAGGCTGCCTCTCCCTACCTCGTAGCCAAAGGCTATCGGGAACTCAGGATTGTCGTCAGGCGTTCACTGAAAGACCTTATACTTATCGCTGCAGGAATATTTTCCGCGGCTTTCGGATTCAAAGGATTCCTGCTCTCCAATAATTTCATCGATGGCGGGGCGACCGGAATCTCCTTGCTAATCGCTGAAATAGCGAGGATCCCGTTATGGACGCTGATCGTGATTATCAACATTCCCTTCATCCTTTTAGGCTACAAGGTGATGGGAAGGAATTTTGCGATAAAGACATCCATCGCCATTACAGGGCTGTCAGCATGTCTGGCTCTTGTTAATTTTCCGGACGTCACCCAAGACAACCTTTTGGTGGCTGTTTTCGGCGGCTTCTTCCTTGGAGCCGGCATAGGTCTGGCCATGCGGGGCGGCGCCGTTATCGACGGAACAGAGGTGCTGGCTATATTCCTTAGCCGGAAATTCGGCACTACGGTGGGCGACATCATCATTCTGATCAATGTCATCATTTTCAGTGCTGCTGCTTACCTGTTAGGCATCGACAATGCATTGTATTCCATGATCACTTACCTGGCGGCTTCACGTACGCTTGACTTCCTGGTGGAGGGAATTGAAGAATACATCGGAGTGACTATCGTGTCCTCGCACCATGACGAAATCAGGGAGATGATCATCGGCAAGCTGGGACGAGGAGTCACAGTGTATAATGGTCGAAGGGGATATGGCAAACGTGGCGAACTGAAACAGACCGAAATAATTTACACGGTGATCACCAGGCTCGAGCTTAACCGTCTGAATACGGAAATCGAGAAAATCACTCCGGATGCGTTTGTAGTGATGCATTCCATCAAGGACACCAAAGGAGGCATGATCAAGAAGCGACCGCTGCATTGATGCCACATTCCGCGAATGCGAAAAGCCAGGAAAGAGGAACTTGGTGCAGCCGTTAATCTGATCGCCGCGACATTCGCGGACAATCCGGCATTGGACTGGATGATACGCAGCGGCGGAGACCGTACACGCAGATTACGTCACTTTGCAGCGTATGCAGTACGCTACGCATGGATCCGTGACGGGGTCTGGCTTTCTGAAAACGGCAAGGCGGTAGCACTCGCCTTCCGATCAGATTCAGGAAGATTTGATTTTCTCGCTCTCTTCTTGTGGCTGCGACTCGGTATCACCACCTTGCGGCTGAACAGGGTGCCGGCATTGTTGAAACGCGAGAAATACAGGAAAAGCGTACGTCCCTCCCACCCCTACTTTTACATATGGTTCATGGGAGCGCTTCCGGACAGCCGGCGAGCGGCTTTTGAATTCAAGTCCGGTCTCTTGGATGTCGCCGCAAGGGAAGGTCTTGACGTCTATCTGGAAACTTCCGTACCCAGGAACAAGACTGTCTTCGAACGAGTCGGTTTCCGGACCTATCATCACTGGAAATCGCCGGAAGGCGACCTTGAGTTCTGGTTCATGCGGTGGTTGGTGGTTAGTGGTTAGGTTCGTAGAGACAAGATTCTTAATTCTTAATTCTTAATTCTTAATTTTAAACCACTCTACATCCCTCTTGATCACAGACACCTTACTTATCTGCCTGGTCGCTTTCGGAGCGGCGATGCTGACCTTCTTCTCAGGATTCGGGCTAGGCACGCTGTTATCGCCGGTGATGATGCTTTTTTTTCCGGTGGAGACGGCCATTGCGCTGACGGGTATCGTACATTTCTTCAACAACATATTCAAACTGGCGCTTGTCGGCCGGCATGCCGACCGAAGCGTACTGCTCAAGTTCGGACTACCGGCGTTGCTGGCCGCCTTTATCGGTGCACGACTGTTACTCGGACTTGGCGACCTGAATCCGCTCTTCAGCTATGGAATCGGCGGAACGACGTTAACGGTCTTGCCTGTGAAATTCATCATAGGTCTGCTGCTGGTCTTCTTTGCACTCATGGATCTCGTGCCGGCATTGTCCGAAATCCGCTTCAGCCGGAACAAACTTGTCGTCGGCGGCTTCCTGAGTGGATTTTTCGGAGGGCTGTCCGGAAACCAAGGAGCGTTACGCAGCGCCTTCCTGATCAAATCAGGACTCAGTAAGGAGGCCTATCTGGGCACCGCGGTGGTGGTTTCCTGTTTCGTCGATTTCACCCGGATCAGCGTCTATACCACACATTTTTCTGCAGAGGGACTGGCAGGACATGCCGGATTGCTGGTCGCAGCAACCCTTTCAGCGATGAGCGGAGCCTTCCTGGGCAACCGGCTTTTCCGCAAGGTGACCATCCTGTTCATCCAGCGGCTGGTCGCCGTGATGCTCTTCCTTGTGGCACTTGCGCTGATGACAGGTTGGATCTGATCCTGCCGGCGCTCGGACTTTCCAAAGGAAGCATTACCTTTAATTCGGTTTTTGCCGGCCTTCCATGCTGCTCGTTTTCGCTCCCCGCTCGTCCAACAGGCTCCGCTATGTGCTGGACCTTTTGTTGAAAGACCTGCTCGGACTGGATTATTCCGTCACCTCGGATGAAGCAGCAATTGCCCGCCACGACGGCCCTTGCCTCACCTATTCCGACAAGCCGGTGGGCACAGAACCCTTCCTGTATGCCACTACGCTGCTTTTCGAACGCGGCATCCGCCCCCAGGAAATCTCCGTCTTCGACTGGGAAGGCAGCAAGGCGTTTTTCGCAACCCACCCGAAGTACCTGATGCCCTTCGACGTGTTTGCAGCCTCGTTTTACCTGGTAACCCGTTACGAAGAGTACCTGCCTCATCACCGTGACCAGTACGACCGTTTCGATGCACGGCACAGCCTGGCCTATGTAAAAGGATTTCTTCAGCAGGCGGTAGTCAACCGATGGGCCAACCGTTTGGGTGCATTACTCAAGGAACGTTTTCCGGAACTTTCCGTCAGGAAGCCGCCGTATACGTATTTGTCCACCATTGATATCGATAATGCCTGGGCGTTTCGGGAGAAGGGACTTTTGCGCGGAGCAGGAGCCGTTGCCCGTTCAGTGATGAAGTTCGACTTTGCCGACCTCAAGGAACGATTCTCCGTTCTTTTCGGTTTCCGAAAAGACCCGTACGACACGTATGCTGACCTCGACCGGATCAGCAGCGACTACCATGTGAAGTGTCTGTATTTCTTCCTGTTGGGGGATTACGACCAGTATGACAAGAACGTCTCTGCCAGTCGCCGGAAATTCCAGTCGCTCATCAAATCCATAGCCGATTACCACTCCTGCGGCATCCATCCCTCGTTCAAATCGAACGACGAGCCCCACCGGCTGGCTATCGAGAAAAACAGGCTCAAAAAGATCGTACGCCGCGAAATAACCGGCAGCCGCCAGCATTTCCTGCGCATGCGATTCCCCGATACTTACAGGGAGTTGCTCAACAACGACATCACCGACGATTACACCATGGGCTACGCCCAGGAGCCGGGCTTCCGTGCAGGGATTTGTACACCTTATCTTTTCTACGACCTGGGGTCCGAGCAAATCACCTCCCTGCGTATCCATCCTTTCGCGGTCATGGACGCCACCCTTCGCTTCTACAAACTACTGAAGCCTTCGGAAGTGCTTACGCATGTGCTCCCGCTGATCCGCGAAGTGCGGGAGCAGGGTGGCACCTTCATTTCGCTCTGGCACAACGAATCCGTTTCAGACCGTGCTCCGTGGAAAGGCTGGAAAAACACTTACGAAGAGATCGTCAAAGCGGCAACTGTCTCGTGATACGCTATGTCCGACATAGCGACATAGACCGTCTGAAATGGGACACTTGTGTCGCCGGTTGCAACCTGCCGCTGATCTATGCTGAAAGCTGGTACCTTGACATCGTATCCCCGGGATGGGATGCGTTGATAAAAGGTGATTACGAAGCGGTGTTTCCGCTTCCTCATCGTTCCAAGTGGGGTTTCACGTATGTCTTCCAGCCACCGTTCTGCCAACAGCTCGGCGCCTTCGGTGCTCAGGATGCGACACCTTTCCTGGATGCCGTACCGAAGGAGTTCAGGCTGATCGATTTGCAGTTGAATTCCGGAAACACCGCCTCTTCAGGGCGTTTGAAAAAACGTCCGGACCTGCTGCTCGACCTCGGTCGACCTGTTGAAGTGCTGAGAAGGAACTACTCGGAAAATACCATCCGCAATATCCGAAAGGCGCAAAAGAACCAGCTTAGCAACAATCCTCCCACGGACCTCCGGGAAGTCATCGCCCTTTTCAGAGCGTACCGGGGGAAGAACCTTCGTTTGAAGGAGGACGACTACAAGGTACTTACCGGGATCTGCAGTGCTGCAACCTCGAGGGGCAGATTCGCCTTGCATGCATTGCGTAATGCGGATGGCACCCTGATGGCAGGAGCGGTCTTCGTCCGCTCGCAGCACGGTTGGATCTTCCTTTTCTCCGCTGTCCATCCGCAAGGCAGGGAAACCGGTGCGATGCCGGCACTGATCGACGGCTTCATCGGACAGCATGCCGGCGAACAGACCTTCCTCGATTTCGAAGGATCTTCGGACCCGAATCTTCACCGGTTCTACAAGGGATTCGGTTCGTCGGAAACCGTATATTTACAAGTGCGAATCAACCGGCTGCCGCTGCCGCTGCGTTGGCTCAAATCCTAAATCGCCTGACGATGGTACACAACCTCAGCCTTACCAATTCTCTCGTGAACCAGTTCGTGTCCGAACTCCGCAATGTGGAAGTACAGCACGACCGTATGCGCTTCCGCCGCAACCTGGAGCGGCTGGGAGAGATCACGGCCTATGAGATCAGTAAGGTGATGACCTACCGTGAGGTGGAGGTGACCACTCCGCTGGGCACCGCCTTCATGCACCTGCCATCCGACCAACCCGTCATCGGCACCATTCTCCGTGCCGGATTGCCGATGCACCAGGGGTTCCTGAACTATTTCGACCACGCCGACAATGCCTTTATCAGCGCCTACCGGAAACACCACAAGGACGGCAGTTTCGACATCGCGCTGGAATATGTCTCCTGCCCTTCTCTGGAAAACCGCACCCTGATCCTTTGCGATCCGATGCTGGCCACCGGGTCTTCAATCGTCATGACGTACAAGGCCATGATGAGCAAGGGTATTCCGCGGCACACGCACATCGTATGCGCCATCGCCAGCACGCAGGGCATCGAGCATGTGAAAAGTCATCTGTCGGATAATGTCACCATCTGGGCCGCAGCCATCGACGAGGAGTTGACGGCGCAAGCCTATATCGTTCCCGGACTCGGTGATGCGGGCGATCTCGCTTTCGGAGAGAAACTGTAAGGAACGACTAACCATTCCGCCCCTGCAGTTGTTTCCTACAGTACATTGATCCGGTCGTGAACGAGTTTCTGCAGATACTTACGCTCATCCTGACGAGCAGCATCAAGTTCGCGTTCGCCATCCCTTTCGTCTATCTCAACGAGCGTTACGATTTCACGTGGCTGCAGACCAACTTGTATGCCGTCCTCGGAGGCATGCTTGGTGTGGCATTCTTCATGTATTTCAGCGAAGGAGCCATGTATGTATGGGACCGCTTACGGGCGTTCTATTTCCGTAAGAAATCGGAGTTCGTGAATCCCTTTTCCGATCCCGTGGCGGATGTAGAGGACAAACTCAACATCCGATACGAGTACATCGATCCGAACGCGGTTCCCAAGAGAAAGGTGTTCACACCGCGAACGAGACGTATCGTACGGGTTTGGAGCCGATACGGCCTGATAGGTCTCGCCGCCATCACCCCTATCCTTCTTTCCATCCCTATCGGCACATTCTTCATCACCCGACTGGAAAGGAACAAGAAGAAGATCCTGCTCTACATGTTCATATCCATCGCTTCTTGGTCGTTGCTTCTTACCACCGTTTTCGAGTTCACCAATACACAGCACATTCAGGATCTTTTCCGATGAAAGGAGTGCGTCATATCTTTTTCGACCTGGATAATACCATCTGGGATTTCGAGAAAAGCTCGATGGCGACGTTGTCGGAGCTGTTCGACAAGTACCGTCTGGAGGACCTGGGTGTGCCTTCCTTCGAGGCATTCCTTAAAGCCTACAAGCACCGCAACGAGCTGCTTTGGGAGCAATACCGGTTGGGCACGATCGACAAGGCCACGTTACGCGACAAACGCTTCGCGTTCACTTTCTGGGACATGGGACTGGATCCGGAATCGGCGCCGAAAGGACTTGCGGAAGATTATGTGACGCTGGGGCCGCACCGGAGCCATCTTTTTCCGCATGCACACGAGACGCTGGCATACCTCAAGGAGAAGTACGTCCTGCACATCATCACCAACGGATTCGTGGAAGCACAAGTGATCAAGCTGCAGGCGGCGGACCTCAACAAGTATTTCAGCGAGGTGATCATCAGCGAACACACCGGCTTCAGGAAGCCGGACCTGCGGATCTTCCGGTATTCGATGGAAAAAGCGGGAGCAGCACCGGAGGAATGCGTGATGATCGGAGACGGCCTGGAAGTGGATGTGATCGGGGCGCAGCAGGCCGGCTGGCGGGCGATTTACTTCAATCCGCACGGGATGTCCCATCAGGCTTCACCGGATGCGGAAATCCGGGAATTAAAAGAGCTGACGGTATTGCTGTAATCAGTGGTTGGTGGTTAGTGGTTGGTGGTTAGTGGTTGGTTATTAGCGGTAGATTTTCAAACCACCAGCCACCAACCACTACCATCAGACCACTTACAATCACTTGTCTGACTTGACTTCCGCCTTGCCGTGGTCGTGACCACAACCGGCGGGCTTGGCAGCAGCTTCCTTATCGTGAGAGCAAGAAGCTTTTGCGTCTTTGGAGCAGGAGCCGCTATTGGCAGCTGCATCTTTGGAGCAACAGGATTTTCCTTTTTCTGCAGAAGCTTCCTTCTTGCAGCAGGACTTGCCTTCTTTCTTGGAATCGCAGGATTTGACCGGCTCTTCGGCGAGTACGGTGAGTGACACGAAGCTCGTCAGGGCGAGCAGGGCGAAGATCTTTTTCATTTTCACAGATTTTATTACCCTAAGGTACTGAAAACTAATCGAAAAGTAAAGGGGGGCGGGTTGCAGGATGCGGGTTGCGGGTTGCGGGGTGCGAGATGCGGGGTGCGGGGTGCGGGGTGCGGGGTGCGGACTTATCCGCCGGATTCCGACGCATGTCGGAAGAAGGTGGAAAGCGGTTATTACTCGAGGGTTTCATTAAAAAAGTGAACAAAACGCAATAAAAAGGCTTTCCCTGTGGCAATTACCGGCATTGTGCCACCTCCGACACCGCTCATCCCCTCTCACATATTAGATCCTCTCCGCAACCCATAATCCACACCTTTACACCCAACTCCCTTACCTTTGCATCGGACATGGAGCTTTCCGAAAACATCAAAGTCGCTCGTCAGAGCATACGCAGCCAACGATTACGGACCACGCTGACGGCACTTATCATTGCCATCGGCATCATGGCATTGGTGGGTATCCTGACGGCCATAGATGCCGTGGAGGGATCGATCAATTCGAATTTCCAGAGCATGGGGGCCAATTCGTTCACCGTGCAGAACCGTGGAATGAACATCCACATCGGTCGCAGAGGGCGTCGCGCCAAGCGCTATCCGCCCATCACCTATCACCAGGCGATGAAGTTCTCTCAGGAGTTCAACTTCCCTGCAAACGTATCGATATCTGCGATGGCGACTTTCAACGCTACGCTCCGGCACGAGAACCTCAAGACCCATCCGAACATACAGGTGATGGGCGGCAATGAATTCTACCTGCAGACGGCCGGCTACACGTTGGCTTCCGGCAGGAACTTCTCTGTCCAGGAGGCGCAGAACGGAGCAGGGGTCGCCATCATCGGCAAGAATGTGGCGGACAAGCTCTTCCCATCCTCGGATCCGTTGGACCAGATGATTTCGGTCGGCAGCGACAAGTATCGCGTCATCGGTGTACTGGCCGAGAAGGGATCTGCCATGGGATTCGGCGGAGACAAGACGTGCATCTTGCCGCTCATGAACGTCAAGCAGCACTATGGCAGCGACAAGATGTCGTTCGCAGTGAATGTCAGTGTTCGCAGCATCCAACAGATGGATGCCGCCATCGGCGAAGCGACCGGTCTCTTCAGGGTGATACGCGGTGTACGTATCGGCGAGGAGGATACCTTCGAGATAACGAAGAGCGACAGCATCGCCAATATGCTCATCAGTCAGCTGGGCACGGTGACGATCGCCGCCACGTTGATCGGCTTCATCACGTTGTTGGGAGCCGCCATCGGACTTATGAATATCATGCTGGTGAGTGTGACGGAGCGGACGCGGGAAATCGGGATAAGGAAGGCATTGGGTGCGACGCCACGGGTGATACGGCGTCAGTTCCTCATCGAGGCGGTGCTCATCTGCCAGATCGGGGGCGTGCTGGGGATCGTACTGGGCATCCTGATCGGGAATGTGATGTCGCTGATCCTTGCCAGCGGCTTTCTTGTTCCGTGGAAGTGGATCATTTCCGGCATCGTGCTGTGCTTCGGCGTAGGAGTAGTGTCCGGTTACTATCCCGCTTC
>JBJOMN010000002.1:0-58683 GCA_046052345.1 Bacteroidota bacterium | reverse complement strand
TTGAAGCAAGTTTCGCTGCTTTTGAAGTTCGGTCTGCCCGTTGATATTGATTCGCATCAGTTCCTCCAGGTTCCGGCTGTCGCCTTGCCTTACTTTGGAAAGTATGCGCCTTGCAATATCTGTCTGTTGTCTGAAAGTGGATTCAATTTCACTGGTCAATTCCCGCGCACGGGCATACAGTTCCAACTGTCCGCGATCCGAAGGTAAATCCTTCAGCGTGGTCCTCAACTGCAGGATGCAGCTGTCGACATTGGCCGTGAATTTTTCGAAATTCATCGTCGCTTCGCCGATCGCTGCCGAATCTTTCACCGGTAGCTGATACTCCCTGTAGAGGCGTTCGAATGCGATTCTTCGGCGTAACCCGTACTCATTCAATTCGGCTGCACGTACTGAAATCGGCAGACTTGAATCAGAGATGCTCCTGACCTCTCTTCCTAAATTAAGGACATGAAAGCTGTTCAGTACCGCAACGGCGATCATCAGTATCAGTACCCCGATGGCAAGACCGAAGATTTTCAGAGCGATGGAATGTTTCATCTGTACACCGGGTTAAGTTGAGTGTGAATGATTGCAATGGAACAAGGTAATTGTTTAACGTCAACTCCCTGTGCGGTCGCCGATTAATATTTCAAAGTTTCATTTCGGAAAAAATCATAGAAAAGACCCGGCATCAGGTCCGGTGTTGAACAGCAGGTCGATTGCGCTCAAGTCCTCCCGGAATCCGTGTCTCTCCGAAAACACCTGGTAATAAGGCTTCGGTTCCGATGCTGTGTTTTTTTCAGAATCCCACCGGTGACGCAGGTCTGTTCCGCCTTCGTGCCGCTGTAAGTATTCATCGGTAGCGCCGGCCGGCAGCGGCACGCGAATCCATGCAGCCAGCAGATTCAACAGCTCCGTATTCAGGTCCCAAAGGAAAACATGTTTTTTAAGAAGCGCGTTACGGAGCTGCTCTTCGTAGTACATGAAATAAGTGGACTTGCCGTAGGAGGAGACGATACTCTTCCAGTGGATCCGGTTCCAGTTAATGGAAGTCGACACGCGTAAATCGCGGATGGGTTTCCGCCAACGGTTGTCATGCTCCACCGGAACCGTAAGCAGGAGGGTGCCGTTCGCCCCTGCGATACGGCAGCGGTTACGAAGCGTCTGTTTGACGAAGTGTTCTTCGGACTCCAGCAAGGCTTCCTGCCCGGATGCCAATGCCGAGAAATAACTGACGGGCGGAAAGTAGGCAATGGGAAGGATGAGGCTCATCTGGTTCAATCACGATTGCCGCTTTCAGCCGACTGGGCGGTCATCTCCGTTCGTAAGCACCCATATCGGGACCTGCGCCCAACGGGCGCGATTGTCCGGTGATATCCGTGCCCAGGATCGGATCAATGGAGAGAACGGACGGGTCCGCCGCATCGATGACGGCAGCAGCAGAGTCCGGATAATAGATGTTTTTCATCGGATCGTCGAACTGAGGGTCGTTCGCGCTGCCGGTGGCACGGATTATGGACCGGAAGAAGGCGGTGTTCGAAGTGGCATAGCTGTTTTCCACCTTGATCAGCGAATGGTCGAAGAGGAAGTTGCACTGACCGGGAGCTGCCCGCGGAAAGGAGTCCACGCCGATCTCCGTCTCCAGGTTTCCGTGGATGATGCAGTTGTAGAAGCTGGCGTCGAGGCGACGTACATTCACATCGAAGTAGTTATTGAAGGAGACCGCCGGATCCTGCCTTCCCCCGTCGTTCCAGTAATTGGCGAAGGTGCATTGGTAGAAATCGTAATTGCCCCCGTACAATAGATTGGCGGTCTGTGCGCCGCAATCCGCGAATACGCAGTTGAAGGCCTTCACCGATGATCCCCGGCAGGTCATGCCGTTGTAGGACATGCTTTGAATGCGAGTGTTCTCCAGCCGTAAGGTAGTCTGTCCCGGACTGAACACCGTATCGACCAGCAGGCCGATCGTACCGTTCCTGATCACTGCGTTGCGGATGACAGAATTCCTGCTGCCGGGTCCGATTTCGTTGCTGCCATTCACCAGATTGCTGCGTGTGATGTTGGACAACCAGATGCGGTCCCACTGTCCGGCGATTTCTTCGAAGTCGACACCGAGTCTGTCGCCCCGGAAGACCACGGGAGCCGCTGAGGTTCCGTTCACGTTCAGCGTTCCGGAAGAGAGGACGATGATTCCCGAGCCGGGATGGAAGTGTACGTTGGTGCCGGGGGAGATGTTCAGTGCACAACCGGAATCGACAAGGGCATATCCGTACACGACATGCGGTTTATCGTTGGACCAGGTCTCACCGCAACCCAGGAAGAAGAGTGGGGGAGTGTTAGGCGCCGGGCGGTGGAAGTAGGCATCCTGTCCCCATGCGACCAACTGCACTTTCTGCAGATTGCCGTTCGTTTCGAAAAGAATCGAGTCGCTGACGACCAAGGGTGTAGCCTGGCTGTTAGGGTCGACAGTAACTTCAGCGAAGACAAAGAGGCTGTCGTTGGCTCCTATTTCCACATCCGTGAAACTGTTGCCGGGAACGCCGTCCACATTTAGCCGGAAGCCGTTAGCGGTTCCGCCGGCGATGCGGATGGAGGAGACTTTTACGGGGCGGTTCAGCGTGTTATAGACCGTGAAGACTTCCGTGGCGCTTCCTACCGTGGTGAAAACGGTATCGAACATCACGGTATCGGTGGAGAATTCCAGCTTGGCGGATGGGTCGTCCGAGAATTCCTCTTTGCGGCAGCCGGTGGAAAGCAAGGACGATATCCCCGCTAGTGCCAATAAAAGAAGGCTGAATCTTCTCATCGCGTCAAAGATAACGTAACGCGGCGGATGATATTCGTGTCATGATGTAAAATTCCCCGCTCCGGCTCGGATATGAATTACATAAATACGCCGAACAGGGAGTAAATATCAGGCATCGCCCTTGGCAGGCGGCTGCTGTTGAGGCGCATCGAACATCTTCAGCTTCTTCTTGAGCAGATCCATTTCGTCTTTGGCCCGCTGCAGGTTGCTTTCCACTTCCTTCAACAGCCCTTCCATGTTCTTGGAAGACCGGAAGAATCCGAGGTTGTTCTCGTACTGGAGGATGGTCTGTTGAAGCTTGGAGATCTTGTCCTTGATGAAGTTTTTCTCCCGGCTCATCAGTTTTCCTGAATCTCCCGACTGGGACAGGAGTTCTACGTTGCTGCGGAATTTGGCTAAGTGCATTTCGGAAGCTTCCAGTTTCATGGAATCGTATTTCGCATCCATGGTCTTCTTGAATTTCTCCCAGATCCGTTGCTTTTCCTTGAACGGGACATGTTCGATCGTCTTCCATTCGTTTGAGAAGTCCCTCAGGGTCTGAAGATCCTGCTGGGAGTTTCCCCCGGGCGTAAAGGCCTCCAGCCGGGCGATCAGTTCCTCTTTCTTTTTAAGGTTTTCCAGTTGGTCGGAGTCACGTTCGTTGTAGAACCCCCTTTTGGCTTCGAAGAACTTGTCGCAAGCCTCTCTGAATTTTTTCCAGAGTTTGTTTTCCTCCCAGGACTCGACGCTTCCCGCCGTTTTCCATTCCTTCTGCAGCTCTATCACTTGACGCGTGGCGTCTTCCCAGTTCTCCGGAGAGGTGGCTGCGATGCCAGCGGCCTTTGTGATGAGCTCTGATTTGCGGTCCCTGGCGACCTTATTGGTTTTTTTCAACTCCCCGAAAAATGCCTTCTTCTTCCGGTAGAATTCATTCAGCTGTCTCCGGAATTCGTCCCAAATCCTGTCGTTTTCCTCTTTTGGTCCATACCCCACCTTCTTCCAGTCGTCCAGGATCTTGTTAAGGGTATCCGTCATGGTCTGCCACTGCTTGGGCGTGTCGAAATCTTCGGCGGCGATTCCTTTCGCACGTTCCAGCAACACCTTCTTGGCTTCGAGATTCTTGGTTTCCTCTTCACGGCGCGACTGATAATAATCCCTGATGCGTTGCAACACCTGACCGATAAGTTCACGGTAGCGTGTCTTCAGCGGCTCAATGGTGTCCTGGGAAGTAGGCCCGCACTCTGACCACTCCATACGATAAAGCGTAAGCATCCTTTCAACGCCCCGTATGGATTCCATGGGCAGCAGGGATTCGATCTTGCTGAGCAGTTGTTCGCGAAGCTCCAGATTGCGCTTGAAGTCGAGGTCCCGCAGGTCCTTGCTCAACTTCATATTGTAATAGAAGTTGTGGACATGACGGTGGTAAGCGCTTTGAAGATCCTTGTATTCCTTATCCGGAACGTTGCCGATATCCTTCCATTTGTTCTGTATGTCGCGGAAAGACTGGAAGGCTTTTCCGATGTTGGTCTCTTCGTTGACCAGCTTCTCGAGTTCCTCCACCAGCGCCTTTTTAGCAAGCAGGTTGGATCGGACCTCTTCGGCGCGCAACTTCTTGAATTTCTGTTGCCGGTCGTGAAGGATGATGAGCAGTTCGTTGAACCGCTGGTCCAACGGGTCTTTGGGAGCCTCGAATTCCTCGGGTGCCCCTCCGCCTTCTACGAACGCGTGTAACTGCTCCTGACGGGCATTTTCCGATATCCGGAGAAAATCGTTTTTGTAATCGTTGGCCTTCGTGAAAATTTCTTCGGAAATCTCTCCTTTTGCCAGTTCTTCGAGTCCGTTGATGACGGACTCCTTAGTAATTCCGGATATGCTCATACGTTCGTTTATAAGGTAGAAGTCCAGGCCGAGGCCTTTCCTTCCGCCGGAGGGCGGTTCAAATCCGCTTCCGGTAGCGTGATTTATGGGAAATTTGAGTTTTTTATGCCTTTTTGGGGTATTTTCGTAGGGGAGGAGAAAGGAATGAACCCCCAAATTAGGTTTATTTAGGGTATTTGTCAAGACATGAGTTTTTTCAATTTGAAATAAAATGCTACATTTGCGCTCCAATTGAATTTGTGCGATGAAGAAAGACATTCACCCCCAGAACTACAGAATGGTCGTTTTCAAGGACATGTCCTGTGACTATTCCTTCCTTACGCGTTCTGCAGCCGAGACCAAGGACACCATCAAATGGACTGACGGAAAAGAATATCCGCTTGTGAAGCTGGAGATCAGCCACATGTCCCATCCGTATTATACCGGTAAGATGAAGCTCATCGATACCGCCGGTCGCGTAGATAAGTTCCGCAGCCGTTATGCCAAGAAGCAGCCGGTCTCCGGCAAGTGATCTTAGCCTGATTTCTCTTTGAAAAGTCCCTCTTCTCGGAGGGACTTTTTTTATCTGCATTGGTTACTTTTGGGTTGATATTCCTTCCCTCTTTACCATGAACATCGTTTTCTTCGACGACGCCTCCAGGATTTCTCTGTTGCCTTTGACTTTTACACGACCTGTTTCGGAAATCCGCATCGGTATATTGACCATACGTGAGAAATGGCAGCGACGTCTCAAGACGGACCGTGCCTCCTGGATCACTGAAGCTTATCTCTCCGGTCTTTTTCCGTTGCATGTATCCGACGATAACCTGCTGATCAACGGATCTGTTATTCCCAATGATAAACTGGTGACGGAAATCGTCGCATTGCCGTCCGATGCACGACTCCTGTGTAATGGCATCACGGTGGCAGCGCGCGTTAGCAAAACTCAGCTGGAAGGTGTCAACTCCATCGAACAGCTGGCTACTGTCAAGTCGCTGAGTTCCACCGCGGCCGTTATGAAAATCTCCCATCCGTGGGATATTTTCGCCGGTAATGACCTTGCGCTCCGCGATGACTTCGCCTTGGTCACTAGCGGCCGTAGCTCTGCCCCGCTGTCTTCCTCCAATCAGGTCATAGGAAACGGAGGTGTTTTCCTCGAGGACGGGGCTGTCGTCGAGAGTTCGGTGCTCAATACGGTTTCCGGGCCTGTCTATATCGGCAAAGATGCCGAGGTCATGGAGGGTTGCCTCATCCGCGGACCTTTTTCACTGGGTGAGCACGCGCAGCTTAAGATGGGCGCCAAGATCTACGGTGCTACCACCGTCGGTCCTGAATGCAGGGTAGGCGGTGAAGTCAATAATTCTGTCATCTTCGGTTATTCGAACAAAGCTCACGACGGTTTTCTGGGTAATTCCGTTGTGGGAGAGTGGTGTAATCTGGGAGCGGACAGTAACAATTCCAACCTTAAAAACAACTACTCTTCCGTTAAGGTGTGGAGCTACAAGGAGGAAACCTATGTGAACACCGGACTTCAGTTCTGCGGACTCATCATGGGCGACCATTCCAAATGCAGCATCAACACGATGTTCAACACGGGAACCGTTGTCGGTGTCAGCGCCAACATATTCG
This sequence comes from Bacteroidota bacterium, assembly GCA_046052345.1. Taxonomy (GTDB): domain Bacteria; phylum Bacteroidota; class Bacteroidia; order AKYH767-A; family 2013-40CM-41-45; genus Pollutiaquabacter. Next base: position 52,433 of record JBJOMN010000002.1, on the reverse strand, counting down.
GCACCGGCTTTCCGCCTAAATATGTCCCGTCCTTTTCCTGGGGCGGTTCCGAAGGATTCACCACCTATCGCATGGAGGACGCGATGGAAGTCGCCCAGCGGGTCTTCGAGCGCCGGAAAAAGACGTTCGGCGATACGGACAGGCAGTTGTTCCGTCACCTTTTCGATTCTACTACCAAATACCGCTCCTGGTAAGCAATGACTCCTGAAACAAAAGATTGGACTGACGTCCTGCTGTATTTCGTACCTGCCGTACTTGTGCTCATGGGCATGTTCATGCTGGTGAAACGCTTCACGGATGTCCAGCTTTCCGCCTTGCGCCGCATGACCGAGCGTGATCTCCAGGCGAAGGCCGCAGACGAACGTACGTCCCGTCGACGTGAATCGCTTCCGCTGAAGCTCCAGGCTTACGAACGCCTGATATTGCTGCTGGAGCGGATCTCGCCGGATTCTGTAATTGTCCGTGTGCATGCGGGTAGCATGTCCGCTCAGCTGTTGCACGTGGAGTTGCTCGCAGCCATCCGTGCGGAATTCGAGCACAATCTTTCACAGCAGTTATACGTCTCCGACGAAGTTTGGGAGGAGGTCTGCTCCGCAAAAGACGCCATGGCATCCATGGTCAACGATGCCTACCGAAGGGTCGGGGCATCGGCGACAGGGGTTCAGTTGAGTGCGGCCGTTTTCGAGGCCGCTCTTGCAGGAGAACCTCTTGCTACGCACCGGGCCATACATTCGCTCAAGTCCGAGGCCCAACGACTTTTCAACTGATCAACCCATACCCCCGAGCCAAGATGTCGACCGAAGGAACTGCAGACAAGAAGATTTTCACGGAAAGCGGAATCGAAATCCGTACGGTATACGATCAACAAGCTGCGCCGCTGGAAGGCCCCGGAGAATTCCCTTTCACCCGTGGCATCCAGCCGGACATGTACCGGGGAAAGCTCTGGACCATGCGGCAGTATGCCGGATTCTCCACGGCGGAGGATTCCAACCGCCGTTATCATTACCTGCTGTCGCAGGGAACTACCGGGCTTTCGGTCGCCTTCGACTTGCCCACCCAGATCGGTTACGATTCCGACCATGAACTCTCCGAGGGTGAAGTCGGGAAAGCGGGAGTGGCGATTGATTCGCTCCGCGACATGGAGATCCTCTTTGACGGAATCAAACTGGAAGGTATCACCACCAGTATGACCATCAACTCCACTGCATCGACCCTGTTGGCGCTGTACGTGGCCTTGGCTAAGAAGCAGGGAGCTGACTTGAAAAAGATATCCGGAACCATCCAGAACGATCTTCTGAAGGAGTATGCTGCACGGGGGACCTACATCTATCCTCCCAAGCCGTCGATGCGGATCATTACCGACATCTTCGAATATTGTTCCAAAGAAGTTCCGAAATGGAATACGATTTCTATTTCTGGGTATCACATCCGGGAGGCGGGATCTACGGCTGCTCAGGAGCTGGCTTTCACCTTATCGAACGGAAAGGCATATGTCAGAGCGGCTCTCGAAAAAGGCCTCGATATCAATGTCTTTGGGAAGCGTCTCTCCTTCTTCTTCAATGCCCATAACAACGTCTTCCAGGAGGTCGCCAAGTTCCGTGCCGCCCGTCGCATGTGGGCCAATATCATGAGGGAACTGGGTGCCACGGACCCTCGTGCGATGATGCTTCGTTTCCACACACAGACCGGCGGATCTACACTGACGGCACAGCAACCTGTGAACAACGTGGTCCGTGTGACGCTGCAGGCATTATCTGCCGTACTCGGCGGAACACAGTCGTTGCATACCAACGGATACGACGAGGCGCTCAGTCTGCCTACAGAGGAAGCCGCACGTATCGCTTTGCGCACCCAGCAGATCATCGCTCATGAAAGCGGTGCAGTGGAGACCGTGGATCCCCTCGCCGGATCCTATTTCATCGAAGCGCTCACGGATGAGTTGGAGCAGAAGGCCTGGGAATATATCCATCGCATCGACGCCATGGGAGGAGCCGTTTCCGCCATCGAATCGGGCTATGTTCAGCAGGAAATCGCCAGAGCGTCCTACGAATACCAGCGATCCGTTGAAGCCGGGGAAAGGATCATCGTTGGTGTGAATCGCTACGGCATCGAAGAGCAGCCCTTTGACAAGCTCTTCACGGTGGATGATTCGATCCGATTGGTGCAGACGGACCGTCTAAGGAAAGTCAGAAGCGAACGCGATAATGCCGCAGTCGCCGCTGCGGTAGGTGCGGTCGAGCAATCGGCGAAGGACGGTTCCAATCTGATGCCGTTCATCATCGATGCCGTAGAGAAGTACGCGACACTGGGCGAGATCGCCGATGCAATGAGACGGGTATTCGGCGAATATCGCTGACCGGAACCTTCATTTGTTCGAACTTCCTATGTCCTTTTTCCGTCATCGATACCTGTTTCTGACATTCGTCCCGGTTTGCATACTGCTGTATCCCCGGCAGGGATCTGCAGTACTCCCAAGGGTTTCTTCAGGTACCGTCGTACGCATCGATTCTTTTCAGACCTCTTTGGTGAAGCCGCGTACCGTCGACATCTGGTTACCGGACGGTTACCCGGATAACGCACCGTATGCGGTCTGTTATTTCCAGGACGGACAAATGCTTTTCGATTCCTCCATGACCTGGAACCGTCAGGAGTGGAGAGCGGATGAGACGTTCGGTCGGCTGATGGAGCAGAAAAGGATACGACCGTGCATCGTCGTCGGCGTTTTCAACGGAGGAGCCCGAAGACATGCAGAGTATTTTCCGCAGAAACCGTTCGAGTCATTATCCGCTTCATACCGGGATTCCCTCTATGACACGCACCGGTCGGACGGTGTGTCCTTGTTCTCCGACTTCGCCGTCTGCTCGGACGATTATTTGAAATTCCTTGTCCGTGACCTGAAGCCATACGTCGACAGTGTCTACAGGACCGACCCTTCCCGGTCAGCCACCTTCGTGGCAGGTTCGAGCATGGGGGGACTGATCTCCCTGTATGCCATGTGTGAATATCCGGATGTGTACGGCGGTGCTGCCTGCCTTTCCACGCATTGGACCGGGATCTTTTCAGTGGAAAACAATCCCATTCCAGAGGCCTTCATGGATTACCTGTACTCGTCACTTCCGCCGCCCTCTGACCATCGGTTATATTTCGACCGGGGCGACCGTACGCTCGATGCATTGTACGAGCCCTATCAATCTGTCGCAGATGCCGTGGCGAAAGCAAGAGGTTATACTGAGGCGACTTTCCGGTCAAAGGTTTTTCCGGGAGCGGACCATTCCGAGCGCTCCTGGTCAGAACGGCTGGACCAGCCGATATTGTTCTTACTTGGAAAGTGAGTGAATGGCTATCAAGCCATCCGCGCATTTTCTTTCACGTTCACTGTCGGAAGGAACGTGATTTTCGATTTGACGGAGTTGGAGATCAGACAAGCCGCTTCTGATTTTTTCAGGATACGCAGGGTGCGCTCGACATCCTTTTCATGAGCGATTTCGACTACCGGCTCGAGGATCACTTCGCTCATGATGTATTTTCCGTCCACCGTTTCAAGCTTGCCGGTGCCCTTTGATCGGAAGGAGATGAACTCCAATCCGGAATTTTCCGCTATGGAAAGAAAAGTGGTCATGAGGCAGCTGTTCACCGCTGCCGTGAAGAGGTGTTCAGGCGACCAGATATCGGGCATGCCTTTCGGAAACTGCGGGGGTGTCGCTACGGTAATCGCCTGCGTAAGGTCCGGGGAACGAAGTTCACCTTTCCGGTCGGCGACCCATTCCACACCTACTTCGTAGTGATGCGGGATATCCATGATGTCTTCAGTTGTTTTCCAAAATGTTTCGTAGTTGTTCCGCCGGTATCACTCCCGACTGACGCCAGACCGGTTGACCGTTCCTGAACAGTATCAAGGTAGGTACGCCCTGGACTTGGAAGGCCTGGGCTGCATGCGGATTACGGTCTACATCGACCTTTATGATCTTCACCCGTTCGCCGACCTGTTCCTTTACCTGTTGCAGAATGGGGGCCATCATCTTGCAGGGACCGCACCAGGCAGCCGTGAAATCAACGAGAACAGGTGTCTCGCCATTCAGTAATTCCCGGAATGAGCTCATCATAGTTTATTTATACCGTTGAAGACTGTGCCAGCTGCCCCCGTTGTGGACTTCGGCGAAGCCGTTGGCCTTCAGCATGCCTTTCGCCGAAGCGCTGCGCATGCCCGAAGCACAACAGGTGATGACGGGTTTCCCTTTGTCCAGCTTTCCCATCTGGCTCTGTAATTGTTGTAAGGGGATGTTCACCGAGCCTTTGATATGGCCGGATTGGTATTCCCCTTTGGTGCGCACATCAAGGATGACCGCGCCTGACCGGATCATTTCACGGTAATCGGGACGGGGACCTATGCCCAGTATTTTTTTAAGTGTCGATAACATGAATTTTCAGTTGGTATTGTTTACAAGATGATTGACTCTGGTCCATGGACCGCCGTTGACGCATTCAATCCCATGTGCCTGCAGATAGCGGGCGGCTTGTTCACTGCGGGCTCCGGAAGCACAACATAGTATGATGTTCCGCCTGTTCCGTAGCTCTTCGATGCGGAAGTTCAGTTCCTGAAGAGGGATGTTCATGCTTCCGTTGACATGTCCGCCCATGAATTCCAAAGGCGTTCGTACATCGATGATTAACGGTTTTTCCATTTTGGGTGGGTGGGAGATTTGCTGTTTATACCTCGAAAGTATACCGATGGCAGAACAGGGTCAGGAACATTTGTTCCATATGCTCCTAACTTACAGGATTTCAATGGTATTCCTTCCAAGGCGGACCAACCTCTTCTGTTCCATGGTCCGGAGAAGTCGGCTGATCGCTTCCCGGTGGGTGTGCATCTCATCGGCGATTTCCTGATGAGTGATGAAAAGCGTCGTCGTATTGATCGCTTTTGATCGCTCCCGCAAATAATGCAACAGCTGCCGGTCCATGTTGGAAAATGCGATAAGGTCGATCACCTGCATCAGTTCGGCGAAGCGATCGCTGTAGGTACGGTTGACGAACTGTTTCCACTCCTCGTATTTCATCCAGTCGGATACCTGTTCGACAGGTATCATCAAGACCTCGCTATCGTCTTCCGCGATCACCTTCACCATGCTGTTGCTCCTGCTTTGACAGCAATTGATCGCCATGGCGCAGGTCTGGCCCGGATACAGATGGTATAGGAACACTTCTTCACCCTGATCGTTTTGACGTACGACACGAAGGACCCCTGAAATCACCAGCGGGATGAAAAAGATCGGGTCGCCGGGGGAAATGAGGAGCTCGTCACGCTTCAGTATTTTTGCTTTTCCGTAGCGTTCTATCTCTTCATTGAGCTCACGCAGGACGAAAAAATATTCAGTTTTACTGTTGTTCACTCGCTAAGGGTTTTATGGCCGTCAATCTGACTACGGAAGCCTTTCCCCGGTGATAGATTCCCTCTGACAGGACGGTTTCCACTTCTTCACACGATTGGATCTGCAACGAAGAGAAATCCACGGCAAGTTCATTTTTCGAGAATAGCCAGTCCCGATCCTTTGGCCCGCCGGAGGTTTTTCCGAATTGCTCCTTTGAGAACGCTTCAAGGATTATACGTCCGCCCGGCTTTAACCAATCGGAAAGCAGCAAATGAATGGCTTTCCGTTCAGCGGTAGGAAGATGGAAATAACTGAGTACGATGGCATCGTATCCCGCCGGGTCCGGATTGAATCCGTATGCTTCGGTTACCATGTAATTCACTGCTACAGAGGCTTCCTTCGATAATCTCTCGCACTTGGCTTTACCCTGTTCACTGGGATCGAACGCATCAACTCGCCATCCCAGCGATGCTGCATAAACCGCATCACGGCCTTCACCGGCAGCGGGTACCAGCAATTTTCCGGTAGTCATCCGGTCAATCACGGATTTGAAAAACAGATTAGGTTCTTTTCCGTAAGCGAACTCCTCAGCCGAATAGCGTTCGTTCCAAAGACTCCCGTTTGAGGTCATTGCGGTGGATCAGTATTTCAAGAAGAGATTTCTAGTCGTTCCGCTTATTCCGCAACTCTCAAGTATATACGATCCTGCCGGTAAAGCAGAAAGATCGAGGAGAAGGTCTAGGTCCTCACTCGGCATCTCCAGCAGGCTCCTGCCGTTCATGTCGTATACGGTGACCAGACGCGTTTCCTTTTCAGCGAAACGGACGTTAATAAATCCTCCGGCGGGGTTGGGGTAGAGTACCGGCGAGGATGTGCGGTCTTCCGCAGAAAGTCTCGGTGAGGCAGCTGCTATGTTCACCAGATAATCCTCCACCTCACCGTACGAGTAGATGTCGCACTCCGAGGCGTAGGCGGATCGTTTCATCTGTACGCGCATCCTGGCGCCTCCCAAGGAGGCGCTCATCGGAGTGGTGAATGCAGCTGATAGGGGAGTGGTTCCTGTGCCGGTCAGCTGTGCCACCTTTTCCCCTGCATCTGCAAAGCTGCCGTTACGGTTGAAATCTATCAGTACGGTCCAGTATTCCGTATTGGCAGCTCCGACGAAGCCGGGAGAGAACTGCAGGGTCTCCGACCGACCCGCCATTAGATCGGCCGTCATGTTGATGAAATTGCCGAATCCGTTATTGTTCCCTGAAACATTGGTCAGGTTGGAAACGCTGAACGATTGGATGTATTCTGCGCTGGAATTCAGGCTGTAGCTGCTGCAATAATTCAAAGGAGCGGGGCCTCCGCTCGAGCAACCCGTTGTCGTGAATCCGACAGGAGTCGTGTATGCGCTGGAAGCAGTAGGGCTACAGACGGATTGTACCTGAACAGAATATCCGGTACAGGCGGATAGTCCGGAAAGCGTAAACGGTGATGTGACACCCGACAAGGTGGTCCAGCTTGTCGCAGCTGAAGTCTTGTATTGGAGGTTGCAGGAAACTGCACCCGGAGCACTCCAACTGACTATTACGCTGTTACCGGTGATCGATCCGATGGATAAGCCCGTAGGAGCGGCGCAACAGACCGTCTGGAAACCGACCGGCGTGCTCGCAGCACTTGACGTGCCCGAGCAGTTAGCGGAAATCCTCACTTCATACGACTGGCAGGCGTTCAATCCGGTAAGAACGTAATTCGTATTTGAAACGTTCATCCCTGTCCAAGTGGCAGTTGATGTCGGTCGGTACTCCAACAGATACGATGTCGCTCCTGTACCGCTCCACGAAACGGTGGCGCCGCCGGTGTTTATATTGGAAACCGCGAGACCTCCTGGAACAGGACAGCTGACGGTGCAGCCTGTAGTACGGAAAGTCGCTGTAGTGCTGTACTGACTTACGTTCGTGCCGGAGCACTCTGCGCGCACCCTCCATACATAATCTGAGCATGTGGAGAGCCGTGAGAGGGAATAGCTCGAGCCTGTGGTTGTTTTGCTTGTCCAGGAAGTCGCTGACTGGAGCCTGTACTGTATCCGGTATCCCGCGGCTCCTGTACTGGTCCATGACAAGGTGACTGCGGTAGAAGAAGTAATCGTACTCTGGAGGCTGCCCGGCACCGTGGCACAGGTGTTCGTACAGCCGGTAGTACTGAAGGAGGCGATGTAGCTGTAGGTGGTTGTCACCCCGGGACAAATGCTTCCGGTCTGCCATTCGTAATTGGTGCAGCCTGTCAGTGCACTCAATGTGCAGGACGGCTGGATTACGATCGCGCTGGTCCAGGTTGTCACTCCGGCTTTGCGGTACCGGACCGAATAGCTGGAAGCCCCAGTCGACATCCATGAAAGTACTGCACCTGTTCCTGTCATACTGCTTGCCGAAAGACCGCCGGGGACAAGGCAGGAAGTGCAGCCGGTTGTCTGGAATCCGTAAGGGGTGCTGTAGGCCGACAGCGAAGTTCCGCAGTTGGAGGCGACCTGGAACTGATATCCTGTGCAGGAAGTTAGACCCGTCAAGGTGATACTGTTGGTCGTCACGGACAAAGTCGTCCATGTCGAGGCGGTGGCGATCTTGTATTGGACCGAATAGCCTGCTGCTCCGGTGGATGTCCAGGTCAGTGTCGCACCTGAAGAGGTGATGTTGCCTGCTGATGCTCCTGTAGGTACGTTGCAGCATCCGGAGGTCTGGAAGCTCTGAACAGCGCTCTCGGCAGTGATGCCGCCGGGGCAGTCGGAGCGGACTTTGTACTGGTAAGAAGTGCATGCGGTAAGTCCGGTGATTGCATAGGATCCTCCGGATGCCGTTGCACTCGACCAGTTCAGGTCGACAGTCCGCTTCCAGAAAACCGTATAACTATTTCCGCTAACGGCAGTCCAACTGATCGTGGCCCCGCTCGCCGACACAGCGGAAGCAGTGATACCGCTCGGCGGATAGCAGGTCGAAACAGTTCCGCCGCAGAGGACGGCATTCAACCGGTCAGCCAGCGGAGTCGAAGCGATGACTCCGCTTCCGGGCGAAGTTTCAAGGACGTCGCCGGTTATTTCCCAGACAATCACGCCGCGAAGATTGTTGTTCAGCACGTATTGCGCCTTCAGGGCGATCGATGCCGTATCGTCGTAACTGACGAAAGTGTAAAGCGACCCGTTTCCGAGGAGATAAGGGGTCTTTGACTGGTTGTCCCGATATGCGGTGAAAAGGGACATCCGCGGAAGAAGATTGTAATACAACGGCGTACCGTCGTCCTCCGGAAAAGTGATATTGTCCGCCGAGTGGGTCAGTGCGCCGAATAGGGCAGGTGCGCTCACGGTCTTTGCTGAGCGTCCGTAAAAGGGTATTCCCATCGCCAGCTTCGAACGCGGTACTCCGTAACTGATGAGCGTCTGCATGGCAGAATTGCAGTTCAAAGAAGGGTCACCCTGCTGCGGAGCATACAGCGGCGAATTGTGGTTGGCGTTATTGTCCCAGATGCCGAAGAAATCGTAAGTCATGATGTTCATGACGTCCAGGATATTGCTGACAGGCAGCCAGTCGATATTGGACATGTTCGAGGGCCCTGCCGGTAAAGCCGCCGTCAGCATATAGGTCTTTCCTGTGGACAGACCGTATGCGGTGAGGGAGTCCTTTATCTGTTGCAGCAGCAAAGTGAAATTGGCCCTGTCGGCCGAAGTGCCACCGTGGTCGACATATCCGGGATATTCCCAGTCGATATCGATACCGTCAAAGTTATAGGTCTGGATGAGCTGCACGCAGCTGTGTGCGAACGTGGCTCGCTTGACGGGATCCGCCGCGATTCCCGGAAAATTATTGGAAAGTGTCCAGCCTCCGATTGAAACAAGCAGTTTCACATTATTGAGATGGCACTGGTAGGGGAGCGACTGAGTCGTGATAGGCTGGTTGGTGGACCAGTTCAAAGGACCTAACAGGATGTTATCGTCCGCCCATGAATCGAAGTTCAGGATTGTTCCGTTCGCCTGAGGATTGAAGAAAGCATAGTTGATGATGGTGTATTTCGAATACGGAATCGTCATCGGGTTGACCAATTTGTTGCGGTCATACCATTGCCAATTGCAGTAATAGCCGATCACTTCCTTGCAGGGCTGGGCATCCGATTGCTTTGGCAAGGAGTTCAACAGGGTAAGCAGGGAGAAGAAGGCAGCGAAATACCTGTAAATCTGGCTCATAGGTGCGGAATCAGAATAAGGATTCAAAATAAGAAAATCCTGCCGCTTTGCGCCAATGATTTTGGTCAGTTGCCGCGGGAAGCGCCTCCCGGTCCCTTTTTGGAGCCTTCGTAAATGTCAAATCGTAGGAAACGGCATTCGACGGGGCCGTTGAACAGGTGTATCTTCCTGCTCGGCCGCAGCCCGATATGCTTGGCAGCATCGAGATTTCCGGTGAAGATCCAGCAAGTCCAACCCTTGCAACGCTGCTTCATCGTGTCACCCATTTTTTTGTAAAGTTCCAGGATGTCCCGTGGCTCGATACGCAGTCCGTACGGTGGATTGGTGACGATCGTGCCTGCCGGTCCGGGAGCTTCGAACTGCTCCATCGGGGATTTAACGAGTCCGATCGTGTCCTCAAGTCCGGCATTACGCACGTTCTCGCGCGCCTTTTCAATTACAGCCCCGCTGATGTCGGAGCCATGGACCATGATCCCTGTGGCGGGCGACTCCTCACGTACCGCATCCTCGTAGATGCGTTTCCAGAGTGCCGGATCGTAATCCTTCCAGGTCTGAAAACCGAAGAACCGACGGTGCTTTCCCGGGGCGATGTTCCTGAGTATCATTGCCGCTTCGATGAGGATGGTGCCGCTTCCGCACATGAAATCCGCCAGCGGTGTCTTTCGGTCCCAGCCGCTCATCAGTACCAAGGCAGCCGCCATCGCCTCGCTGAGTGGTGCTTCGTTCGTATGGTCCCTGTATCCCCGCTTGTGCAGCGAATCACCTGAACTGTCGAAGGATATGGTGCAAAGGTTCCGGCTGATATGCAGATGGATGCGAAGGTCAGGGTAGCTGATGTCTACATCCGGACGCTTCCCCGTACGGCTCCTGAATTGGTCGACAATCGCGTCCTTGGCTTTCTGCGAGACGTATTGGGAGTGGGTGAGGTCCGACTGGTGCAGCGTGGTGTTGATGGCGAAGGTGTTCTCCAGCGACATGAACTCGCTCCAGTCCGTCTGCTGGATGCCGCGGTAAAGCTGCTCCTCGTTGGCAGCCTCGAAACTACGGTAGGTCTTCAGGATCCGAAGCGCAGTGCGACACCTTAGGTTGGCCTTATAGAGCAGTTCGTTATCGCCTTCGAATTCTACGGCGCGTACAAGAGGACGTATCGCAGTCGCTCCCAATGTCTGAAGCTCTTCCTGCAGGATGCCTTCGCAGCCGGCGAAGGTCTTTGCAACCAGTTTCACGATTGATTCAGGGTTTCCTCAAAGGTCGTGATTCTCTTTGAGAATCTCGGTAAGCATGGCAGGCGTCATGGACTTGCTCTTGAAGCCTTTAACCAGCTCGCACCCGTCCGCCTTCTGCTGGTCCCGCTCATCCAGAGAAGAGGTGAGAAGATACACCTTCATCGACTTCAATTTCTCATGCGGAAGGACTTTGATCCGTTGCAACACTTCGAATCCGTCCATCTCAGGCATCCGAATGTCTAGGAAGAGGTAGTCGGGCAGATGATTCCCCGCGTTGACAGTGTTCGAGATGAAATCAACGCCTTCGGAGCTGGAGTTGAAGACGGTGATTTGTGCCTCCGGATCCACTTTCCGGATGACTTCCGAATGGATGAAATTGAAGATGTTGTCGTCGTCGATCAGCAGAAAACTACTCATGATTCGTCTGTTATCGGGAAATCGGAACCGTTATGCGGACGGTGGTACCTTGCCTTTCAGCAGATTCCATTTCTATCGTTCCCTTCATTTTGTTAAGGATCTCTTTGCAGATATAAAGTCCCAGGCCGGTTCCCGGTACGGCGGATTTGCCGCGGAAGAACATCTCGAAGACGCGCGAAAGACTTTCGGGCGGGATACCCATTCCGTTGTCTTTTACCGTGATGTGTGCCGTATTTCCGTGCGCTTTCACCTGAACCGTCACCTGCGGATCCGGTATCCCGGTTCGGTGGTACTTCACCGCATTGCTGATCACGTTTTTCAGCACCGTGTTCAAACGGTATTGGTCGCTTCTTATCTTCATGTCGCCCTCGGTATCAAGGGTCATGGTCATGTTGTCGGGACAGGAGAACCGGAGGTCGTCGAATATTTCACGTACGGTCTTTTCAAGATCGAACTCGGAAATCCGGAGCTCCAGCCGCGCGTTACGGGAATAATCGAGGATCTCCTGGATGGTTCCGTCGAGACGGTCCGTCGAGGACATCGCCAGATCGATGTAATTCCGGTTCTTGTCGTTCAATTCGTCCGATTCACGGAGGAGTGAGAGTATGCCGTGTATGGAAAGCAGGGGTGCACGCAGGTCGTGGGAGATGCTGTAAACGAAATTGTCCAGCTCCGCATTGATCTTCTTCAACTCTTCGTTCTTCTGCATCATGCGGCTTTCCGCGTTCCTGCTTTCCGTGACATCCACGGAGGTCCCGAAGAGACGGACCAGAACACCGTCGGTATCCCTTTCTGCGATGACCAGGCAGCTGAGGATGCGAACATCATCGTTGTCGTGCCGTACGATACGGAATTCCTGCTCAATCATCTCTGTGTCCGAGGTGTACAGTTGATCCACTTCCGATACGATACGTGCACGGTCCTCGGGGTGGATAGCGTCTTTCCAGAAATCAAACAATCGGGATTGATCGTAACCGTCGTCGATACCGTATTGCCGGAGTAACACCTCGTTCCAGACGAGCCGCTGCTCGTGAGGACGGAACTCCCAGATGCCGATATTGGACTTTGAAGTGATGATCTCGAAGCGGGAGTTGATCCGCAGGATCTCCTGCCGGAACATCGTTTCGGCGGTAATGTCCTTCTGAAGGGCGATGAAGTTAATGTGATTTCCCTGTTCGTCGAATACAGGGGTTATTTCGAGCTGATTGTAGTACGGCTTACCCTCCCTGTTATAATTGATGATGATGACCTCTACGTTCTCCTTCTCCTGAAGGGACTTTCTCAGCCGTTCGAGGACCATCGGATCCGTACCTTCCCTTTGCAGGAAGTCCTTCGGTTTTTTGCCTTTCACTTCCTCCAGTTTCCAGCCGGATGTATGCTCGAAGCTTTCGTTCACCCATTCGACCCTGCCCAAGTTGTCGGTGATGATGACGCCGTTCTTGGTCTTGGTGGCGATGAGTGACAGCTTTTTAAGCTCTATGTCCGTCGCTTTTATCTGACGTATCTGCTCGGTGATCTGACGCTGCTGCTGACGGTTTGAAATGAGTGCCAGTACCTGACGGGAAAAAACCCCGAAAATGGTACCGCGGCTGGTCTGGCGTTTGGCATAAAGAGGGGCGTTCTTCTTCGAAATCAGTCCCAGCAGATAGATGTTCAGGTTCAAGGAAGGTTCTTCGATACAGACGATGAGACCGTTCTGATAGTCATTGAAACCGTCCACCTGTTCCAGGTCGGATACCTCCAGCACGACCGAATGTCGTTTGCGCGACAGGGAGGATAACTCACGGACCGACCGGATGAAGAGCTCTTCGTCTTCGACAGTTCTTACAAGGCTTTCCGTCGTCAGCACGTGCTCGCTCACATTGCCCGGCCGTTCAACGTACACGACCGATGATTCCAGCTCGAAGACGTCGATGATGGCCTCGGTGACCTGTCGGAGGAAATCCTCGCTGTCGCCGGCTCTGAGCGCTGATCGGTTGAAAGTATCGAGCCGCTTGTACATCTCGAGCTCATGGTCGAGAAGGTCGCGGGTGTTGATCAATTCCTGCTCGACCGCGGAAAATCGAGTCACCCGCAGCTGCAATTCGCTGTATGCACGTCGCAGCTGTTCGAGTTCGAGGTTCTCCGGGTTCATGTCGATACGATGGTTGCCGGTCGATTACCGGTAGATGACATATAGGGCGGAAGTGTAGTTGTGGTACTCGTTCCTTCCGCCGAGCCGTGCGAACTCTCCGAATCCGTACATGCCGAGCCACGGGGGGCATTGACCCTCGTGATAGAAAGGATGCTGCATGATGCTTACCAGTTCTTCCTTGATGATGCGGTTGAAGAGGAAGCGTCCCCGTGCCAGACAGTCGGCGTGGAATACAGCGACGGCCTGCTTTCCCTTGGAGCGGTCTTTCATGGTATCCACCATCCGCTTCATTTCGCGGAAGATCAGGTCCTCGTCACGGACGGTAAGCCACAGTTCGGTACCCTCCTTGATATCCGTTGCATAATACATGTCGTTGCCGACGTGCTTGGTGACGACCCGCAGCAGATGGCGGTTGCCGTATTCGGCGGCCAGAGTGTCATCCAGTTTTTCTCCGAGCGCACCCACAGGGATGCTGTCGCCGCAGGTAGCGCCTTCCTGAAGGCCCAACCGGCGCAGGTATTCCTGCCATGCCGGCTGGTGGTTGAATTCATGGATGATGTTGCCGGTCGACTTGGTGACCACCAGCGGTTCGCCGACAGCGACAAAACCGTGGGTGGCCTGTGTGTCGACGGTAAGTGTCGTATCCGAAAAACCGATGGCAAAGGCTACATGTTCATAGACGGTGTCATCCACCGCCTGGTAGCTGATGAATCCTTTCATGTTGTCCGAACTGGTGGCGCCGAAGATGGTCACTTCCGGACCGAAGACGGACTCGAAGGCGGCGATGCAGCGGTCGTTGGAGATATCAATGCCCGAAGCCATGAAATAGATCATGTTGATCGGCTGCCCGGTTGATTTCAGCTGCCTCGCCATCTCAAGGCTCTTTTCATAGGAGTTGTGACCGAATATCTGGTCCACGTGCGCTACCGCGAACTCCTTTCCTTCCACGGCCATGACGGCGATATCCTTCATGGATTCACTGACCCCCTCACGCCCCACGACACCGCAACAGGAAGCGGCAAGGATGCGCGCCTTGGGTGCGAGTGCTCTTGCCTGATCGACCAGCTCCTGGAAGTTATGTCCGATGGAAGCATGGATTAGCAGCAAGTCGGTTGCTTCGGGTCGGTCTCCCATAGCGACTTCCATGCACTCGGTGATACCTCGTTTGGAATTCACAACACGTGTGCTGGCGGAGTGGAATGTTAACATGATCTTTGTTTTTTAATATTTTTATAGTGGTGTACGCCTGTAAAATACAATAGTTTGCTAAAAAAAGGTTTTTTTGTAGACAAAATCAGGCTGTTTCTTACACCAAAGCCGAAAAAAGAGGCGGATTCTTCCCATTCATGGACCGGATGACGGCATTGTCCGATCGTGGTTAATTTGCGTTCTGATTATGAAGGTACTCATTTCTTTAAGTGCATTAATTCTGAATGCAGTTCTTTCTGCCGCACTGCCTGTTGATACTTTGCCGGGTTACGAAAGCAAGGTTTCCGGAGAAGAGATACGTTATTTCTCTCCGCTGCGGCGTTTCGCCGATATAGCTCTCCTGACAAGGGCCAACGGAGAAATGCCCGTCACCTGGAAAGCGCCGGCTTACTCCGGAGAAGCCCCTGAAGTCGTTTACCGTTTGCTGACCGGTCATTCCACGGGAACCAGCGGGGGGGAACGATTTTTTGAGCTGCATCTCAATGGAAAACCGCTGCTGACCATAACGACCTCGCCCGCACAGAAGGGAGCATTTGTTCTGGAGGGAAATGGCGAAGCAGGCGCCGCGTACCGTTTCGAATCCCGGGAATATGATCTCAACGGTGATGCTTTCGGTCACCTCTGCCTGAGAGTGCCGTCCTCCATGGTCAAGGATTCGGCCGTATTCACGCTTAACGGCCGCGACCAGACCAGCCGCGACTGGTTCATGGTCTTCATGTACGTGCCGAGGCTGGAAGTGGTTGTAGAGCCCACTGTGCTTGTCACCCGTGAAGCTTCAAAACGACAGCTGAACCTATATGCAGCCTCCCCGTCTGAGCTAGACAGGCCGTTCCGTCTGTCATCCCGATATTTTTCTTTTGAAGGAGTCCTGCGTCCGGGATACAACACTTTCAATATCCCGGCATACGAACCCGGTCAGACGGGTTGGGATACGCTACGGCTTCGAACGGCAGATTCCGACACTTCTTTGCAGTTGCTTGTCAAACTGGAGCCGGTGCACGATTATGAATTCCATATCATCCATCATTCCCACAATGACATCGGTTATTCCCACCTGCAGTCGGAAGTGGAGCGCATACAGAACGGGAACATCCGTTCGGCGCTGCGTTGGACCCGGGAATGTCCCGAGGCCGTCTGGCACGTGGAGTCGCTTTGGGCGGTGGAGAATTTCCTGAATACGGCGTCCGCCGAGGAGAGCCGGGAATTCATCAGGTCGGTCAACGACGGCCGCATCGTGCTTTCCGCCAACTACGCCAACGTCCTCACCGGCCTTTGCCTGCCGGAGGAGCAGTATTGGAATACGGAGTTTTCCAGGCGGCTGGAGAGTCGCTACGGTTTCAAATTCCGATGCGCGATGATCACCGATATTCCGGGAATCAAGGCATCATCGCTGGAATCCTACGCCGGAAGCGGTATCCGGTACCTCGCACTCGGTCCTAATTATGTCGAGTTGCTTCCGGACCATGGCGACCGGGTAGGTGGGGTGGTTCGCAAACAGGGGGATGTCGCCTTTTACTGGAAAGCGGATCCCTCGTCGAAAGACTCACTGCTTGTGTGGACGGCGGGTAAGGGATACTCGTATTTCCACAATCTTACTCCTGCATCCATGCAGTCGGGTTGGGAGGACAGGATATCGCGCTACTGCAATGAGTTGTACAACAAGGGTTATCCGTACGATATCGTGCAGCTGCACTACACGAACAAGGCGGATAACGGACCGGTGGATACCAACCTTTGCCGCTTTGTCGCTGACTGGAATACACGGTTCCGCTCGCCGCGGCTGGTCCTTTCCGATGTCAACAGGCTTTTCGCTGAGCTGGAAGAAAGATATGGCGACAAGATCCCGGTTCTTTACGGAGAGGTTTCTCCTTACTGGGAGGACGGCGCATATTCCACTGCGTCGGAAGAGATGAGGAACCGGGAACTGGTGCTGAAGACCCTTGCGCTGGAAAAGCATGCCGATATCGCAGGCAAAAGGAAGCTGCTGGACGAGGAGTTCTACAGCCTGCACCGCAACATCGTGATGTTCCACGAACATACCTGGGGATCGTGGTGCAGCATATCCGATCCGGAGATTCCCTTCACTACGGAGCAGTGGAAGGTGAAAAAAGCCTTTCTTGATTCCGCAGTGCAGCAATATGAGCGACTCGCCGGCAAACTGCGTTTCTCGTATGAGGCGGAGAATAACCTGGTGGCCGGAGGAAAGTTGAATGATTTCTCACTGGATTTCTCGCGCGGTGGACTGAAATCGGTCAAGGCCGGAGGTCGTGAACTTGTCGCACAAGACAGCAGCGGCTTCGGTTTCTTCGAGATGATTTATCGGTTGGGTGTCGATCCGTCCGGGCAACATTTAGCGGAAGACCTCAAGGTGCTTGGTTATCGGGATGACAAGAAGCGAAAGGAGGCGATGGTGGAGTTCTCGTTGAAAGGTTGCGGCAGGGTGCGTGTCAGTTATGTGCTGGATAAGTCCTCGGGTGAGCTGACGGCCACCTTCCGTTTCGACAAGACGGCCGTGAAAGAAAAGGAATCGCTGCACCTTGCTTTTCCGGTAGCCATGGAGTCGCCTGTGATGCGTTACGGCAGCGAGGGACGTATGCTTCGTTACGGCAGGGACCAGTTGCCGGGATCGAACCTTGATTTCGTATGTGCGGACGGACTTGTTCAGCTCATCGAAGGGACTGACACGCTTTTCATCCGTTCTTCGTCAGTCAACTTGTTCGAAGTGGGGGATATGGTCGACGAGTCCCGCCTGTCAGGAGCGAAGATCTGGAGGGAGGAATGCGGCCGGACTGACCGGTTGTATCTTTATCTGCTGAACAATTACTGGCACACGAACTACAAGGCCTGGCAGGAGGGAAGGTTCGAATTTTCCGTGAGCATCTCGTTGCGCTGATTGGCGGACTTCATTCACCGGCAACCCGTACCCCGTCACTTTAACCCATCAGCTTCCGGATTGCAACCGATGCGGCAACGGCACCAAAAGTGGCCGGCAGGTAGGAGATGGTTCCGTATGCTGATTTTTTGAAGTTCTTGCCGTCGGTGAGCATCAGACTGTCGCGATTAGGTTCCTCCGGGCTGAAGACCACCTTGATGCCCTTTCGGATTCCAAGATTGCGAAGGTTTTTGCGTATCTGTTGTGCAAAGGGGCAGTTGTAGGTTTTCGAGATGTCGACCACCTGTAGCCGGGTCGGATCGAGTTTGGCACCGGCACCCATACTGCTTACCAGCGGGATACGGCTTTCATACGCCATCTTGATGAATGTGATCTTAGGGGTGATGCTGTCTATGGCATCGATGATGAAGTCGGGCTTTTTGGCCAGGCGGTTTTCCACCATCCCCGGATTCACGAACTCTTCCACCGCTTCCAATTCCAGTTCGGGATTGATGGCGAGCAGTCGGTCTGCCATGATCTTAACTTTGGAAACGCCGTGGTTGGTCGCCAGTGCAGGCAGCTGGCGGTTACGGTTGGTAGGGTCCACCGTATCGCCGTCAATGATCGTCATCTTTCCGATTCCGCTCCGTGCGATGAATTCCGCGGCAAAGGAGCCTACACCGCCCATACCTACGATCATCACGTGTTTCTGTGTGAGACGTCTTACCGCTTCTTCGCCGATGAGGAGGCTGGTACGCGACAGCCAGGAGATATCATTCATGATTATCAAGTAGTGCAGCCCCGAATACGGTGAATGCATTTCGGGCGATTCGATCGGCCAGGTCGGTTAATTGCATGCACCTGATCTTTGCTGCAAGCCGGTAAATGTCAGTGATGTCCATGTCCGAATCATCCGTTTCCAAAAATACGCGTTCCATGGGTATCTTACTGAACACTTCTGCGGTTCTCTCGTCTTGCAGGTGGTGTCCGAAAGAGAGGAAGTGTCCGGCGGAAAGGATCCTGTCGGCCAGTTCGCCGCTTTTACGGAAGCCATGGAAAACAGCAGGTGCTCCGAACGGATGGTCGTGAAGGATCTTCAGGATTTCTTCGAAGGCTCTCACACAATGTATGATCAACGGTTTATGAACACGGTCCGCCAGTCTGATCTGTCGGAGGAACCATTCCTGCTGTAGTTCCATGTCGGTACCACATGCTTTGTCCAGTCCGCACTCACCGATAGCCAGTACGTGAGGATGTTCCGCGGCTGTTTCCAACTCTTTGAATTCAGAGGGGGTAGTTTTTTCATCGATGTACCAGGGGTGGAGGCCTGCTGAAAAATATCCTGTTGCCGGGATACTGTTGAAATCCCTTAACACATTCAAGATCGCCGGTGAACCGTGGGAATTTCCCGAATTGTGCGTATGTATGTCGATGGCACGCATGCTAACAAGCTGGTCAGGAAAGCGTATGATGACGTGCGGTTTATCTTCTCACTTCCCGATACAGAACTTCGAAAAAATCGTATCCAGCAGGTCCTCGTTGGAGATGGCCCCCGTGATGAGTCCCAAATGATGAAGGGCATAACGCAGGTCGCCGGCGACAAGGTCGCCTGTGACGCCGGACTCCAATCCCTTGAGTACGTTTCCTAGCGCCTCTTCCGTCTTTCGAAGTTCGGCGGCATGTCGGGCGCTCGTCACTACCGTATCTCCTTCGCCGAATTCGCCGCTGCTGAAACGCTCGAGCAGGTTCGATCGCAGGGTGTCGAGGTTCGTGCCTTCCTTGGCGGACACCAGCAATATTCCCGGTACATTCCGGAATTCTTCTTCAAGTTGTGCAAGGTCGTAGTGGTCGATCTTGTTTCCGACAGGCAAGAGCGTGAACGAAGGGTCGGTATGGGCCCGCAGGTCATCCAGTTCCTTGGTCAAAGCTCCGCGAGTAGTCTCGTTCACATCGAACAGGTAGATGATCACCGGGCTCTGTCGGATCTTCTCAAGGGTCCGTTCAACGCCTATGCGTTCAATAGCATCGTTCGTTTCACGGATGCCGGCCGTATCGATGAAGCGGAACTTCACGCCACCGATGGTGATCTCTTCCTCGATGGTGTCTCGAGTCGTTCCGGCGATGTCGCTGACTATCGCGCGCTCCTCGTCCAGCAATGCGTTCAACAGGGTCGACTTTCCTGCATTCGGTCTGCCGGCGATGACAACAGGTATGCCGTTCCGGATCACGTTGCCCAGTTCGAAAGAGCTGATGAGGTGACGAAGACTTTCTTGCAGCCTCTCCACCGACTCCCGGAGTTGCTGGCGGTCCGCGAATTCGACATCTTCTTCTGAAAAATCCAGTTCCAGTTCTATCAGCGCTGCGAAACGGATCAGTTCGCTCCTCAGCTCCCGTAAACGGGAGGAATAACCGCCTCGCAGCTGGCCGATCGCAGCACGGTGTGCAGCCGACGAATCGGCTGCAATCAGATCAGCCACCGCTTCCGCCTGGCTCAGGTCCAGTTTCCCGTTCAGGAAAGCGCGCAAGGTGAATTCTCCGGGTTGGGCCATCCTTGCTCCGGCGAGGATGAGCAAATCGAGCACCTTCTGCTGTACAAATACAGATCCGTGGCAGGAAAACTCGAGCGTGTCTTCACCGGAGTAGGAGCGGGGACCTTTGAATATCGTCATCACCACTTCGTCAACGACTTTTCCTTCTTTAGACAGCGTGCCGAAATGGGCCGTGTGAGAGGTCAACTTCGAAAAATCAGGTTTACGTCCTCGTCCGGAAAGGAAAACGGAACCGCCTATTTCAAAGGCGTTTTTACCGGATAGGCGCACGACGGCAATCGCTCCCGAACCCGGTGGTGTTGCGAGTGCCACTATCGTATCGTCAGTATTGAATTTCAGCATGTTGCGTGGTTGCAAATTTATCCATTTCCGTCCTTAAAACGCAGAGAAATCAGTAATTTCGCAACCCTGAACTCGTCACTCTTGCCCCGAGTCATCCCCGGGGCTTCACTCGTCACCCGAAACCCGTCACCTTCATGAGCGTTCTCGTCAACAAATCCAGCAAAGTAATCGTCCAAGGCTTCACCGGCAGCGAAGGTACCTTCCATGCCACACAGATGATAGAGTATGGTACCAATGTGGTCGGAGGCGTCACTCCCGGCAAGGGAGGTACAAGTCATCTGGATCGTCCTGTTTTCAATACGGTGGCGGATGCGGTGAAGAATACCGGTGCCGATGTGTCGATTGTCTTTGTACCCCCTGCGTTCGCCGGTGATGCCATCATGGAAGCCGCCGAAGCCGGCATTCGACTGGTGGTGGCTATCACCGAGGGAATTCCGGTGAAGGACATGGTGCACGTCAAGTCCTATCTGAGCGGACGTAACACACGGCTGATCGGACCGAACTGTCCCGGTGTAATCACAGCCGGAGAATGCAAAGTCGGTATCATGCCCGGCTTCGTATTCAAAAAAGGAAATATAGGAATCGTCTCGAAATCAGGTACGCTGACGTACGAAGCTGCCGACCAGATCGTCCGTGCCGGAATGGGCATATCTACAGCCATCGGAATCGGCGGAGATCCAATCATCGGAACAACCACCCGGGAAGCCGTAGAGCTCTTCATGAATGACCCCGAAACCCACGGCATCATCATGATCGGTGAGATCGGCGGAAGCCTTGAGGCGGATGCTGCCCGTTGGATCAAAGCCAACGGAACCAAGCCCGTGGTCGGTTTCATTGCCGGTCAGACAGCTCCTCCCGGACGCCGTATGGGTCATGCAGGCGCCATTGTCGGCGGACATGACGACACTGCTGCTGCCAAGATGAAGATCATGGCCGAGTGCGGCATACATGTCTGTGAATCCATCGCGGTCCTCGGTTCAAAAATGGTCAAAGCCATGGAAATGGTCGGCAGTCGCTGATTGCAGTTTCCGGCTCCCGTCTAACGATAACTGTCTTGCTAGTAACTCGCAACTCGTAAACCGGTACCTCTTGCCCTGATCCTGCCGAAGGGCGCACCTCACACCTCTCACCATGTCACAACTCCTCTCCGGAAAAAACGCCCTCGTGACCGGCGCCTCGAAAGGCATCGGACGTACTATTGCTGTTGAACTGGCCAAGCAGGGCGCCAATGTCGCCTTCACCTACCTGTCTTCCGTTGAAAAAGGTCAGGCACTCGAATCTGAGCTTGCGGCTCTTGGTGTCAAATCGAAAGGCTACCGTTCGGACGCATCCGATTTCAAGGCCTCCGAAGAGCTGGTGAATTCCATCGTCGCTGAATTCGGTTCCCTGGACATCATCGTGAACAATGCGGGCATCACCAAAGACGGTCTGCTGATGCGGATGTCCGAAGAACAGTTCAATGACGTGGTCCGCATCAACCTTAATTCCGTTTTCAATGTCACCAAAGCTGCGTTACGTCAGTTGTTGAAGCAGAAGAGCGGCAGCATCATCAATATGACCAGCATCGTAGGACTTACCGGAAATGCAGGGCAAGCCAATTATGCCGCCTCCAAAGCAGGTATCATCGGCTTCACCAAATCGGTCGCCGCCGAACTGGGTTCCCGAAATATCCGATGTAACGCCATCGCGCCCGGGTTCATTGAAACGGAGATGACCGCCGTGCTCGACCAGAACGTGGTCAAAGGATGGGCGGAGAATATTCCGCTCAAACGCCCCGGTTCCACGCAGGATATCGCCAACGCGGTCGTGTTCCTTGCTTCCGATCTTTCGTCGTACATCACGGGCCAGGTGCTCAGTGTCGACGGCGGAATGCATTTGTGATTTCCTGATACGCTCATCAACTAAACCTTCCCATGAAGAAAACATTACAAGCCCTCTTTGCCTTATTGGTTGCGGCTCCGGCAGTCGCCCAGGTACCTACTTACCGTACTCTTCCGAACATCGGACTGGCCATGGGGATTTCTCCTAGCGGCACCTTCATCACCGGATTTGGCGGTACGGGTTGTTTCATTTACAAGACGGCAGATTCCACGGTGACCAATATCGGCGGTGTGGAAGCTTACGGGGTTACAGATCTTGGAACCGTCGGCGGCATCAATCAGGCGACTACGCCGTTCGGTCCCGGAGATATCGCTTCCATTTACAATGCATCCACCGGATGGGTGAATCTTCCGGGAGTGCCGGGAGGCGGCTACCTGACCGGTACAGGTTCTTATTCCCATGTTTTCGGCATCTCCGACAACGGGGAGACAGTATGTGGCATGTATTGGGCGAACGCAGGGAAGACTACCGCATTTGTATACAACACGACCACGGGCTATATCAACCTGCAAGATGCCGGCAGCAGCGCCCGTGCCAATTGCATTTCCGGAGACGGCCTGGTGGCAGGAGGCTGGTGGCAGGGAGCTTCCCGCGTACCGATTTGTTGGTATCCCGGTCCGACCGGAACTACGGTCAGTTCCTTCGGTGAAATGTTCGGCACCAACTCTACCGGCACTTATGTGGCCGGTTATGACAATAGTGGCGTGTATACCGTACCGGTACTGTGGGATCGTACGGCAGGTTCAATGATTACGATACCTCTTCCCACCGGCATCACCGACGGGCAGGCGCAGGCAGTTGCAGACAACGGTGTTACAGTCGGTTATTCCTCGGTTGGTTTCGGCTCAGCTGCCGGGTTCATTTACTTTCCCGGCGTAGGTACCTTCGACCTCCAGTCGTATCTCACGAGTCAGGGCGCTACCGGGGTCGGCGATTGCGGCCGCCCGTTGGGTATTTCACGTAACGGTCGTTACATCTGCGGGGTGACCGGCGGTTTTCCGCGCTTATCCTGGTTCGTAGACCTGGGAAGCACCTCCACCGGAATCGGCTCCCTGCAGGAATCTGCCACGGTGCTTACTGCTTTTCCGAATCCGGTTGCAGGGGACAGGACCACCACCTTCCAGTATGAGTCAGCGAAGTCCGTCGACGCGGTCGTTACCGTTTTCGATCTCCAAGGGCGTGTGGTGAAGACACTCGCGGCGGTCCCTCTCGTTGCCGGAACCAATCGTATCGTCTGGGATCTTGCTGATGACCGTGGTGTGCGAGTTCCCGCAGGCAGCTACCTCGTTACCGTATCCTCGCAAGGGTCCCGCTCGAGAACCACCGTCATCGTACAGTGATCAGCGCTTCCCGCTGCACTTCCAAGCCGGGTTTCCCCGGCTTTTCATTTGTACCATCTGTCACCACGAATAAACCATGAAAAGAATCCTAGCGCTTTCCTTTCTGCTCTCCGCAGCGATTGTCGCGGATGCACAACAGTCCCTGACACCTGAATTGTTGTGGAAATTCTCCCGCATCTCCGATCCGCATGTCTCCCCCGACGGATCTTCGGTCGTGTACTGTGTCCGGAATGTGAATCTCGCCGCCAACAAAGGGAATACGGACCTTTGGCTTGTCGATGCAGTGAACGGCAATGCAAAGTCGCTCGCTGCGGACTCCGTCAACGAGACTTCGCCGCGATGGAGCCCTGACGGAAGCAAAATCTATTTCCTTTCCGATGCCGGAGGCAGTTCACAACTGTGGAGTATCCGTGCCGACGGTTCCGGGCGCAAGCAGGAAACCCGTCTGGACTTCGATATCAACGGTTTCGGCATCGCTCCTTCCGGAGGTATGATCTGGATCACTGCCGATGTCAAGGTCCGTGCATTCAACGGCAAGGATATCTATCCCGACCTCCCCAAGACCTCCGGTCGCATCTATGACGACTTGATGTTCCGTCATTGGGATACGTGGGATAATGGCATGTACAGTCATGTGTTTGTCGGAACGTTCACGGACGGTGTCCTCGGAGCGCTCAAGGACATCATGAAAGACGAGCCCTACGATACGCCCTTGAAGCCCAACGGAGGTGACGACGAGCTTTGTTGGAGCCCGGACGGAAAATACCTCGTATACACCTGCAAGAAATCGACCGGTACGGAGTATGCTGTCGGAACCAACTCCGACATCTATCTGTACGATGTCGCTGCAGGTGGGACCAAGAACCTGTCCGGCGGCATCAAGGGTTACGACAAGAATCCCTTGTATGCCCCTGATGGTAACCGCTTAGTGTGGCTGTCGCAGGAAGATCCCGGCAACGAAGCCGACCGTTCCAGGCTGATGATGCTGGATTTCACGACAGGCATCAGGACCGAGTTGAGTGCTGGTTTTGATCAGAATGTAGAAAACACCGCTTGGAGTCCTTCCGGCAAATCGCTCTATTTCATCAGTTCCGTGGCAGGTACCCAGCAGGTTTACGCGGTCGATTTCCAGAAGCGCGGCTTGTCCAAGATCCGCCAACTTACCCGTGATACTGCGGACCATACTGAACTATCGGTATCCGCTAAGGGTAAAGAGGATGTGATTGTCACCTCGTGCATGT
Source organism: Bacteroidota bacterium (assembly GCA_046052345.1). Taxonomy (GTDB): domain Bacteria; phylum Bacteroidota; class Bacteroidia; order AKYH767-A; family 2013-40CM-41-45; genus Pollutiaquabacter. Next base: position 27,637 of record JBJOMN010000002.1, on the reverse strand, counting down.
CCATCAGCATGCCTTCCGAGCTGTTCCGGATAGAACAGGAGACCGGGATTTCCGTGCCTCTGACCTCCGTCAACAAGGCATTGCTTGCCGGCCTTAGACTCGGAAAGGTGGAGCGGCGGATGATACGATCCACCGACGGGAAGGAAATCCTCACCTGGGTCATTCTTCCGCCGGACTTCGATGCGAACAAGAAATATCCTGCCCTGCTTTTCTGTCAGGGCGGTCCGCAATCCATGGTCGGACAGTTCTGGTCGTACCGTTGGAATTTCCAGCTCATGGCGGCCAACGGTTATGTCGTCGTGGCGCCGAACCGTCGCGGATTGCCCGGCTTCGGCAGCGAGTGGAACGATGCCATCTCAGGAGATTGGGGCGGACAGGCCATGAAGGATCTTCTCAGCGCAATCGATTCCGTTTCCAACGAGCCGTTCGTCGACAAGAACCGTCTGGGTGCCGTGGGCGCGAGCTTTGGAGGATACTCCGTCTACTGGTTGGCAGGCAACCACCGGAAGCGATTCAAGGCGTTCATTTCTCACAACGGTGTGTACAACATGAAAAGCATGTTAATGACCGAGGAACAGTTCTTCTACAAGCACGAGAACGAAGCCTATGCGTGGGAACAGCCGGCATCCAAAGCTTACACGGAGTTTTCTCCCGATACCTATATCGGTAATTGGGATACCCCCATCCTTGTCATCGCCAACGAAAAAGATTACCGTGTACCGTACAATCAGGGACTGGAGGCTTTTACGGCCGCTCGTTTGAGGGGTATTCCGGCGCGGTTGCTGAGTTATCCCGACGAGAACCATTGGGTGCTGAAGCCTCAGAACAGCGTCCTATGGCAGCGTGTGTTCTTTGGCTGGTTGGATAAGTACCTGAAATAGTGAATTTTCAATTAAAAGGGCCAAAATTGTGTATGTTTTAAGAAAAACGTACCTTTGCAGCCCACTTTCCATGTAACCTAGGTTATATGGTCAATGCCCAGGTGGCGAAATTGGTAGACGCACCACTTTGAGGGGGTGGCGGGCAACCGTGCGAGTTCGAGTCTCGCCCTGGGCACTCCGTTTACCGGGGCGGTAGAAATACCGCCTGGCTCGTAGAGCCGAATATACATGCCCGGGTGGCGAAATTGGTAAACGTTGCGGTCTCAGAAGCCGTTGGAGTTAAATCCTTGAGAGTTCGAGTCTCTCCCCGGGCACCGCGATGGAGAACCCCTGAGAAATCAGGGGTTCTTTTATTTTCAATTTGGCGGTTTTTACCCGTTTTTGAGGGGAGTCACCCATTCAAAATGTGCGTTTGCCAATAAATATTGAAGTCGCCGGCAGTCGGGTTTACATTCCGTTAAAATTCAATCCCAATTGCATGAGCACACGCGAAATCCAACAATTTATTTATCAATTAGGTCTTTTCATTTTTTCAGACGGTAGCAAGGACGAAGGGATGATCATCGCCAGGTATAATATCCGTGAAGGTAAAGTGGAGTACTTCTTCATTCCTGCCGGAAATGTCCTGGCCTATCGCTCAGCCAAGTCACACCACGACCTGGACGCGCACAGGAAACTCGGTTTTCCCGTGGACGTATCCGCCATCGCTTCCGCAAGGTTGATTGCCTGATGAAAGACACCTTCCAAACGGACCGTTAAAAAAGCGGTCCCTTACAAATGAAAACAGCGGTCATCGGACCGCTGTTTTTTTTTGAACGTGAATACAGGGGCTCAGTTGTTCAGCATGACCGGCATGACCAGCATGAGGATGTCTTCGCCGGGTTTTGCGCTTTCACCCGGAGAGAGTATGCCTGCGCGGTTGGGCGCTGACATTTCGAGTCGGACATTCTCCGAATCCAGATTTCCCAGCATGTCCATGAGGAAGCGGGCATTGAAACCGATCTCCATGTCTTCGCCGTTATAGTCGCAGGAGAGACGCTCATTCGCTTCGTTGGCGAAGTCCAGATCCTCTGCGCTGATCTGCAGCTCGCTGCCGTTGATCTTGAGTCGCACCTGATGGGTGGTCTTGTTGGAGAAGATGGAGACACGCTTCACCGAGTTGAGCAAACGGGTGCGCTCGATCGTAAGTTGGTTGGGATTGTCGGCGGGAATGACAGCCTCGTAGTTGGGATAGCGTCCGTCGATGAGTCGGCAGGAGAGTGTGAAATTCCCGAACTCGAAGAACGCATTGTTGTCGGTGAAGGAGATGTTGAGTTTGCCTTGTTCCGTGGAAAGGATGTTCTTTAAGAGATTGAGAGGCTTCTTGGGAAGGATGAACGCGCCTTCACTTTTCGATTTTACATCCGTACGGCGGTAGCGCACCAGCTTGTGGGCATCGGTGGCGACGAACGTAAGCCCGTCCTTGCTGAACTGGCAGAAGACTCCGCTCATGACGGGACGTAATTCATCATTACCGGTGGCAAAGAGGGTCTTGCCGACCGCAGAGGCCATGAGATCGGATTCCACTTCCAGGCTCTTAGCACCCTCCATTCCGGGAAGACGGGGGAATTCCTCCCCGTCGAACCCTGTGAGTTTGTATTTTCCGTTGTCGGAGACGATTTCGATGCCGAACTGCTTTTCGTCGACTAAGAACGTCAACGGAAGGTCCTGAAACGTCTTCAAGGTTTCGAGCAGTATCTTGGCCGGTATCGCGATCTTGCCGGATTGTTTCCCTTCCACAAGCTCGATACGCGTCGTCATCGTCGACTCGAGATCGGAGGCCGAAGCCGTCAGCGTGCCTTTGTCCACCACGAAAAGGAAATTGTCAAGGATGGGCAACGGATTGCTGGAGTTCAGCACGCCGCTGATCTGCTGAAGCTGCTTCAGGATCTTTGAACTGGAAACGATGAATTTAAGCGCCATGGTCGGATCGGATGTGAATGAGGGTAAGATTGAAGATGCTGTCACAAACCTACGCTATTCGTAAAAAACGCTCAAGGAAAATGGTGTCCTGAAGGGTGCGAAATATGAACACGGAAAAGCCTTTGAAAGAGCTACAAAGTACTGTCAATCAGCACTCTGTAAATCAGCGGGGCAGGGATGTGGATTTCCCGCCGTAGGCAGAAAAATCCGCGTAACGGCGGAGAATGGGATCGAACGTATAGTGCTGCACGGTCACCCATTGTCTTTCACGTTCCAGCCAGCCGAGCATACGGTCGACGTCATACTTCAGAGGCGCTCCGGTGGAATCCTCACGCGTCAGCGAGTAACCGTTCAACGGCATCGGATGCAGAATTATACTGTTGACCGTTCCGGATCTGTCCGTGATCGAATAACGTACTGCCGGGGTGGTATTGCGGATGGAATCCTTCTGCTGCTGATCGATGAGCCTGTCGACGTCCTCGTAAGGAACGAAGCGGAGCAAGGCGAGATAATTCGCCAAGGCGACCGTATCCGCGACGGCTACCACTTGTACGGTCTTTCCTTCCTGCGACACTGTGAAGCCGGATGAAGTGCGGCGAAGCGTGAAAGAATGCTGCCGCATCGAGGGGTAATCCACTTCGACGGTGACGATGTCTTCCGGACGGTAACTGAAAACCACGTTGTCCTTCCAGTCTTTCAGGCGGACCGGGTACCAGGGCGTTAGATAACCGTTGAACCCCGGGATCTCCGTCACGAAAGGAACGCTTGAATTCTCCAGCATCATATAAGTGCCCAGCGCATCTTCGGTCTGTCCGCCCACATAGTAGGTCTTGGAAGGAGCGTTCTCGTTGTCCATATAGATCTCGCATTTGATGCCTCGCGTCGCAAGATCCTTGATGACGGTGTTGTAGCGACTGCGCGGAACACGGGTACGTACATCCACCCTGTAGATCACCTCCAGCAATTGACGGATCGTTTCACCTTTTGCGTTGATACTGTCGTTCACCCTCCAGACATTTCCTGCTGACCGGTCCAGCAGCACCGAATGTCCGGCACGGTCGCTCAGGAAGATGCGCGTGACGCGTGAAGTGTCCTTGACGGCGAAGTCCCGCAGTTCCTCCGAGAATGTGCCTGACTTCCGGGTTAAATAAGTCCATAGCGCTGCGGCCAGCAAGAGAATAGCCAGGGCAGGAAGCAGTCGTTTTCTCATGAGCGTGTGAACCTTCTCTTTCTTCGATAATGGTGAAACCCGCCTGCAACGGCCAGCAACAATATCGGTGCGACGACATTGAACCACCGCACCCATTCGTTCTCCTTTGTCTTGGAGGCGTCAAGGAGCCGAAGTTTCAGTTCCTTGCCGCGCAATTCGATCACACCGGAATCGTCGCAGAGGTAGTCGATGCAGTTCAGGATGAAGTTCCTGTTACCGTAGGATTGCTGTGTAAAGCGGTCGTATCCGAGGGGATAGATGGCACCTTTCCTGCTGACATAGTTGGCAATCACGTCACCGTCGCCAACGATAATCATACGGGCGGTGTCGCCTTTTTCACGGTAGCCGATCTCCTTGGAATCCCTGATGGCATCCGGAATGCGGTTTCTGAAATTGGAGGTGAAAGCGCCTTCCAACAGGACCGCGAAGGGAAGGTTTCGTTTATTGTACTGACGTTTGTCCGGTTCCTGCCGCAGCATGTTCAAGGATACACGGGCAGGGGTCATCTGCAGGCGGGAGTACTCGGAGGTCTGCAGAAGGACCGTTTTGCGGATACCCGGAACGTCGATCGTATCCAGCGAGCTACCGAATTCCGATTTGACCAGGTTGAGGTTGTTGACTACCGGGTGGTTGCACGATGCATTCAAGAGCGGGAAATAGGGCCAGGGAAACAGCTCCTGTCGCGGAGAATTCCCCGTGTAACCGGTAACGACCGGAATCGGAGCGGCTTGAAGGTCCATCAGCAGGTCGGGATTCACGCGCACCCCGTAACGGAACAGCTGGTCTTCCAGCCTCAGGTCGTAAGGCAGAGCGATAGTGGTGCTGCTGGCGGCAAGGCTGTCCATTTCAATGGCCATACCGTCCAGGAGCCAGAGCGTCTTGCCCCCGTGCATGATGTATTGGTCCAGCACGAATTTGTCCTTTTCCGAAAAAGGAAGAGTGGGTTTCGCGATGATGACCGCATCGAAGCCGTCCAGCGACCGCAACTGCTCGTCCATCACAACGGTGTCCACCTTGTAGTATTCACTGAGGGCCTTGGCTGCATCCGTGATATGTTCGTTGTCGAGCTCTCCGTGACCGCGCAGGAAAGCAACATCTTTGGCGATGGGCTGTGTCAATCGCCTGATGGCCGACGCGAATTCGTACTCGAGTCCTTCCACGGAATTGTTGAGCATTTCCTCAGGACCGCTACCAAGGCGGCTTTTGAGCAACTGGACCGGTACTTCCGAGCTGCCGTAGGTAATAAGTGCTCCAGGGAAAATGATTTTCTCGGACTTCTTTCCGGATTCCTGAGTTTCCAGATTAGTGGGGAATAGTCCTTTCTGAGCCAGTTGTTTATAAAGCTCCATCCGTTCCTTTTCGCCTGTTCCGGAGGAGGGATCGATGAACTCGTATTCGATGTTGTCGCCTGAATAGACCCTGAATTCGTCCAAAAGCTCCTGTGTCGAATTTCTCAGCTTTTTGAAGCCGGGAGGGAGTTCGCCTTCCAGGTAGATTTTGACGTACACCACGTCCTTCAATCCCGATGCGAGCCGCCGGGACGATGCTGAAAGCGAATGTCGCCCCTCGGCGGTGAGGTCCAAACGGGTAAAAAAGAAATCAGCAAGGACGTTCAGGGAGAACAGAAGCACTAACCCTGCGACGAGTTGGAGTATGCTTTGGTGGCGGAGTTTACCTGCTGCCATCTGACTACCACTTACGTTTTTCAAGAGTGAAACGGGTCAGCAGCAGGAAAAACGCCGACAGGGAAATGAAATATACGGCATCGCGCGTGTCGATCACACCCCGGCTCAGCGCGGAAAAATGGGAGCTCATGCCGAACCTGGCAATGACGTTGGCCGCACCTTCAGGAAGCGCAACGCTGCCGAGGAAGTCGAATCCGGAATAGAAGTAGAAGCAGAGCAGCATCCCGGTAAGGAACGAGACGATCTGGTTGGAGGTTATGGCAGAAGCGAAAATCCCGATCGACGCGAAACCGCTGCAAAGGAATATAAGACCGAGATAGCTGCCGGCAGTTCCTGCTACATCGATATTACCCGGCGGTGATGCAAGTCGCCAGATGGAAACGAAATAGAACAGGGTAGGGATCAGGGCAAGAACGGTCAAAAGTACTGCCGCGAAGTATTTTGCAAGTACGATTTCAAGGTCGGACAACGGACTGGTCATCAGCAGTTCGATCGTGCCGCTGCGGTTCTCCTCGGCGAACATGCGCATGGTGATTGCCGGGATGAGGAAAAGGAAAAGCCATGGGGCCAGGATGAACAGTCCGTCCATCACCGCATACCTGTTGTCAGGGATATTGAAATCCGTGCCAGGGATGACCCACAACAGCAGACCTGTGGTAGCGAGAAAGAGGATGATTACCACATATCCGCTGAGGGTGCTGAAGAAACCGTTGACTTCCTTCTTGAAAAGCGAAAACACGTACTTCTGTTTGACGCCAAAAGTACGTGTTTTTTGATGTTAACCGACTCTTCGGCCAATCACTCTTTGACAAATCGATACACGGCTGCGTTCGATCCCTGCTCCACGTACAACAGGTAGACCCCGTCGGGGTAGGCGTCAATGAGTATCGATGTGGATGTGGTCTCGGAGGGTACGCTGCGATCCATCAACTGCTTGCCCAGAAGATCGGTCACATACAGGCGGGTGTCTCCTGATGTCGCCTCCTTGAAGCTGATGTTCAGAATGTTCTTGGCAGGATTCGGGTAGATGCTGATGCCTTCTTCCCCGAGAGGATTCTTCGGCGACTGGCAGGCGATGAAGTCAACACGCACGCGACCGGTGCCTGTGCATCCGTAGTCGTCGGTCACCTGTACACTGTATTCGCCCGCTTCCTTTACATGATATGCCGCGCTGTCGGACCCGTCCTGCCACGTGTGGTAACGGAATCCCTTGCCGGGCTCCAGGAAAACAGGTGTTCCCATGCAAATGCTCTGATCGGGTCCCAGGTCCACCTTGGGGGCGGTGAAGCTGTAACCGACATCAAAGGATTTCGCCATGCTGCAACCGGTTTCCTTCTCCCGTACGGTGACGGTGTGTGTGCCGGGCAGGATATTCGTGATGTTCAGGGAATTCTTTCCGGAGGGGGTCCAGGAGACTTCGTAACGGTCTTCTTCTTTCGGGAGCATCAGGAATATGGCGCCGCTGGCGGAGTTGGAGCATCCCGCATCGATGACGGAAAGTGAAGTAGGTGCGAATGCCGGACGTCCTTTGACATTGACGGCATATTCCGCCCTGCAGCCCGAATGTGTGTTCAGGAAAAGGGTATGAGTCCCTTCTGTAAGACCTTCAGCCAATGCTGTCGTGATGCCGGTTTCCTTCCACAGGTAGGTGAAAGGTCCCATCGATTCGTCCACGGTCACGTGTGCGGAGCCGTCGTTGCGCCCGATACACGTCACCGGCGTCGTTACTGCCGTAATGCCGAGGCCTGTCACGTGGATGCGAAGGGCATACTGTTGTACGCCCGGCATGGGACAGCTGTTGTCGCTCACCAGCAATCGCACCAGATAATCCCTATCCGTGATTTCTGTCGCAGGGGTGTTCCATTCGAACCTGTAGGCCGGGGTCTGGTCGCCGGAAGGGACGCAGGTGGCTCCGGGAAGGGTGTCCAACATCGTCACCGTCACCTTGTCGTTGCGGTCTTCGTCGGAAGTGAAAAGGTAGAAGGCCGTTTTTTTTCCGGCACAGGTATTCACATCGTAGGTACCTGTTCCGTCGATGCCGGTAAGGGAGGGGAGATGATTGGAGGATTCCAGCGCCATGATCCTGTGCTCGCGAGCAATGGCACCCGTCATACGCCCGTTTTTCCATGCTTGAATTTCCACGTCCAGTATGCCTGTTTCCGGATCTGACGGCTTGACCACGAATTCACTGCGGGACACCAGTGGAGAAAGCACAGGTCCTGAGCGGAAGGGTTGAAGGAACCCTCCTTCTGTCAGATAATGCACTTCTTTCTGGGCGGTGGTTCTTGCCGGGATGATGCTGGTGCTCACAGAGTCGGCGTCATCCGCAGTTACTGCCGCATTGATACGGTTGGACTGCCCAGTGAGCACGTAGAATACAGGAGGATTTACGAATACGGGGGATGAGAACTGTCCGTCAAGGTTGTTCAGGGTGGCCTCTGTCCGGATGACGGAAAGTTCGGGATCTTCCAGCGTGGTGATGAAGGCCATCCTGCAGCATCCGTTCACACGAAGTTTCCAGTCTTCACACGAGGTGGTGAAATGAACGGTCGCGCTGAAAACCCATTTTCGGATCGTGGGGGTGAAGGAGGAACTTGCGTTCCTGCAGGAACTCTTGTAGGTGACGCAACGGTTCTCCTGGAGAAGCAGTACGGTGGAGCCGGTGGCTGAACAGGAAGCACTGGAGTATTCCAGGATTGCCTGGGTGCTGGGGGCAGAGGTCGGATAATCGGTATATACCAGGTAATCTACCTCGTATTGGTTGTTTCCTAAGGATCGGTAATTAAGTTCTGCCCCTGCGATGTGCTCTGCGAGCAAGGAGGGACGTGCAATCAACACGAAAATGATGATCTGCAGTGTGGCGATGAAAGGATTCTTACGCATTGTCTCAGGCATGTGAAGAATGAATCATTCGGAAAATACTTCCGATGCCCGGTCGGCCTCAATATTATTCCGTTTACAGCTCCCGGAAGGGGGTGGGCGGACCTGTTTTGAGGGCGAAAAGCTCCGCCGGCTTGGTGAACGTTTCACATGGCTTGGCGAAGAAATCTTGAAAAAACTTGAAAAATTGCAATAAAAAAGGCGTTTCAGAGAAACGCCTTGAAATTCGAATAAAAAAAGACCGGCTGAGAAGCCGGTCTTTTAGGAATCAATAGGTCTTGGTGATACGCTGGTATTCTACCGTTTCACCGGCTTCGTAACGCAGCACATACACGCCGTCAGGAATCATGGTGATGTTGAACTCCTCGGTGATGTGATAACCGCCGGGGTAGGCGTCATCGACGAGCGTCACCACTTTGCGTCCTTCCAGATCGTACAACGCAATGCTGACGTTGTTGTCTTCGTCAAGGTCGAACGTGACGTTCAGGATACCTGTCGAAGGATTCGGGTAGATGGACAGCGAGGTGATCTCGGAAGCAGTAGCTCCCTGACGGGGAGTCGGGCACGGTCCAAGGCAATCGCCGGGGTGGTTGGCAAGGTGGGCCGGAATCGCACTAGGAGCGATGCAAAGGGTCTGCGGATTGGAAGGACGTCCGGGAGGCACGTGGCAGAGGACGACTTTCTGGAGGTTGTGTCCGCAACGTACATCCACGGCATTCACCGTGTAGCTCGCCGTTGCGTTGGTGCAACCCGAAGCGTCGAATACGTTGACGGAATAGGTTCCGTTCTGAGTGGCCTGGTAGGTGGATCCGGTGGCTCCTGCGATCAGGGTGCCGTTGAAATACCACTGGTAGCTGAGGCCTGCGGAAGAGGTGTTGGCGGTAAGAGTCACCGGGTTGCCGCTTCCGATATAGGTGTAGGAACCGCAGGAGAGGGCGGAAGAGGTGATGGTGACGGTGGCAGGAGAGCCGACCGTGATGGTCGAAGTGGCTGAGCTCGTGCAACCTGCAGAGGTGGTTACCGTGTAGGTGATCACGTACGTTCCGCCGGCCAATCCGGTGGGGTCGAATTCATTGTTTGTCACACCGGTACCGCTGTAGGTGCCTCCGGAAGGAGTGGCGCCCGTGAGAGGAACCCTCGTGCTGCCGCAGGCCGCCGTAAAGGTCGGCATGGTGATGACAGGCACCTGGCCGTTGTTGGCAACAACGACGGTGGTATAAGCTGAACAGCCTGCGGTGTCAGTCACCTGGACACTGTAGGTGCCGGCTGCAAGACCTGAAACAGAGGCGCTGGTATACATACCGGGCATCCACATGTAAGAGTAGCTGCCAACTCCTCCGCTGCCGGCAACGGTTGCAGAACCGTTGGCATTGCCGCAAGTGGCATCGACCACGTTTGCAACGGCCAGGGAGATGGAGGAGGAGCCGATCGTGGCGGACTGCGACGTGGTGCAGCCGTTGGCATCCGTGATGGTGACAGAATAGTTGCCCGTGGTCAGACCGGTAGCGGTTGCCGAGGTGCTGACGTTCGGGTTCCAGGAGTAGGTGTAGGGGGCTGTTCCGCTGCTGACGTTGACGGTGATCTCACCGTTGCTGGAGCCGCAGGTGGAAGAGACCACGCTCAGACTGGCGATGACCGCCGCACTGCCGGAAACCTGCACGCTGCCGGAAATGTCACATCCGTTCGCGTCAAGGATATCGACGGTGTAGGAGCCGGGGGAGAGGTTCGAAATGCTGGAGGTCGTCTGACCGCCGCCCCAGGCATAGGAGTAGGGTGCTGTTCCGCCCTGGACGTTGGCAGTGGCTGAACCAGGTCCGCCCTGGCATTGTGAGTTGGTGCCGGACATGCTGAGTGACAACGCAGCGGGTTCTGCGATGGTGAACGACTGGGCACCGGCGCAGCCGGTAGCGTCAGTGACAGTAACGGAGTAGTTGCCGCCGGCCAGGTTGCTGACGGAGGAGGTGACATCACCGTTTGACCAGAGGTAGGAGAAGGGAGCGATACCTGCGGCTGAGACAGTCGCGGAACCGGTCTGGTCCCCGTAGCAGGCTACACTGGGAGAAGCCACCACTTGAACCTGCAGGGCGGATACGAAAATCTGATAGGAGTAAGTCTGGACACCCGGAGAAGGACATGCGTTGTCATGAACGGTCACCGTGAAGGTGTAGGGGTTCGGACGGGCATCAGCCGGGGTGGGCGACCAGCAGAACTGACCCACCGGACGGCTTCCTGTACCGGGCGTGAAGGTGGCTCCGGGGATACCGTTGTTCCAGGTCAGCCAGAGTGAATCGTTCGAGTTGTTGTCGGAAGAGTTGATGTTGAAGCAAAGAGGCTGACCGCCTACACATGCGGAAGTGGTCATGGTCGTGGTGCCGTTCACGCCGCTGAGGGAAGGTAGTGTGTTGGAGCAGGCCACCGTGTAAACCTGGATGTCACGCATGACACGTCCCAGGAGGACACCGTTCCTGTATTCTTCCACCATCACGGACATGAGGCCGACCTCCGACTGGGTCGGGGTCACTGCGATATCGCCGGTGTTCTGGTCGATGGTTACGGCAGGAGCCGAGGTAACAGGAGCGGCGATGGAATAACCGGCCGCGTAATCGACCGGGTCGTTCTCGTTGTTTCGGGGAGCGATGAAGTAGTAAACCAGCGAATCGCCGTCTGCATCCACTGCACCGTGGTTAAAGTAGTTCGTCTGACCGATGCAGAAGAACACGATCGGGATATTGTTGAAGACCGGAGAGGAGTTGTCTACCGTGGTGTTGTTAAGGTAGGACTCGATGTAGAGTCCTTCGCTGGCTCCGTTGGTCAGTGTCGTGATGGCGCTGTTACGGCAGCAGTCGGTTACCCACATGTGCCAGTCGGGACATGGGGTGGCCATCGAAACCAAGGCGGTGTACGTGTACTGCTGGAGTCCCGGAGAGGTGCCTCCGTTACACGAGCTGACGGTGGTCGAGCACGTCGGGGTGATTTCCTGACCGGTACCCGGTACCTGCGTCATCTGCACGCTTTGGGAGGCGATGTTGCAGCTGTTGGAGGCCACGTTGAGGTAGGCCGTCGTAGGTGCGGTGATACCGTCGCAATCCCTGTAAAGGGTGTAGGTGACCAGGTAGGTGCCGTTGCCCAATGCCTGATAAGTCAGGTCGGATCCGGCGAGGTGGCTGGCCTTGGATGCCTGGAAACTGGTTGCGAACAGCAAAGACAGTACGAAGGTCCTGAACAGTTGGCGGACGTTCGACAGACGGTGGTTGGAGTACATGTTAAGCATATTGGTTTGGTAGGTTGGTTTCAACGTAATTCAATGCGTCACTATCTAAATGTAGTGTTTTGGCCAAGGCTGAATGAGATTATTCAGCGGAAGGTGCATGGCGGTTGGTAAATGACTGGTCGAACTCGGTTAAACTTGCACTGGTGGCGGGTTACAGCCTTCAGGCCTCCACCGCCGTTATATCTTCACAAGGGTAAACAAATCCTTGAAGATTTCAAAGAAAAAAGTGGTTCGGGCGGCGTTCAAAAGGCCCCGGAAAGGCTCCAGGCCTCGGCTTTTGAGGCAAATAGGGGTTTGGTTCTGGACCATGTGGAGGAAAAAAGACCTGATTTCCGGTAAGCTTCCAGATCAGCTTCCGACCTCCAGCGACTGATGGTAAAGAGTGTGGACGGGTCCGAGGCAGACCGGTAGAGTTCCACGCCTTCGCAACCGGGAAAGTCGCGGATATGGAGGGCAGTCGAACTGAAGATGTCAAGAAACTCCGATACCTTCTCCGGCATGAAGTTCATCTTGACGATGCGGATGATCATGGAATTCGATGAGTATGGGGTCGAACATCTTCAGTCCGATAAGTTGTGAGGCATTTCCCTTGTTCACGGCCACTTCCAGATAGCCGTCCTGATTGAACAGCGCCAGCAGATCTCCGTCAGCGACCGTGTCGAAGCGCTTGCTGATTTCGGATATCTTGTAGCTCGCCCGGCGCAACAGGATGCTGAATCCCCTTTCGTTACGGTGGGATTCGAAGAAGCCCCGGGTGATGTTGAACACTACGTTCCCGAAACCGTCGATATAGATCACCGATCCGCGGATGCCGCTGTTGTCGCCAACCGCTTTCGTGAAGTAAGCTTCCTCGAGCGAAGCGTGCTCGTCTCCGAGCTCCGAAGGCGGCGTGCCTTTCAGGAGCTCGATGATGTTCTCCGCAAGGAACAATTGAAGCTCTTCCTGGTCTGCGTTACGCGGGACCGCAAGCCGCCATATCTTTCTGGGCTTATCGAGAAGTACCATGGCGAAGATGCCGCAATCGGCACCGATGAAGAATTTCTTTTCGCTCTCCACGATCAGGTAGTCGGAACCCTTTTCGACGCGGGCACCTTCCAGCGAATTCAACCCGACGTAATGCACCGAGCCGTCCGGAAAATAACCGTAAGAGTTGGACAGCACATACGCGGCCGCCAAACGGTCGTGCGGTTGAATGGAGTGGGAGACGTCTACGATCTGCAGACTTTGCAGCTTCCTCAGCAGCAGCCCCTTGAAAGCCGCCACATACGGATCTCTGATCCCCCAGTCGGTGGTGAGCGTTATTACGGCCATTACAGTCCGGTACGGCTTGTGTTGAAAACTTATAAGCCTGCGAAAGTAAAGGTAGGTCGTTTTGAAGTAGTATTGAATCCGGACCCCGCGTCCTTTCACACATCACCTGTGGAAAACCGCCACTGACAAGGCTTCGTGAAGCGGCACCGGCGTCCCTAAAAAACGAACCGAATTGAGTGAAGTAATCATCCCCATCGACACCTTCAATCCTGTAGAGTTTTTCGGTGTCAACGACACTAATCTGGAAGTCATCCGCAGGAATTTCCCTGAACTTAAGCTCGTCGCCCGCGGTAACGAGATCAAAGTGATAGGCGATGAGAAGAACATACATGTCTTCAGCGAGAAGATAAACAAACTCATCCAGCATTATCAGAAGTTCGGAAGCCTGACTGCCGACAACGTAAGCCATTTCCTGGGAGAGACCGGTTCCAAGGAAACAACGCCGCCGCAGCAGACCGGCGATGTGCTCGTGTTCGGCCAGAACGGCATCATGGTGCGTGCACGTACTGCCAACCAGAAGCGGATGGTGGAAAGCTCCGAAAGGAACGATGTCGTCTTCGCCATCGGACCTGCCGGCACCGGAAAGACCTACACAGCCGTGGCTCTTGCCGTGCGTGCACTGAAGAACCGGGAGATCAAACGCATCATCCTTACTCGGCCCGCCGTCGAGGCAGGCGAGAATCTCGGTTTTCTTCCGGGCGACCTGAAGGAGAAGATCGACCCTTACCTGCGCCCGCTTTATGACGCGCTCTTCGATATGATCCAGGGTGAAAAGGTCAAGACTTATATAGAAAACGGCATCATCGAAGTGGCTCCGCTTGCATTCATGCGCGGCCGAACCCTCGACAACGCCTTTGTCATCCTGGATGAAGCTCAGAACGCCACCGAAAGCCAGCTGAAGATGTTCCTGACCCGTATGGGGCCCTCTGCGAAATTCATCGTCACCGGTGATGTCACGCAGATCGACCTTCCCCGGAACCAGCCCTCCGGACTTGTCCAGGCTATCAAGATACTCTCCAGTGTAAAGGGTATCGATTTCATCTACTTGGACGGACAGGACGTGGTCCGTCACCGTCTCGTGCGCGATATCGTGGAAGCCTACAACAAGGAGCGATGAGCGTGAGCCCTTCCGGAACTTTACCGAAGTGCCTTTCGGAGACTTCCTTCAGTTTTCCCGGGCAGACCGCCTTTTATCGTGGTAAGGTAAGGGATGTCTACACTGTGGATGACAAATTGCTGGTGATGGTCGCATCCGACCGCATCTCCGCCTTCGACGTGGTGCTGCCCCGGCCGATTCCCTTCAAAGGTCAAGTGCTGAACCAGTTGGCCGCGAATATGCTCTCCGCCACTTCCGACATTGTTCCCAACTGGGTGCTGGACGTGCCAGATCCGAATGTCACCGTCGGTGTTCGGTGTTCCGCACAACCGGTCGAGATGGTCATCCGGGGTTATCTGGCCGGGCATGCCTGGCGGGAATATGCTGCCGGCAGAAGGACGGTCTGCGGGGTGAGTTTACCTTCCGGACTTCGCGAGAACGATCGTCTGCCTGAACCCGTTATAACTCCCACCACCAAGGCTGCTGAGGGCCACGATGAGGATATCTCCAGGGAGGAGATCCTCTCACGGGGACTCGTATCCGAAGCCGATTATCTCCGGATGGAGGAGTATACGCGTGCATTGTACCGTCGCGGCAGTGAACTGGCTGCCCGTCGGGGATTGATCCTGGTCGACACCAAATACGAATTCGGAAAATCAGGCGACCGTGTCATTCTTATCGATGAGATTCACACGCCAGATTCCTCCCGATATTTCTACTCCGAGGGATACGAAGACCGCCAGCGGGAAGGTTCACCCCAGAAACAGCTGTCGAAGGAGTTTGTCCGTCGGTGGCTGATGGAAAACGGCTTCCAGGGGAAGGAAGGCCAGACTGTGCCGGCGATGTCGGATGCCTGGCTGGAGGAGATTTCGGGACGATACATTGATCTTTATGAGCAGCTGCTCGGTGAGCCCTTCAAGAGGCAGGACACTTCCGATATGTCCGCACGTATCCTCAGGAACGTGACTGCATCGTTGGAGCGGTTACGGTAATCTCAGTGAGCCAGTTTTCGGATCAACGCTGCTACTTCCGGGTCGGCGAAAAATTCCTTGAGCAGCGGTTCATTACGCACCTTTTCCGGATCGTCAAGTCCGAGTCGTATGGATATGCGCAGGTATTCGAGCACACCTGCCCGGTCGCCTTTCTCAGCTGAAAGACAGGCGGTCAGGAAGGCCCACTCGGAGTTCGTTGGGTCAGCAAGACGGTAGATTGTCAGGAAATCCGATGCTTCAGGAAGTGCGTGCCGGTCAAGACTCTTCCTCGAGAAAGTATAGGCTCCGAGAGAGATGTATCCGAGCAGCCGCCGGTTTACCGGATCCTTCGGGGAAGACTGCAGCGACCTGATCCGCCGCCGCCACCACGTAAGGTCACGGTCCGAGAAAGCTTTCAGTAACTCTTCCCGTTCGACTTTCTCTTTTGCAAGCCCTGTTTCAATGCTGCGCATCTGACGGGAATAAGGGTCCGAAGAAGTCAGCAGCGCAAGCGCTTTTTGGGCGTCGCTGATGTCGGTAAGTCCGTTGAAACAAATGATGTGGTGTCGCAGTGCCAGGCTCTGCTGAAAAGGATCCTTTATTTTTTTTCTGATCCGGTCTGAAGTGACCGAAAGTTGCAGGAGTTTAGCTGAGTCGCAATCATTTCGTGCCCTGCAGCGCAGGCTCAGGCTCCAGATGAAAGCGTTTTCAAAAATGGTTTCGTCCGGCCACTCGTGTCTCCCTTCGTCAGCCAGCAAGGACTGTCGTGCATCAGAGGAATCCTGTGATGCATGAAAAGCCAGGACTTCGGAGAAATTCATGTCCGCACTGCCGGTCATGCCCAAGGTAGGCCGGGACATCTGCAAGATTGCGGGCGGTAATGCAGCGCCGCAATAGATGACGGAGGTTATCCCCTTATTGCCGGATGCAGTGGCAAGAGCGGCTTTCGCAGCGCCGGAAAATCCGACGAGCGTGATGGAGGAGGGGTCCGCAGGAAGCCGCGTCCCGGCTTCACGCACCAGGTCATCCACGATGGAGGCAGCTTCCTCTAAAGATCGTCCGTTTTTCATGTCCATGGATCCGATGAGCATGAAGCCGTACCTGTCGGCGAGTCTTCGGTACCGCTGCAAAGGTCCCTGCCCGTCTGCGTGTGGATCCAGGAAGATCATGGCGGGTAGTTTTCTTCCTGCCAGGGAGGAGTCTTCCGGCAGGTACAGCGAATAGATACGGTTGCCGATTCGTGTCGCCTGAGGCAGTACGATCGTGCCTTGGGCAAGATCTGTCCGGGGAGCGGCAGGTCCTGCACTCAGGTCTTTCACTACGGAGTGATCTGTGTTTCTGGATCCTTGTCCGCATGAAAAAAAGGTTAGCAGGAGAAGTGCGTAGAGGATCGGCTTTGACATGAATTGCGGATATTGCGTATCGGCTGACGTAAAGATATCCGAACGGCGGACTTTGCGGGCAACAGCAGAACACGAGTTTTCACCATGTACGCAGAACGCAGACTGTCGCAGGTGCTTGATTTCCTGTCCCGATGCAGCGAGGGCATTCCGCTTCACCGGCAGTTTGCCGCATATTTTTCAGGGCACCGTTCCATGGGTTCGCGCGACCGCAAAGAGCTGCGCTCTGCGGTCTATTCCTATTTTCGCCTGGGCCGCGCCCTTCGCGGTATTTCTGCAGAGGAGCGCCTGGCGGTTGCAGGTTTTTTGTGCGATGGAGCACCGGCCTCGCTTTCGGAACTGCTATTGAAGCGCTTTGGATGGGATCTTCACTTCACTGCTCCCTTGGAAGAACGTCTGCGCTGTGTCAGTTCCCGGTATCCGGGTTTCAATACGCCGGACATCTTTCCCTTTTCTCAGGGAATTTCCTCCCGGATTCCACGTGATGAATTCATACGTTCCATGCTGATACAGCCTTCGGTATGGATACGTGTAAGGAGTCGTTTCAGGGAAAGAGTAGAGAAGGAATTCCGTCAACAGGGTTTTAGTTGGAAAACGGATGAAAGCCATCCTCTGGCGTGGTCTTTTGCCGCTGCGACGGCGCTCCAGGAGACGGAATCTTTCCGGGAAGGTTGGTTCGAGATTCAGGATCTTGCCTCCCAACGTATCGGAGACTACTTCCGTCCGCTGCCCGGACAGAGATGGTGGGATGCCTGTGCAGCCTCGGGCGGTAAGTCATTGCTGTTGCTGGAGCAGGAGTCCGGAATCGATCTGGTCGCCACGGATGTCCGCCCTTCCATTTTGGAGAACTACCGATCAAGGCTGAAAAAGTCCGGTTTCGGAGGAGTCAATTGCATGGTCGCTGACCTTTCTTCTGATATTCCTTTCACTTCCGAAACTTTTGATGCTGTTCTTGCCGATGTGCCCTGCTCCGGTTCCGGAACATGGTCCAGAACCCCCGAAATGTTGTCTTTTTTCGATGAAAAAGAGATAAACACACGCTTCGTACCGCTGCAAAGGGCTATTCTTGAAAATGTGTTCCGGAGCATCAAAAAAGGCGGAAAACTTGTATTTAGTACCTGTTCAGTCTTTAAGGCTGAAAATGAGGATAATACAGAATTCCTGATTCGGGATACCGGCGGCCGCATCGAGTCTGAATCTTACATTTTCGGAGCTCCGAAAGGGGGTGGATCGATGTATGTTTCAGTCATCATAAAAGACTGAAATACAACTATTTGCAATATATTTGATTATCTTACAGTTGCGGAACCTGAAGGGTGTCGGGAAGTATAACTTCTCACATGGATCTACAACCCTCTTCAGGTATGAAAGGCTGGATATTATCCCTATTCGGGTGTCTGCTGACCGTTGCTGTCATGTCTTCTCCCCGTGAGAAAGCCGGCGCCCAATCCGAACTCCGAGCGAAAGCTACCGTTCTCTTCGAGGCGGGCAACTTCCGGGAAGCGGCACCGCTGTTTTCCCAGTTGCTCAGTCTTGAACAGGGCGACACGGCATTGAGCTATTACTACGGTGTGTGTCTGGTGAATCTGCCCAAGCAACGTCAGGAGGCGGTTCCGTTTCTTGATTTCGCCCGTAAGAACAAGCGCATGCCTTCGGATGTATGGTTTTATCTCGGAAGGGCGCAGATGTCAGCCGGTAGTTTTACTGCGGCTATTACGAGTTTCTACAACTACCTGGAATCCGGAAGCGTCGAGCGGGAGAAGAAGCAGGCTGCAAAAGCCTATGTCGCGAATTGTGAGAATGCAGAGCTCCTCCAGACTAAACGCACGGCAATCGCCGTATTGGAGGAGCGGGAGATTCCCGCATTGAATTTCTATACGTCCTCTTCCTTTCCGGAAGGTAGCGGCCGTGTGCTTAAAGCAGCTGATCAGTTCTTAGTGCCTGCCGACAAATCAGGTGGATCCGAGCCGGTCATGTTCATGGCATCCGATCTGAGAAGCGTAGTGACCGGAACTCATCGCGGGAACGGTGGAAAAGACCTGTATCGAGCCATCCGTCGTGGCGACGGAACCTGGACCGGCATGGAGTTGATGGGAGACGCTCTTCGTTCGAACGAGGACGAGGACTATGCATTTATCGATAAGAGCGGGAAATACCTCTATTTCAGCAGCAAGGGCTTTAACAGCATGGGCGGTTATGACATTTTCCGCTCGGAATTCGATTTCGGTACCGGCCAGTGGTCGTCTCCCGTCAATATGGGCATTCCGGTCAATTCCACGGAGGACGACATGCTGTTCGTTCCTTCTCCGGACGGAAAAACCGCCACCTACGTCACAGCCGACAGGGCGGATGAAGGTAAACTCAATTTGAGAGTCATTGAATTGTCTTCAGGAGACGTTCAACTGGTCAGCATCAAGGGCTTCTATAAGTCTGTCGACCAGAAGATGCGCCGTGATGCACGTATAACCGTAGTCCGTCCGAAAGACCTTGCGGTCATAACCTCCGTCCATACGGACCCGCGTACGGGTCAATACGAAATCTCATTGCCTCCGGGCGAGGACTTCCTGTTGGTGGTCGACGGTGGCGGATATGTGCCCCGGGCGGAGAACTTCCAGGTCCCTGCCGGCTCCGATTACTCCAACCTGAAGCAGGTAGTGGCGATGAACAGGAGCGGAAACGAAGAGGAGCTGAAGATGACTAATTATTTCTCTCCGGCTTTGCTTGCCGGTGCAAGTGAAGCGAAGGAATCCTCTCGTTCGTTGGATGTGACCCGAGTCGATTCGTCCGGACTCATCGCACTGAAGATCGAAAACGCCACCCTGTTGGTCGTTGCCCCGCCGAGCCTGTTGGCAGCGAGGTCTACCGAAAAACAGATGAAAGCTACGGAGGCTGCGGCACTTCGTGAGGCGGAATCGACGGCAGTGAATAACGCCGAAACCGTCCCGGTTCCTGCCGAGCCCTCTCGGCAAATCGCCGCTTCGGCAGAAAACCTCTCCTTGAAAGACCAGTCCAGATTGAAACACGACGAGGCAGAGGACTTCCGGGAGGCTGCAACGGAATTGCGTGCTGATGCGGAGGATATGCGCGAACAGGCGGCCAGCAATGACAATCTGGCTGCGGCGCTTTTCGAGGAGATAGAACGCATGGATCCTGCGCAGCAGGAACGGATCGAGGGACTTCGCCAGAAGGCAAGGGAGATGTCCGATAAGGCGGCAATAACGAAGGCGCGAGCGGCCGATCTCGATCGTAGGGCTTCGGTGAATGATGCCCTGGCCTTGAAAGCAGACCGGGAAGCCGATCGTATCCTGACCGGCGGAGCGGCCATCACTTTCGAGGATGTGCCTTCCGCGTCAACAATTTCATCCGAACCTGTTGCAGAGCGCAGGGAAGGGGTTGACGTGGCAGGGGAGAAGGTCATTCTTGCGGCGCTACCTGAGAGTGCAGGCGCCGGTTCATCGTCTTCGCAGCTCGCAACCCGTAAATCGCAACCTGCACCTGTTTCCGGTCAGCAGTCGCAACTCGCAACCCGCACCTCGCAACCCGCATCTGTTTCCGGTCAACAGTCGGCGGTCGTCGGTCAACAGCCGGAAGTCGCAACCCGCAACTCGCAACCCGCGTCTGGTTCCGGGGATATAACGATGACTTTTTACGAAGAGACAGAGGTGAAATCTGCGCCTGTCGCTTCCGCTGAAGAAATGCATGACCTTGAAGTGGCCTCCGAAATGTCCTCGGATGAGGAGGTACGATCGGAACAGGAGCGTGAACTGGAGGAAGTAGCCGATGAGGACCCTGCGGCTGCCGCAGACCATTTTGAAGAGTTCAAGGCGGCAACCGTGCAATCGGAGGAGCTGCAGGAAATCGCTTCCTCACTCGAAGAGGACCTTGACCAGTATCGGTTCGGAAAAGAGCGCGACAGTGTCGTGGCGCTGATCAACGAGCTAGGCATGGAATCCATCCGCCAATGGCAATATGCGGAAATGCAGCTTCGTGCAGCCCGCAACGCCGATCCCGCCATAGAGGTGAAAACCAAGGATCCGGAATTTTTGTTGGCTGACGCCGGTGAATCCTCCGAGACTTCTACAGCGGTTGATGGCAATTCAGGATATGATAGCCGCCGTTCAAGGATTGCCCGGCCGGATTCATCCGAGGCTTCTTCTGACGAAGAGGAAGAAGCAGCCTCCGGAGACGGAGTCACAGAAACGGTCGACCATGTCGAAGCAGGAGGGATTATGCAGCACAATGTAAATAATCCTCATGCCGAGACTGTCGCTGCTGAGCCTGACGTAAGAGATAACAAGGACCATGCGGAAAATAAGGACAGAGTTGTTGATGGACCGTCAGAAGCATCTGTGATTTCGCCGGAACAATCCGTAGGTACGACCTTTTCTTATCTGGATGAAAAAGTAGTGCTGAATGACCCGACGGCGGATCAAAGGTTCCAGGACCTCCGCATGAAGATCGGAACAAGTCAGAAGCGGACCATCGAACTCTTCACCGAAGGCGTACAACTGAACAACCAAGCGCTGCAGAACCGTGAAAAGAACATTAGCCTCATGCTTGAAGCGGAACGCACGCAGGATCGTCTCCGTAAGCGTCAGTTGAGCAATCAGGCCGAAGGATTCCAGCGACTTTCTGACGAATGCTCCAACTCCGCAAGGGACCGTTTCGCCGAGGCTCGTCAGCTGACTCAGAAAATCAATAGCATGCACCTGGAGGCAACGGCATTGATTGAGAAGTATGGTCCGGCCGCCAGCTCACAGTTGGCAGTCGGCGGTCAGCAGTCGGAAGTCGTCGGCCAGCAATCGCAACTCGCAACCCGCACCTCGCAACCCGCACCTGTTTCCGGTTCGCAGTCGGCGGTCGGCGGTCAGCAGTCGGAAGTTGTCGGCCAGCAGTCGCAACTCGCAACCCGCAACTCGCAACCCGCATCGGTTACCGGTTCGGAGTCGGCGGTCGGCGGTCAGCAGTCGGAAGTCGTCGGCCAGCAGTCGCAACTCGCAACCCTCAACCCGCAACCCGCACCAGTTTCCGGTTCGCAATCGGCGGTCGGTGGTCAGCAGTCGGAAGTCGTCGGCCAGCAGTCGCAACTCGCTACCCGCAACTCGCAACCCGCATCTGCTTCCGATTCTCAGTCTGCGGTCGGCCGTGAATCATTCCTGACCCGCTATAAGAAGGAGTCCGATACCCTCCGGTATACCGTCCAGGTGGGTGTTTATCGGTCGGGCAGTCCTCCGGCACGGATTGCGGCATTGCCCTGTCTGCGGTCTGAAAGCATCAAAGGTGAAGCCTATCGTTTCTCGACGGGTGTATTCATATCCCGTCAGCAGGCTGATTCCATGCGCCAAGTGGTGGTCAAGGCCGGCATGAAGGACGCCTTCGTGACGGTGATTCGGGGAGGAAGCAATGTCGTGACGGCCGATCGTACGACGCCATCCTATACCATAAATCCGCTGCCGGTTCAGCCGGTCAATCCGGGCGCGGTCACCTACAGGATCCAGCTGGGAGCCTTTAAGGGAAGGATTCCGTACTCGGCGGTGGAAGGCTTCATACGCATTTTCGAGAAGGGAATCGACCGTCAGGTCAATGAGGCCGGCTACCAGGTTTTCTATTCCGGCAACTACGGAAGTTATGAAAACGCGGTGGCGGCCCGCGACGAGGCTATCGCAAAAGGTGTAAAAGACGCCTTCGTCGTGGCTCTGAAGGACGGTAAGCGGATCAGCATCACAAAGGCTTTGCTGGCTGAAAACCGTTGAGAATGTCGAGAGGGTTTTGTAACTTTACGGGAAACACCTGTGAAGATGCAAACCCTCTCGAACAATTCCGACGTCCGGCACGAGGAAGTCATTCAGGCGGACGAGGTGACCGCCCGTGAGCGAGTTCTGGTACTTTATAACGACGATTTCAACACGTTCGATCATGTGATCGAATGCCTGATCAGCATCTGTAAGCACGAGCCGATTCAGGCCGAGCAGTGTACCCATATCGTCCACTACAACGGAAAGTGTGCGGTGAAAGCGGGATCCTATTCCGACCTCAATCCCATGAAAGTCGCAATGGCCGACAAAGGTTTGAGCGTGGTGATTGTGTGAGTCACCGTTTTGCTGTCGTGGTCGATAGTCGCACCCCGGTCCTTCGTTATTGGTATCTTTGTCTGAAGACTTTTTAACTACCGCTAACGCTATGACAAAGGCTTTTCGTCTGATTGTTCTCACGGCGGTGCTGGTTTCCTGCTCCAAGGTGCCCATCACCAATCGTCGACAGATCAACATGCTTCCGGAGGGGGAGTTGATATCCCTAAGCCTGGATAATTACAGTACTTTCCTGAAAAAGAACCCTCCGGTTAACACCGGTGCCGATGCACAGATGGTGAAAAGGGTAGGGCAGCGGATTCAAAAAGCGGTCAGCAGTTTCATGGCCGAGCAGAAATTGTCCAAACGACTGAACGGGTACCGCTGGGAATATAACCTGGTAAAGGATGACGAAGCCAACGCCTGGTGTATGCCCGGAGGAAAAGTGGTCGTCTATTCGGGATTGCTGCCTTTGACCCAGGACGAAACCGGTCTTGCCATCGTGATGGGGCATGAAATCGCCCATGCAGTGGCTCGCCACGGCAATGAAAGGATGAGTCAGGGGCTGCTGGTCCAGGCAGGTGGTATCGCCCTTGCGCTCGCCGTTCAGGACAAGCCCGACTTGACGCAGAATATATTTCTGCAGTCGTATGGCATTACTTCGACGCTGGGGATCCTGGCTTACTCGCGGACCCATGAAACGGAGGCGGACAAGCTGGGTCTCATTTTTGCCGCTATGGCCGGGTATGATCCCCGTTCGGCGATCGGTTTTTGGGAACGAATGGCGGCCAAGGGAGGAGCCAAACCGCCTGTGCTCCTCAGCACCCATCCCAGCGACAAACAGCGGGTGGAAAATCTGAAGGCGTTCATGCCCACTGCACTGAAGTACTACAAACCCTCCTGAGTCCTCGTTTACGCCGATTAATATTGTTTAAATAAAATTACTTAAAATATTGATTTATAGGTTATTATATAATTTTAAATAAAATCTTATCTAAGCCTCTTGACATGAGGGTAATGGCCGGTAATCCTGTTTTTAATTTTTCGGACTGACTTTTACAACCGTATTTCAAGGAAGCCGGCAATCTGACTTCGAAGCAGGCCTGCACTCAAAAAAAAACGCCCGCCGAAATGGCGGGCGGTGGCGGACCCGAAGGGAGTCGAACCCCTAACCTTCTGATCCGTAGTCAGATGCTCTATCCAGTTAAGCTACGGGTCCGTATCCGTTCCTTGACGAACGGGCCGCAAAAGTAATGATTTATTCCAATCCAACGAAAGGCTTACCCTCCAATTTTCATAAAAAACGTTATCCCTTACTCGTCGGCTTCATGACCGGGCAGGCAGCAAGCTCACTTTATTCGTAAATTGTTCCCTTCAGGGGATGTTTACCGATTTCATCACGTCTTTGCGCTCTGTTCGACAGGTTTTGTTTCCGGTCGCCGGATTGCTGTTGAGCAGCGGCTCTGTTGCAGAAACCGTCAAATTCTTCGATGCTTCTCAGGGTGCCACCTTCAATTACGTGAATGATCTTGTCAGGGACGGCGACGGTATTTTCTGGCTGGCTACGGAGAAAGGGATTGTAAGATTCGACGGCGCGAATTTCTTCGTATTGGATGCAGAAAGGGCGTCGGTATCTGCCCTCCGGCTCTTTGACGAACACCTTTACATACTGTATGGGGAAAAACCGGCAGTACGGATGGACATTCACCGGCTAACGCGTACGCAGGTGTCCACGGAACCCTTGAAGGACCTGGTTGAATTATCAGAGGAGCGTTTGCTGCAGTTGACCGAGAGTGGCCGTCTTGTCAAAGCCGTCCGTGGAAGAGAGCTACTTTCTAAAAAATGGCATCGCGGACCATTGCCGGGATTCATTCATTCGTTCGCCGGTAAAGTCCTTTGCGGAAGTTCGGAGCGCGGACTTTGTCAGTTGGACACATCGACCCTGGAGGCGGCTTTCTT
This sequence comes from Bacteroidota bacterium, assembly GCA_046052345.1. Lineage (GTDB taxonomy): Bacteria > Bacteroidota > Bacteroidia > AKYH767-A > 2013-40CM-41-45 > Pollutiaquabacter. The sequence continues at coordinate 2,943 of JBJOMN010000002.1, read as the reverse complement.
CATTCCTTTCGGATTATTGAATACCCGGCAGGATTTGGTCGAATACGGTGATTCCCTGTACCTGACCAACGACGATACCGTCTTTGTGATTAGCCGGGATTTAAAGATCCGAAGGATGGATGAACTGCCTCGGAATATATCCGAGTTGAGGATTTCAAGGTTCATGCCTGTTCCCGGCGGGGGTGTTTTTATCGCCAACGCCATCAGCCTGATGGAACTTAGGAACGGCAGACTCCATAAAGTGTATGAACCGAAAAGGGGTAACTACGAATTCAGGGACTTCTTCCGGCTGGACGACCTGTCCTATCTGGTCGGTACGAACCAAGGCGTGTTTTTACTTGATCTTCATCCTCCGCCGATCAGCCGGTTGCCCGACGAAACCGTAGTCCCTACCAATCAGATCCGGATACGCCGGCGTGTCCTGTCTCTGGATGACGGGGATTTGCTATTGCTCGGGAATCCGTTCGTCTTCAGGATTGATTCAGCAGACGGAATTAAAATCGTTGATAAGGAGTTCAGTGAGCTATCCTCCATCGATGCGGTCCGGGCCGGCGATGATTATTATTTCACGACGGAAGGTCTTGGCGTGATTCGCTGGAATTTGAAAACCGACCGATTTGAAAAATTGCCGTTGTCGGATAAGACTTTCGTTTTGTCCGAATATGCCATATTCCATGATCCCGTACTCAACCGTTTGCTGATCGGTTCTACGGACGGACTACTCGTTTTCAATCTCGATGAAGGTACCGCTTACAAACCTGAAGTGCCCTTCAGCGGACAGATGGTCCGGGTGATACGGCAGGAACCCTCCACCGGTAATTTCTTTGTATGCACCTCTTCGGGCTTGTACTGTCTGGACAAGTCCCTTAGGCCCGTGAAGCGCTTCAACGGCCGTGAAGTCTACCGTCCTGGGGTTTCCATTGCGGATCTGCTTTTTCACTCCGACGGACGTCAGGTGTATGTCGCACATACCGAGGGGGCCGATCAGCTCGATCGTGCCTCATGGACGCTCCTGCGCGGATTCGGCCCCGAAGAATTGATCGACGAGCGGGTAGTCGCGCTGCTGGAGGACCTTTACGGTCGTGTCTGGATGTCCACGTACTCGGGCATCATCGCTTTCGATGCCAAGACGCGGGAGTCTATAAGCCTGAACAGGTCGAACGGGTTGGTCAACTCCGAGTACAATTATTTTTCGGCGGCACGGTTGCCTGACGGTCGATTGGTTTTCGGCGGCCTGAACGGATACGATGTCATTGATCCCGGCAAATTCGATTTCCAGTCCAAGGGTGATGTCGGAATCATCAGCGGCTACCGGATGATTGATTTCTTAGGCAGGGATTCCTCCGATTTCATGGTGGGGCAACCGGAGGAGTTGACTTTGGATTTTGAAAAATCCTATTTGCGGATTTTCCTTACGTCGGCAGACCTTTTACATGCCGGCAGCTACGGGTATGAATATTCCTTTGACGGTCAGAACTGGCTCCCTGTTTCCGGCACCTATGTCGATGTGTTGAATCTTCCTCCCGGAGAACACCTCCTGCGATTAAGGGCCCGGAATTTGTATGGAAAGAACATCCTCTTTGAGCCGGTCAGGATTAGGTCAACGATTCCTTTCTACAAGACCCGTTCTTATATCGTCCTGATTTCGGTCGTTTCCCTGCTATCCTTCATGGTGGTCGTATGGGTTGTTTTTCAGAACCGCAGGAGGCAACAGCTGGACAGGGAGCGTATCTCCATGGACCTTCACGACGAAGTGGGCACTTTGCTCACACGCACGCTATATATGTCCAGATCCGGAATGAAGTTCAGTGAGAAAGCGTTGCAGGACCAGTTGCAGGAGGCATTGTTCAGTCTGAGGGTCCATATCAATACGCTTCAGCGACGGAGCTTCCCGTTGACCCGTCTCGCCGACGAGATACGTGAGACGTTCCAGCAGACGCTTCGTCCTTCGGGTGCGGAAGTGGTTGTTGAAATCACCATGGACAAGGATTATGGTGTTACCGTAGATTCCTACCGGAATATCCGCCTTGCGCTTTTTGAGATCTCGACGAATATCCTGAAGCATACACTAGCGTCCAAGGTGTTGTTGCGCCTTCGTTCAGGTCAGGGGAGACTACACATTTTCGTGCAGGATGACGGACAAGTATCGGAACTATCTTCGATATTTGGGAAGGGACAAGGTGTGGGAAACATCCGGACACGGTTGCAGTCGGTAGGAGGAAGGGTGGATTTCCGTATTTCGGAGGGCGGTCACGGACTGACTGTCGAAGCCGATGTCCCGCTCAACGACTGAAACAAACTGTAGGAATGGAGCTGAATGATTTCCGGGTAGTCATCCTTGAGGATGATTCTTTTATCGCCGAAGTCCTTAAATCCATGGTGAATAGCACTCCGGGTTTTCGCTGCGAGCAGGTGTACGAAGATCCGCTGCTCTTCCTTGCCGCAGACGTCCGACCGGACATCGTGTTGCTGGATGTAGTGATGCCCAAGATGAGCGGCCTTGACGCCATTGCTCCCATTCTTGAGAAGTATCCTGACGCTTCCATCGTCATGAATACGATCAAGGACGATCCTGATACCATTTTCGCCGCCTTGAAGCGCGGAGCGGTAGGATACATCGACAAACAGTCGCCCGGCATCGGTTTTGAGGAAGTACTGCGTACTGTCGCCGGCGGCGGCGGTTACATGTCCCCGAAGATCGCTCGGATCATCTTCAACAGTTTCCGTTCTCCGAAGACAACCCATTTCGAGCAGCTTACGGACCGCGAGCGGGATGTCACGCAGGCGATCCTGGACGGAATGTCTTATAAGATGATTGCGGAGCGGTCATCAACGCCGCTCCGCCTGTTCCTTCACAGCCGGTAGTGACGGTCACGCAGCCGTCGTGTGCTTCTTTGACCGGAAGCATCACCGTCACTTCACCGAGCGGTTCCGGAATCACAT
>JBJOMN010000001.1:0-105919 GCA_046052345.1 Bacteroidota bacterium | reverse complement strand
ATCAGTCCCGTTGTAGCTGACCGCCGCAGCACAGGAGTAATTCGTTCCGGTCAGTGTCACATCTGTTCCTACAGGGCCGCTGGTGGGGCTGAAGGAAGTGATGGTCGGGGCAGGTGCGGTTACGGTGAAAGACGTCGAGGAGGTTGCCGTGCCGCCGGGAGTGATGACACTGATCGTTCCGGTTGTCGCAGCCGCAGGCACCGTACAATTGATCTGCGTAGAACTTGCCACCGTGAAAGTTGCAGCAGTCCCGTTGAAACTGACCGCCGTAGCACCGGTGAAATTCGTTCCGGTCAATGTCACAGCAGTTCCAACAGGGCCGCTTGAAGGAGAGAAAGAGGTGATGGTCGGGGCGCCAGATGATGTTGTCACCGTGAAGGACGTCGAAGAGGTTGCCGTGCCGCCGGCCGTGGTTACACTGATGGTCCCAGTCGTAGCGGAAACAGGAACTACGGTGGTGATCTGTGTAGCGCTCACCACGGTGAAAGTAGTCGTCACCCCGTTGAAGCGGACCGCCGTAGCGCCGGTGAAATTCGTTCCGGTCAGCGTCACTGCCGTTCCTGCAGGACCGCTGGTAGGACTGAAGGAGGTGATGGTAGGTGCCGGAACGGTTACCGTGAATGATGTCGAGGAGGTTGCCGTGCCGCCGGCCGTGGTCACACTGATGGTCCCTGTCGTAGCGGAAACAGGAACTACGGTGGTGATCTGTGTAGCGCTCACCACGGTGAAAGTAGTCGTCACCCCGTTAAAGCGGACCGCCGTAGCGCCGGTGAAATTCGTTCCGGTCAACGTCACTGATGTTCCAGCCGGGCCGCTGGTCGGACTGAAGGAGGTGATGGTCGGAGCCGGAACGGTTACCGTGAATGATGTCGAGGAGGTTGCCGTGCCGCTGGGCGTAGTCACACTGATCGCTCCGGTTGTTGCTGCAGCGGGTACTGTGCAAGTGATCTGCGTAGAACTTACAACCGTGAAAGATGCAGCAGTCCCGTTGAAGCGGACCGCCGTAGCGCCGGTGAAATTCGTTCCGGTCAACGTCACTGCGGTTCCAGCCGGGCCGCTGGTCGGACTGAAGGAGGTGATGGCAGGTGCAGGCAAGGAAGCTGTCACGGTGAAAGCGGCAGAAGAAACTGCCGTGCCGGCGGACGTTGAGACGCTGATCGTGCCTGTCGTAGCGGCCGGAGGAACCGTGCAGGATATCTGGGTGGAACTTACGACTGTATACGTTGCCGATGCGCCGTTGAAACTGACATTGGTTGCCCCCGAAAAACCCGAACCTGTGAGCGTAACGACCGTACCGGAAGGTCCGGAAGTCGGAGAGAAGGAAGTGATGGAGGGCAAGGAGCTTACGACCGTGAAGACAGGTCCGGTCCCCGTTCCGTAAGGATTGGTAACGGTAATGCGGCCGGTGGTAGCGGACGAATTCACCGCGAACGTGATCTTGCTGCCGTTGACAATCGTAAAGACATGTGATATACCGTTCAACTTGACGGAGTTCGCATTGGAAAAATTACTTCCGTTTACCGTGACCAACGTCCCTGCAGGACCCGATGCAGGACTGATAGAAGTGATGGCAGGCGGATTGTTTCTGGCAGGAGCTCCGGTAGATGTATTAGCAACAATCAGCAACTGCAGGCAAAACAGGATTCGTGAAAGCAAACGTAACATGGCTGGTTTGAGGTGATAATAAATCACAATTAGGTTATCGGTTTTTCAATTTTACGGAATCGACCAGTGGATCAACGAGTCGAAACCACAACGGAGGAATCAATGCCAGGTAAACGGCAGAGGTATAACCGAAGGGAAGGACTGCACCCTGCGGATGACTGTCGAGCGTATGATAAGGCTTAGAAGCCAGATAATGATGGTCGGCATGACGACTGAGATCAATCAGCATGAACCGGCTGACCGCCTTGTCGGTCTGCCAGCTGTGACTTTCCACTACCCTTTCGGATTCGGACCGTGACAGTCCATAGTGCTCAATGTAGTTGGTGAACTCCAACAGGAAATTGGCAATGAAACACTGTGCCAGAAACAAGCCTGTCAACAGGAGACCGCCTGCATACCCCACAAGTAACGACAAGGCGAGCACTGCGACAGCGGAGCGGACGACTTCGTTGGACAGGGAAAGCACGGCATTACCGTTTCGCACCAGGCGCTCCTTCTCCAACTCCCATGCTCCTTTGATCTGCCCGTAGGAAGACCTATGGAAGAACCTGTAGAGCGACTCCCCTTTCCTGGCTGTCGCCGGATCACGGTCCGTCCCTACCCACTTATGATGCACCCGAAGATGTTCGACGAAGAAATAGATATTACCCGCCGACCACAGAAGTATCCTTCCTCCCCACTGCCACACCGGGGATTTACGGTGGATCATCTCATGAGCCACCACTATCGAGCTCGAACCAGAATGCACCCCGACGGAGAGTACCGCGCCCGTCAACTGCCAACCGAAAAACTTCCCGGCGATAAAAGACGCTGTAAAAGTCCACAGAACTGCGGCCTGCATGCAGAAGTGAAGGACAAGTACGACATTCGAAATCAGCGGATTGGAGGAATGTCGATTGGAGCGGATTTCCGGGGAAATCCACTCAAAAAGAGGTAAAAAAACAAGTGAGAAAAAGAAATTCAGCCATGCCCAATCACCTCCCAGCAAATTGCCGGTCACAGCAAGGCACCCCGGAACGAGGCTGAAAAAATAGGCCGGACTTCTCATGAATCAGGGAACTAAAAATAGCAAAAAAAGCAAGCACATTGCCTTGAATATTTCAATTTCCGGGTCCAAATAATCGTTCTTGTTCAATGAATTTGTGAGTAATTTTACAGAATACCCCCTTTCAACGGAATTGATGCTCCAACGACCTGCTCTGCTCCTGCTACTCCCCTTTTTTTATTTCTCCTCGGGAGTCGCCTTCGGACAAACCCTCGAAAAAAACGAACTGGTCCAGTTTTCCGGAGTGGTCGTATCCGGTGACAGTCTCCTACCGATACCTTTCGCGAGCGTCATGATCCGGGGAACCAGCCGCGGAACCATCTCCGACTACTACGGCTTCTTCTCTTTCGTCGCCAAGATGCGGGACACTATTGAATTCGCCGCCATCGGTTTCAAGCGCAACGTTTTTGTAATACCTGACACGCTCACCGACCACCGCTGCTCCCTCATACAGCTGCTGAAACCGGATACGGTACTGCTCAAGGAAGTCGTCATTTTCCCGTGGCCGACCAAGGAACAGTTCAAAGAGGCCTTCATACAACTCCGGGCACCTTATGACGACCTGGCACGCGCCGAACGAAATCTCGACCGACGTCAAATGCAGTTCCTCGCGAGCAAGATCCCGATGGACGGAAGCATGAACTTCAAGTGGCAGATGCAGGAGCAGACCAGCAGACTCTATTACTCCGGACAGCTGCCTCCCAACAATCTGCTCAATCCGGTGGCTTGGGCCAAATTCATCCAGATGTGGCAGGACGGCGAGTTCGACAATAAAGACGACTTTAAACGCTGATGCCTTCCGTTGTTGAACGTATGCTTCGCCGCCGTTTTTTCGCTCCCATACTTGTTTTTCTGTTCGCAACCGCTGCGCATGCCCAGCAGCCTGCCGTTATCAGCGGAGTCCTGCGCGATTCGCTGAACCGGCCTTTGTTCGGAGGTACGGTAGCCGTTTTCGGCGAACCCTTCGGCACCACCTCCGGCGATGACGGGAAATACCGTCTCTCCGTCCCATCCGACCGTACTTTACGCATTATCTTCAGCTATACCGGGTTGAAAAGCGACACGCTTGATCTGCGCTTGAATCCCGGAGAAGAACGGTCCGTCAACAGGACGTTGCGCGGGCGGATCTACCAGATCAAGGACGTAACGATCGAAGAACGATCCTTGCGGGAACTCAACATGACTCCGATCGACCCGAAATCGGTCACTGCATTGCCTACACCCAATCAAAGCGTGGAGGACCTTCTCAAGACAATGCCGGGAGTATCCTCCTCCAACGAACTGAGCTCCCAGTACAACGTGCGGGGAGGAAACTTCGACGAGAACCTTGTCTACATCAACGATTTCGAGATCTACCGCCCGCTGCTGGTCAGATCCGGACAACAGGAAGGCATCAGCATCATACATCCGGACATGGTGGAATCGATTCGCTTCTCCGCCGGCGGCTTTGATGCGGTGTACGGAGACAAGTTGTCATCCGTTCTCGACATCCGCTACCGTAAACCCGTCAAGTTCTCAGGAAGCGCATATGCATCCCTGTTGGGCGGAGGATTGGAACTGGAGGACCGCTCCGCAAACGAAAAATGGTATTGGATGGCCGGACTCCGTCAGAAATCCAACCAGTATTTATTGAACTCCTTTGAGACGAAAGGCGAATACCGCCCTTCCTTCACGGACGGACAAGTGCTGATGGGATGGGAAGCAAGTCCCGTAATCAACATCGAACTCTTCGGCAATTACGCTCGCAACCGTTTCAATCTGATTCCTGAAAACCGCGAAACGAATTTCGGAACCATCAATGATGCCAAGCGTTTCACCGTATACTTCGAAGGACGCGAGCTGGACCGCTATATCACCTTCACAGGAGCGGCATCTGTCACCTACCGTCCCTCGGCGACCGTCAAGCTGAAATTCATCGCATCCGCCTATAAGACGCGGGAAGAGGAGAACTTCGACATCCTCGGTCAGTACTTTCTCGATCAGCTGGAAGCCGATCTGGGCAAGGACAACTTCGGAGACGTGGCCTTCAATCTGGGAGTCGGTTCTTTCCTGAGCCATGCGAGGAACCGGCTGGATGCAACGGTCAAATGTGCCGAACACCGCGGCGAAAGGATCAGTGACAACGGACTCTTCAGCTGGGGCATCAAGGTGCAGGAGGAACATTTCGAAGATGCGATGCACGAATGGAACTACAACGATTCGGCAGGATTCTCCATCCCCTCGGAAAGAGACCCAGCCAATCCCGAAATCCTGTTGAACGACGTGGTCATTGCCAAGAACAACCTGTCGACACAGCGCGCAAGCGGATTTGTACAGAACACCTGGCAGCTCGGCGATTCCCGTCGTTTCACGATCACCGCAGGAATACGCGGACTCCATTATTCGCTGAGCGGTCAGACCGTCTTTAGTCCCCGAGGCTCCCTGAATTTCCGGCCGGACCCGACCAAGCCGCTCACCTTCCGAGCGGCAGCCGGTGTCTATTACCAGGCCCCTTTCTACCGCGAAGTGCGAGGAGTCGACGGAACCCTTTACCCCGGAACACCGGCGCAGAAATCCGTTCACTTCGTCGTAGGAAACGACTACAGTTTCCAAACACTCGGCAGGGACTTCAAACTCACTTCGGAGATCTACTATAAATCCCTGGATGTCCTGATTCCTTACAAGATCGACAACCTGCGTATCCGCTACCTGCCGGATGAGCGTTCAAAAGGATATTCGACCGGCATCGACCTTCGTCTCTTCGGGGAATTCGTCCGCGGTACGGAGTCATGGGCCAGTCTCTCCTATATGAAAACGGAAGAAGATATTCTTGGTGATTTCTACTACGACCGGTATAACCGGTACGGGGAGAAAATAGTTCCGGGATATACCTATGACCAGGTTGCTGTCGACAGCGTACGGCAGGAACCCGGATTCATTGCGCGTCCGGCGGACCAGCGTGTGACATTCAGCATGTTCTTCCAGGACTATCTCCCCAAGACCCCGACGGTGAAGATGTCGCTGTTCCTGGCCTTCGGGACCGGCCTTCCATTCGGGCCTCCCGGCGAACCGCGATACAAGGACATCTTCCGGGCTCCGCCCTACAGGAGGGTGGATATCAGTTGCTCCAAGCAGCTCATCGGCGAAGGGGTGAAGAAAAAGCCTTCCGGCGCTCTTGTCCGCAACGTTGAATCCATGTGGCTCGGACTCGAGGTCTTCAATCTGTTGCAGGTATCCAACGTCGCTTCCTATACATGGGTGACGGATGTCTCAAACGACCGCAAATATGCAGTCCCGAATTATCTGACCGCCCGTCAGCTGAACGTCCGCCTCAACGTACGATTCTAAGTAGATGTATTTTTCTCGCATAACGGCTTTCCTACTGCTGTCCTTCAGCACACTCACGCTTCAGGCTCAGCAGCTCGTCTTTTGTGAAAAAGTAGAACAGGATGGAACGCCGGTGAAACCTGCCGACAGGTTCATCCTGCCTCAGGGCGGAGGAAGTATCGCCGTGGCCATCCGTAAAAAATCAACCTTCGGCTGTGAGCGCATCACCCTTGATATCTTCTCCGTAGCAGCCAACAGCGCAGAACGTTTCAACAGTTCGCAGGAACTTATCGTGAGGCCTTTCGACTACCGTATATCAGCCCGCGTATTCTTCCCCTCACCGGGAGAATTTTCGATCTATGCCTACGATGAACGCGGAAGGCTGCTTGGAGCCGGAAAAGTCTTGCTGCTGCCGCGACAATAAGCGTCAACGTTTCAGCGGAGAATCCGGTTCTTTCGCCATGTGATTGAACACCAACCGGTCACTCCAGGAGGGAAACCATTTGTTCAGCAGTACCGCCAAACGTCCGTTGAGCGTTAAAACGAGGTCCCGCCTCCTTTCCGCAACAGCTTTGCAGATTCGTTCAGCTACCTCGTCGGATGTCATCATGCTCTTCTCATCGCGGGGTGATTCTCCCTGCGGAGTACCATCCTTCGACAAGGCGCTGTTCCGGATGTTGGAGGCGGTGAAGCCGGGACATGCCACGAGTACATGCAACCCTTGACGAAGGGTCTCCGTGCGAAGCGTCTCCAGGAATCCTTCCAGGGCGAACTTCGAGGAGGAATACGCGGTTCGTCCGGGCAAACCCTTCTTACCGGCTATGGAAGAGACGCCTACCACACTTCCCTTCCGGGCAAGCAGGTAAGGCAAAGCGGATTTGGTGCAATAAACGGCACCCCAGAAGTTCACATCCATCAGCTTGCGCAAGACAGACAGGTCCACTTCTTCGAAAAGTGCACGCATGGACAATCCTGCATTGTTCACCAGGATGTCGATACCTCCGAAGGAGGAGACAGCGGTTTCGATGAGTCTTCGGCAATCGTCTTCCTTACTGACATCTCCGGCCACGCACACGACCTTTGCGCCTTTACCTTCCAGTTCCTTTTTAAGTTCTTGGAGCTTATCGGCATTTCGGGCGAAAAGCACGACTGCAGCTCCCTGACGGGAAAAAGCGAAGGCAAGTGATCTGCCAATTCCGGAAGATGCACCGGTGATGACCGCGACTTTTCCTGAAAATAAGGGAGCTTTCATGCGTCCGGAAACATTTTTCCTGGATTTAGCACCCCGTTAGGATCGAACAGGTCCTTGATACCTTTCATCAGTGACAACTGCACCGGATCGAAGGCGATATCCATGTACTGTTTCTGCACATAACCGATACCATGCTCGCCGGAAATAGTTCCGCCCAGCGAAACACAGAGCCGGAAGATCTCCCGGATCCCGAGGGGGACTTTCGTATTCCAATCCTCGTCGCTGATATCTTCCTTGATGATGTTCACGTGCAGATTGCCATCGCCCGCATGACCGTAACACACGCTGCGGAAACCGTATTTACTACCAATCTCCTTTACTCCCTTCAGCAATTTGGGAAGTTCGGCTCGTGGAACGACGGTGTCCTCCTCCTTATAGATCGAATGTGATTTCACTGCCTCGCCTGCGGAACGGCGTGCACGCCAAAGGTCGGCTTTCTGCTGCGAGGACTCTGCAAAAAGTATCTCATCGCATTCGAACTGCTCCAGGACTTGCGAGATCTTCTCACAATCCCTGAAAAGCACCTCCTTGTCGTTCCCGTCCACTTCGATGAACAACTGGGCCTGGACACCTTCCTTCAGCGGCACTTTGACATCGACAAAACGCATGACGAATTCGATGCAGTCGCGCTCCATGAACTCCAGGGCCGAAGGGGTGACACCGCTTCGGAAGATCGCCGAAACCGCCTCACATGCCTTCTCGGCACTGCGGAAAGGCACCAGCATCAACAGGTTTTCGGTCGGTAACGGCAACAGCCGGAATACGATTTTTGTGATGACGCCCAAAGTGCCTTCGCTGCCTACGATAAGTTGTGTGAGATTATATCCTGTTGAATTCTTCAGGACATTTGCACCGGTCCAGATAATGTCGCCGTTGGGCAACACGACCTCGCAGTTGAGTACATAATCCTTGGTGACTCCGTATTTAACGGCTTTTGGCCCTCCGGCACATTCAGCCAGGTTTCCGCCCAGAAAGCAGCTACCCCTGCTTGCAGGATCAGGAGGATAAAACAGTCCTTTTTCAGCAACAGCATCCTGGAAGACCTGATTGATGACCCCGGGCTCTGCGACAGCCTGAAGATTTCGCTCGTCGATGGAGAGGATTTCATTGAATCGCTCCATGGAAAGGATCACACCTCCGAAAACAGGCAATGCCCCGCCGCTTAGGCCGGTCCCGGCCCCGCGGGGGGTAACGGGTATCATCTCCTCATTGCAAAGTCGCAGAACGGCTGATACCTCCTGCGGAGTACGTGGCTTGACCACTACTTCCGGATGGAAACGAAGGTCTTCGGTATAGTCGTGGGAATTATCGGACAGAACCTCCTGCTGAGTGAACACGAAGTCATTCCCTACGATGGAACGCAGCCGTTCCAAGTGGCTGTCACCAACGGGTCGGAATACGGCCTTACTCACTGCGAACTGTTTTTTTTCAGGTAAGCGTCGAGCGCTGCGGGATCCATGGAATAACTGAACAGCGATGCAGTACCATTGGCTTCGCCGGCATCATCCCCGAGGAAATAGACCCGCTTGTCCTCCACCGCCACATCACGGATGTATGCGAGTCCGTATACACCGGTATCGATGAAACTGAAACGGTTCCTCCCATCCTTCTCGGCCACCAGGAAAGCAGGCTGCAAAGTGCCCTGCTCGGCATTCAGCCTGCCTCCGATGACAAGTCTGTAATTCCGTTCATTGACCATCCTGTAAAAATAATCTCCGGAGGAGAACCTGCGCTCGAAGACGGAGCGTCCGCCGTTCATGGCGAACTGGTAATGGATGCTGCCGCTTTCCTGGCTGGTGAAATCGGAATAGCCGGCCACCAGGAGCGCGGAGTTCTTGAAAGTGATGATCCGCTCGGCCAGACAATCGGCGCTTTCGCAATCGTAAGACAATTCCATGAGGAGATTGCCGCTTCTGTCCAGTTTCAGGAGAGGCAGATCAGAGCGGTCTGCAGCATGGTTGGAGAATCCCGAAACATATACATTGAAGGAATCATCGAGGGCGATACAGCTACCCGCATCATTGTCGGACTCGTTGCCGTTGAATCGGAAGCGCCAGGATTCAGACCCGGAAGAATCGTATTTGGCGGCAAGGAGATCGGATGAATGAGATCCTCCGTCAAGTGTTCCGGCGAGATAAATATTACATGAATCATCGGTGACGACATCGTTGGCGATATCCATACGACCGGTCGATACTGTACGGTGCCAGAGGAGTTTACCCTCGATGTTATATCTCAGTATGGCAAAATCAAGTCCTGAATCCGGGGAGGAGACATATCCGGCTACCACAGGACTGCCTGTACGGTCCACCGCTACAGACGTCGGCGCGTCGAATAAGCCCTCGTGCAGACCGAAAGTCTCGTTATTCGCCAATACTCCTTCATCAGTGAACCGTAGCAGCAAGATGTCCGTATCCTTGTTTTTGGTACGGGAAGTGCCGCAGATCCATACATTGTTGTACCGGTCAACGACCATGTCGACAGGGCGGTCGTCAGTGTGCAAGGGGCCGTCGTAGATGCGCTGCCAGATCATTTTTCCGGCCGGGTCCAGCTTGATGACCATGATGTCCCCGGTGGAATCCGGCAACCAGGTATATGCCAGCACCAAGAGATTACGCAGATTATCGGTGCGGAGGCAGATAGCCTTGTTGGCCGAATTAAGGGAGGATTTATAGGTACGTTTCCAGTTCAGTGCGAATTGGCCCTGTACAGAAGACGCAATAAAAAACAGAAAAAGGAAAGCCGGTAACACCCTCCGTAAAGGATGGATTCGTACTGCCGGTGATTTTGAAAAAAAAGGGGTCATGAGCATTTTCGGGCAAATTCCGTGCCCGGACGGACCGTTTTCTGATCGAATTTCCTACCGCAAAAATAATAAGTAAAGCCTTTGACGGCCCCGATTAACTCCTTTTTGTCCACAGGAGAGATTCGATACCCGGCGATTGTTACCTTTGCAGCAATCAACAAGAATCAACAGGATAAACATGGAATTAACAGGAACTTTGAAACTCAAGCGAAATGAGCAGGTAGTCAACGACCGTTTCCGCAAGCGCGAATTCGTACTTACCGTGGATGACCGCAACTACCAACAGTATATCAGCTTCGTATGTACACAGGACAAATGCGATATGCTGAACGATATCAACGAAGGCGACACCATCACCGTTCTTTTCAACGTCAAAGGGCGCGAATGGGTCAGTCCGCAGGGTGATGTGAAATATTTCAATTCCCTGGAAGCATGGCGCATCAACAAAGGTGGCTCCTCTTCCGGCAAGTCCTCGCGGGATGAAATGCCCGAATATTACAACCAGGCTCCGGCGGGCGGCAACGACGACCTGCCTTTCTGAACAGGGCAAACCAATAAAAAAACCGGGCTATGACCCGGTTTTTTTATTTACTTGAAAGGCATATCAATGGACATGACCATGGTCCAGCTCCTCGGCCGTAGCAGCCCGTACTTCGAGCACTTCCCCGGCGAAATGGAGCGTATGGTCGGCCAGCGGATGGTTGAAATCCATCTTTACCGCTGTGTCATCGAAAGAAACGACCTTGCCGTTCATGGTGTGCCCCTGTCCGTCAGACATCGGCAATACGTTACCGATCTTCAGCAGGTTGAAGTCGACGACATCGTTCACCTTGAAGATATCAATGGGCAGGCTGACAACCGCATCTGTATCGATGGTACCATAGGCATCGTCGGGAGCGATGGAGAAGGAGAAGGATTCACCGATCGTCTTGCCTTCGAGACCGTGTTCGAAACCGGGAATCATCATACCCACACCGAACAGGAACTTCAGCGGCGAGGAGGAATCAGCGGTTTCGATGTGCCGCTGTGCCTCGTTCGGCAGGTTGGCGTGTAGACGGTAGGATACTGTCACTACCGTATTTTCAGAGATTTTCATGTAGTGTGGAATTTGCACAAAGGTAAGGATAATCGCGCCTCGCCCTTTGGTCCGGGGCAATAATAAGCCGTCATCGGTGACCGGTCCGACCCAGCATCCGGTTCCAAAGGGAACGTACGGACTCCCCGGAAAAAGCCTCCATTCTGCCCTTTTGGATGACCAGGTCATTGTCTGCACCCGGGGTGAGCGCATAACGGAATACGAACGGTGCTTCCGCCCCCTCCCATCCACCGGTCTGGCCGAAGCGAAGGTCGCTGATGTAAGTAGTCCCGTTTTCCACGGAGGCTGAATAGTAGCCGTCGGAAAAACGAACAAGTTTTTGAACTTCGGGATCCGTCCTGAAAGCTACCAGCAGGTTATCATTCCTGGGAACAAAACGGAAAGGCCGGACTTCAAAGTCGTCCAGAACGCTTCTGTATCCGATATGGTATCCATCCCTGCTTTCGCCAACCACATACCACAGGAGATTGTTAAGTGGCGTAGGGGTCGTGAAATATCTTTCGGGCCGGATGCGCTGGGCGGCGAATGCATCACGTGCCGCGTTATCCGTATCCAGTTTGTTGCGGACAGCGAAACCCAGATAAACCAGGTTCAGTAAAATCGCAAACCGTTGCCAGAACATCCTGCGGGGATGATTACGTCCCAAAGACATCAGCACGACCGCGCCGATGAAGAAAGGCAATGTATAGAGCAGATCGGCAACAAAGAGCAGGTTCAGTGAAATTCGATTGTGGCTGAAAGGTTCGAACCATCCGGTGCCATAGGCTGTCAGCGCATCGATGAAGTCATGAATGAAAAGTCCGCTGCCGAAAAGCAGGATCCAATCCGACAGCCTGTAGTTATAGTGGATGAAACGCCGGTGGAGCGGATACGCCATCACAGGAGTCATCACCAGTGCGAAAAGCAGCGAATGGGTGAAGCCACGGTGAGCGAGAAGACCGTCCGCCTGGCTCATCCAAAGTGAGGTCACAACATCGATATCGGGAAGATTGTTGGCTACAGCTCCCCATACCATGGCACGTTTGCCCATCCTCTTACCGGCTATCGCATCTCCGATGCAGGCCCCAAGGACGGTATGGGTAAGGGTATCCATGAGGTTCAGAGGTCGGCGGCGGAAGCCAGCAATTCGGCCACATCAAGTACGCGTACTTCGTTCTCCTTATTGAAATGTTTCACCCCGTCACTCAGCATGGTCATGCAGAAGGGACAGCCGACAGCAACAATGGAGGGAGCATGGGACAAAGCTTCTTCAGTACGTTCTATGTTGATGTCCTTGTCCCCTTTTTCAGGCTCCTTGAACATCTGAGCACCGCCGGCACCACAACAGAGGCCCTTGGCGCGGGAACGCTTCATTTCATGAAGTTCGGCATCCAGCTTACGGATGAGTTCCCGCGGCGCCTCGTATACATCGTTACCGCGTCCCAGGTAACATGGGTCGTGAAAGACGATTCTTTTTCCGGAGAACGGGCCACCGGCCACTTTCAGACGGCCGCTGTCCATCAGCTCCTGGAGAAGCTGGGTGTGATGAAGGACCTCATATCCCCCTCCAAGATCCGGATATTCGTTTTTGAGCGTATTGAAACAATGCGGACATGCCGTTACGACCCTTTTCACCGAATAGCCGTTAAGGACCTGGATGTTCATCATGGCCTGCATCTGGAACAGGAAGTCGTTACCGGCACGACGCGCAGGATCACCCGTGCAACTCTCTTCCGCACCGAGCACGGCAAAGGAAACTCCGGCTCCGTGTAACAGCCGTGACACGGCTCGTGTCACTTTCTGCGCACGCTCATCGAAGCTGCCGGCGCATCCGACCCAGAAAAGCACCTCGGGGGCCTCGCCTCTGGCGGCGTATTCCGCCATCGTCTCGATCTTGAATTCCATGGTTACGGTGTTATCAACTCTGTGTCTGCGCCCAGTTAAAACGATCAGCCTGTGCGAACTGCCAGGGCGCACCGTTGTTTTCCACACGGCTGAACATACCGGCAAGCTCCTGCGGG
Organism: Bacteroidota bacterium; assembly: GCA_046052345.1. Classification (GTDB taxonomy): domain Bacteria; phylum Bacteroidota; class Bacteroidia; order AKYH767-A; family 2013-40CM-41-45; genus Pollutiaquabacter. Next base: position 92,749 of record JBJOMN010000001.1, on the reverse strand, counting down.
ACTTTTGACTCCTCCATGACCAGGAAACGCCGCATGTCGATGATGATACCGAGCGGATCGATGTTCACGGGACATGCGTCGGTACAGGCATTGCAGGAGGTACACGCCCACAATTCCTCCTCGCTGATGCGGTCGAAGAGCGATTTACCGTCGTCAAAATCGGAGCCCTGCCGGTCAAGTCCCTTACCGAACTCCTCCAGCCTGTCGCGGGTATCCATCATCACTTTTCGGGGCGACAGCAGCTTACCCGTCTGGTTGGCAGGACACACGGAGGTACAGCGGCCGCACTCCGTACAGGAATAAGCATCCATGAGCTGCTTCCAGGTGAGATCCCTGACATCTCGCGCACCGAACCGTTGCGGAGCTGCGCTGTCGGCAGGAGGAGCAGCCGAGGGATCCATCATCAGCCTCACTTCACGGGTAACCGCTTCCATGTTGGTAAAACCGCCTCTCGGATCAAGGTTCGAATAATACGTATTCGGGAATGAAAGAAAGATATGCAGGTGCTTGGAGTAAGGCAGATAGTTCAGGAAAGCGAAAATGCCGACGATGTGGAACCACCAGCAGCTACGTTCCAGCGCCACCAGAGCATCGGTGCTCCAACCGGAAAGAAGCGGATGAAGCAGATCCGAGATCGGGAAGGAACCTGCCACGATGTAATGGTCATAGCCGCGGGACTGTAGCAGACTGTCTGCGGCGTTCATGAACAGGAAAGCGGACATGAGCAGGATTTCCGTGACAAGAATGATGGTCGCATCGGTACGGGGCCATGTGGTAAGCTCGCGCATGCGGAAGCGGCGGATATTCACCATGTAGCGCCGGGTAAGGAAAAGGACGACACCGACCAGCACAAGCAACGCGAGTATTTCGAAGGAAGCGATCAGCATGTCGTACAAAGGCCCCAGAAAGGCGAAGACACGGTGCGTGCCGAAAATCCCGTCGATGATTATTTCCAGTACTTCAATATTGATGACGACAAAGCCGACGTAGACGAAAATGTGAAGTATCCCTGCCACGGGACGGACCACCATCTTTGATTGTCCGAGTGCGACACGGAACATGGTCTTCCACCTGTCGCCCGGACGGTCGGAACGGTCCACGGCCCGACCGAGGCGGATGTTACGAATGACCTTCCGGATATTCATAATGAATAGTCCGGAGGAGGCCAGCAGCAGGGTGACAAACAGCAGGTGTGAAAGCATGGCGATCGATCACTTGTCTTTCTTTCCGAACATCGAGAAGTGGACATAGCGCTTCGGATGATCCCGGAGATCGGAGAGCAGCAAATCCAGGTTACGGGCGGTATTGTTCAGATTAAGGTAAAGGCTGTCGTTATTGACAAGCATACCGATGCTTCCTTCTCCGCGGTTGATTTTGTCCATGATGGCAGACGTGCTCTCAAGGGTCTTTCTCGTATCCTCAAGGGTCTCCGAAAGCCGCGACTTCGCCAGGGTGTCGGATATGGCGGAGAAATTCTCGATGATGTTGGTGAGCTGGCGGTTGTTGTTCTTCAGATTGGTGGAGATGGACTCGATATTGCCCAGGATCTTGTCAAGGTTGCCCTGATGGGCCAGATCACGGTCGAGCTTGGCGGCCATGCTTTCGATGGCCTGCATGGTGTTCGATATACTCATGAAAGACTGACGAAGGTCGGCTTTCGTTTTTTCGTTGAAGACGGTCCGCACGATGACCAGCACCGAGTCCATGGAGGAAAGTATGTTCTCGGCCCTTTCACGGATGGGGGCAACCTGGGCGCTTACCTCCTGCTGAAGGCTTCGCTGGATGTCCGACCGAAGCGTATCCCCGTCATGGATTTCCTCGCCGGAATCACCTAGCAGGAAACGAATGCCTTTCGCACCCAGCAGGTCGGTACTGAAGATCTGAGCGGTCGAATTGCGGGGAATCCGGACACGGTCGCTGACGTGCATGGTGACCACGATACGGCCGGTATTGTCGGGGAGGAGTTGGAGTTTGGAAATGGAGCCGATCTTCATCCCGTTGACCTGCACCGGATTGGAAGCGGAAAGACCGTCGACGTGGTCGTAGACTGCAAAAACGATCTTCTGGCTGGTGAAGAAATCACGGCCTTTCAGGAAATTCAACCCCCAGAAAAGCAAGGCTATTCCGGAGGTGATGATGATTCCTATTTTCGCTTCTTTGGAGATTTTCATGTAGGATACTTACCGGCAAAAATGCCAACGGTAAAAGTAGGGTTTTATTTAGGATTGTCTTTTATCGACTGCAACGCTTCCTGCACAGGGATTCGTTCCTTATTCCGGTAAGCCACCAGGAAGGCGTCCTTGAATCCGCTGCTTCTCATCTTGGACTGGAAGGCCACGGCCTCGCGGTAGGAAGATGTCCGGCCGTAGCAGTATTTGAAAACGCTTCCCACCTTGTCTTCGCGGACATCGCGGACGTCCTTGAAACGGGGATCGCTTGGTGACAGCTGCTTGTCGGAGGAGACCAGCTGCACGCTGAACCATACGGAGCCGGTCGGAGCCGGAACCGTCGAGGTTGTATCGGAGCGAGAGGTGTTTCTTGCTGCGGAGTTACCGGTAGGTCCTGCATGGTCGGGACGAACAGTATCGACCGGCGGAGTTCCTGTCACCGGCTTGTCCTCCGGGATCTGGTTCTGCGAAGCATCTTTATGATACTGGCGGAAGGCCTTGAAAATACCGGAAGCGATCGTCTGCTGTCCGTCGGCACTACTGAGAAACTTCTCCTCTTCCGGATGCGAGAGAAAGCCCGTTTCAATCAGCACGCTGGGCATGGCGGTCTTGAACAGCACCCAGAAGCCGGCCGGCTTGACGCCTCTGCTGCTGCGGCCTTTTGCCCCCAATTGCTCCTGTACGAAGGAGGCGAGCCTCAGGCTTTGTTCCATGAAGGTGTTCTGATAGAGCGAGAAGATGATGTTCGCCTCGGATGAGTTAGGGTCGAAGCCCTCGTAATGCGTGGTGTAGTCCTTTTCCAACAAGATCACATCGTTTTCCCGCTTGGCCACCTCAAGGTTAGCCTCGGTCTTGTGGAGTCCCATCACGTAGGTCTCCGCACCCTGGATGACCGGGTTGCATACTTCCTTGCGCTTGGCCTTGTCGAAGCGGCAAGCGGAATTGCAATGAACGCATATGAATAGATCGGCATTTGCGGCGTTGGCGATCTCCGCGCGTTCGTGGAGCTCCAGGAAGACATCGGTCGTCCGCGTATAGACAACCTTCACATCCGACATCATCTCTTCGATCAAGGCACCGAGTTTCAGGGAGATGCCGAGTGCAACGTCCTTTTCCTTGACCTTGCTGACCCCGAGGCATCCGGAGTCGTGGCCGCCGTGTCCGGCATCGATGACGACGGTAAAAGCCTCGAGGGTTACCGCCCGGAGCAGCAGGAGAACCGTCAGGAGAACCCTTGCAATACCGGCGAGCGGGTGAGGACGATTATTTTTTGGTAGATTTGACAACTTAAACGGTCGAAAACTCGACGAATTTGCACCCGCAATTTCCCAAAATAAACGCGATTTGCCTGTTTTTGGCAGGGGCTCTTTTTCAACACAGCGATGTTGGTGCATACCCTACTCCGATTGTTTACAAGGACAGTACCACTGCCATCGAACCGGCTGATTCCGTAACGGTTTCGCTACCCGACTCTGCGACTTCCGGAAACGGCAAAGAGGAACTGCTGCCTTTCCCTATCAAGTACCACGCCAGGGATTCAACCAGTGTGGAGGCTGACAGCCAGGTGGTCTATCTGTACGGCGAGGCCTCTGTCGTATATGACGACCTGGAATTGAACGCCGACTACATCCGTATCGATATGAACGCGAAGGAGGTCAGTGCTTCCGGCATGCCGGACAGCAGCGGAGTGATCCGGGGCAAGCCCGAATTCGCACAAGGCGCTCAAAAATTCAGAGCCACCTCGATGCGCTACAACTTCGGCACCAAGAAAGGCCGTATCAGCTATGTCATCACTTCCGAAGGCGACGGTTACATCCACGGTGAGACGGTCAAGAAGGATCCGGAGAACAATTTCTTCATCCGGAAAGGAAGGTACACCACGTGTGACGCGGACACACCGCATTTCTCCATCATCTCCAACAAACTGAAAGTGATCAAGAACGACCGGATCGTCACCGGTCCGGCTTATCTCTCGATCGAGGATGTCCCTACGCCGTTGGCCATTCCTTTCGGATTTTTCCCCAACAAGAAAGGCCGCAGCTCCGGCGTCATCTTTCCCGGCTTCGGCGAATCAGCGGACAGGGGTTTTTATTTCCAGCGACTCGGGTATTATTTCGGCTTCAACGATTTCTTCAACCTTTCGCTGACCACGGACCTTTACACGAAAGGCAGCTACACGCTGGACGCATCCTCCCAATACCGGAAACGTTACCGTTATTCCGGAAATTTCAGAACCAGCTACGCGTATACGACCATCGGCGAAAAAGGACTCCCGGATTTCTCCTCGCGCAAGGACTTCCACATCAATTGGATTCATAATCAGGACCCCAAAGCGAATCCTTACAACACCTTCAGCGCGAATGTCAGTGCGGGGTCCTCGCAGTATTACCAGAACACGATCTCCTCGCTGAACAACTACCTCTCCAACACCTTCCAGTCGTCCGTCTCCTGGACCAAACTCTTTCCCGACAGGCCCATGAACCTGGGAGTGGCGCTCAACCACTGGCAGAACACCATCACTCACGACGTGCGCATCACCTTTCCGGATGTGAGTTTCGGCATCTCCCGTATCACCCCGTTCAAGAGGAAGGTAGCGGCGGGCTCGCCGCGCTGGTACGAGAAAATCGGCACGAATTATACCCTCCGCGCAACGAATTCCCTGGAGACAAAAGACACATTGCTCTTCCGAGAGAATCCGCTGCAGGAAATGCGCAACGGCGTACAGCATAACCTTCCCGTATCCACATCGTTCCAACTTCTCAACTTCATCACCCTGACGCCCGGCATCAGCTACTCGGAACGGTGGTATTTCCGCACCACCGACTATTCCTGGGACAATGATGCAGGAAAGGTGGATACCCAGCAGGTGGACGGATTCAAAGCCGCCCGAGAATATTCGTTTTCCATCGGGACTCTCACGCGCATCTACGGCATGTTCCAGTACCGTAAAGGCCCGGTCGCAGCGGTCCGCCACGTACTCACCCCTTCAGCATCGTTCAGCTTCCGTCCCGATTTCTCCTCCGCCCGTTACGGTTATTACCGGGAAGTACAAGTTGATACAGCCGGAAACACGCTCAAGTATTCGATTTTCCAGAACGGCATCTACGGAGGACCCGGTTCAGGCAAGTTCGGCGCACTAAATCTGGGCTTTGACAACAATCTGGAAATGAAAGTGCGGGTGAACACGGATACCGGCATGACGCTGAAGAAAGTGAAACTGCTCGAAAGCCTTCGATTCTCTTCCTCGTACAACATGCTGGCCGACTCGCTGCGGTGGTCGCCGGTCTCTTTCAACGGCCGTACCACCCTTGCAAACAAATTCATTCTGACCTTCGGGGGTACGCTGAATCCGTATGCCTACGACTCGCTCAACCGGGATGTGGGACGCTACCTGTTGGACGAATCCGGCAGACTTTTCCGGCTGACGACCGCAAATGCCGCCATGAACTTTTCACTCACAGGAAGTTCAAATGCCGCGAAATCGAGCAAATACTCCAAACAGGAAATCGACCGTTTCCTGAACGACCCGGCTACGTACCTGGATTTCGACGTTCCCTACAACCTATATGTCGGGTATGCCCTGAACTACTCCAAGCGGGGCGATGCTGAACCGCAACTCAACCAGTCACTCACCTTGAACGGTGACTTATCCCTTACTCCGAAGTGGAAGATCGGGTTCAATTCCTGGTACGATCTGGAGGTGGGACAGTTCACCAGCTTTTCCACGACCATTTACCGCGACCTCCATTGCTGGGAGATGCGCCTCAACTGGATTCCCTTCGGGGGACAGGAAAGCTATAACTTCCAGATCAATGTGAAGTCCTCTATGCTGCAGGACCTCAAACTCATCAAGCGGAAGGATTTCTTCGATTGATATCCTGCAACGGGCGCTTCATGAGCTGATCGGTATCCACGACCGAACCCACCACGAAATCCTTCTTTCCGTAAACGACGAAGCCGTATTTCGTGTAAAAACGGATGGCCCGGTGGTTGTTTATATCTACGCCGAGTGAGGCCCAATCGCAGCCCATTTCCTTCAGGTGTTCCAAAGTGACTTCCATCGCCCGATGGGCAAGTCCTGTAGCGTGATAGCGTCTGAAAAAATAAAAACGCTCGATATCACCGGCCTTCCGACCCTCTATTTCAAAGATATCCGGCCCGGTGGTCAATTTGACATATCCTGCCGCTTGTCCGTCGGCGTAGAACAGAAAGAAGGCAGTATGAACAGTATCTGCCAGCTGTGAACGGATAAGGTCGATATCGAAGGCGCCTGACAAATAATTACGCATGTCCTCCGGGGAATAAAACGGACTCCAGGTTTCATCGAACGTCCGGCGACCAATAGCAGCTACCTCCTCGGCATCCGCAGAATACGCTTTCCTCCACCGGATGTTCATTTCTCGTTGGTGATTTTAAAACACATTAACAATCTGAAAGTGTTTTTGGATTTATCTTTATGGGCGTAAATATCATTGATTCCTATGAATATGCGCATTACCCTGCTTGTTTGCCTCTCTCCCGTTTTTTCCTTCGCCCAGACTGCGGCACCGGCCAAGAAGGCCCCTTCGCCCAGCCAGGTCGTCAAAATATCCGATACCCTGATCACCAAAGACCCCTCCTCTCCCGGACGAGAGCACTGGATCGTCATGTACTCCAACGGGAACTTGAAATGCCAAGGCGACATGGTCAACGGCCTGCGTGAGGGTGTCTGGCGCGAATACACCGGTAACAACGGACTGGTGAATAAAGTCGAGGAATTCCGAAAGGGCAAAAAGCACGGTGCGTCCGTTTCCCTGGGTAATTCCGGCATGATAACTCTGGACGAAACCTACGCGGATGACGTACTTGACGGGCGCAGGGTCACCTACAGCCAGAGCGCCCGTGTGAAAGTGACCGAGACATTCAAGGACGGCCTGCTGGACGGGGAACGCAAATCCTATTATGACGACGGGAAGTTGCAGGAGGAGGGTTTCTATGTGGCCGGACAGCGCGACGGTACCACCAAGTGGTATCTGCAGAACGGCAACATCTCCTTGGAATATACCTACACCAAGGGCACCCTTAACGGTCCGGCGAAGATGTACGACGAAAACGGCTTGATCCGTCAGGAAGGCAACTATTTGAACGACAACGAGGACGGTGAATGGAAGGAATACCAGAACGGACAGGCTGTCAAGAAGATCATCTACAAATCCGGAACAGTCGTCAAAGAGATCCCTTACAAGCAGTGATTGCCGGATATTCCGGTCAGACTTTAAAAACTCCGACTTATGTACGTTCCCTTCGATCGTCTTCCTGCCGACTCAAGGATCTGGGTTTATCTCAGCGACCGGGAATGGACACCCTCCGAAATCAATTCCTTAGAAGCGTCCGCAAAGGTCTTCTTGGAAGATTGGACGGCGCACCAGCAGGCTCTTTGCGCCTCTTTCAATGTTTTTTACAACCGTTTCCTCGTAATCGCCGTCGATCAGCAGGCTGTAAGCGCCAGCGGTTGTTCCATCGACAAATCGGTCGCTTTCGTCAAATCGCTTGAGGACAGCTTGCAGTGCAGACTTCTGGAAAGGATGCTTTTTGCATTCAAGAAAGACGGCAAAGTCAACGTCGTCGACAAACAACGCTTCGAGGAACTCGCCGAATCCGGCGAGATAACGGACAGCACCATCGTATTCGACAACCTGGTCGACACCCTGCAAGCCCTGGGTCACCGATGGGAAATCCCCTTCGAGCGCAGCTGGCACAAGGTGCTGGTGGGCAGGCGGGTGACGAGTGATTGATGCGTACTCACCGGGAAAAGTCCGCTCCCAAGTCCTATTTTCCGAGTTGCAGTTTCCTAAGCTTAGGAAGTCCGGCCGCTGCTGCAAATGTGGCTGACAAGGCTATTCCTCCGCCGACCACCACTGAAGGGATGAGTCCGAGGAGTTTCGCTGCGAATCCGGATTCAAAGGCGCCTATCTCGTTGGAAGAAGAGATGAACATGGTGCTCACTGCGGACACCCTGCCGCGCATGTCTTCCGGAGTCATATACTGGATGATGGTGGAGCGGATGACCACGCTGACGTTGTCGAACGCGCCGCTTAAAGCGAGTATCGCCATAGACAGGTAGAAATCGGAGCTGAGTGCAAAGGCAATCATGCAACCTGCGAAGCCGGAAACGCAGATGAGCAGTTTCCTTCCGGCATTACGCAGCGGAGGATACCGGGTCATATAGAGCGCCATGAGTACCGATCCTGCAAAAGGTGCCGCACGCAGCAGGCCGAAACCGGTCTCATCGACATGAAGAACATCCTTGGCGAAGGCGGGCAACATGGCCGTAGCGCCGCCGAACAGCACAGCGATCAGGTCGAGCGACAACGCCCCCAGGATTTCCTGACGGTCGAAAACGAAACGCAGACCCTGCCGGATGCTCTGCCAGACCCCTTCGGAACGAGATACGTCCTGCACCTTCTGTGCCGGGATACGCGAAATCTGAATCAAGGCGGCAGCAACCAATGCGGCGACGATCAAATACGTTGCCTGCTTGCCGAACCAACTAAGGAAGAGTCCTCCCAATGCGGAACCGAGTACGACACCCACGTGCCAGAACGTGGAATTCCAGGCCGAGGAGTTGGCATAGGCCTCCCGGGGAATCAGCTGCGTCATGAGTGAGAACTGAGAAGGGCTGTAGAATCCTCTTAAAGCGCCGACAATGAACATGGCGGCGTAAAAAGGAAGTACGGACTGGATCCTGCCGGAAATGATCCAACCCGATGCCATCCATACCAGAAATGCCAGCACCAGCTGAAGGAAGGTGAGTATCACCAGCACTTTCCGCTTATCACTGCGGTCGGCTACATATCCTCCGTAGAGCGCTACACTGACGGCCGGCACTGCTTCTGCCAGTCCCAACAGTCCCAGCGAAAGTGCATCCTGTGTGATCTCATAGACCTGCCAGCTGATCACAACGAATTGCATCTGAAGGGCTAGTGTCAGCAGGAACTTGGCGGAAAGGAAGCGGCGAAAGTCCTTGTAACGGAAAGCCAGAAAAGATTCGCGGTGACGGACAAGGTCGGAAAGCATGGCAGCGGGTCAGTGTTCAGTTATCAAGTTCAGACAGTTCCAACCAACGAAGCGATTTTTCATCGATTTGCGAAAGTACGGTTTCCAAACGCGTCGACCACTCCAGCAATCTTGTGTGGTCGGGCGCCCCCTGATTCAGCAAGCCGGTAAGCCTTTCCTTCTCGCTTTCCAGTTCGGCGATCTCTTTCTCGAGCCGTTCGAACTCGTTTTTTTCCTTGAAGCTCATCCGCTTTTTCACCGTTGCGGCTTTCGGTCGTTCCGACGCTGCCTCCGGTTTCCTGTCTGCCTCTTCTTTCTTCCTCGCCGTGTTCCTTTCCTCGAGGTCATCACGGTATTCGGAGTAGGTACCGTTGAAGTCGCGGATGGTCCCTTCCCCTTCAAAGACAAAGAGATGATCGACCAGCTTATCCATGAAATAACGGTCGTGTGAGACAAGCACCAGGACGCCCGAGAAATGCAGCAGGAACTCTTCCAGGGTCGCGAGCGTCAGCAAGTCCAGGTCGTTTGTCGGTTCGTCCAGTATCAGAAAATTGGGGTTGCGCAGAAGGACGGTAAGAAGATGGAGCCTTCTTTTCTCACCACCGGAAAGCTTGGAGACAAAGGCCTGTTGCATCTCCGGAGGAAACTGGAATAGCTGCAGGAACTGGGATGCAGAGACCTTTGAGCCGTCCGACAGTCGGATCACTTCAGCGTGGTCCTTGATGACTTCGATCACACGTTTGTCGGTCTTGACTTCCAGACCTTGCTGCGAGTAATATCCGAAAACGACGGTTTCTCCGACGTTGATCTTACCCGAATCAGGTTCATCGCGGCCGGTTAGCAAATTGAGAAAAGTGGACTTGCCGCAACCGTTCCTGCCGACGATGCCGATCCGCTCACCCGTCCTGAACGTGTAATCAAACCCTTTGAGGATCTTTTTTTCACCGAATGACTTATAGACTTTCTTCAACTCGATGATCTTCCCCCCTATGCGGTTCATCTTGATGTCCAGCTCGAGCGGGTCGTCCTGCTTCCGGTACGAAACCTTGGTCTTAAGCTCATGGAATGCGTCCATCCGGGATTTGGATTTGGTTCCGCGCGCCTTCGGCATCCTTCTCGCCCACTCCAGTTCGGTCCGGTAAAGGTTCCTTGCTTTGTCCACGGAGCGTGACTCCTGCTCTTCCCGCTCGGCCTTCTTCTCGAGGAACCAGGAATAATCCCCTTCGTACCCGTACAGCTTACCCCGGTCCAATTCATAGATCTTGGAACATACCCTGTCCAGGAAATACCGGTCGTGAGTGACCAGCAGGAGCGAAAGTGAAGAGCGGCTCAGGAATTCCTCCAGCCACTCTACCATTTCGACATCGAGGTGGTTCGTCGGCTCGTCGAGGATAAGCAGGTCGGCCTGCTCCAGCAGCACTGCCGCAAGTGCGATTCTTTTGCGCTGGCCGCCGGACAATTCCCGAAGCGGTCTTGACAAGTCGTGGATATCAAGTCTGGACAATACCTGCCGCACCCTGGCCTCGTAATCCCACGCCTGTGCGGCATCCATCCGCGCCATCACCGCTTCAAGTCTTCGGGAATCGGTATTGGCGGCATTCTCGGATTGCAGCTCCAACAGCTCCTCGTACTCTCGGATGAGTGTCATGACCGGAAGGTCGGAGCTGAACAAAATCTGGGAAACCGTCTTTTCCGGATCGAAAGGGGGCTCTTGCTCGAGATAGATGATGCGGCAATCCTTCCTGTTGGAGACCGTTCCGCTGTCGGCAATGTCTTTTCCCGCCAGGATACGCAACAAGGTGGATTTGCCGGTGCCGTTCCGTGCAACCAATCCCACCTTCTCCCCTTTCTGGATACCGAAATTCAGTTCCCTGAACAACACTTTCTCTCCGTACGTCTTGGAAAGCTGTTCTACGGAAAGGATGTTCATGGCAGGTTGTCAGGTGATTTCAGCGCCGAGGCGCCTGTACGTATGCAAGGGGGAGGGAGAGGATCGGAAGGCCTTTTCAGCTGCTTCCCTTCTCCCCTATGAAACCGTCGGTCTGGTAACGGAACAGCACGTTGAAGGTGGTGAGCGAGCCGTAACAACGGGTGATATACTGCTGGATGTTCACTTTGTCTTCATCCGACAACTTATCGTGCGCATTGATCCGTTGTTCCAGGACGCGTAATCGGTCGCGCAGCATGACGATCTTATTGAAGAATACATCGATGGGCACCTCCTTGGGCTTGAGAGATCCGTCCGCCGGCTGAATGATCAGTTTGCCGCCGGTCCATTTCGATCCCATTTCCACCCTTTCCTGAATATCGGAATATTTACGCAGCACGTTGACAAGCAGGACTTCGATATCCGCCAGGGATACGAGGTCGTTGTCCATGTCGTTTGCATCGATCACTTCCCAGCCTTGGTAGGTGCGCTCGATCTCACGCATGCCATGTTGCATGAATGTGACCATGTAATCTTCCGGTTTGACCTGGATGATTACGCCTTCGCCATATTCGGGGTGGCGGACTCGGGATCCGATTCCCAATGATATTTTCATAGTAGACGGGATTATTAGGCAAAAGTACCTGTCATTCGGTTAGTCTCCCGTGCCGGGAAAGGCGTTTTTTAACGAGATTCCGTTAACAGCTGTTAAAAAATGTCACAGTATTGTAAAGCCATGTTTTCACCCCAACAAACACCGGTCCGCAGCGTTAGTTTAGTAATAGTTTTTGTGTTCATGTTTTCGTGTGGGGGGCCGTCGGTGTGAAAACCGACGGCTCTTTTTTATGGCCATAGCCACGAAAAGCTGTTGAAAAGACGGTATTCGGCGATCCTGACATCCTGACGCAATCCCTATCTTGCAGATTCCGGATTCATTCATGGTCAGCGTCGAAGAAAAAGAACTCCTGGCGGAGCGGCTGGTTACCCGTAACCTTTACAAGCTTAAACAGCTGACCGCTACGTTGCAGCCTGAGGAATTGGCCGAAATGGTCAATTCGACTCCCGAGATCGACGCGATAAAAGTCTTCCAGGTCCTTGATGCCGAAAAAGCCATCAAGACCTTCGAACATCTTGATTTCGACATCCAGGTCGAGCTTCTCAAATCCTTTCCGGTCGATCAGCTGTCCAACACGCTGAACACGATATCTCCGGACGACCGTACTGCGCTATTCGAGAAACTCCCCCCCTCCACGCTGCAGGAGTACCTCTCCCTGCTGACCGATGAGGAACGGAAGACCGCCCAACAGCTGCTGCAGTATCCCGAGGAATCCATCGGCCGACTCATGACACCGGATTTCATATCGGTGAAAGAGCATTGGACCGTCCAGCAAGTACTGGACCACATCCGCATGTTCGGCAAGGACTCGGAAACCCTGAACATCATCTATGTCACCGATAGCAGGGGATTCCTCCTGGACGATATCAAAGTGCGCGATTTCCTGCTCTCACCGCTCGACAAGAAGGTCAGTGAGCTGATGGACCTGCAATATGTATCCCTGAATGCAAAGGACGACCAGGAATCGGCGATCGAACTCTTCAAACAAACCGACCGTGTGGCGCTTCCGGTCACCGATTTCAACGGTCTTCTGCTGGGCATCATCACCATTGACGACGTCGTAGACGTCATCGAAGAAGAAGATACGGAGGATATCCAGCGCTTCGGCGGAACGGAAGCATTGGAAGAACCCTATCTGAAAGTCTCTTTCAGGGAGATGGTCGGAAAACGAGCCGGCTGGCTGATCATCCTCTTCCTCGGTGAAATGCTGACCGCCAGTGCGATGGGGTATTTCACAGACGAACTCAACAGGGCCGTCATCCTGGCATTGTTCATTCCGCTCATCATTTCCTCCGGAGGCAACAGCGGGTCGCAGGCAGCCACATTGATCATCCGTGCGATGGCGCTTGGCGAGGTTACCTTGGAACAATGGTGGAGAGTCATGCGGCGTGAGCTTCTTTCCGGACTCGTCCTCGGCTCCATCCTCGGAATCATCGGATTCCTGAGGATAGCAGCATGGACCATGTTCACGGACGTTTACGGTCCGCACTGGATGATGATCGCATTGACAGTAAGCCTATCATTGGTAGGTGTCGTACTCTTCGGAACACTTTCCGGTTCCATGCTGCCGTTGCTGCTCCGCCGCGCCGGCATCGATCCGGCCATCTCGTCCGCCCCATTCATAGCCACGCTGGTGGACGTGACCGGTCTGGTCATCTATTTCAGCCTTGCCTATCTGTTCCTCAAAGGCCTGCTGTTGTAGGGGGATTCACTCCACCTTTCCGCTCAATTCCAGCCTAATCTCCGGTTCAGCCGGGTCGTTGACGAACACACTGATGCGATGAAGGCTGGGCCCGGGTTTTCTCTCACGCGTATCGAATTCGACGGTCATGCGTGCCGAATCCGAGGGCGGGATAAGCTGTTTCGAAAATTCAAATCGCAAGTCGCGGCTACCGGAATAGGCATTGCGGACAGAAAGATTTCCTCTGCCGTCGTTACGCACATAGAAATCGACCTTGACGGTCTTTCCTTTTACAGTTTTTCCAAAATCGATTTTCCTGTTGGGCACACTTACCTTGGGAAGCACCGCGGAATCGGCAGAAGTTAGGGGCGGAAAAAACTCTGCGATGTAAGAGGCGACAGACAGGTTCTTGATGCGCGAAACGGAATCATCCGTAAGCAGCCTGAAATTATCGAGCTGAAAACCCAGTCTTTCCGACTTTCGGCCATCCACCGTCACAATCAGAAATCCTTCCTTTCCCGGAGACAGGACCCGCTCAACCGGCGAAAGTGAAACATCGGCCGGCAGTCGGAAGGGATCGTTGGCCGGTCCGACAACCCGTACATTCATCGGATACTCCCATTCGTTGAAGAACCACAATGTGTCCGAGCGGGTCTCGTTGTTGAAGACCTTCCCGATATCGAACAGGAATCCGGACGAACGCAGATGACCCAGGCGTTTGGGATAACGATCGGTCAAGGTAGCGGAAGCAGGAATGACCGAACGTTGCCCGTAGGATGACAGGGGAAGCAATATCACAGCAAGGAAACTCCTTAAGACCGTTCTCTTGGCAAAAAACCGAATCATACAGAAAGCAATGTTTTTTGAACGACCTGTCGGGCGATTTCTTCCAGCACCAAGCCGTCAAAATTCCCGGAGCTCATCAACAAAAGTACCGATTCATTGAAATCCATGTCCATCAAAGCAGCAAGCATTCGGGAGGAATCCGTAAAGACCTGTAAGGCCGGATGACCGAACGCATCGGCCACGCGCTCGGCAGAAATGTCAGGAAGACGCTTGTGCGCTATGGTTCGCGGATTAAAATACACCATGGCCACGTCCGCACCGTTCATGGAGCCTGCATACTCGTCCAGAAAACGGTCGTTCAGGCTGCTGAAGGTATGCAGCTCCATGCAGGCTATGAGACGCCGAGTAGGGTACTGGGATCGTACGGCCTCTGTCGTCGCACGTAGCTTGGATGGAGAATGTGCAAAATCCTTGAATACTGACACGCGGCTGCTCCGACCGAGCGGTTCGAGCCTGCGCGCTGCGCCATTGAAAGTAGAAATGCTTTCGTAGAAGTCACTGTTCGAAACACCAAGCAGGTTGCAGACACGACGTGCCGCCTCCAGATTCAAGAGATTATGTTTTCCGAACACCCTCAGGGGCACCTCACCTCCGGGAGTGGTCAGGTAGGTTGTGCCGTCCTCAATACGGTGAGCCGGGACATTGTAGGGAATTCTTCTGGCATCCGAAGTGGACGAACCGACTACCGCGGCTGCTTCAGGATCTTCCTGACAAAATATCAATGCGCCTACGGCAGGAATCGCGTCTGCGAAAATCCGGAACTGGAGGACGTAATCCTCGAACGTAGGAAAAACGTTGATGTGATCCCATGCGATGCCGCTGATTACACCGATGTCGGCCTGGTAAAGGTGGAACTTGGGGCGGCGGTCGATGGGCGATGAAAGATATTCATCGCCTTCGAGAATGATGACAGGAGCGTCGCTGATACGGACCATCGTGTCAAAACCCTCGAGTTTGGCTCCTACCATGTAATCGAAATCACATCCGCACTGCCGGAGCACATGAAGGATCATGGACGTGATGGTCGTCTTGCCATGGCTTCCGCCGATCACCACACGCTGCTTGTCCTTCGATTGCTCGTAAAGGAATTCCGGATAAGAGTATACAGGAATCCCCAGCCGTTCCGCTTCCTTCAGCTCGGGATTGTCCGCACGGGCATGCATTCCGAGGATGACGGCATCCAAACCGCTATGGATCCGATCCGGAAACCATCCGATGGTATCGGGCAGGAGGCCGGCGGCGGCTAGTCGGGAGCGTGACGGCTCGTTGATCTCATCGTCAGAACCTGTCACCGTACAGCCCTTTTCGTGGAGGGCCAGAGCCAGGTTGTGCATGGCTGCACCACCGATGGCGATGAAATGATACGTATCCGGAAGTCGGTCGGTCATGGAAAGGTGTTATCCAGAAGGCTAATTTCAGAAAACGGTGTCCTGTCACCGAACAGCGGGAAACGTTGTTTCAACCGGTTTACCAACAGCGCCTTTAACTCGTACCTTTGTTTCAAATCCCTCTCCATGCGACTTCACACTATCGACACAGGGTATTTCAAACTCGACGGCGGCGCCATGTTCGGTGTAGTACCAAAATCCATCTGGCAGCGACTTTGCCCCGCTGATGAAAACAACATGATTGAAATGGCGATGCGTTGCCTGCTGGTGGAGACAGGCGACCGGCTGATACTTGTCGACAACGGCATCGGTGACAAACAGGACCAGAAGTTCTTTTCTCACTACTACCTGCACGGTGAGGACAGCCTGCAACGTTCACTGAAAAAACTCGGATACGACGAGTCGGACATCACCGATGTCCTTCTGACACATCTTCATTTCGACCATTGCGGCGGAAGCCTGCGACGCAAGCCGGACGGCAGCGGGATGGAACTTTGCTTTCCGAATGCGACCTACTGGTCGAATGAGCGGCATTGGAAATGGGCTACCGAACCTAATCCGAGGGAGAAAGCGAGTTTCCTGAAAGAAAACATACTTCCTATCCTGGAAAGCGGGCACTTGCGCTACCACCGCGAGGGAGATGAGCTGGCCCCCGGATTCGGCTTATATTATGTTTACGGCCACACGGACGCCATGATGCTGCCTGTGATCAAAACAGATAAAGGAACTGTGGTTTACTGCGCGGATCTTATCCCGACTTCCGCTCATGTACCGCTGCCCTATGTCATGGGCTATGACACGCGTCCGCTGATGACCATGGAGGAGAAGTCCTTATTCCTGGACCGGGCAGTCCGTGAGGAATGGACGTTGTTTTTCGAACATGATCCGGTGAACGAGTGCGCCCGCCTTACCGCGACCGAAAAAGGGCCCCGTGTCAAGGAGAATTTCACGCTGGCGTCCTTCACCGGTAATTGAAATTACGTTGCCCGGGACTATCGGCAGTGACCTTGAAAGTGGTGTCGGGAAGCAGTAAAAGCTCCCCGATGATCAGTGCAGGGAAACCCATTCGCAATGCACTTTCCGGCACAAAGGTATCTACTGAATATCTTTCTGTGCGCGATACACCCAGCGCATCCAGACCGTTCGAAATCCGGATGGAATCGGCTTCGTTGTCGTTGCCGATCGTGAGTGAGCGTCGGCCGCAGACTAAGGAAACAGGCAACCGGCCGCTGTTCCAGGATATGACAGAATTTCGTTCGCATACCGAACGGATGTCCCCTATCCTCAAGCCGAAAAAAGAGAGAAGGACTATCAGCGAACGGAACAACCATACATTCCTGCGTGATGTCAGGAATAGCGTCAGCAGTATGACAGCCCCAAGCAACAGTACGCATTCGAAGCCGGAAATCCATATGCCGGAAGTCTGTGCCCGGGGTAAGCGGTCGAAAAGCAGGACTGTTCGGTTCAATCCGCCGGTAAGCCATTTCAGTAGCGGAGCGGCAGCCATGAACAATCCTTGGAAGGGATGAAGGAACAGCAACAGGATCCCGCCGAACATTACGGCCGTTGACCACGGAATGATCACCAGGTTCGCCGGAAGGAAATAATTGGGGAATTGATGGAAGTAATAGAGTCCCAACGGGAAGGTAAACCATTGAGCGGACAGGGCTACACATACGGACCTGATGACAAACCCGCTTAGCCGCCCTCCTTCCCCTGCTCTCTCCGAGAGCCATGGATAAAACCCGAGGATTCCGGCCACCGCTGCATACGAAAGCTGAAATCCGCTTTCGAAGAGCAAGCCCGGCCGGAAAGCCACCAGGATCAGTACGGAACCTGCAAGCAGGTTCCAGATATCCGCCGGGCGATTCAGTGTCTTTCCGACCAGCACCAGGGAAAGCATCAAAGCTGCGCGGCGCACCGCGGGAGAGAAGCCGGTCAGCAATGCGTACGACCAAAGGAAGAGCATGGAAATCGTCGTCTTCGACCAGTGGTTTCTTTTACGTCGGTAGAAAACCGCAAGGAGACGTTCGACCGCAAGATGTATCACCGCGACATGCATACCGGAAACGGAGAGCACATGCAGCGTACCTGAAGAGGAAAAAGCATGCAACAGCGAATTGTCAACTCCATCGTCATCACCCAGGACGAGTGCCGAAACGACACCCAGATCATTCCCTGAAAATCCTGCTGAACGGAATATCCCGATGAGTTTCTTTTGCATGTCTGACATGAATCGCTCGAGGGAGAACCCGCTATCGGATTGCAAAAAGCAGAATTGACCGGGGCTCGGCCGGCAAATGTCATACACCTGCTTTCGCGAAAGCCACTCCCGGAAATCAAACTGCCCCGGAATGCGCGGAGGTTCGGCGGGCCTGCAGGAAGAGCCGATTAAAAAACGGCTGCCGATGGAATATCCTGTCATCGGATTTCCCTCGGGGAAATAGATGACTAACCTTCCGGAAACCGCAGACCACTCTCCCTGTTGCAGAGCGGCTTCAGCCTTCATTACGGCTCGGTACCGTGAACCTTTTTTAACCGGCTCAGAAACCAGTTCGCCGATGAAAGCCGTCATTTTCCTGTGAGAAAGATGACTCCGTGACAGTCTTTCGTCCTGCAGATGTCCTGTCAAATATCCGGCAGCGAAAAGTCCGACATATAAAGCGGCTCCGACTTTCCATCGATCCGTATAGGAAAGCCAGTTACGGATACTGAAAATCCGCAGCGACAACCAATACAGTGATACAAAAAGCAGGACATAGGCAAAAACAGGATCGGATACAGTGCCTGTACCGCTCCAGATGCCGGCCAGAAAAAACGGAACCGATCGGGCCAGCGGCCTCAGACGTGCCTCATACACAACCGCAAGCTATCGCCTGACAGGGCTGATTTGCCGGGTATAAAAAAACACACCGGAAAGTAACCAGCCTTTAGCGGGATTCCGTCAGGAAGTCTATGATGATATCGGCGGCTTTGGCCGAAGCACCTGGTCCTCCCAGCGCCTTCCGTAACTCTACGTATTCAAGGAGCATTTTTTCACGGTCAGGGCCTTCAAGGATCTTCCGGAGTTCCCGCTCCAGATTCAGGGAATCAAGATCCTGTTGAATGAGTTCGCGTACGATCTCTCGGTCCATGATCAGGTTGACCAAGGATATGAAGCGTATCTTGACCAGACGTTTAGCAATGCTGTAGGATACGGGATTCGCCTTGTAACAGACGACTTGGGGGACATTGAACAGCGCCGTCTCGAGCGTAGCAGTACCCGAGGTGACGAGTGCGGCATGTGACTTTCGGAGAATGCCGTAGGTATTTCCGGAGATGACCGGTACAGGGCGCCCTTTCAAAACCTCTTCATAAACGGAATGATCGAGGGAAGGCGCTCCCGCAATCACGAATCTGTACTCCGGAAATCGATCCACGACGGAGAGCATGATCGGAAGTTTGGCGAGAATCTCCTGTCTTCTGCTTCCCGGAAGCAGTGCGATCAAAGGCCGGGCATCTCCTGACAATCCAAGATCTTCATCCTTCTCAGGCCGGTGGCGTTCAACAGCATCCAGCAACGGATGACCTACGAAATGGACCGGATAATGGTGTTTCCGGTAGAAATCCACTTCGAAAGGAAGTATCACCAGCATACGATCAACGACCTTCTTGATGACGTTTACACGCGATTCCTTCCAGGCCCAAGCCTGAGGAGAAATGTAATAGACGACACGGATCCCGTTTTCATGGGCGAATCGTGCGATCCTGAGATTGAATCCGGGATAATCCACCAATATCAGGACATCCGGAGAATAGCTGAGAATATCTTCCCTGCAGGCTTTTAGATTACGGAGGATGGTACGAATGTTCATCAGTACTTCCGCAAAACCCATGAAGGCCAGGTCACGGAAGTGGCGGACAAGCACACCTCCCTCCTGTTGCATCAGGTCGCCGCCCCAACAGCGGAATTCGGCGGAAGGATCCTTCCTCCTGAGCTCCCGCATGAGATTGGACGCATGAAGGTCGCCCGAAGCCTCGCCGGCGATGATATAGTAACGCATCAGAGGAATTTGAGATAAAGGACCACAAAGACGTATAGGAAGGTGGCGCCCAAGACTCCCCTTGCTGAAGCATCCTTGTCGGCCTTCAGGAAAGCGAAGAAGCAGACAAGGTTCACGATGACGGAAAGACTGATGACATGCGGAAGAACATGCCGCTCTTCGAACATCCGCCAAACCTCGGTAATGGTCTGTCCTGAGAAGAAGAAATAGCAGAATACCGTGAATCCGGCAGGAGGTGCCAACAATCCGGTGAGCCAGCCGGTAAGGCTTTGTCGGCTGAATCCATTCTCAGAAGCCATGACGGATCTTGTAACTGTAGAACAGATAACCGAATGCCGAGAGACATACCACCAATAACATACCTCTCCCTGTCTCTTCGAGTTTCATGTTGACCATGAGTATCCTGCAAAGTATGATCAGGGTCGCCAACGCGTATAACTGGACGCGCGGCGCACGGAAGATTTCAGGATTCCCCGATGCTTCCGATAACAATGAACCGAAGCCTTCCAGCACCCAATAGACCAACGGAACGGCCACCAATCCGACGGCGACTCCTTTGAGAAGACGGTCTTCGCCGACCACGTCCTTAAAGCTCATAGCCTTGCTCGTTAAGGAAAGGAATGGCATGATGCGCCGTGAAATCAAATGATACCGGAACAATCGATACATAGCCGTTCGCCAGGGCGTGTTCGTCCGTATCCTCGCCTTTGTCCTGATTGACGAACTTTCCGGTCAGCCAGTAGTACTTGCGGCGGTTCGGATCGACACGCTCGTCGAATTCCTCCTGCCATTTGGCAGCGGCCTGACGGCAGATCCTCATTCCTTTGAGCCCGTCCAGCGGGAGGTAAGGAATGTTGACATTCAACAAGGAGCCGGTCGGCAATCCGTTGGCAATGATGTTCTGCGCCACTTTCCGTGCGACCGCCTTCGCAGCCGTAAAATCGGCATCGAGTGAATAATTCAGCAGTGAGAAACCTGCCGAGGGAATACCCTCGATGGCACCTTCCATGGCGGCCGACATGGTGCCGGAATAAATGACATTGATGGAAGAATTGCTGCCATGGTTGACTCCTGACAGGCAAAGATCCGGTTTGAAGTGCAGGAGCTTGTCGATCGCCAATTTGACACAGTCGACCGGTGTGCCGCTGCACTGGTACCAGTCATGCTCGCCGTGCACATCGACCTTGTCCAGCCGCAGCGGACGGTTGAGCGTAATGGCATGACCCATGCCGGACTGCGGACTGTCCGGGGCGACTACCAGAATGTCACCAAGGTCTTTTACTGCATCCACAAGGGCATGAAGGCCCGGTGCGGTAATCCCGTCATCGTTAGTGACCAGAATGACGGGGCGTTGTCTGTTCGTCATGATTGCTCCAAAAATGCGCAAGCGAAGTTAGCAAAACAGGCAAACCTCAGGAGCATGGTCGTCGGTTCCGACACTTCACTTCTTGAGTGTGGCACGGGCATTTTTGATATCCTGTTCGAAGGTGGTCTGGGTGATGGACATCTCGTTCTTGAAATAGAAAATTCCGCCCCAGTTATACACCACTTTTTGATAATCGTCAGCCTTGCCGTCCACTTTGATGACAACACGTTTGATCGAACGGTTGCTTTCTGTGATGGTCTCCTCGGTGATCCCTTCCTGATAATCGGAGTCCTTTATCTTGGGCGCGGCAGCACTGGCCTTTCCGGCAGCAGGGGCGGCTTTTGTCTCCGTTTTGACCTGCGCGGATTTCGCCTGCATTTCCTTTCTGGCCTGTATCTCTGCATAAGCCCGTGCCTGACGTTCTGCTTCCTCCTTCTCTGCCGCCTCCTTAGCCAGTTGAGTCAAGGAATCCTGCGTAGCTTTTTCCTGAGCCAACCGCTGCTTTCTAAGCTCCTCCTGTCTGGCTTTTTCATCCGCATCCGCCTGCGCTTTGGCTGCAGCCTCCGCCTTATCGACGGAATCCTTGCGATTCTTTTCTGCAATCATGGCAAGCCGTTGTCTTTCAGCAGCGGCGAGAGAATCCTTTCTGTTCTGCTCGGCCTGTCTGTTTGTCTCAGCAAGGAGCGCCTTGGCGGCTGCCGCTTCAGCGGCCAGCTTCTCCAATCGTGCCTTCTCCGCCGCGTCTGCTTGCGCTTTTTCCCGGGCAGCCCGTTCGTTGGCGGCAAGCAGGGAATCCTGTTGAGCCTTTTCACGGGCCCTGGCGGCTGCCTCCTGCTGTTTCTTCTCCTCCGCTTGACGGGCGGCCAGATCCGCCTGCGCCTTCCGCGAGGAATCCACTGCGGCCTGTGCACGCAGCTTTTCCTCCTGTTCCCGCTGCTTCTGCAAGAGGGCTGCATTTGCAAGCGAATCCTGTCGGGCTTTTTCACGTGCCTTGGCCAGCTCTTCCTGCTTTTTCTGCTCCTCCGCCTGCTGACGCGCCAAAGCTGCATTCGCTTTTTCAGTCGAATCAGCTATCTGCTTCTGACGGATCTTGAAGGCGGCCTCCGCTTTCGATAACGAATCCTGTCGTTGTTTCTCCAACAATGCAAGACGTTGCTTCTCCGCAGCCTCCTGTAACTTTCGATCCTGTTCTGCCTTGGCTGCGGCCTGAATCGAATCCTGACGGGCCTTTTGCTGCAGTCGGGCCGTTTCCGCGGCTTTTGCAGCAGCCTCCGCGGCAGCCTTTACTGCGGCAAGGGAGTCCAGACGCACACGTTCACGCTCCGCTCTTGCCAGTGAATCCCGCCGGTTCTTTTCGCGTTGCTCGGCGATTTCCTGCTGACGCAAGGCCTCCGCCTGGGCCTTGGCCAGGGAGTCCTGCCGGGCTTTTTCACGTGCAGCAGCGGCGGCCTGAAGCTTTGCTTGCTCCTGAGCCTTGGCCAATGAATCCCTGCGCGCCTTTTCCTGCTCGGCACGAATCACAGCCAATTTGGCCTCCCAGTCTTTTGATTTGGCAAGCGAATCCGTCCACAGTCTGTTCAATGAATCAAGTCGCGATTTCTCCCTGAGTTTCTCCTGCTCTTCAATCGCTCTTCTGGCTTCCAGTTGCTCGGCTTTGACCTGTTTGGAATAGTTCGCGTCAAATTCAAAATCCTCCACGTTCGGATCGTAAGCGAAACGGGCGACCGGTTTATTCATGGAATTATTCTGGGAGATGCCCCCTTGGTCGGTGAACAGATCCATGTCGAAGATCTTCTCGAAGATGATATCCGTCTGGTCGCCGGGAACCGTCGTATTGAATTCAATCACTTTCGTCACCATTCCCGGCTTTACAAAAGAAAGCGTGAAATTCTTCTGCAGTGCAAGATTGAAATCATACGTGCCGTTTTCCTGGGTCAGGATGATCTGGGTCTGGCCTCCGGCCGATGAAACATTGATGGTGACACCGTTGAGCGGAGCATTGCTGCTCCTTGCTTTCCCTTTCACACGGACATATCCAACCTGGGCGGAAGCAACGTGCTGTGAGGCCAGCACTAGGAGAACAAGGAGAAGCGAAAGGATATCGGTCCTTTTGCGGTCAACGGAAAACGTTCGTTTCATGGTCCTGCAAAAATAACGTTGATTGACCTTCAAAAACCGCGCCTGACAGGGGCTTTATCGAATCATCCTGTTGAAAAAGAGACGAAATCATCCGTGGAATACCTGACCGGACAACAGCAAGGAATCCGAAACGGCGGCAGGATCCAGACCTAACGACGAAGACCCGCCAAAAAAGCCGATCAGTTCCTCGGTGGCGAGATTGCCGACGAGCTCATCGGCTGCCATCGGACAGCCTCCAATGCCGCGAAAAGCGCTGTCAAAACGCCGGCAGCCTGAGCCGTAAGCCGCCTCCGCCTTCTCCTTCCAGGAGGATGGCCGGGAATGCAGGTGCGCTCCTATTTCAACCGCCGGCAGTTCCGGAATAAGGGTGGAAAATAACAAACGGATGTTCTCCGGCGTACTTACGCCTACCGTATCCGCGAGCGCCAGTATACCGGCGCCCATACCGGCGAGACGTACGGCCCAGCCGGTCACTATTTCAGGCGACCAGGGATCGCCGTAAGGATTTCCAAATCCCATGGACAGATACAGTACTGCCTCCTTGCCATGCCTTTGACAAAGGGCAAGGATCTCTTCCACCCGCTGCAGCGATTCCTCTTGCGTTGAATTCGTGTTGCGCTTCTGGAATTCTTCGGAGACGGAAAAAGGAAATCCGATGTAACGGATTTGCGGGAAAGCTGCGGCCTCGGAAGCACCTCGCACATTCGCAACGATGGCCAAAAGACCCGTGTCCACGCCTTCAAGCTCGAGTCCTTCCAGCACTTGCGCCGTGTCACTGAGTTGGGGTATCGCTTTGGGGGATACGAAACTGCCGAAGTCGAGGGTGTCGAACCCGACCCTCAACAGGCTGTTCAGGTAGCGTATCTTCAACTGCGTAGGAATGAACTCCGGCCATCCCTGCATGGCATCGCGCGGGCATTCCACCAATTTCACCTTCGGGGGCGAGTCGCTTTTCATTTCCCTCAACGGACCAGCACTCCTTCGGCTTCGATAAGCGGCGTGATTTCAGGAGATGTGATGGAATCGATCTCTGCCTGAGACTTGCCGGCATCTTTCGCATAATCCTTGAGTGTCTCCACATCCGTTGTATCGAAACGGGCGATACCGGTCACATAAACGGTATGGTCGGCAATGTCTTTCGGGACCGTGAAAGAATGTCCCTTCGCCCGTACCAGGAGTCCTGAACCGTCCGACTTTTTCAACTTCAGCCAGCAGCCTTCGGCCTGACAAACTTCCGTAACGGTTCCTTTGACCGTACAATCGACAGAGATGGCACTGTCCAAACCGTTGAAAACCTCATCCGGTGACAGATAGACGGTAGTGTCCACTTGCGCTCCGTAATTGCCCTCAGAGGACTTGTTACCGCAACCGTAAGTTACCATTGACAAGATTCCGAGGAAGATGATCGATAGATGTTTCATAAGTGCAAAATACGGCGTTTTTCGGCTGTTTTTGAATCCCTTCTCACTGTTGATAAACAGGGAGATGTGCCCAATCCGGGGTTGGAAGCTCGGATAAAAAGGTTATTTTTGCAGTCAATTTTCAACAAAAGGTCATAAAATGTCTGAAAATCAAACCAACCAGGACCAGGTAGTCCAAGAGGTCATCGGCAAGACCGAGGATTTCATACAAAGTAACCGTAAAAGCCTCAGCATCATCGTCGGCGCTCTCGTCGTTGCCGTCGGTGGTTACCTGTTCTACCAGAAAGTATACGTGGCCGGCAAGGAGCGCGATGCGCAAGCCGTGATGTTCCATGCCGAAGAATATTTCAAAAACGATTCCCTGAAACTGGCTGTCAACGGAGACGGTAACAATCCCGGTTTCGAGGAAATCGCCAGTGAATACTCGGTAAGTCCTTCCGGTAATCTTGCCAAATATTACCTGGGCATGTCTTATATGCGCCTCAAGGAGTACGATAAGGCGATTGAGGCACTTAAAAGTTACGACGGGGAAGACCGGATTACAGGTTCCCTGGCCTTGGGTGCGATCGGCGACGCTTACATGGAGCTCAACAACACCGAGGAAGCGATCGGTTTTTACGAAAAGGCTTCCAAGGAAAACCCGAACAATTTCTCGACGCCCATCATGCTGATGAAACTCGGTGGTGCTCTGGAATCGAAAGGGGAATACAAGGATGCTATCACGGTCTACGAACGTATCAAGAAGGACTATCCTACTTCTTCCGAAGGCGCCCAGGCAGACCGTTACATCGCCCGCGCGAACGCTTTGGCCGGCGAATGATTCGCGGTCATTCAAATTTCAAACGGGCTGATACTATCCATCAGCCCGATTTTTTTTGACCTGATAATACCACAGACCATGTCATCCGCCCACAAGAACTTGTCGGATTATTCCCCCGAAGGTGTTTCAGCGAAGGGAATGACCTTCGGCATCGTCGTTTCGGAATGGAACCACGAGGTGACGGAAACCCTTTTTGAAGGGGCACGCAAGGCGTTGACCGACCTTGGAGCCGACGAAAAAGACCTGCACCGGCTCAATGTCCCCGGAAGCTATGAATTGCCGTTGGGAGCCAAATGGCTGGCCGAACAACTGAAACCCTCGGCCGTCATTTGCCTGGGCTGCGTCATCCAGGGAGAAACCCGTCACTTCGACTTCATCTGCGAAGCCGTTGCCAACGGACTGATGCAACTGAACCTTTCTGCAGGCATACCGTTCGTTTTCGGTGTCCTCACTCCTGACACGATGCAACAGGCCCTTGACAGGGCGGGCGGCATACATGGGAACAAAGGCATAGAGGCGGCAGTGACGGCCGTAAAAATGGCCGACCGGAAGAATTCACTCCGTACTTCCTGATTTGATTACGGCCTTCAGCGGCGGAAGCCGTTATCGGCTTCCTGCTACCGTGATCAGTTTGACACGGATATCGGTTCCCGACTGAAGATGCAGCACATACTGACCCGGGGAGAGTCTTCCTTCGTAGTCTATACGTGCCGTTTCTCCGGGCAACATTTCCAAAGACCTGGACAGCACGACTTTCCCCTGGACATCAAGCAGGGATAACGAGCATGAAAATCTCTTGGAGTTGCTGTTGGAAATGAAAAGGGCGTCCGAGGAGGGGTTCGGATAGACTTCAAGACCGTCGGCGGCATCGATCTCCTCCACCCCGATCAGAGAACGTCGCTGGTCGCGGTAGATGATCTGGTTAACGGTTCCGTTCTGGCCGGTATTGGCCTGCAGGAAAGGTACGCCTTCGCCTGCTGCGAGCCATTTGTATTCTACAGTGGTGGTCGGCGGAAGCGTAGTACCGAAGACGATACCGAAAGTATCGATATGGATACTGTCCACCTCTACAACGGTGGTCTTCACACGGATCACGTTCCTGCTTCCGAAGGGGGTGGTAAGCGTACCCCAACCGTCAACGACATTGATCCGATTCCGGTCACCCCTGAAATAAATACCAAGCGGACTCAGATCCAGAGCATACGAAGAGAAGCAGCTGTCGCGGTCACCGAAACTAAGCGGAAAAGAATAGACCAGATCCTTGGGATTGAAAATCGACGGGATGGGCAGGTTGTTGAATGATGCACCAAGGCCCGTCTGGGCATAGGAAGCTGTACTGTTTTTGTAGAAATTATATACATCCGTTCCCGTAGCACCTACAGGACCCGTACCGACGTTGAAATTACCGCCCTTGGTAGCCAGGTTGGAACTGAAGCCGAAGAGGAACTGAAAATTCCCGGTGGCTGAAACCGGAAAGAAAGTATCTACGCGTTGCGACTGAGGAACCAGTTGCGAGAAATCCCAGTTGTAATTAGCTCCGGTGAGTGTGAAATCGGCACCAGCAGGAGGGTTCGCTACCGATAGCCGGAATGTATCATTCGCTGACGGAAGATCAGCCGTACCAATGGTGATCTGGGCATTCACACCTTTGAAGGTGAAACACAACATTGCGGACAAGAAAAAAAGACGGGTTTTCATGGTGAATTAGCTTGAAGTAAATGTAGCCAATTTCCGTTAACCCGGAAGCGGAATAATCATCAGAATTCCGCTACGAAACCGATGGTCGGAATCCTGTTTCCTGAAACATTTTCAATGAAATTTGCCTCATAGCTGCCCGGATTGCCGGTATCCGGTACAGGATTCCCGTTCGCATCCAGTTCGGCAGTCAAAAACGGCTGCTGGACAGTCTTCGATCCCAGCAGATTCTGGATATCGAGGTACAGGTCAAGGCTCCATTTTGTGAAAAAGTATTTCTTGTCGACGCGAATGTCGAGCTGACGGAAAGGGCCGGTAACCGATGCGTTAAGCCGGGACCTGTCAGGGATGGCCTGACCGGTGATATCCCAATTGGACGCCTGCAGGGAGGTGACGGTATCGTAGGGAGTGTACGGCTGTCCGCTGTTATAGCGGAACCTCGCTCCTACTTCCCAGTTCCTCTTGAAATAATAACCGCCTGTAAGACTGACGGAATGACGGTAATCCCAGCTGGAAGGGATATAATTCCCATTGATGTCCTGGAATTCGCTGCGCAGGAAAGTGTACGCGAAGATGCCGTAGAGGTGTCCGTTGAACTTCTGTTGCACAGAAAGTTCCACACCGGTGGAAATGCCTTCATTATCGCTTGACACCGGCACATTCCCTATAACACCGAAATCGTTGCCGAGATTCGCAAGGCTGACGGAATCGCGCAGGTCGAACGGATAGCGGCTGTACATCTTGCGGAATCCTTCCAGCGCCACCCGCAGCGCTTTCTTAGTCGTGTATTCGACGCCGGCCACAAGATGATCGCAGCGGATATATTTCGCCGCCGGACGGTTGACGAACTCTCCGGATGCATCCTTGTAACCCAGCACCGTATAAGGGGGCAACTGGTAGTACCTGCCAGCATTGGCATTCAACCTGATCCGGTCCGTAAACGCCCAGGAGGCCGCTATGCGCGGGGAAAGCTGATCTAGTGGATTCGACATGACGGCACTGTAGGAATTCGCATCCATGCGCATGCCGGCAGATACGGACAACTTGTCCGAGAAAAATGAACGGGAAAGCTGTGCGAAAGCACCGTATTTGAATAACGTGACAGCCGAGGTATAATCGACAACCGTACCGAAGGGAAGCCGGTTGAACGTATTGGTGGAGTATTCCGCACTTTCGAGGGCTGCTCCGTATACAGCCTTCCATCCGTTCGTACGGAGGACGTTTTCCCAACGGAGTTTGTTCTCCGTCTCCCGGCTGGAATACTGAAGGACCTTATTGGCCTCCGAGCTTTCGTCGTTACCCTGGTATTTCAACGCCTGATTGTACAGCACATTCCGGCTGAGAACCACTGTCGAATAGCCTTTCTCGCGGTAGTGCTTGTAAGAAGCTCCCGTAGTATAATTCCACTGACTGTTCTCGGGGATGTATCCGAGTACGTATTTCTGGTATTCCGTTTCGTTGTCTTCCTCGTTCAAAGTGACCACGTCGTCGGCACCCAACCCGATGAAAGTGATCTCGTTCCTGTCATCGATCTTCCATCGGACCTTCGCAAGGAAATCATCGTACCTCGGCAGGAAAGGCAATCCGATCGCCTGGAACAGAAACTGCAGGTAACTACGCCTCCAGGATGCGATGTAGGTGACATCCTTGCCGATCGGCCCGTCGATGGTGGCGGCCAGGTCCGTGGCACCAAGGCTGAAGGTATACCCGGTCTTATCGGATCGTCCTTCCTTGAGCTTGAAATCCAGGACCGAACTGAGCGTATTGCCGCGCTGCGCAGGGAAAGCGCCGGAATAGAAATCCACGTCACGTATAAAATCGACATTGATCATTCCTACGGGACCTCCCGTCGCCCCTTGGGTGGAAAAATGATTGATGTTGGGGACCTCGACACCGTCGAGGTAGAATCTGTTCTCATACGAAGAACCTCCACGGATGATCAGGTCGTTACGGAAACTGGCGGTAGCGGCGACGCCGGGCAAGGATTGCAGCGCTTTCGAGACGTCGCGGTTGGAGCCGGGATTCCTCTTCACCTCCACTTCCCCTATCGTGTAGGCCGATAGAGGGGATTCTTCTTTGCGTACGAATGCATCCGGCCTGACTTCCACCTCCCGGAGGTCTTTCAACTGTTCCTCCAGCTCGATTTCAAGCACCTTCACCCGTGTACCGCTGACCGGCACCTCGAATACAGTGACCGGCTTATATCCCAGGACGTTCACTTCCACGTTGTAAACCCCTGGCACCAGTCCCTTCATTTCGAACACGCCTGCAGTGTCGGTAGTGACACCTACTCCAAGTACCGATATTCCTACCGGAGCGAAAGGCACCGGTTGGTGATTGAGTTTATCAACGACCTTTCCGCGAATGGTGCCGGTCTGGGAAAAAGAGAAAAAAGGCAGAAAAAGGAATAGGAGAAGCGCGAGGTGTCTGTTCATTTTCGGTTGTAAATGATGAGAACAAACGGAATCCCTGAAAGTTCAGAGCCCGCTCCTGCCTGCTCACATCAATGAATGGAGCCGGGAAAGCAACGCCTTGGATGCAGGTACCAACGGCATACGTACATGCCCGGAGCAGATGCCCTTGAGCTGGAGCAGGCCCTTGATTCCGGAAGGACTTCCCTCTGCGAAAATGGCATTCGTCATTTCCAGCAACCCGTAATGATGCTTGCGGGCTAACTTGTAGTCGCCGGCGAGCGCCGCCTTTACCATGCCGGAAGTCTCACGTGGATAGGCATTGGCAATCACCGATATCAGACCATCTCCGCCACATGCGATGATCGGCAAGGTCAGGGCATCGTCGCCGCTGATGACAAGAAATCCCGAAGGCCGATCCTGAAGGATCGCCATCACCCGTTCCATGCTGCCGGAAGCTTCCTTGATACCTACTAGGTTGTCGGCACCGTAGGCCAACTCAAGGGTGGTGGTCGCTTCCATGGCGGAACCGGTCCTTGCAGGGACATTGTATGCGATGACGGGGACGGGGCTTTGACGGGCTATCGCTTTATAATGTCTGATGATACCGGTCTGGGAAGGCCGGTTGTAGTATGGCGAAACCGAAAGTACTGCGGCTATCCCGTCAAAGTCGTAGTCGTCGAACGATCGAAGTACCTCTTCCGTGTTATTTCCGCCAAGCCCCATCATGACAGGTACTCGTCCGCGATTGATCTCCACGATGAAGTCGACGACGGCACGTCGTTCTTTTGCAGAAAGGGTTACGGATTCTCCCGTCGTCCCCATAGGCACGAGGTAATCGACCTTTCCGCGTATGCAATGCTCTACAAGTTTACGCAGGGCCGGAAAATCGATGTTGCCGGACCTGTCAAAAGGAGTCACGAGAGCGACTCCAGTCCCTTTGAGCTTGTTGATGTTCATGACCGGTTATTGAGCTTTCGCAGGAATGCCTCCGTCTCCTCGAGGATCTGACTCACGGAAGGATTACCGGTCAGATTCACCATCATGTCGTAGGAGTCGACCGAACGCTTGTCATATCGTCCTACACGGAAGCGGGCGTTCGACATGGCGGAGACATATCGGAGGGGAAGCAGTTTGCCGTCATGCAGGTTGATGAGTATGTCAAACCGCTCGTTGATGAAATTGTGTACGATAGGGTCGTTAGGGACCATCCTGAAATCGATGCCTTTACGGGTGAACAAGTCCATCCCGTACTGCGGAAACTGCTCCTTGGGCAGCTTCTTCTTGTCTACGAATCCCAACGAAAGCAAATCCTTCCGGAAGTCCGTCCTGATGCGTTTGATATAATCCTTGACCGCTTCGAAATCGGCGGCATCGGTGGCATCGTACAGAATGCCTATCCGCCGGGCTTCCGAAAAACCGACGGTGGAATGATCGACCGAACGCTTTCGGATATCCTTGCGCAACTGCATGCGGCCCAGAAGTGTACGGACGGGAAGGGTCAGTTTCAAGACGCGGATTTCAGGTCAGGTAAAGGTACCATTATTACCCGAATAGGACCGGCCTATTCACCGATCATCTTCCTGAACTCCTCCTCGCTGACCACCGGCACCTTCAATTGCGTTGCTTTTTCCAGCTTGCTGGGACCCGCTTCGTCACCGGCGAGCAAGAAAGACGTTTTCGAGGATACGCTGCCGGAGGCCTTGCCACCGTGAGACTCGATCACCTTTTTGATCTCATCGCGACCATAATGAACGAATACACCGGAAACAACAATCGTTTTTCCGGCAAGCCGGTCGCTGACTTTTTCCTCATCGGCCTTGGAACGGAACTGCAGACCTGCCGCTTCAAGGTCTTTTACGAAGCGGCGGTTGCCGGGATCCTTGAAATACTCCAGGATACTGTCTGCGATCTTCTCCCCCACCTCTTCCGCCTGCATCAACTCCTCCTTACCGGCATTCATCAGGCGCTCCATGGAGCCGAAGTGACGTGCCAGCTTCTTTGCCACCGTTTCCCCGACGTAGCGGATTCCAATGGCAAAGAGGACCCGCTCGAACGGCACTTGCCGGGAAGCGTGAATGCCGTCCAGTATCTTTTTCACCGACTTCTCCTGAAAACTCACTTTGCGCGTCTTACCGGACTGCTCGTCGATGAACTCCTTCGATAATCCAAGCAGGCTGTCGTGTTCAAGGGAATACAGGTCGGCAGCCGACCGGATCAGATCATGGTCGAAAAGAATCTCCACCTTGCCCTCTCCCAGACTGTCTATATCCATGGCCCTGCGGCCGATGAAGTGCTCCACTCTGCCTTTGATTTGGGGAGGGCATCCGCTCTCGTTGGGACAATAGTGCAATGCTTCCCCCTCTTTGCGTATGAGCGCTGTTCCGCACTCCGGACATTTCCGGATATAGTGTATGGCGGCGGCTCCTTTCCTGCGTTTCGGGATGTCCACAGCCGTTATCTTGGGAATGATCTCCCCGCCCTTCTCGACGAACACATGATCGCCTTCATGAAGTCCGAGTTTTTCGATCTGATCCGCATTGTGGAGCGTTGCCCGGCGGACGGTCGTCCCGGCCAATTGCACGGGGGCCAGATTGGCGACGGGGGTGATGGCTCCGGTCCGACCGACCTGATAGGAGACGGAAAGCAGCGGAGTGGAAACGCTTTCCGGCTTGAACTTATAGGCGATGGCCCAGCGGGGCGACTTGGCAGTGAAACCCAGCTCCTGTTGCAAAGCCAGCTCGTCCACTTTCACCACCACTCCGTCAGTATCATAGGGAAGCTTCCGACGGGCATGGTCCCAATGCATCAGGAAATCATGTACCTCACCGATCGACTTCACCCTTTTCATGTGATCGTTCACTTTGAAGCCCCACTCCGCGGCCTTCCTCAGCAAGTCGTAGTGGGATTTGAAAGGAAGCCGTTCGGCAAGGACAAGGTACAGGAAAGCATCCAGTCCTCTTTTGGCAACCAGCGAGGAGTCCTGCATCTTGATGGAACCCGCAGCGGCGTTACGCGGATTCTTGAACAGCTTCTCCGCAATCTCTTCCTCGTCGTAGCCGTCTTCTCTAAGCTGACGGGCAAGGCCATCGTTGAGACGCTCGAAAGAGGAAAGCGGCATGAAAACCTCGCCACGAATCTCGAATTCCTCCGGATAATCCCCGTCCCGGAGGACCAGCGGAATACTACGGATCGTACGGATGTTAGCGGTGACGTCATCACCTTGGACGCCGTCGCCGCGTGTAAGCGCCTGCACAAGCCGACCGTTTCTGTACGTAAGCCCGATGGCTACTCCGTCGTATTTGAGTTCGCAGACATATCTGAAATCATCTCCTACCGCCTTACGGATACGTTCGTCGAAATCCCGTAATTCCTGTTCGTTGTAGGTGTTACCCAGCGAGAGCATCGGGGTCTTATGGACCACCGTCCTGAACTGTCGCGTCACCGTGCCACCGACGCGCTGAGACGGCGAGTCGGGAGAGACCAGTTGCGGGAACTGCTTCTCCAACGCGAGCAGTTCCTCGAGAAGCTTGTCAAAAGCGAGATCGCTGATTTCCGGATTAGCTTCGACATAATAAAGATGATTATGCCGCTCGATCTCGGAGGAAAGCTCAATAATCCTTTTTCTGGCCTGCGGTTCGGTCATGGGAATAGGAGAACAAAGATAGTCGAATCGTCATGCGTAAGCTTTCCTCACACGGATCATTCGGGGTTTTCCGGAGAGGTCGGATCGGAGCTCCGGCTGTGTGAAGGATTCGTCATTGAAAAGGCGCAGCGTTTCCCGTGCGTAGCGCTCATGCACTTCCAGGAAAAGAAATCCGCCCGGTGCGAGAAAAACGGAAGCGAGCCGCTGGAGAGCCCGGTAAAAAAGCAAGGGATCGTCTTCGGGGGTGAAAAGGGCGATGGCCGGTTCAAAGCCGGTCACTTTGGTTTCCATCGATTCGGACTCGCCCGCCGGGATATACGGCGGATTACTGACCATCACATCCAGTCCGGAGGAAGGATAGGCCTCTTGAGCATCATAGGCCAGCATATCGAGTATTCCGAATCGGACCGGAGCGTTCAACCGTTCCGAGTTTCTCTTGGCGGTTTCCAAAGCCGAAACCGACTTATCCACGCCTTCCGTGCTCCAGCCCGGACGTTTCAATGCGAAGCTGATGGGTATACAACCTGAACCGGTACCGAAATCAACAAGCTTCCCTGAGACAGATCCGGAGGTGGTATCAAGTATCCATCCGACCAGCTCTTCGGTCTCCGGCCGGGGTATAAGGACGGAAGGATCGACCAGGAATTCATACCCCATGAAAGGGGCCGAACCCAGCACGTACTGCAGCGGCTCGTGCGTGAGCAGGCGAGCCAAGGCATCCATCATCATTGACACATCGACTTCCTGCACCCGCACCCCTTTGTTCAGCACCTGTTCAACCCTTTTCAGGGAGAGGAAATGCTCCACTACCCGCGAAGTGACTGCATGCGCTTCCTCCAGCTCCATGACTGAGGTCAGGCGCTCGTGGAAGTGGGAAATGATTTCGCCCAGAAGCATGTCCAAAGGTACGCATACCACTGAAGGATTGATTAATTTTGAAGTATGGAGCCGCACGAACTGTATATGCGCCGATGTTTCGAATTGGCGGAACTCGGATCCGGCCATGTGGCTCCCAATCCCTTGGTCGGCTGCATACTTGTCAGAGACGGAGACATCGTGGGGGAAGGCTGGCACAAGCATTTCGGAGGCCCCCACGCCGAAGTACATGCCCTTGCGGACGCTGTAAGCCGTCACGGCGAAGATGTTTTGCATACGTCCACGTTATACGTCAATCTGGAACCCTGCTCCCATTTCGGAAAAACTCCCCCTTGCGCTGATCTTCTCATCTCCAGAGGGATCCGAAAAGTGATGATTTCCAATACGGACCCTTTCGAATCGGTGCAAGGAAACGGTATCCGAAGAATGCGTGATGCAGGCATTGAAGTCGTAACAGGAATTCTCGACACTGAAGGAGCTTTCCTGAACCGCCGGTTCTTCACGTTTCATCTGCAGAAGCGACCATACATCGTACTTAAATTCGCCCGTTCGGCAGACAACTTCATTGCGCCGGAAACGACTTCAAGCGGAATACACTGGATTTCAGGCCCCCTCTCCCGAAAGCTGGTGCATAAATGGCGTACGGAGGAGAGCGCAATCATGGTGGGTTCAGCTACTGCGCTTCATGACAACCCGCATCTTACGGCACGGGACTGGCCCGGAAAGAGTCCCCTGCGGATCGTAGTGGACCGTGAAGGTAAGTTGCCCGCACGCCTTCACCTTTTTGACCAACAGGTCCCGACAGTGGTATTCACGGCCACGACGCGTACCGGCGGACACAACCTCGAATTCGTTCAGTTGAAACCAGACGAACACTTCATCCAAAATATTTTCAAAGAACTGCACCGGCGTAACATCCTGAGCGTCATGGTCGAGGGCGGACGCAGGTTGATCGACCTCCTGTCTGCGGAATCGCTGTGGGATGAAGCGCGTATCTTCACCTCCCCTGTGCCTTTGGAACGCGGAATCGCGGCACCGGCATTGGTCGGGAAGGTCATACGGCAGGAGACAATCGGCAGCGACAGTCTGACATGGATGATGCGAAAATGAAAAATATGGAATTCGAACTGTTGAAGGAGTTGTGCGCCATCCGTTCTGCTTCAGGAGACGAGGGAAGGATCAGCGCTTTTCTGCTTGACCACATACGTGATAAACAAAAGGAATGGAAGTTTACTCCGGAGATCTACCACGGACAGGACTTTCAGGAATGCATCGTACTTGTTTTCGGAAAACCGAGAACGGCAGTCTATGCACACATGGATTCCATCGGTTTCACAGTAAGGTACGCTGACCAGCTGGTCCGGATCGGCGCCCCGCACGTACAAAGCGGAATGAAAGTGGTCGGCAGCGACCGGCAGGGAGAACTGTCCGCTACGTTGGAAATCGACGAAGAGCACAGGATCAGTTATCGGCATTCCAGGCCTGTCGACCGGGGCACTGTCCTCACTTTTGCACCCGACTGGCGCGAAACGGATGATACCGTGCAGTGCTGTTACATGGACAACCGATTAGGCGTCTGGAACGCCCTCCGGCTTTGCGAAGACCTTGAAAACGGTGCAATCGTTTTTTCCTGCCGGGAGGAACACGGAGGAGGCAGTGTGCCGTTCCTTGCCCGTTTCCTTTTCGAGAAGTACGGTATCCGGCAGGCGCTGATCAGTGACATCACTTGGGTGACCGAAGGCGTTCATGCCGGTAAAGGAGCCGCCATTTCTCTCCGGGATTCCGGGATTCCGCGCAAGAGCTTCACCGACCGCATCGAGGCCATTGCGGAGCGGAGCGGAATTCCTTACCAATTGGAGGTGGAGGGTTCCGGCGGCAGCGACGGTACGGAATTGCAGAAGCAACCCTACCCGATCGACTGGTGCTTCATCGGCGCTCCGGAAGAGAATGTACACACGCCGGACGAGAAGGTCCATAAAAAAGATATCGCTTCGATGACGGAACTTTACCGTTTGCTGATGAAGGAATTGTGACCTGCACTCAGCCGGGGAAATGAGGTTTCATGGCCTCCAGTATCTCCTTCGGTGCAGGATGCGGCTTTCCGGAGGCTTTGTCGATGAAAACGAGTGTCGTTTCGGCGGTAGTGATGGTGACCCCTTCCGCATTCACCACTTCATAGGTGAAAAAGATACGGGTCTTGGGGAGTTCAGTGATCACCGTGCGGATCTCCAATTCGTCATCATAATAAGCCGGACGGCGGTAACGTACCGAATAATCGAGGACAGGAAGCAGGATACCGGCATCCTCGAGTGAACGATAACTTATACCGAGCTCACGAAGCGCTTCCACCCGGGCCACTTCGAAATAGGTGGCGTAGTTGCCGTAATAGACATAACCCATACGGTCGGTTTCCGCGTAGCGCACGCGTATCTTAACGGTCGATCGGTACATTTCCAATAATGCGATGAATCGCGAAGATAATCAGTATCCTTTTCCTATACTTACAATCCCTTTCTGAAAATGCGTACACGATTCCTGCCGCTCCTTTACATCGCTTCGCTGGCCGGAACGTTGTCGTGCACTACGTACCGACTCGAAACCGTCACGACACAACAGTACCTGCTGAATGACTCCCTTGAACCGGTCATAGACTCCTCTGTCCATCTGGCGGCAGAACGATACCGGAAGGTCCTGACGGAACGTATGTCGGAAGTCCTATGCCGTTCCGAGACCTTGATGGAAAAAGGCCTGCCGGAAGGAGCCCTGGGCAATTTCGTCGCGGATGTCTGCCTGCAGGAAGGAAACACCAGACTTCTGGAAATGAAAGAAGCGCCGGCTGATTTCATCATCCTTAATAACGGAGGACTCAGAAAACCGCTGCCGAAAGGAAATATCACCCTTGGCCACATCTATGAAGTAATGCCCTTCGAAAACCGTCTGGAAGTTCTGACCTGCGACGGAAAATTGACGGCACAACTGTGCGAGTTCATTTCTGCAATGGGCGGGACACCGGTCTCAGGAATATCTTTTATCATTGATAAATCATCCGGTAAACCCCAAGATATCACTGTCGGTGGAATGCCGCTGGACACCCTGAAGAACTACCGGGTATTTACCGCGGACTACCTGGCCAACGGGGGCGACCACTTCGAACTGTTCAAGCGATCAGCCGCCAGGTTGAACACGGAGCTCCTGATTCGCGATGCCCTGATCGATTACGCCCGTGATAAAGGAAACAAAGGAGAAACCATCAATGCCCGGACAGACGGACGAATTCGCTATGCAGTTGAATAGAAGGAAATTTCTGCGATCGATGGCGGGATCCTCGGTGCTGCTTGCGTCAGGATTATGGTCGGATCACCTCTTCGCCGCCGGCGAAGGAACCAGGATCGTGTTGCTTCATACTAACGACGTCCACAGCAGAATTGACCCCTTCCCCGCGAACGACCCGAAATTCCCGGGCATGGGAGGATTCGCCCGCAGGTCTGAAGTCATCCGACGGATCCGCAGCGAGCACGAACACGTCTTACTGCTGGATGCCGGGGATATCTTCCAGGGAACCCCCTACTTCAACCTCTTCCAAGGAGAGCCGGAAATCCGGCTGATGAACCAGATGGGATACGACGCGGCCACCATCGGCAACCATGATTTCGACGGCGGCATCGACAACCTGGCGACCCGTATGAGGCAGGCGGACTTCCCGTTCCTGAGCGTGAACTACGACCTCGAGGATACTCCGCTTGTCGGACTTGCACGGCGCTATAAGGTGTTCCGGAAAGGGCGTGTGCGGGTAGGTGTTTTCGGAATTGGAATTGATCCTGCCGGACTCATCGATCCGTCCGTATGCAAAGGTGTGGCCTATCTGGACCCGTTGAAACAAGCCGAAATGACTTCACGACTGCTCCGTGACGAGGAGCGCTGCGACTTGGTGATTTGCCTCTCGCACCTTGGCTATCAATACGCTGAAAGAAAAGTGAGCGACGAGATCCTTGCAAAAGAAACCTCAGGAATAGATATAATAATCGGAGGACATACGCACACGTTTCTGGACACGCCGGTGAAATTCTCCAACCGCGAAGGAAGGCAGGTCCTTGTAGCTCAGGCCGGTTGGGGCGGTGTAAGGCTGGGACGCGTGGATTTCATGTTCACTGCAACATATGGAAAATCAGTACACTTCACTTCACAAGAAAATCTTTTTTAAAAAACAATAGGGTCCGGGATTTTTTTTTGTGACGATTAATTAACACATTTGCTAACCGATTTTTGAAACACACATGAGACACACATTCGCCGCCCTTTTTTCCTGGTCTGCAAACGTCGTGCCGCAACGTGTGTCGCGCATCTGACTTCGCTTAACCATCATTAACCTAGGAGACGATTTGATATGGAAAAAACCTGCGAGAGTGTTTGGAAGAAATGCTTGCAGATCATCAAGGACAACGTCACGCCCCAGAGCTTCAAGACGTGGTTCGAGCCGATCAAGCCTGTAAAACTTGACGGCAAGGTCCTGACCATCGAGGTCCCCAGCCAGTTCTTCTATGAATGGCTGGAAGAGCATTACATCACCCTCTTGAAGAAGGTTATCCGGCAGCAACTGGGCACGGAAGGTCGACTTGAGTACAGCATCGTAATGGAACACGGTACGGCCGACAAGCCCTACACGGTCAAGCTGCCCACCAAGGCTGCCTCCGAACTCCGTAACACCCCGGTGAACGCTCCGATGAGCAGCAGCAGTAATTCCATCCGTAACCCTTTCATCATCCCCGGACTGAAGAAGGTGAACGTGGAGTCGCAGCTCAATATCAATTACAACTTCGACACCTTCGTAGAGGGCGATTGTAACCGCCTTGCCCGCTCCGCGGGCTACGCGGTCGCCAGCAAACCGGGCGGCACCGCGTTCAATCCCCTGCTTATTTACGGCGGCGTCGGAATGGGCAAGACCCATCTGGCGCATGCAATCGGGATAGAAATCAAGAACCTCCACCCCGGCAAGACCGTCCTTTACGTCACGGCCGACAAGTTCACCCTGCAGTTCATCGATGCCGTAAAGAACAACGAGCAGAACGATTTCGTCCATTTCTACCAGATGATGGATGTGCTCATCATCGATGATATCCAATTCCTTGCAGGCAAGGAGAAGACGCAGGATGTCTTCTTCCACATCTTCAACCACCTCCACCAGACGGGCAAGCAGATCATCCTTACTTCCGACAAGGCACCGGTTGACCTCCAGGGCATGGAGCAACGGCTGCTGAGCCGCTTCAAGTGGGGATTGGCTGCCGACCTTCAAATGCCTGACCTGGAGACACGTATCGCCATCCTGAACCGCAAGATGTACCAGGACGGCATCGAGCTTCCCAAGGAGATTGTTGAATATATCGCCTACAGCATCACTTCGAACATCCGCGAACTGGAGGGAGCACTGATCTCCATTCTGGCTCAGGCCTCCATGAACAAGCGCGCCGTCACCCTGGAGCTGGCCAAACAGATGATCGACAAGTACGTGAAGAACACCACGCACGAGGTCTCCATCGACTACATCCAGAAGGTGGTCTGTGATTACTTCGACCTGCCCATCGAGATGCTCAAGTCGAAGACGCGCAAGCGTCAGGTCGTCCAGGCCCGACAGATCGCCATGTACTTCGCCAAGAACATGACGAAATCCTCGCTGAGCAGCATCGGTGCGCACTGCGGAGGGAAGGACCACGCGACCGTGCTTCACGCCTGCCGCACGGTCAACAACCTGATCGAGACCGATAAGAAGTTCAAAGCGAGCGTACAGGAGCTTCAGAAAAAAATCTCCATCAACGCAAAATGACACTCCCGAGACCGCCATACGGCGGTCTTTTTTTTCACCCCTTTTTCCGTCAGTTGCGTACATTCGTGATACGATGACCATCCACGAAGTCAGCAGCGACAAGGACAGGCAGGAATTCCTTCTCCTTCCTCTGAAAATCTACAAGAACGACCCGGACTGGATACGTCCTCTCGACAAGGACATTGAAGAGGTTTTCGACCCGGAAAGGAACAAATTCTTCCGCCACGGCAAATGCACGCGCTTTCTGCTGGAGGACGGCAAGGGCGAAACCATCGGGCGGATCGCCGTATTCATCAACGAACGGACTTCAAAAAAAGAACCGCAACCTACCGGCGGAACGGGATTCTTCGAATGCATCAACGACCAAAGTGCCGCTAACCTGTTGTTCGAGACCGCAAAACGGTGGTTGTCGGACCGTGGCATGGAAGCAATGGACGGCCCCGTGAATTTCGGCGAACGGGACAGCTGGTGGGGATTGCTGGTGAAAGGGTTTCCGGAAGTTCCCTACAAGATGAATTACAATGCTCCTTACTACAGGGAACTCTTCGAAAACTACGGATTCAAGACCTATTTCGAGCAGTGGTGTTTCTCCTTGAACGTCGACCAGCAGCTTGCGGATAAGTTCGCCACACGGCATGCGCAGGTGAAGCAGGATCCGGGGTACAAAGCCGAGCACCTGCGTAAGAGCCGGCTCGACCGCTACGCCGAGGATTTCCGGACGGTGTACAACAAAGCATGGGTGAAACACGGAAGCGGTAAAGCGTTGGAATCAAAACAGGTGCGCCGTTTTTTCCGGACCATGAAACCCGTAATCGATGAAAAGGCGGTCTGGTTCGTCTATTATAACGGTGATCCGGTCGCCATGTGGATCAATCTGCCGGATATCAACCAATTGTTCCGCAGATTCGACGGCAAGTTCGGCTGGATGGAGAAATTACGGTTCGTCTACCTCCTGCGGACCGGAAAAATCGACAAACTCATAGGCATGGTATTCGGTATCGTTCCGGAGCACCAGGGAAAGGGCGTGGAGAGTTTCATGATCATGGAGGGCGCCGCGGTGATCCGCAGCAAGACCAATTACAAACGTTACGAAATGCAGTGGATCGGGGACTTCAATCCGAAGATGTACCGCATCGCCGAATCACTGGGCACTGAAAAGAGCAGGATCCTTGTGACCTACCGATACCTCTTCGACCGCAGCAAGGAATTCGTTCGCCATCCCATCCTTTGATAGGCACAAAAAAAGGCCTCCTTTCGGAGGCCTTTTGAGTTGTTGTCTTGTGATTCCGCTGGGACTCGAACCCAGGACCCATACATTAAAAGTGTATTGCTCTACCAACTGAGCTACGGAATCCTGCTTTACGCAATCGGGTTTTAATATCCTCGAAATGAAAGCTTTGCGAATGGCTCGTAAAACTTTACCCGTTTTCGAGGGTGCAAAAATAAGGGAATTTCAACACATCCGACGCCCTGTAAAAAAAAATATTGTGCGCACCCCGAATGGTCTTGCGGAAGAACGCGGAAACGAATCCGTTGACTTCCTTTCCTGAAAATCGCGACGCTGTAAAACTCAGGTTGAGTACAGATTTAAGACAGGGCATCCGTGTATCTTCGTTGTGAAATGACCGCTACAAAAAGCATGTTGGGAGTGCACTGCTCCATCAGCGGAGGACTCCATAATTCCTTTGAGGAGGCCGGTAAGCTGGGAATAGATACGTTTCAGATCTTCACCCAGAACCAGCGCCAATGGATCAATAAGAAACTGGACGAGGAGGTCACTGCACAATTCCGAAAAGCCTGGAAAGCTTCAGGCGTAAAGACCGTGTTCTCCCATTGCTCCTACCTGCTTAACCTCGCAAGCGAGGACCGGGCGCTTCGCAAAAAATCCGTTGACGCGCTGATCGGAGAAGTCCGCCGTTGCAACGACCTGGGACTGCCGTTCTGTGTCCTGCATCCGGGCGCGGCAAAAGGACAAAGCGAGGAGCAGGCCATTCAAAATGTCATAGATGCACTCAAAGAGGTGTTTTCGGAGACCTCCGACTGTAAATCAGGCGTGCTGATCGAGAATACTGCCGGACAGGGCACCAGTATTGGTTTCCGCTTCGAGC
The DNA here is from genome assembly GCA_046052345.1 of Bacteroidota bacterium. Taxonomy (GTDB): domain Bacteria; phylum Bacteroidota; class Bacteroidia; order AKYH767-A; family 2013-40CM-41-45; genus Pollutiaquabacter. The sequence continues at coordinate 50,745 of JBJOMN010000001.1, read as the reverse complement.
ATCTTGGCGCTATCCTGCGCGGAGTCGGATCCAAACGACTTGGCGTATGTTTCGACACGTGTCATGCATTTGCAGCAGGCTATGACCTGCGAAGCAAGACCGCTTTCGAGTCTACATGGAAGGAGTTCGACGAAAAGGTGGGTATCGGACATCTGCGCGCCATCCACCTCAATGACTCCAAAGGGGAATTAGGATGCCGCGTGGACCGGCACGACCATATCGGTCATGGCGCCTTAGGCATAGATACTTTCCGGATGATGCTCCGAAAATTCCCGGATGTCCCCAAAGTCCTTGAAACTGAAAAAGAAGACGACTGGGACCTCGTCAACCTGACTGCCTTGCGTAAGCTTTGAAAAAACTGTACGAATCCATTAAACCTTTCGCCATCTTGGCATCTTAATTGCAGATGGCAGTATCCACGAAACATTCCCGCACACTCAAAACCAACCGACCCGTGAAAAACAAACTCCTCCTTTCGCCACTGGCCCTGTTGCTGCTCAGCGCCCTTTTCCTGATGGTCTTCTCTTGCGAGAAAAACGACGATAATGACCTGGGGAACACCGTGAGCTCGGAAGTCGGTCAATTCGAAAGCATCCTGACCGATGCCGACAACATGCTGGGACAAGTCTGGCAAGGAGACGGCTCCATCGAACAGCGCTTGTCCTCCCCGGCAGGTTCTCTTGAATCCACAGGTTGCGCTACCGTCACGCATGACACCTCCGCAAACAGCATCGTGATCGATTTCGGCAGCGGCTGCACCGGCCTTGACGGTCGTACCCGTGCAGGCAGGATCCTGATCAGTTACACCGGAGCTTATTTCGTCGCCGGTTCCAGCCACGTCATGACCTTTGACGCCTTCTATGTGGACGGCCGCCACATCGAAGGCGTACGTACCATTACCAACACCGGCACCGACAATGCAGGCAACATGGCATGGAATGTACAGGCTACGAACATGCGTATCACGTTCTCCGGCGGAAACTGGAGGACCTGGAACTCCACCCGCACCCGCACGTTGATAGGCGGTGCAGGAAACAACAACTGGCTGGACGATGTCTATCGTATCAACGGCACGGGATCGGGCTCCAACTCGAACGGCCAGAGCTTCTCTGCGGTGATTTCCTCCCTGATCCGAAACAACAGCTGCCGTTGGATCACCGCAGGCAGTATTTCAATCAGCCCTTCCGGTAAACCGACCCGCATCATTGATTTCGGAAGCGGGAACTGTGACGACCAAGCCACTGTTTCCATCGGGAACAGGTCGGTCACGATCACCCTCCGGTGAAATCGAATCCGTAAAGCCCGGAAGATTCAGTTCAATCCCGGATCTTCCGGAAAGTCGTTCAGGATGCCGTAGATGTGGCCCATCTTCTGCAGCACTTTTCCCCAGACTACGGTAGGCTCCTCGATAAGTGTGCTGTAGGCGTCCGCCTCCGTCACCCACCAGGCTTCTGCAAGAATTTCGGACTCGAGCTGGTCGGGCATCCAGGCAGAGAATCCTGCGATGAATTTGATATCCTTTGTCCGTACCTGTCCGGACTCTATCATTTCCTTAAGATGATCGTATTCGCCGCCCCAAAAAAGTCCGGGAAGAATCATCTTGCATCCGGGAAGATCAGCCAGGTTGTGGATATAATAGATGGAATCCAGTTTAAGCGGCCCTCCCCAATAAACAGGAACGTCGAAATCGGGAAAATCATCCAACGCCTCCGCTACCTTCAGTGGTGTCGGTTTATTGATTACGAATCCGATGGTTCCCTTCCGTGTATGCTGACTGATCAGCACCACAGCACGCTTGAAGCCGGGATCCGGATTGAAAGGTTCTGAGATCAATAAGGCGCCCACTTTGGGCTTTAGCAGCGACGACTTCCTGGGCATCCGGTCCCTTTATAGGTGTTTTTTTTACCTCGAAAAAGATAAAAAGTTACCCGCCGAAAAAGCCGGAATCAACTTCATTTAACAAAGCTTATATTCTTGATTATCATATTTTTATCAAAATAACCGACAAAACGATACAAGCCCGTTTCAATATCTTTTATTTGAAGCGGCACCATCACAGGTACGCCGGGTTGAAGATGCAAAGGAACCGAAGATGCCTCCAGCAGCCTTCCGTCCGCTGTGAAGATCTTCCAGTCCATTTCCAGGGGAGCCTGAAGGGTTGACCGAAGTTGGAATCCTGCCGTCACAGGATTCGGAAACAGGGAAATGAATCTCCCGTACTCCAACTCTTCGATTCCCGGATTAGTACCGAACTCGAAGAGGGCGGTAACCGGAAGGTGGTCGGAAGAATAGTAAAGGGCGTTCGCAAGTGCTTGCGGGACCGCACCGTTGGTTCCGAAATTGATGGAACGGCTGAAATGGTTTCCGTCGTTTCCGAAGGGCTGACAGGAACCCGGGACATACATCATCCCGCCCGCCTGAGCCACCGCATTAGAATACAGGATCATGTCGAAACGGTCGTCCAATCCGCCGCCTGCCCCTCCTCCTACCGATGTGGCACGGGTCGACTGTGTATGGTATATGCTGTACACCGGATTGTTCCATACTCCTGTGATATTCAACGGATCGACAAAGTCTCCGTCGTCGCCCGGATTATCGCGTACCAGGTTCTGATAAGCAGGCTCGTAGTCTCCGTAGATATTGAAATCGCCACAGACGATGAAATCGCTGCCGGCAGGCAATGCGTTCGTCACTTTTCGCAGCGAGTCCACCTCCGCCGCCCGCAACTGCTCATTCGTCGAACCCGAACTGGCTTTTAGATGCACGGCATATATCCTGAAGGTGTCTCCTGTGGGCTTGTACAACATGGTAAACTCACTGATGTCGCGTAAAGCCGTCCGTATTGGCCGGTTCCGCACGAAGGTGAAAAGGGAATCCAGATAAAAGATTCCATTGTTGGAATCTACCCCCTGGATATATACCCCCTGACGGTATGCATTTGTGTTGACATTCAGTACCTGCTGGAGGAACCAGGGTACGCCGGTCGTGGACTGGTTTTCGCACGTAACGAGCAAGGAAGGTTTCAACGAATCCATGACCGCCCTGAAATAAGGGCATCGGGTACTGGTGTCGTTGACCAGGTCGGATGCATTCGGCCAGTTCAGCAGGTTCCAGGACACCAAACGAACCGTGCCTGCGGATGCCGATGCCGACCATGCGGCAAGCACCAGAATGAAGGGTATCAGCCGGTAGATACCTGCCGGGAAACGTCTCATTTATCCGTGCCTAGCTTCATTGTCTCAAAGGTCTTGTCGCGGATGGCGGCAATCGCCCGCTGAAGGGGCTGATTCATTTCATTGATGACGACAAAATAGGCTTCAAGATCCCACAGGTTCCTGGCGATAAGGGCTTTCAGCTGCATACGGATCACCTCGTTGGAGGTCTTATAACCGATCGAATCCTCCTTGACACCGGCTTTTTTTGCCGCCTCGAGGAATTCACTCATCAGTTCATCGGTCATCGCGAAACCGGACTTGAATGCGGCCGCATCGGCATACTGCTGTTTGAGGCGGTTACGGTTATTGTCGGCATAGGTGAGCGAAAAATCATTGAAGACATTCTTGCGCAGCAGGTCCGAATAGAACGTACTGTTTTTGCTGGTGTCAAGGGGAACGAAGATGTCCGGCATGATTCCACCGCCTCCTCTGACAAGCCGCTGATGGGAGGTGAAGTATTTAGTGGTATCGGAGAAATGAATGCTGTCCGCATAGAACAATTCACCGTGCTTGAACCGGTTGCTGAGATCCAACTCGTATTCGTCCTCCTCCCCTAGTACATAAGGCTTCTGGATGCAGCGCCCGGAAGGCGTGTAGTAGTGTGCCACGGTGACCCTCATCATGGAGCCGTCGTTTAGTTGGTAAGGTTTCTGTACAAGTCCTTTTCCGAAGGATCGTCGGCCGACGATAAGTCCGCGGTCCCAATCCTGAATGGCGCCGGACACGATTTCGCTGGCGGAAGCCGAGGATTCATCGATGAGGACGGCCAGTTTGCCTTTCTCCCATCCTCCCACTGCCGTGGAGTTGTAATCCTCGGGAGTGGTGGCCCGGCCACGAGTGAATACGATCTTCTTTCCGGAGGAAAGAAACTCATCCGCCAGTTCTACGGCACGGTTCAGGTAGCCGCCGCCATTGCCTTGCAAGTCAAGCACGAGGCTGGTAGCTCCCTGCTTTTTCAGCTTTTCCAGTCCGGCACGGAACTCTTCGGGCGTAGAGTCTGCAAAACGCGAAATCTTGATATATCCGATCTGGGGCGCCACCATGATAGCGGCATCCATGGAAAAGATCGGAATCTGGTCCCGGACAATGGTGTATTCTATCAGTTCCGTAACATTCCGACGGAAAATGGAAACATTCACTTTCGTACCCTTCGGCCCACGCAACCTCTTGAACACGTCATTGTTGGTGATCTTCACACCGGCTACGTTCTCACCGTCTATCCTGACGATGCGATCACCGGCACGGATACCCAGTTTTTCCGAAGGGCCGCCGGGAATCGGCATAGTGACCATGATGGTATCGTCGTGGATATTGAACTGCACACCGACTCCTTCGAACTTGCCTACCAGGGGCTCGTTCATTTCGCGCAACTCCTCCAAGGGGATATAGACCGAGTGCGGATCGAGCTGCTTGAGCATGGCACGCAGAGCCTCGTCCGTAAGCTGCTTTTCATTGACCGTGTCGACGTAGGTCATTTTTAGGATCTGCAGGGCATAATCCAGCTTCCCGGATGCGGGCGCCTGCTGCGCGTAAACGAAGGTTCCCTGGAGCAAGGAGAAAACGAGTACCGGGAAATACCGGGATATTTTTCTGAGCGTGAAAGACATGTCGAAATGATGTGTATTCAAAGATACGGCACAATCCGTGCCATGTTTCGGACAATAAATCAAGTTATCCTAGACGATTTGTGGGTTAGCGGTCATGGTGTCTCAGTCGGAAACCATGGAAGTTCCTGCAATATATCCGGTCGTCCAGGCCGCCTGGAAATTGAAGCCGCCGGTCAGCCCGTCGATATCCAGCACCTCTCCCGCGAAAAAAAGTCCGGGCACGACCTTGCTTTCCATGGTCCGGAAATCGACCTCCTTCAGGGATACTCCGCCGCAGGTCACGAATTCCTCCTTGAACGTCGTCTTGCCACGGGCGTGGTAGCCATCGTCGACCATTACCCTCACAATCGCCTCTGTCTCTTCCTTACGAAGATCCGACCAGTTCAACCCCTGTCGGACACCTGAACGCTCCAGCAAAAAGGTCCAGAGCCGGCGCGGCATCGGAACAGGCGGGGCTGACGAAACATGCGAACTGCTGTTCGATTTCCTGAACCCTGCCAAATGCTCCCGCATCTCATCTGCTGTTCCGCTGTTGTTCCAATCAATATACACCTTGAAATCGTATTTCCTTTCTGCCAGCGGCCGCGCCGCAAGAGCGCTTAGTTTGAGAATCACAGGGCCGCTGAGTCCCCAATGGGTGATCAGCAAGGGTCCGGTAGCCTGTAAACGAAGCTCGGGGAGGGAAATACGGGCGGAAGGCATGCTAAGCCCCATCAGACCGGTCAGGGGTTCGGAAGGGAGATTGAAAGTGAACAGGGAAGGTACAGGGCTGACAACCGTATGCCCCAGCTTCTCAATCCACTCAAAACCCTCCCTGCGCGGATGGCCACCTGTGGCAATAAGCACCCTGTCGAAGTGTTCTTCTTTTTCCGCAGGACCTGCCAATAGAAAACCCGCATCGGTCGGGATTATCCGCTTCACAGGATATTCCTTTCGCAGCAGGACTCCTGCCCTTTCGGCTGCGCCGACCAGACAGTCTATAACGGTTGCGGAATCGTCGGTGACAGGAAACATCCGGCCGTCCGGCTCTGTCTTCAAAGCGACACCGCGTTCTTCGAACCAGGCTACCGTATCGCCCGACATGAACCGGCTGAAAGCTTGCCGAAGCTCCTTCGAGCCGCGGGGATAATTGGCGGACAACTCCTTCGGATCGAAGCAGGCGTGCGTCACATTGCAGCGTCCTCCGCCGCTGATCCTGACTTTTGAAAGCACCTTAGAACCGGCTTCCAACAGCACCACTTCCGTTTCCGGACGACGGTTTTTTGCAGTGATGGCTGCAAAAAATCCGGCTGCTCCTGCCCCGATGACTGCGATACGCATTTATGGTTGATCTTTAGAGGGCAAATTAATCAAACCGGCGGTGGTACGGGAGGGTGTTCGCCGCTTAATTACGACCTTTGTGAACCGTGAACTATTATCCGGAAGACATACTGAAGGTCCTGGAATTCGACCGAATCCGGGAACGCGTGGAGCAACATTGCCGCTGTGAATCCTCGCGAAGCAAAGCCGTTGCCATACGACCCGTCCATGACCTGCTTGTGCTGGAAGAAGAATTGGCGCGGGTCGAAGAGTTCAGGGTCACGCTGGAAAACAAAGGATATTTTCCGGATTTCCTGTTTGAAGATTTCGCGAACGAAGCCCGCCTGCTCGGAAAAAGCGGAGCGGTTCTCACAGAATCCCAGCTGGGAAAGATTCGGTCCGGTGCCGTCATCGTCAACGACCTGCTGGAATATCTGAGAAGCAGGGGCAGCGCATTCACGGCATTGAACCGGTTATGTGCGGGACTGCCGGTGAGCACGGAGATTCCCGAACTTATAAACGCAGTACTCGACCACCAGGCACAGGTCAAGAGCTCGGCTTCCGAGGAACTGGGAAGGATACGTCATGATCTCGGCTCCAAGCGGCGCGAAGCCGACAAGCGGTTCCGCTCCTACATCAACGATCTCAAGAAACGAGGATGGCTGCGGGATAATGAAGAGAATTTCTACAATAATCGCCGCGTCCTGGCTGTCCCTACTGAATTCAAGAAGGATCTGAAGGGTATCGTACACGGCAAAAGCGAATCGGGTAAAACCACCTTCATCGAACCGGACGGACTCATCGAGCTGAACAATGAAGTCGCCGAACTTGAACAGGACGAAAGGAACGAAGTGCTTCGCCTGCTGCGGGAACTTACGTTCCGACTGAAGCCCTTCGCCTCCATTGTTTCGAGCCAGCTGGAGTTCCTGGTCGCACTTGACCTTATACGCGCAAAAGCGCTGTTCTCCAGGGAAATAGGAGCACGTCTTCCGGTTCTTCAGCGACAGCCTGAACTGCGGCTGATTAAGGCTTATCATCCGCTGCTGTTATTGCAGAACCGGGCAAGCGGAAAAGAGACCATTCCTTTGGACCTGGAGCTGGACAAGGAAAACCGGATCATCATCATCAGCGGACCGAATGCAGGAGGTAAATCCATTACGCTGAAAACAGCCGGCTTGCTGCAGGTCATGCTCCAAAGCGGATTGCCGGTACCGGTCGGAGAAGGATCATCGATGGGTTTTTTCCGTCACTTGTTCGCAGATATCGGCGACAGCCAGTCCATCGAGAACGCACTCAGCACCTACAGCTCGCGTCTTCTCAGGATGAACCATTTTCTACGCATGGCGGGTGGCGGATCACTGGTACTGATTGACGAATTCGGGACCGGAACGGACCCTGAACTGGGTGGTGCGATTGCGGAGGTGGTACTCGAGGAATTGAACCGTAAGAACTGCTTCGGCGTTTTCACGACGCATTACACCAATATCAAACTGCTGGCCGACCACCTGAATGGTGTACGGAACGCTTCCATGCTTTTCGACCCGGAAACGCTGCAGCCGCTGTACCGGCTCGTGAGCGGTCAACCCGGCAGCTCCTATACGTTCGAGGTGGCGGAACGCATCGGTCTCCCCCAACACCTTCTGGATCGGGCAAGGAAAAAAGTGCAAAAGGACAACCTGAAACTCAACCGCCTGCTTGCCGATCTTCATAGGCAGAAACACAAGGTGGAGGAAGAACTGAAGCAGCTTCAGCAGCAGCAATTGCGGACCACCACCGCGGAAGAGCGCTTCGGCCGGCTGAACGAGAAGCTTACAGCCCGTCTGGAAAAAGAGCGGGAACGTCAGGAGGAGATACGAAGACTATCGGAGCTGGGACGCAAACTGTCCGCGCTCTCGGAGGAATGGCTGAAGACCAAGGATAAGAAAGCAGTCATCAAGAAATTCGCGGGTCTCATGACCGCCCTCGCAAAAAAACATGCCGCGGAAAACACTCCGGAAAAAACGGCCGCCAAAAAACAAGCATTGCTCGAGAAACTGAGGCAGGAAATCACCGTAGGAAGCAAGGTACGGATGCTGAAGAGCCGTCAGGTAGGGACAGTCGAAAGCATCCGGAAGGACAACGTCCACGTGGATTTCGGCAACATGACCGCAACCGTAGCAATCACGACGCTGGAGCTTTTTGTCGAGGATAAGGAAAAGAAGAAGAAAACGACCTGACGGTCAAACACGGTCCAAAATCCCCGGGTCAAGCGGCTTTCAGAACAGACCGGCGATGATCTTCTCCACCGATACACCGTCGGCTTCCGCACGGTAGTTTCGTACGATGCGGTGACGCAAAATAGGAACAGCGACAGCCCTTACATCCTCCATATCGGGAGAGAATTTTCCGCTGAGGGCGGCGTGGCATTTAGCACCGATGACCAGGTATTGCGAAGCGCGGGGGCCGGCGCCCCACGACACATAGGTATTCACCTCTTTGGTGGCTGTCGAAGTGGAAGGCCGTGTCTTGGCGGCAAGTCCTACTGCATACTCGAGGACGTTGTCGGGCACCGGTATCCTGCGAACAAGCTCCTGGAAATAGCTGATTTCCTCTCCGGTAATGACCTTGTTCACGGAGGGATTCATGTCGGATGTCGTGTTGCGGACGACCTGCACCTCCTGTTCGAACGCAGGATAGGTCAGGAGTACGTTGAACATGAAGCGGTCTAACTGCGCTTCTGGCAGCGGATAGGTACCCTCCTGCTCGATCGGATTCTGGGTAGCCAGAACGAAAAAGGGCCGATCAAGCTCATACCGCTTGCCGGCGGCGGTCACCGCATATTCCTGCATGGCTTCAAGGAGTGCGGACTGTGTCTTAGGGGGAGTCCGGTTGATCTCGTCTGCAAGAATGATGTTCGAGAACAGCGGGCCTTTGATGAAACGGAACTGACGCGACTCGTCGAGGATCTCCGTACCGATGATGTCGGAAGGCATCAGGTCGGGAGTGAACTGTATCCGGTTGTAGGTAAGCCCGAGGGACCGGGCGATCGTATTCACCAAGAGGGTCTTTGCAAGTCCGGGCACTCCGACCAGCAGACAATGTCCTCGACTGAAGATGGAGATGAGCACGTCGCGGACCACTTCGTCTTGGCCGACAATCACCTTTCCTATCTCGCTCCGCAGCTGCTGGTAGCGTTGTTGCAGATCTTTCACCGCTTCGACATCACTTGCATAGGTTTTCATCATCGATTTTTTTTGGGACAGTTCAATCGGCGGACTGCCAATGGTCGAGCGTCTTGCAGCTGCCGATATCGTCGTTGATCCTGATATAGGTTGTCTTCTTTTTCTTCGCGATCCACTCGCTGAGGGTCTTGTTCTGCTTTTCGGAAAGTGCCACCTCTTGGATTTTCTGATAGTCGTCCTTCAAGTTGGCCTTGTGGGGTGTACTCCGGCTTTTAAGGGTGACAATACGGTACGCGTTCTTTCCGTCAGCTGTCGCAGTCGGCAGCGGAGGAGTGATGCTTCCCGGTGCGAGCGAATCGACCTGGAAGAACAGCATCCTGTCCAGCTTGTCGGGCGAAATACGGGTGGTTCCTGTTTCCTGGTTGATCATGAGTCCGCCGCTGTTCCGCGTATCCTCGTCGTCGGAGTAGCGTTGGGCGGCTTCCTCGAACGATATTTTTCCTGACAGTATCACTTTGCGCAGGCTGTCAAGGTAATTGACACATCTGTACAAATCGGCATCGTTGGTCTTAGGTTGCAGCAGTATATGCCTAACGTTGATCTGGTTGCCACGCCGCTCGATGAGCTGCAGCAGATGGAAACCGTATTTGGTCTCTATGACGGCACTGAGTTCGCCGGGTTTCAGACTGAATGCGGCGGCTTCGAATTCAGGAACCATGGTGCCGCGCTCAAAGAAACCCAACTCCCCTCCTTTCTTTGCAGAGCCGGGATCCTGTGAATAGAGTGCGGCATAGACGGCGAACTCGTCACCTGCAAGGATCTTGGCGCGGAAGTCCTCCAAACGCGCACGCACCGCTCTTTTTTCCGCCTCGGACAGAGGCGGCTTGCGCAAGATCTGGGCTATCTCCAGCTCGGCGTCGATGTATGGCAGGCTGTCCGGGGGAATGCTTTCAAAATAGGCTCTGACTTCGTTCGGCGTGACCGTCACATCCTTTGTGATCTTGGACTGCATGGTTTGCACCAGCAACTGTTCCCGGATGGTCTCCCTGAGTTCGTCCTTTAGCTGGCGGATGGAGGTCTTGAAATAGGCTTCAAGCTGTTCTTCCGAGCCGATTTGGGATACATAGTACCTCATACGGCGATCGAGTTCACCTTCCACCTGGGCATCAGTGACCGTGACACTGTCCAACTGCGCCTGATTGATCAACAGTTTCTGCAGGATCAGCTGATCGAAGATGCGGCAACGGCTTTCGGGATCATCGCCTCCCTGTACCAGCAATTGGACGTACTGTTTTTCGATGTCTGACTTGAGGACGATCTGGCTTCCGACGGTAGCCATGATTCGGTCAAGCAGTTCCTGGGATCGGACACCCGACGGGCTGTTAAACACCGATAAAAGCAGGAGCAGGCGAAAAAGGGACCGGAATTGCCTGGAAGTCATGGGACAAAAATACGATTAAAAGACTTCCGCATCACCTTTTTTACGTGCATCCTCGTAGGCCTGACGCTCCATCTCTTCGATGAGTTTAAGTTTTCGTTGGTTGACGATCAGTGTTCGGATGTTATTCTGCTCGAAGCTCAGCGGTGAGAGGGAATTCCGGATTCGGAACCCTTTGATGTTGACCAGATAAATGGAACTGTCCACCTCGAATTCGATGATGCGGTTGTTCTGCAGGAACTGCTCCTTATCGTACGTCCTGATGGGGATCTCCTTCAGGAGATCATCGAACAGCAGCCATGCATCATCGTCCAGGTAGTAGTTCATCGCATACTGCCGGCAATACTCCTCAAGCAACCTGCGGTCACGTTCAACATCACTGCGGTACCACATCCGCACTTTGTCAAGCTTCGGGGAATTCCTGCTCAGGCGCAGGTAAACCACACGGATGATATTGTCCTTGAGCTCAAAATTCTTCTTGTTCTGCTCGTAGTAGGCGGCAACCTCCGCATCTGTGACCGAAGTATCCAGACGCTGTCGGACGAACTCGGCCTCGTACGCGTAGGTGAGCAGTGAATTCCGGTACTCCTCCAGTTGGCGGGATACGTCCTTCTGTTCATCCTCCAGATTATCCTCTGCCTTCATGAGTACGGCCTTCTTTCGGATCCAATTCTCTATGAAGTTGCGGGTGATGGCGATGCTGTCCTGCCTGGATGCGTTCTTCGGCACCACACCGGCGAGCTCATCAGGGTACAGATAATATCCGTAGGCGCGAGCTACGGCTCCCTCGCCCTCTTTGGTATCGCGAGCGAAGAATCGGCAGGAAACGGAACAGAACGCCGTCAACAGCAGGCCTGCAAGAGCGGCAATCAGGGTGACGGACCGTTTCATAGGTGAAGCATCAAAGTAAACGGACGGCAGCGATCTGAGGCGCAGCCGTCCGCGATGTCCTGGGGAAAGGAATCACTTCATCATGGACACGGAGTCCACGACCGGCTGATTCACCTTTACGGGATATTTCGAACGCATACCGGCGATCCACTCTTTTTCAAGGGTCGACTGGTAATCGGCGGTAATGAGCCCTTTAGCCTCCTCCAGCGTTTTCGGCTGGGAGGGCATGACCCGGTGCACGACCACGAAAACCACCTGGTTTTCCTTGACGATGTCTTTGGTCACCCCTTCCTTCCACTCGATATGATCGATCACCTCATTGTCGCCATGGGCGAACTTCTGGGAACGGATCTGGAGATTGAGCTGGGAGGATTTGTTGATACGCGACATGAGGGTATCCTGGTCGTCAATCTTCTTCATGAGCTTACGCGTCTCCTTGGCGACATTGCCGTTGGCACAGGTATAGATGGTCGCATCGAGGCGGTCCGGCCACATGTAATTCGCCTTGTTGGATTCGTAGAAAGCTTTTAAACCGGAGGTGTCCTTCACGGCTTTCGACCAGACTTTCTTGTCGGTAAGTTCGAACAAAAGGATGCCGTCGCGGTACTCCTGCATCAGGTTCCTGAAATCAGGATACTGGCTGTCCAGTTTAGCCTCCTCGACCGCAAGGCAACGCTCGTTTACCCACTCCCCGTACATGGTGTTCACCATAGGCTCCAGAGGGCCGGCGGCCCTGCGGCTTTGGTGCTCCACGACGTAATCTGCGAAATCGTGCTGGTTGTAGACTTTATTATCCAGAGTGAACATGGGCTCGTTCTTCCCCTCCGCCTTTTCCAAGGACCAAGTACCGAGGGTAAGGGTGGAATCGACCGCCGTCATGAAGGATTTAAGCGAATTCGGGGACTCGGAAAATCCGTACTTGGACTTGATCTTGATGATCATGGAGGTACGGCTCAGGTCCGAGCGGGAATCCTTCTGTACGCGTTGCTTGAGTTCGGCCTGCATGGATTCGAAAGAACCAAGCGGCTTGGTCTCCATGAGCTTGATGATGTGCCAGCCGTAGGAGGTGCGGACAGGCTTGGTGTATTCGCCGGGATACTTCAGGCTGTAGGCGGCTATTTCGAACTCAGGCACCATGCGGCCGGTGCCGAACCACGGAAGCAGGCCGCCGTTCTTCGCCGTGCTCTGGTCATCCGAGAACTGACGGGCAAGGTCTTCGAAGTTCTCTCCGCGTTCGTTGTTGAGCTTTTCATAGATCTCGTTGATCTTGAGGGCGGCTTTGGCTGAATCTTCCGAAGTAGGAGCCGCTCCGGTCTTCACCATGATGTGGGAGACCCTGATTTCTCCTTGGTTGGCACGGGAATCGGTCACTTTGATGAGGTGGTAGCCATAGCGTGTACGTACGGGCTGGGAAACCTCACCCACTTTGGTGGCATAGGCAGCGGACTCAAAAGGATAGACCATCTGAAGAGCCGTGAAATAACCCAGGTCACCGCCGTTATCCTTGGCGGACTGGTCTTCGGAGTATTTGCGTGCAGCCGCGGCGAAGTCAAGGCCTTTGTTGATTTCAGCAAGGATCTTCAACGTACGGTTATACGCATCCAGGGTATCCTTGGGGAGCGCGGAAGCGTCCACCTTGATGAGGATATGGCTGGCACGAACGTCCTTCTTCATGCGATCATAAGCCTCTCGAATGAGGCCCTCACTCACCTGCTTGTCGACAAGATAAGGCTGCGCCAACTGCTTGCGGTAGCCGGCGAGCTCGTCCTTGAAGGCCTGCACGGTATCCATGCCCAGCTCCAACGCTTCATGGACTTTCATCTTGTAGTTGATGTAAAGTTCAAGGTAATCCTCGACGGCTTTCTTGTCTATGGAGGTTTCCTTGTTGTTGTTCTTCCTGAAGACGCGGACGAATTCGCTGCGAGGAACGTCCTCGCCGGCGACGGACAAGATCACCGGATCGTCGGTCTGTTGGCCGTCAACAGCAATGCAGGTCAGAAAGAAAGCGGCAAGAAGAATCACTTTGTAATTTCTCATGGAGCTGATGGTTATTCAAAAGAGGCACAAATTTAGAAAAGCAACGGGTATCCGCCAACGATATTTTCGGATGAAGAGTTGATGAATTTACTGGTTTCCAACAAGTTGCAATAGCCTTAGCAAAGATTAACGTTCAGGCGACCGGCAGCAACTGCACGGGAATTGACTTATTTTTACAAAAACTCTTTCCTGCAATGAGACGTCTGACAGCTGCCCTTTTGTTCCTCTGCCTTTCGGGCACCGTATACGGGCAAACATTTGACAATGCGATGAACATACCGCCGCTGGTTTCCGGCAGGAACATCCGGTTGGATTGTGATTCGGGACAGTGGCAGATCTATCCGGGATCTCAGACACGCACTTTCGCCTTCAGCGGAAATTATCTTGGTCCGACCATCGAATTGCAGAAATGGGATTCCGTCGATATCCGCATCAACAACCGGCTCGGAGAGGAAACATCCGTCCATTGGCATGGACTTCACGTGCCGGCGGAGATGGACGGCGGTCCTGAGACGACCATCCCCGCCCTCGACAGCTTCACCTCTTCTTTCCGCGTACTGAACCGTGCCGGTACTTATTGGTACCACCCGCACGTTCACATGAATACACAGAATCAGGTGACCAAGGGCATGGCAGGACTGATCATGGTAAGGGACAGTGAGGAAATGTCCCTTCCTCTGCCGCGCACCTACGGTTATGATGATCTTCCTGTCGTCTTACAGGACAGGAAATACAATACGACCAACCAATTCCTTATGGGACCGATGGGGGATTCCATGTTGGTGAACGGTACTCCAAGACCTTACCGCGATGTTCCCGACCGGTTTGTGCGGCTCCGGATCCTCAACGGCTCGAACGCGCGTGTATACCAGCTTGGATTCAGTGACAACCGCACTTTTTTTGTGATATCCTCAGACGGAGGCCTTCTCGCCGCTCCTGTTCCGGTGACAAGAATACGCCTGGCAAACGGTGAACGCGCCGAAATTCTGGTCGATTTCAGTCAGCAGGCCGGCTCCTCCTGCCGATTACGCAGTTTCGCTACGGAGTTGCCTACAAACGTTCCCGGCAACATTACGGGGGCTATGGGAAATAACGGACCGCTCGACGGGGTGAATTTCGATATCATGGAATTCAGGGTGAATAATGCCCCGCCGGGAGGAATCACCGCGCTTCCCTCCTATGCATTGGCAATATCGACCTGGGACAGCACCCTGGCCGATCGCGTGAGGAACCGGTTCATCACCGGCCAAGGCATGATCGGCATGGGAAATTTCTACCTCGACGGCAACCAGTATATCATGGGCTTGTTCAACGACACCATGCGTCTGGGCGACATCGAACTGTGGCATGTGACGAACAATTCGAACATCTCCCACCCGATGCACATCCATGACGTCTCCTTCAGGGTACTGGCACGGAACGGACAGCCGGCACCCGATGTCGAGCAAGGCTGGAAAGACGTGTTCAATATCCTTCCGCAAGAGACGGTCTCCCTCATCATGCGCTTCGAGGATTTCACTAATCCGAATGTCCCTTACATGTATCATTGTCACAACCTGGCGCACGAGGACATGGGAATGATGACCTCTTTCATCGTCGTGGACACCGCTGCTTCCGGGTTGAACGACCCGGCGGCCGATGATGCTGTCACGGTTTACCCGAATCCTTCTTCCGGAGAATGGAGACTCTCCCTCCCTGTCTCTTCCCATCATCCAATTACCGCAGTGATCCGCGATACGGAAGGAAGATGTGTCAGAAAAGAGACGTTGGAAACACCGATGCTGTCCACCGAGGGGCTGGCACCCGGACTGTATATTATCGAGCTGACGGAACCCGGGACTCCTTCCTTCACGGTACGAGGCATGGTCGGCATGCGACAATGATCTCCCCCTTCGTCGGTTACCGTGTCGGAATACGCAAGTTCACCCGATTTTTAAGCGAAGGAATCCCGTCGGGATTATTTTAGTACCTTTGCGTGCAACTTTTTTTCATCCTTCCTTCCCATGAAAGTTGCCAAAAGCCGTTACCTCGGCGAAGCCCTTACGTACGACGACATCCTGCTTGTCCCGGCTTACTCCGAAGTATTGCCGAACCAGGTCGATGTCTCCTCACGGCTGACACGCACGATCGGACTCCGAATACCGATCATATCGGCTGCCATGGATACGGTCACCGAATCAGAGATGGCCATCGCCATTGCGCAGGAAGGCGGAATCGGTATCCTGCACAAGAATCTGACCATCGAACAGCAGGCAGCACAAGTCAGGAAGGTGAAGCGCAGTGAAAGCGGCATGATCACCGACCCCGTCACGCTTCGGGAAAACGCCCTTGTGCGCGACGCTCACGAGATCATGATGAACTCAGGAATCGGCGGCATTCCGATCGTCGACAAGGACCATGTGCTGATAGGCATCTGTACCAGCCGCGACTTGCGGTTCGAGAAGAACCTCGACCGTCCGGTGCGTGAAATCATGACCAAGGACCGGCTCGTCACGACTACGGGAGTGAAAGACCTCAAGGAAGCGGAAAAGATCCTGCAGCAGTATAAGATCGAGAAACTTCCTGTGGTCGACCGTAAAGGTCGACTTACCGGACTGATCACTTACAAGGATATCAAGAAGATAAAATCGCGGCCCGGAGCCTGTAAGGATGAGCTGGGACGCTTGCGCGTCGGTGCAGCCATCGGTGTAACCGGTGATGCACTGGACCGTGCGAAGGCCCTTGTCGAAGCGGGAGTCGATATCGTCACCATCGACACGGCACACGGACATACCAAGGGCGTTGTGGATGTCCTGAAGAAAGTGAAAAAGGCGTTCCCGAAACTTCCGGTCATCGTAGGTAACATCGCCACTGCAGATGCAGCGCTTTATCTGGCAAAAGCCGGCGCGGATGCGGTGAAAGTCGGTATCGGACCCGGATCCATCTGTACGACGCGGGTGATCGCAGGCATCGGAGTCCCTCAGTTCACGGCCGTCCATGACGTGGCCGAAGCGTTGAAAGGCAGCGGCGTCGGAGTGATTGCAGACGGCGGAATACGTTATAGCGGCGATATCTCAAAAGCGATCGCAGCAGGTGCCGACTGTGTCATGCTGGGTTCGCTCTTCGCCGGTACGGAAGAATCGCCCGGCGAGACGATGATCTATGAAGGCAGGAAATTCAAATCCTACCGCGGCATGGGATCCATCGAAGCCATGCGGGAAGGCTCCAAAGACCGCTACTTCCAGGCGCAGACTGACGACGTCAAGAAATTGGTTCCTGAGGGAATCGTCGGCCGTGTACCCTACAAAGGACATGTCGCCGAAGAGATTTATCAATTGGTCGGAGGCCTTCGCGCATCCATGGGTTACTGCGGTGCAAAGGACATCGCATCCCTGAAAAAGGCGTCATTCATCCGCATCACCTCCGCAGGAGTCCGGGAGAGCCATCCTCACGATGTCACCATCGTGAAGGAAGCACCGAATTACCACCGGTGAAATGATTGGCGGTGAGTGATTAGCTAGTACCTCAGTAACGTTACCGAACCGGTTTTTTGAAATCGGGTGCCGTCTTTCTTCTCGGCCTCTATCAGGTATATATAGACCGCCTGCTCTGCGGCTGTTCCGTTCATGCTTCCGTCCCATCCCACCGTCGGATCATCGGTCGAGAACACCACCTGTCCCCAACGATTGTAAATGATAAATCTGTAACCGTTGCGTGGCATGAACACCGGCATGGGCTGGAAAATCTCGTTAATGCCTCCGCCGGGATGAAAAGCGCTCGGCACGAAGACCAGCGGATCCTGGAATACGCATACCTCGTTTGAAAAGGAAGTATCGATAAAACCGTCGGGATCTCCCGGAGCCTGTAAAGCGGCAACACGGTAGCAGAAAGTACCGTCACTATAGAACTCCTCCAGTACTGCATCCAGGAATGACAGCGTTTGTCCGTCAGGAACGACAGCTACCGGATTGGGATCCGTGATTCCGTTCACGGAACGGAAAAGAAGATACCCGTCGACTCCGCTGCTCCATTCACCGTAACTCGTCCAGGATACTTCGTTACAGGCTCCGGGCAATGATTCGCCGCGAAGGCGTATGGTACGGGCTGTCAGGGAAGTGCGCACGGGATTTCCGCAACTGTCTATGACGACCACCCTGTAGTGATAGATGCGTTCATCAAGATCGGAAACGACGTCCTGGAACACTACCGACGAGGTCCCGGAAACATTCAAAGTTGAAACTGTTGTAAAAGGGCCTGTCGCTGCCGGGGCTCTGAGTAATCGGTAACCTTGCACGACGGCAGCCGCATCCGCGAAGACCGTGACCTGAACGGTCGACGGTCCCGTTACCGACACGGTACGTATCCTGCAGAAGTTGGGCGGTATCGGAAAGGTCGGTGTCAGGCAAAGGCGCGATGAAGTGGAGGAGCGCAGCAGTCCGGATTCACGGGCGATGACCCGGTAGCAATAGGAAGTTCCGGAAACGATGGCCGTATCTTCGAAGGACGTGGACAGCGTAGAGCCGATGCGTTGCTCTGGACCGCCGGCAGTACTGCGCAGAATCTCATAGGTCACTGTCGAATTCCAGGAAGAGTAAGGATTCCATGTAAGAGTTACGGAGCGTGCGCAACGGTCGAAGGAACCGCTGAGGTACATGGTGGTGTGCGGCTGGCTCTGGGCACTGGGATTTCCGCAGCTGTCGACTGCGATGAGTTCAAAGGAAACCGCACCTCCCGCTGCGCTTATTCCGGTCGAAGTGAAGGTGCTTGAAATCCCGAACAACGTATCGATCGGTGTCCAGATGGATCCGACGCCCTGGAGTACTACGTATGCACGGGTATCAGGCGACGGATCGGATGGCCAGCCGATGACCACGTTGCCGGAGACATCTACAGAAACGGAATCAAGGACCGGCATCATCGGCGGTTGAAGGTCACGGAACCTGTCGCCGTCGATATTCGAGTTGGAAACGCATCCGCCGGCATCCATCACTTCGATCCTGTAGTTGACCGTATCGTCGCAGATGGAAATCAGGTCGCTGTAGCGCATGGGATTCGGCGAGAGCGCGGCATTCACGGAATCTATCAAGGTGAAAAATCCCGCAGGGTATTCCCTGAAGATCCTGTAGAACGGAGAATGGGTGGTGATCAGCGGCTGCCGCATGACATTCCAGGCCAGGTTGGCGAAACCGCTGCCGGGATTCAGCACCGTAAGTTGTAGTGCCCGTACGGTATCTGAATAGCGGTCCGGACCCGTAAGTCCTTTGCAGACGATGACGTACCATGCCGCAGAGGTATTCGCATTGGCTGAGGCGTGGGTATAAGCGGTGTCCGAGAAAACACTGACGCTGTCCACCGTGGAATACGGTCCCGCCTGTGCGTTGGAGTAAAGGATATGGTAAGCCCTGAAATCGGATACGGCCAGCGTACCACGGTCCCAGGTGGCCGTGACCCCGCCGGCGGCATCGATGGAAAGGCAACGGATATGAAATGACTGGCCGTTGCCGTTCACCGTCCCTGAAAACAGGAGCAGGAAGAGCAGGATCTTTTTATTCACGCTATGGAAGATCGGTTTCAACAGCGTTTTTTCCAATCATTTTATGCCAACGACCAGTTCACACAGGTCATTACGGTCGAAATACCTTACCGCAAGGTCTTTCAGTTCTTCCGGCCCGATGGATTCAAGTGTCCGAAGATACCGGTCGAAATAATCGTAATCGAGACCGCTGAGATGAATGGTCTTAAAGCGGTCTATGAGCGCAAAGGGGCCGTCGATGCCTTTGAGGAAGGAACCCATCATGTAATTCCTGACCATGGCCAGCTCCTCCTGATCTACAGCTTCTCTGCGCAGAAGTTCCACTTCCTTATAGATCTCATCCAAGGCGGCCGAGGTGACATCAGCACCCACTTCGGTGGAGATGAAGAAGTAACCGGCGGCGGACAACGACACCACCGCGGATCCGATACCGTAGGTATAACCTTTGTCCTCACGGATATTCGACATCAGTCGTGAACCGAAATATCCGCCCAGCAGAGTATTAAGCACGGAAAGCCCGGGATAATCAGGGTGGGAGCGCGTGATGATCCTTCTGCCTATTCGGATGGCCGACTGCAGGGCTCCCTCCTTGTGAAGAAAAACGGACTTTTCAGTCATTTCAGGCAACGGAGGAAAGGAGGGCAAACGGGAAACTCCCCTGCTCCAACCCGAACTGCCGAAGTACGTATTGAGGCCTTGCAGCGTCGACGCATGTATCTTGCCGGCCACCAGGATGGAGCAATTCTCCGGCGTATAGTGCCGGGCATGATACGTCAGCAACGATTCGCGTGTGAGGGAATCGTAGTCCTCGGGCTTCACATAATAGCCGTAAGGATGGGCGTTCCCGAACAACAGCTTGCTGAAGCTGCGGCGGGCGATGGAATTCACCTTTTCGTTCTCAACTACCAACCGCTGTTTTTGCTTGGTTGTAAAAACCTTCAGTTCAGGTTCCGGAAAATCAGCTTCCGTGATCAACTCGCGCACGACAGGAAGCATCTTATCAAGGTGCTTGTTCAGCGTGTACAGGACGACGGAACAGGCATCCGAGGACTCCTCGGTTTCTACGAACGCTCCTACGTCATCGATCATCTCTGCCAGACGTAGCGCTGAATGGTGACGGGTACCTTCCGTCAACAGGCGGTTCACCGAGGTATTCAAAAGGGGAGCTGACGGATCGAAAGAACGGTTGCGAAAAAGGAATTCGATCCGGACAAGATCCTGGAAACCTGCATTCACCGAGTAGACGGGAATACCGTTATCGAGGGACGCTGTTTCGGCAGGCTGGACTTTTAGATTTCGGACAGCTTCCGAAACAGGAGCTGAAGTACGGTCGGGGGCGGCGGGAGTGGTGACAGACATCGTCGTTCAGTTGGAGGAGAGATAATGCAGCACGGATGAATTGCCTTTTCGGAAGACGGTGGCGGCGATTTCACGGATCTGGCCTTTCGTCACGGCCGCATAGCGGGACAGCTCCGTGTTCACCAGGTTGGGATCGCCCATGTAATCGGCGATGGCGAGCGCAAGGGCGCGACCCGAAAGATCCAGTTCGGAAAACTCGATGGTGGATTCGACCTTGTTTTTGGCACGTTCCAGTTCCGCATCGGAGACCGGCTCGGAACCGATGCGGGCCAGTTCTTCGCGCACTGCCGACTCGGCCTCGGAAATGGAAACACCTTTGATGAGTTTTCCTTCGACCACCACCAGTCCCTTATCGAAATCCCCGGTAAGATAGGCATGGACATCACTGAAGAGCTTGCGCTCCTTCACCAGACGGTTGTAGAAGCGAGAGGACTTGCCCCTTGAAAGGATATCGGTCATCAGGTCCGTAGCATAGAAATCGTGTTCCAAACGGGAACAGGCATGGAAGGCCATATAAATGGAATCAAAGGGGATGTCGCGTCTTACAGTGAGCTCCCTGTCTTCCTGCTGTGCGGGCTCGACCGGATAGGAAGGCCTTGCTCCTGCGTTGCGTCTTATTCCTCCGAACCACTTCTCGGCGAGTTCCACGACTTCGGCAGTACGAACTCCGCCGGCCACCACCATTACTGCGTTATCGGGAGCATAGTAACGGAAAAAGAAGTCGCGGACATCCTGCAACGTAGCCTGTTCGATGTGAGACACTTCCTTGCCGATGGTCGCCCACTGATAAGGATGCACCTTATAGGCAAGGGGCCGCAGCAACAGCCAAACGTCGCCATAGGGCTGGTTCAGATATCGCTGCTTGAACTCCTCGACGACGACCTGCCGTTGGACCTCGAGACTTTTTTCGGAGAAAGCAAGACTCAACATACGGTCGCTTTCCAGCCAGAAAGCCGTCTCCAGATTATTGGCGGGAAGGGTACAGTAATAATTGGTGATATCATTATTAGTGAAGGCGTTGTTGTCTCCGCCGGCCAACTGCAGCGGGCTGTCATATTCAGGAATATTGACACTCCCGCCGAACATCAGATGTTCGAATAGATGGGCGAATCCGGTTTTGGAAGGATCCTCGTCCCTGGCCCCGACCTTGTACAGGATGTTTACCGTAGCAAGGGGTGTAGAGGGATCCTCATGTACAATCAACGGCAGGCCGTTGGAAAGCACGTTTCTGGAGAAATTGATCATGACCTAAAGGTACGAAGGCGGCGGGCTGTCGGCTCCCATCCGCAACGTAAAAAGGCCGGTTTTATTGACACGGCGGGCGTTGAAAGATCAAAGACTGGCTGAACCGATCGTAGCGCAGAGTCCACGGCCGGATTCCAAAAATTCCTGCCACACGTCCCGGACAATCTCTCCCGCAGGCTTTATTTGACGGATAAAAGCAGCCACCTGGCCGATTTCCAACTCGCCCTGCTCCATGTCTCCTTCGAACATTCCTTTCTTGGCCCTGGCACGGCCGAGCAGCCGGGTAAGCTCTTCCGCATCGGCTCCACGGGCCTCGGCAGCTTCCACTTCCTGTGAGAAAGCATTCCTGAGAAGTCGAACAGGTGTGAGCTGTTTAAGCTGAAGTTTAGTATCTCCCTCTTGGGAAGAAATCACACGTTCTTTGAAAGACGGATGTGCCGAAGACTCGGCAGAGGCGACAAAACGGGTGCCCAATTGCACACCTTCCGCACCTAAGGCGAATGCCGCCAGCATCGCCGACCCGTCGCCGATACCGCCTGCGGCGATGAGCGGCAATGAAGTCGCTTTGCGAATGATCGGTAGCAGCACCATGGTGGTGGTCTCCTCGCGACCGTTGTGTCCCCCGGCCTCGAAACCCTCGGCAACCAGCGCGTCTACGCCGGCCTGTTCTGCTTTACGTGCGAATTTCGTATTGGCGATGACATGGACGACTTTGATACCGTTCTGCTTGAGAAACGGGGTCCAGGTCGAAGGATTGCCGGCAGAAGTAAAAACGATCTTCACGCCTTCCTCGACGATGGTCTGCATGTGGCGTTCGATGTCGGGATAAAGCAAAGGAAGGTTGACAGCAAAGGGCCGTGATGTGGCCGCCTTGCACTTCCTCAGCTGGTCACGAAGCACATCGGGGTACATCGAGCCCGCACCGATGATTCCAAGGCCGCCGGCCTCACTCACGGCCGCTGCCAATTCCCAACCGCTACACCATATCATCCCCGCCTGGATGATGGGATATTGAATATCAAAGAGTTCGGTGATACGGTTCTTGAACATGGGATCGGTAAATTCCGGACGTTAGAGACAGGAGTTTACCTTTCAAAAGTAATACTTTTGAGTCCGGATGCCGTTCCCGATGCATCCAAATTACCCACCATGAAAGTCATCATCCCCGTCGCAGGCATAGGGAGCAAGCTCCGGCCGCATACCCATACACAGCCGAAGGCGCTGGTTCCTGTTGCCGGCAAACCGATACTTTCCCACATCGTGGACAGTCTCGTAAGAGCCGGAATGACCGATTTCATCTTCATCATCGGCTATCTGGGCGATAAGGTGGAGGCATATATACGCGCGAATTACCCCTTCCTTCAAACCACTTTCCTTTTGCAGGAGCCCAGAGAGGGCACAGGGCATGCGGTCTGGCTTGCCCGCGACCTGG
This sequence comes from Bacteroidota bacterium, assembly GCA_046052345.1. Lineage (GTDB taxonomy): Bacteria > Bacteroidota > Bacteroidia > AKYH767-A > 2013-40CM-41-45 > Pollutiaquabacter. The sequence goes on along the minus strand of JBJOMN010000001.1, from coordinate 27,549 downwards.
TCCGCACGGACGACGAACTGATGATCGCACTCGGTGACACGGTATTCGATGTGGATCTGAAAAGCATCGTTTCCTTCCCGGGGTCGACACTCGGCGTCAAGCGCGTGGAGGACCCTCGGAATTTCGGAGTCGCCGAAGTAGACGAAAGCGGCAACATACGCAGGCTGGTTGAAAAGCCCTCCATCCCGAAATCCAATCTCGCACTGGTAGGACTGTACAAGATCAAGGAAGGCAAGAAGCTGATGGAGGCGCTGGACCGGAATATCTCCGAAAACATCCGCAGTTACAATGAATTCCAACTCACCGATGCCATCGAAGTCATGATTCGCGGAGGCGAAATTTTTTCCACCTTCCCGGTCGAAAACTGGTACGACTGCGGCAACAAGGAGAGTTTGCTGGAAACCAATGCAGTCCTGCTACAGAAAGAAGCACCCGCACCGCCTGCAAGGAATTTCCCCAACACCATCATCATACCTCCCGTAAGCATCGCCCCGAACTGCCGCATCAGCAACAGTATTATCGGACCCAAGGTGTCGATCGGCGACAATACGATCATCAACTACTCCATCCTGTCGGACTCGATCATCGGCTCTTATGCGCAACTGGAAAATGCCGTGCTGCATCATTCAGTAATCGGCAGCGATGCATCGCTGCGTGGCATGAGCCAGTCCCTGAACCTTGGAGATAACACCGAAATCGATTTCGGCTGAAAATCAAATTCAATCCAATCAACGTCTTAGCATGCCGACCAAGAAAAGCAAAAGTGCCGTTACAAAGACCGAAAAAGACACCGCTGTCTTCCGACTGATCAGTCAGGAGAAAAAAAGACAGCAGAACGGAATCGAGCTCATCGCCTCCGAGAACTTTGTCAGCCGACAAGTGATGCAGGCCATGGGGTCGTGTCTCACCAACAAGTATGCGGAGGGATATCCCGGAAAGCGGTATTACGGCGGCTGTGAAGTAGTGGATAAGATCGAACAGCTCGCCATCGATCGTGCTAAACTGCTTTTCAACGCAGCATGGGCGAACGTACAGCCGCACTCCGGCGCTACAGCCAACGCAGCGGTCATGCTGGCCCTGCTGCAACCCGGGGATACGATTCTGGGTTTCGACCTTTCACACGGCGGGCACCTTACACACGGCTCTCCGGTCAATTTCAGCGGTAAGACCTACCGTGCCGTTTTCTACGGCGTCTCCAGGGAAACCGGACGTATCGACTACTCCGCCATGGAAGCGGTTGCTCGAAAAGAGCGCCCGAAACTGATGATCGCAGGCGCTTCTTCGTATTCCCGCGACTGGGATTATGCAACCATGCGCCGCATCGCCGACGAGGTCGGAGCCTTACTGCTGGCCGATATCTCCCACCCTGCCGGTCTGATCGCCCGAGGATTACTGAACGACCCGCTACCCTATTGCGACGTCGTTACGACGACCACACACAAAACGCTCCGGGGACCGCGGGGCGGCATGATCCTGATGGGGCGCGACAAGGAGAATCCGTGGGGACACAAGACACCCAAGGGTGAGCCGAAAATGATGAGCGCAGTCTTTGACGGCGCCGTATTTCCAGGAACACAAGGCGGGCCGCTGGAGCATGTGATTGCCGCCAAGGCGGTAGCTTTCGGCGAAGACCTTACCGACGGGTATATGCATTATTGCGTGCAGGTGGTAAAGAACGCCTCGACCATGGCGAAAGCGTTTGTGGAAAGAGGCTACGATATCATATCCGGCGGCACGGACAACCACTGTATGCTGATCGACCTGCGCTCGAAAAACCTGACCGGCAAACTGGCCGAAGCCACGCTCGGAAAGGCGGATATCACGGTCAACAAGAACATGGTGCCGTTCGACGACAAATCCCCCTTCGTCACTTCCGGAATACGGATCGGCACTCCGGCCGTGACCACCCGAGGGGCAAAAGAAAAGGATTGCATCCGTATCGTGGACCTGATCGACCAGGCGCTGATGTCGCATGACAACGACACCAAGCTTGCCGCCGTCAGGAAGAAAGTGAATGCGATGATGGAGAAGTTCAGTCTGGCCTGAACAACTTCCTTACTCTACCCAGGACTTGTAATAATTGTCGGACATGATGGCGGCGCCGGCTTCCGTCACCCATAACGGACGGAACGTATCGATCATCACGGCCAATTCCTTGGTCTCCTTCTGACCGAGGCTTTTCTCCACGGTTCCCGGATGCGGTCCGTGCGGGATGCCGCCGGGATGCAGTGTAATCATCCCTTTTGTGACGTGCTTCCGGCTCATGAAATCGCCGTCTACATAATAAAGTACTTCGTCGGAATCGATGTTCGAGTGGTTGTACGGCACAGGGATGGAAAGAGGATGGTAATCGTACATGCGGGGTACGAATGAACAGACGACGAAATTCCTGGCCTCGAAGGTCTGGTGGATAGGAGGTGGCAGATGCACGCGGCCGGTAAGCGGTTCGAAATCGTGGATGGATAGCGCCCAAGGATACAGGTATCCGTCCCAGCCGATCGCGTCGAAAGGATGTGTCGCGTAGATATAGGGATAAATCATCCCTTCCTTCTTGATGAAGATTTTGAAGTCCCCTTTCTCGTCATAGGTCTCCAGGTCCGAAGGACGGCGGATGTCGCGCTCGCAGAAGGGTGAATGCTCTTCGTGCTGACCGTACGGGTTCCTGTAACGGCGAGGGGTTTCCAACGCCGAGAAGGATTCGGTGATCAGCAGACGGTTATCCGGATCATTGAAAGATATCTGGTAGATCGTCCCCCTTGGGATGACGATGTAGTCGCCGTAGCCGAAGTCGAGCTTGCCATAGATCGTCCTGAGGGATCCCGAACCCTTGTGTATGAAAAGCAATTCGTCCGCATCCGCATTCTTGAAAAAGTGGTCCTTCATGGAGGAACGGGGAGCCGCCAAAGAAATATGAAGGTCGTCGTTCACTAAAACGGGTTGACGGCTTTCCATGTATCCATCGGCCGGCGCAATGTCAAAGCCTTCAAAACTTTGATGTTTCAGGGAACGCTTGAAGGCGATTTTGGGTTGTACCGAGTAAGGCTCCCCGGTCTCCTTGATAAGTGTAGGAGGATGGCAGTGATAAATCAGGGAATACAGGCTGGAAAAACCGTGCGTTGAGACCAACTCTTCGGCGTAAAGTCCACCGTCCGGCTTACGAAACTGGGTGTGACGCTTGGCCGGGAAACTTCCGAGGCTGTGATAATTCGGCATATGAATCTGCTTTAAAGGGGGATAAACTGAGTGCTGCTCCCTCCTATTCGCAAATTTAGGGAAACTAAAAAGAAAATCCGGCCCCGACTTTACAGTATCTGGCGGAAGAGTAAAAGGGCTTTTAAAGGGCATCTTGCCTAGAAAATGATTTATCGGCCCGCTCGGGCGGTGACGGATTGTCATTTAGAGGCAGATTCTTACAAGGTCAAGAAAAGGCCGCAGCTTCCACAACATTAACGATACCCTGACCGATAAACCTGAACGCACCACAAAATGGCGCTAAACCACTGAATCATGGAAAGAAACAAGCTTTACAAGATTTTCAAAAAACCGCTCTCGAGCCTTTGGGCGGCAATCGGGCTACTTGCCGTGTTAATCCTTCAACAGACGGCTACGACGTCGGCTGCAAACATCACTTCGGCTGCTTCCGGCAACTGGAACAATCCGTCGACCTGGTCGGGAGGATCGGTTCCCACTGCCTCGGACAACGTGACTGTGCAGCACCAGGTATTGATCAATACGAACGGCTACTGCGCCAACCTCAATGTGAGCGCAGCTGCGTTACAGTTCGCCACCTCTTCCGGAAGGTCCTACACGCTGAAGGTGACCGGTAACGTCACGGTTGCCACCCGCATCGAGTATGCGTCCACGACGACAGGATCCTACACCTTTGAAGTGGGTGGGAACATCACGAATCTCGGGCAGATCATTCTGTTCGTGACGAACAGCGACAACGCGAAACTGGTTTTCACAGGCAGCACCGACAGCCGGATCAACAATTTCGGCACATGGAACCTCGGGGAAGTCATCCTTTCGAAGACCGGAAGAAACAACACACTGGACGTCCTTAGCAGTGGATTCGAATCCGGACTTCGGAGCCTGACGGTACAAAAAGGCACCTACATCCACGACAACTCAGGATTGTTCAATATTCCGGCGCCGGCGAATTACACTATCGGACCGCAAGCCATCTTTCATGTTCCGGCGGGAACCCTGGGCTTTTCGACTTCCGGGGATTCACTGACACTGCAGGGGGAATTGCATGTGACCGGCGGTACGGTGAACGTCGGAAATACGACCGGAACCGGCGGAATCGTTTACGACCGTGCTGACACTTCCGTGACACCGTTCCTGAACATCACGTCGGGAGGCATACAGGTAAAAGGAGGAGTGACATACGGATTCTATTCGGCCGGCGAACCGTTCAGGTTCAGCATGTTCGGCGGCTTCCTGCTGCTTAACGGCGGAAGTGTCGGCACACGCCGCCAGGTATTCTGCGTAAGCGATGCATCCCGCAGCAATTTCACCATGAACGGCGGCAACATCACGCTCGTAAAACCCAACAGCGCTGCAGGCAACTCCGTTTCCGACTTCTCCGTCTGCGGAATGAACGGAACCGTGAACGTTACCGGCGGTACGGTTCAGTTCGGGCAGATGTCGACTCTGATTCCCAAACCGTTCACTTTCTCTCCCTTCTACAACGGATCGAATACCTCTTTCACCCTGCCGCATATCGTCGTGGCAGCCCCCTACCCGTCCGGAGGAGCCACACTGGCGCCTGTGACGGGCAACACCTCGAATTTCAATGTGCTGAGTCTTCAGGTGTGTGTAGCCGCAAAATTCGACATGCGTGCGGTGAGTGGCAGTATCACGGGCGACGGCAGGATCATGAGCATCAAGGGCGCCAATTCCGGTGTGGCGTTCGCCAACTCCGGTATATTCCTGGAGCGAACCAGCACGGTTCGGTTCTTCCCGCCGAACGGGGCTGTGGTTCCCCAGCGTATCACCGGCTCAAACGGCGCCTCCATCGGGTTTTACCGTCTGGACATCGCCAATCCGAATCACGTCACATTGCAATATCCGGTGAAAGTCTCCAATTTCGTCTCATTGACCAGCGGCAGACTGAATACCACCTCGCTGAACATACTGATCTGCCAGAGCAACGCCACAACCTCGTCCGGAAACACAACAGCCTATGTGAACGGACCGATGATCCATACGGTCGCTGCCACGTCGGCCACGAAGTTCTACCCGATCGGCAAAGATGCGGCGTTCCGCCCTGTGGAAATACAGTTGAACCACGCCGACAACAATGCAGTCACGTATGAAGGAGAGGTCTTCAACATCCCGGCCAATACGCTTCCTCCCTGCCTTCCCTCCTCCATCGCAAGCGTCTCCAACGTACGATACACGAAATTCACAAGGATGGGTACATCCCGTTTCCTGAGCGGTTCAATCACCATGCATTACGGACCGGATGACGGTGTCAGTGATCTGAATTCACTCATCATTGCGCAGGAAAGCTACCCGAATCCCTCCTGCTGGATGAACTTAGGCCAAGACATCACGGGCACCGGCTCCCTGGTTTCAGGATGGATCCGGTCGGATATCGCGCAGTTCAATCCTGTGCAAACAGGATCGACCTACTTCACGACAGATTTTTCGCTGGCGAATCCTCCGGGCGGAGGGAATTACCTGCCTGTATCCTTGGTTGATTTCGATGCAATCGCCGTCGGAAATACTGTTTCGCTGAAATGGACGACCGAGTCGGAGACCAACTGCGACCATTTCACACTCGAACGGTCAACCAACCTGCAGGAATTCACCGCCATCGGCACCCTGGCAGGCAACGGTAACAGCTCGGTACGCCATGAGTATTCCTACAGCGACGACCAGCCCGTCCGTGGAGTATCATATTATCGCTTGTTACAGTCGGACTTCGACGGCACAACAGTCACCTACGGCCCCGTTGCCGTACGATTTTCCAAGGCCGATTTCAGCCTCTACCCTAATCCTACGGACGGACAGAACATCCGACTGAAACTGGAGGGTGGAGACATCGGACGGTACTCCGTGAAAATCTACGACACGATAGGACGGGAAGTTCCTTTCCTGCTCGATGATTCTGAAAACGGGTCGTTCAGGTTGCGCTTGATGAACAGACAGGAGGGGCAGGCGGCCTTCTACCTCATCACCGCTACCGACGGAATCGATGTCTATCAGGAGCGTCTGGTGGTAGAGTAAGTTCAGCAAACTTCAAACGAATAAAAGGCTCCGTAAGGGGCCTTTTTCATTTATCGGGTCACCATACGTCATTGAATGCGTATTTTTGCGGCTCATTCCTGATATCCGATGAAACTCGTATCCTATCTCGACTCTAACCTTATCCGAATCGGCCTGGTGGTCGACGGTTCTATTTATCACCTTGGAAGTGCGCTGAAGGCCTTGGAAAAAGAGCAGCTTCCGGAAAATATGACGGATTTCCTGCGCATCGGAAGCTCTGCCATGACTGCTGCCCGGGAAGCCGAATCCGCATTGGCAAATGGAAAAATCTCTGTTCCTGCCGTACCCGTCGGTAACGAACAATTGCTTGCGCCTGTTCCGCATCCCACTTCCTGCCGTGACGGCTACGCCTTCCGACAGCATGTGGAAGCCGCACGGAGGAACCGGAAGGTCCCGATGATCGCAGAATTCGACCAGTATCCGATCTTCTATTTTACGAACCACAACGCCATCCAGGGCCCGGGCGAAATCCGTTGCATGCCGGACCACTTCCAGAAGCTGGATTTCGAGCTGGAAGTCGCCGTGGTGATCGGAAAAAAAGGCAGGAACATACGCGCTGCCGAGGCCGATGGATACATCGCCGGTTACATGATCATGAACGACATGAGTGCCCGTACCCTGCAGATGGAAGAGATGCTGCTGAATCTCGGTCCGGCGAAAGGAAAAGACTTCAGTACGGTCATCGGTCCTTGGCTGGTGACCCCTGAAGAGCTGGAGCGTTTCAAGGTTCCTGCCAAACCGGGGCACACCGGCACCAATTACGACCTGCCCATGACGTGTAAAGTGAACGGTGTCACCGTATCACAGGGTAACATGAAAGACATGGACTGGACCTTTGCCGAAATCATCGAACGCTGTGCTTACGGCGTTGACGTCCTTCCGGGAGATGTGATAGGTTCAGGAACCGTCGGTACCGGATGTTTCCTGGAGTTGAACGGCACCGGACTGCTGAACGATCCGGCCTACAAGGTGCAGTGGTTGCAGCCCGGGGACGTGGTGGAAATGGAGATTCGCGGTTTAGGAATGCTGAAAAACACGATCCGAAAAGAGGATACGGACTTTTCCATCCTGGCACTGAAAAAAATGCCTCAGAATGTGTAAATTTATGGTGGGAGAAGAATCACTCCCCGTCACGATTTGGAAAACATTCCGCAGAAACCGGCCTCAGTGAAAGACAGTTCCCCGGCAGCTGATGCCGAGAAGGAACAGATACTTCGTGCCTACAAAGCGCTGCTACGCTCCCTTCGCCCCTCACTGGGTAAAGGCGATAAGCAGATGATCCGGCTGGCTTTCGACCTTTCTCTGGAAGCCCACAAGGACATGCGCCGGAAGACCGGCGAACCATACATCCTTCATCCGTTAGCGGTGGCCCAGATCTGTGCGGAAGAAATCGGTCTCGGGCCGCTTGCCATCGTTTGTGCATTGTTGCACGACACCGTCGAGGACACCCACCTCACGCTCGACGACATACGCAGTTCCTTTGGCGAGAAAGCCGCCGTCATCGTGGATGGTCTTACCAAGATATCCGGGGTGGTGCTCCAGGGAAGTTCCATCCAGGCGGAGAACTTCCGGAAGATGCTGCTTACGCTTTCGGACGACGTCCGGGTGATCCTGATCAAGCTGGCCGACCGACTTCACAATATGCGGACGCTGGACTCCATGGCCAGGGAGAAGCAGCTGAAGATCGCCTCTGAAACGGCATTCCTGTATGCGCCTCTCGCACACCGGCTGGGTCTTTATTCGATCAAGACGGAACTCGAGGATCTTGCCTTGAAATATACCGAGCCGGAGATCTACAATGAAATCGCCTCGAAGCTGCAGCAGACGAAACGAGAGCGTACGCGTTTCATTAACGAGTTCATGGAACCCGTCAAGGAGGAGCTGGACCGCCTCGGCTTAAAATACGAAGTACGCAGCCGCACCAAATCCGTACAATCCATCTGGAACAAGATGAAGCGGCAAGGTGTAGGATTCGAGGAGATCTACGACATCTTCGCGGTGCGCATCATACTCGAAGCGAACGAGCAAGACGAAAAATCCGCCTGCTGGCGGTGCTATTCCGTATTCACGGATTTCTACACACCGAATCCGGACCGGTTGCGCGACTGGATCTCCACGCCCAAGGCGAACGGTTACGAATCCCTTCATACTACCGTGATGGGTCCCGGCGGACGCTGGGTGGAAGTGCAGATCCGTAGCAGACGCATGGACGACATCGCCGAAAAAGGATATGCCGCTCACTGGAAATACAAGGAGCCTTCGGCGGAATCAGCCTTGGACGACTGGATCAAGAAGATCCGCGAGCTGTTGGAAAGCCCTGAATCGAACGCGATGGATTTCATCGACGATTTCAAGCTCAACCTGTTCGCAGATGAAATATTCGTCTTCACACCAACCGGCGACATAAAAATCCTACCGGCGGGAGCTACCGCGCTTGATTTCGCCTTCGAGATCCATACCGATATCGGGTCGCGGTGTATCGGCGCGAAAACGAACCACAAGCTGGTGCCGCTAAGTCACCGTCTTCGCAGCGGCGACCAGATCGAGATCCTCACATCACGTAAACAGACCCCCAAGGAGGATTGGCTCAACTTCGTAGTTACGGCGAAAGCCAAATCCAAGATCAAAGCGCTGCTCAAGGAAGAAAAGAAGCAGTTCGCAGAAGACGGCAAGGAGATCCTCGAACGTAAGTTCAAACATCTCAAGCTGAACTTCACCACGGATAACATCAATGAACTCCTCGCCCATTTCCGGGTCCCCTCGCCTCTGGATCTCTATTACCGCATTGCGAAAGGTCTGATCGACATCTACGACCTGCGCGAATTCGACGTCCAGAACGGCTCCTTGCGTTCCAAGCAACCTGTCCGCAACGAGCAACAGACCCTGGAGCAGATGGTGAAGACGGTTCGCGGTTCCAGCGACATGCTGGTTCTGGGCGAAAACCTGGACCGGATCGACTACAAGCTCTCCCCCTGCTGTAACCCCATCCCCGGCGACGACGTTTTCGGATTCATCACCGTCGGCGAAGGCATCAAGATACACCGAGTGAATTGCCCGAATGCCGTCCAGCTGATGTCCAACTATGCCTACCGCATCGTCAAGGCGAAATGGACGGGTCAACAGGAGATCGCCTTCCTGGCCGGTGTCCGCATGACCGGCATCGACGAGGTGGGCGTCGTGAACAAGATATCAAAAGTCATCTCCAGCGACCTCAAGGTGAACATGCGAAGCATCAGCATCGACTCCAACGACGGCATCTTCGAAGGGACGATCATGGTCTTCGTAAACGACACTCATCATCTGGACAAGCTCATCAAGAAACTGAAGGAGGTCCACGGCATACTCACCGTTAACAGGATCGACGGATAACGCGTCCTCCTCATCAGCATGTCGATAGAAGCCACACTTCAATCCGCCAAGAAGGTATTCACCGAATACCTTGAAAAGCACGGTCACCGCCGGACGGTAGAGCGCTTCTCCGTTTTGGAAGAGATCTATCTCCTGGACGACCATTTCGATGTCGAATCCCTGTTCGTACACATGAAGGAAAAAGGACATCGGATCAGCCGCGCCACACTTTACAATACCATCGAACTGCTGTTGGACAGCGAACTGATAACACGGCATCAGTTCGGCAAGAACCTGGCGTTGTTCGAACGTTCGTATGCATACCGTCAGCACGACCACCTTATCTGTCAGGACTGCGAGCACATCTTCGAATTCTGCGATCCGAGGATCCAGCAGATTCAGTCCATGATGGGAGACATCCTGCGCTTCGATATCAACTCCCACTCCCTGCATCTTTTCGGAAATTGCCGCGAACTGCGTGAAAAAGGCGATTGCAAACACCGGAATGCCGGCAGTAAGAGACCCTAAGGACTCACATGCTTCCGTGAAAAACTCCCGGAAGTCGCATCTTCCTGTTTTGAGAAAATACGTATTTTTGCTACATGGATTTCGCATTCACCATCAATCACAAAGGGAACTATGCCCTTGTCGAGATGAGCGGTAACCTGATCGATAAGAACCAGGCCACACCGCTGCTCGAGGAAATCCAGTCACTCATCGAAAAAGGCACGGTGAATTTCGTCATCTCGATGGAGCGTTTCAAGTATCTGAACAGCAACGGCCTCAACGTGCTGGTGAACATCCTGACCAAGAGCCGGAAGAACGGCGGTGACACATCCATCTGCTGTGTAAACGACAAGATCAAGGAGCTGCTACTCATCACCAAGCTTAACACCGTCTTCTCCATCACCGAAGACCTTCCTGCCGCCATCCGCAAGTTCCAGTCCTGACCATGTCTGTCGATGTTCTGCTCGGCCTCCAATGGGGCGATGAAGGAAAAGGTAAAATCGTCGACGTCCTCACTCCAGGCTATAACGTCGTTGCCCGCTTCCAGGGCGGACCGAATGCCGGCCATACGCTGGAATTCGAAGGCATCAAGCATGTCCTCCACACCATCCCTTCCGGCATTTTCCGCGAGGAGACCGTCAACGTTGTCGGAAACGGCGTCGTGATCGATCCCGTCACGCTGAAACGGGAGATAGATGCACTGCTGAAAATGAATGTACCTGTCGGTGAGCGGTTGTTCATCTCCCGAAAGGCCAACCTGATCCTTCCGACCCACAGACTGTTGGATGCAGCATCGGAAGCCTTGAAAGGCGCAGACAAGATCGGTTCAACCCTGCGCGGAATCGGTCCCACATACATGGACAAGACGGGGCGCAACGGGTTACGCGCCGGAGATATCGAGGCCTCGGATTTCAAGGCACGCTACGAAAAACTTCGGAAGAAGCATCTCGAACTGCTGAAAGCCATGGGCCACACCGGCGACGGGCTCCCGGCCGCAGAAGCGGAATTCTTCGCCGCTATCGATTACATGAGGACTCTCAACCTCGTTGACAGCGAACACCTGATTAACGGTTTCATCCGGTCCCATCGGACCATTCTTGCCGAAGGAGCGCAGGGCTCCTTATTGGACATTGACTTCGGGTCGTATCCTTTCGTCACCTCTTCAAATACCGTCACCGCCGGAGCCTGCACCGGACTCGGAGTTGCACCGCGGCATATCGGGAAGGTATACGGGATCTTCAAGGCCTACTGCACTCGCGTCGGAAGCGGTCCGTTCCCTACCGAACTGACAGATGCGACGGGAGACGCCCTTCGCAAAGCCGGAAACGAATTCGGGGCCACCACCGGACGGCCGCGCCGCTGCGGATGGCTCGACCTGCCTGCATTGAAATATGCTATCATGCTGAACGGAGTCACGGACCTTTGCATGACCAAACCGGATGTACTGAGCGGATTCGACGAGATTAAAGTCTGTACCCACTACGAAATAAACGGAGAGCGGCTTGATTTCATGCCTTACGATATCGTACACACGGAGGTAAGGCCTTGCTACACCACGTTGCGTGGATGGCAGGCGGATCTGACCGGCATACAGGAGGAATCCGATTTTCCGAAAGAGCTTGCCGGCTATATCGCATGGCTCGAAGAGGAACTGGACCTTCCCGTGAGCATCGTTTCTGTCGGACCGGACCGTTCGCAGACCATCCTGCGCAAGGCTTTGGTCTGAATCACTCCTCATTCGCATACCCTGGCCTTTACGACCTCCGTTTCCGGGACAATGTCTTCCGGAAAAGGAGTTGAAGTCGCGGCTGAATCCGTCTGCAGAACGGGCTGACCCGCATCCAGCCAGGCGGAGTACCAGTACGATCCGACCCGATGAATCGCGGCACGCATGCGTCGCTCCACCTGACCGTCCAGCATCGAATGGTAATCTGCAGCATAGGACTGTGAATAGGCCCTCACCACGACAGCGCCCCGCTCCTCGAAAGCGAACTTACGGTCAGGACGCGTCCCCTCGTTCAGTGATTTTTCGAAAGTAAGCACGGAGTCAACCGCCGCTGAACTCTCTCTCAGGATACTCCATGCCTCCTCGAGCGGGGAAGAAAGATAGCGACATCGATCCGTAAAGAAATCATAGTCTGCACCGAAAAGCTCCGGCAATCGCGATTCCCAGAACCCATGAATACCTTTCTGTCCGGTCAACTGTCCGTTGTAGTTCGAGGTGCAGTGCAGCGGAACATGTGCATCGGCCACATAATGTCCCAGCACGGCGGAGTAATAAAGCACTCTTCCGGCATCACGTTCAGTGAAGGCCCGTACCAGACTGTAATACGTCCGCTGGATGGACCATGGTACAATCCCATGCTGCTTGAGTGTGTCTTCCGTGAAAACACATGCAGCCTCGGACCATCGGTGCGGAATCGAATCGATGCCGCCGTAACGGTCAAGGTCGATGAAGTGCCTCGGCGCTTCATCGGGATCCGAATACCTTCGCTTATCCGGATCGACGGCATGCTCGAACACGAAGCGGATTTCCTGCTTGTAAAACCCGAAGATCTCCGGAGGAAGTGTGAAACAAGCCAGATAGTTGATGCGCTGATGCGCCCAAAAACCCCAAGCCTCCGTACAGTGGGGTGCAAGCAGCAGCGACAGAAGCATCAACGGTCGGATGACCTTCATAGCGCAAAGCAAAGCCACTGCACCAAAAAAGGCAACCGCGGAAATAAGGATAATTAAATCGGGAAATCAGCTTTCGACAAGCTGCTTCATTCGTACCAAAGCGCCGTCTTCCAGGACAGGAATGACATCCGTCTGATTGGGCGTCAGACAGTACTTGATGTCGCGCTTGAGGTTAAGGCGGGCCAAACGCTCCTTATGGTAGGAGTAGTTGAGGAATTTGACGGGATCCTGTTTAGCCATCTGGTACAGGTATTTCAGCGCGAGACAGCCGTCACCGTGGTGGTATCTGTCCGATCGCAGCAGGAGCTCTTCTGTTACCGCACCTGCAAAAAGCGAGTCCTCAAGGTTGAACTTGTTCTTCCATCCGGAGCAGAGTAGCAGGATGTCACGCTCCTGCCTTACGAGCCACGAGCATAAAGCGTCGATATTGAGGAAGGAGCCTATGACGACCCTGTAGGCATTACGGGAGACTTCGATCGCTTGGGTGCCGTTGGTGGTCGTGATGACGAGCGTCTGTCCTTTGATCCGGTCATCCATGTAGTGGTAGGGGGAATTCCCGAAGTCGAAGCCGTCTACCTGTACCGCATCGCGTTCAGCTCCGGTCAGAAAACCTTTCTCCTTCCAACGGCGTGCCTCTTCAACCGTTGCAACAGGAATCACCTTGTCCGCGCCCCATTCGAAAGCGGTGCAGATGGCGGATGTTGCCCGGAAGATGTCGATGATGACCACGATAGTGTCCGGGCTCTCGTACACCGGGTAAAGTGCCGGAGAGAAACAGGCGTCGATCTTGAAAGGTGCGCTGCTGCTCATTTCAGTCGTGGATTCACAAAAGATAAATCACTTCTTATAGAACGGGATACGGACGATCTTCGCTTTCAGGGCCTTGTCGCGGACAGAGATGAAGATCTCACTGCCTTCTGCAGCACAGGAAGACTCGACGTATCCCATTCCGATCGCCTTCTGCAAGGAAGGAGACTGGGTACCGGAAGTCACCTTTCCGACCACTTTACCGGAAGCATCCTGAATGAGGTAGTCGTGACGAGGAATCCCGCGGTCCACCATCTCGAATCCTACCAACTTGCGTGAAACACCCTGCTCCTTCTGCGCCTTCAACGCGGAGCTGTTGGTGAATTCCTTGGTGAATTTGGTGATCCATCCCAGACCGGCCTCGATCGGCGAAGTGGTATCGTCGATATCGTTGCCATAAAGACAGAAACCCATCTCAAGGCGGAGCGTATCGCGGGCCCCAAGACCGATGGGTTTGATGCCGTATGACTTGCCTGCCTCGAAGATGGCGTTCCACACTTTGAGGGCGTCCTTATTCTCTACGTACACCTCGAAACCTCCAGCTCCGGTATAACCTGTGGCCGATACCAGTACATTCTCACATCCGGCAAAAACGCCTTTGGAGAAGGTATAATATTTCATATTGAGAAGGTCCATGCCGGTGAGCGGCTGGAGCACCTCGGCGGCCTTTGGACCCTGGACCGCGAAGAGGGAGGTCTTTTCGGAAATATTATGCATCTCCACTCCTGCGCTGTTGAACCTGGTGAACCAATTCCAGTCCTTGTCGATGTTGGAGGCATTGACAACCAGCATATAGGTCTTGGCATCGATCCTGTACACGAGAAGGTCATCCACGATACCGCCTGTTTCATTCGGAATGCAGGAATACTGCACCTGACCATCGATCAGTTTCGCAACGTCGTTGCTGGTAAGTCGGTTGATGAGTTCCAGTGCGCCTTCTCCTTTCACGATGAATTCCCCCATGTGGGAGACGTCGAACACTCCGACACCGTTGCGCACGGTCTCATGTTCGGCATTGATGCCTTCGTAAGAAACGGGCATCAGATAGCCCGCAAAAGGGACCATTTTGGCGCCCAAGGCTGTATGAACATCGGTAAGGGCAATATGGCGCAACTCGGTCAATACTTCCATTTCAGGCGAAAATTAAGGTTAGACGACCTAAAGATACGAAAAATCAGCGATTTGCCGCCTTTTCCAGCATCCCCACAAAATTGGCTGTATTAGCGCGGACAGAATACCGGTCGAGCACCTTGCTACGCGCTGCGCGGCTCATCCGAAGCAGCAGTTCACGATCGGCCATCAATTCCTCCAATCGAAGCTTCCATTCATCAAGGCTCGAACACAGAAAACCGTTCACCCCGTCTTCAACGATATCACGATTTACACCGACGGACGAGACAACAGCCGGTACGCCGACAGAGAGATACTGCAACGCCTTGAACCCGCATTTTCCTCTTGCCCAATCGGTGTCTTCCAACGGCATGATGCCCACATTGAACATCGCCAGCTCACGGACCTCGGCTTCCTTGCTCCAGGGAACGAACACCAACGAATCAAGGCGGAAACCGGGAGGTACGTCGCAAATGACGTGCAACTCGAAATCGTGTTTCGACTCCAGCTCCCTGAAAACAGGAAGGAGCATTTCGAGCATGCTGATCGTAGAGTGCGAACCTGTCCAGCCGATGATGAAACGCCGGGAGTCGTGAGAAGCGGTCAGATTATGCCAATGGTCCGTATCGATGGTGGTGGGATTAAGGACCACGACCGGATTGAATTTTCTGGCGTAATCCGCGAGAAAGCTGTTTCCGCAGGAAACCACGGTCGACCACCGGATTATTTTCGCCGCATTGCTGAAATCCTTGAAGCGGTGTGTCAGTCGGCGATTGCTCTCTGATGCGTTCGGAATCCAGATGGCATCGTCGAAATCGAATACAACCGGCTTCCCGAAAACTTTTGCGACCAGGAATTCGATCCAGGGAGGTCCGAACGGACTTGCCTCGCGGTGTATGAATACGACATCGAAGCGCTGGATGGTCAACAGATCGAAAATACGTCGCAAGTACCCGCGTAAAAGGCCCAGGGACTTACGGATGAAGTATCCGTTCTTATACAATACATCCCATGCAGCGGCATCGAGGAAGGGTGAGATCCTGTATGTCCATCCTCGGGAATGGAGATGCGAGAGGTACTGTTCAAAGCGGAATCGCTGGCTCGGTGCCTTGTCGTGAGGGTACGGGACCAGGAACAGGATGCGCATCGCGATCCAAAGATAATCCAACATCCCGAACGAGCGTCAAAATCGCCTATATTTGGGAAACGGATGCAGACCGCCAAGCCCTTACTTTTCCGAAGGAACACTCCCAGATGGATCATCTTCATGATCGATATCTCCATCTGCTTCGTATCCTTCATGGTAGCTTACCAGGTCCGCTTCAACTTTGACGTTCCCGACCACGAAATCAGGCACTGGAGAGTAGCGCTTCCTGTCGTATTGGGCGTCCGGACTGCCGGATTCATTTTGTCACGCACCTACTACGGTCTTATCCGTTATACGAACAGCCGTGACGCTTTGCGTATTTTCAATAGCATCGTCGCCGGCACACTGGTCATCGCTGCCGCAAATTCGGTCTCCTATCTGACTTCCGGATCCTACCTTGTCCCTTTCTCCATACTCATCATCGACTCGGTTTTTTCCGTTTTCGCCCTGGCTGCTTTCCGGGCTTCCGTCCGGATGATCTATCAGGAACTCACCAACCCGAGCAAAGGCAAAAGAGCGGTGATCATCTACGGGGCCGGAGAAGCAGGAGTGATTACGAAACGCACACTCGACCGTGATGCAGGATCGAGGTTCAAAGTGATTGCATACGTGGACGACGACCCGGCAAAGTCAGGAAAGACGCTCGAAGGGATCCGTATCTATGACACCGAAGAGGAGCTGGACGGACTTCTGCGGGCCAATTCCGTCGACCAATTGATCATCAGCATACAAGACTTCCCTGCGGGCAAACGACAGGAGCTCGTAGACCGATGCTCGCCATTCAGGGTCAATGTACATAAAGTACCTCCTGTTTCCAGCTGGATCAACGGCGAGTTGCAGTTCAGCCAGATCCGGAATCTGAAGATCGAAGACCTCCTTGAGCGCGATCCGATCCTGTTGCACACTGACCTGATACGAAAGGAACTCAACGGAAAAACCATATTGGTCACCGGTGGCGCCGGCTCCATAGGTTCCGAAATCGTCCGACAGCTCCTTGCGTATTCCCCCCGGAAGATCGTCGCTTTAGACCAGGCCGAGTCCGCACTTTACGACCTGGAGCTGCAGATCACGGAAATCCACGGCCATGACATCCTCGAGACCGTCATTGCCGATGTAAGGCAGACAGAAAGGATGCGGAGAGTCTTCGAAGCCTTCCGTCCGGAAATCGTCTTCCATGCTGCCGCGTACAAGCATGTGCCTGTGATGGAAAACAATCCTTCCGAGGCGATCCTTACCAATGTCCACGGAACGCGCACCGTCGCCGACCTTGCCGATGAGTTCCATGCAGGTAAGTTCATTCTTGTTTCGACGGACAAGGCGGTCAATCCCACGAATATCATGGGTGCTACAAAACGTATAGCGGAAATCTATTGCCAATCCTTGGGAAGGATATCTTCCACCCTATTCATTACCACGCGCTTCGGCAACGTATTGGGCTCCAACGGATCCGTCATTCCAAGATTCCGAAAACAGATCGAAGAAGGCGGACCGGTCACCGTAACACATCCTGAAATCACCCGTTATTTCATGACCATTCCGGAAGCCTGTCAGTTGGTACTTGAAGCGGCCTCCGCAGGAAAGGGCGGAGAGATTTTCATTTTCAACATGGGCACGAGTGTACGTATTGCAGACCTTGCCAAGAAGATGATACGCCTGGCAGGACTTACGGAAGACCGTGACATCAAGATCGTCTATACGGGTCTTCGCCCGGGAGAAAAGATCTACGAAGAGCTGCTGGCCGATGCGGAGAAGACCGTACCGACTCATCACGACAAGATCCTCATCGCAAAAGTCAGGGAATATGATTTCGCAGTGATCAGGAAAGACATCGATGAACTCATCGGTCTCTTCGGCACTCAGAAAAACGACTTGATCGTATCGAAGATGAAGTCGATCGTCCCTGAATTCGTTTCCGCCAATTCCGTGTATGAGAAGCTCGATGCAGGCGAAGGGTGAGGTTTAATCGATTCAGGCTATCTCGACCGAACCTGCGGCCTCATAAGTAAGGACTGCTTCCCGCCATGAATCCGGCACACGCACGGTGAGCTTTTTTTCATAATCGAAGCAGACGATGACCGTGGAAGCCTCTGCCAGCAGTGTCTCGGAATCATTTTTCTGTCTGATAAGACGATACTCCAGCGTCATGCTTTTATCGCCGATTCGGGAACACCTCGTCATGACCCGTAGCGGATCGTGAAGATGAATCGGCTGCCGATAGACCACTTCAGCCTTTGCCAGGATAATACCATCCTTCCCCCAGTCCCATTCCCAGCCGACGAGCTCGTTGAAATAACGGATACGTGCTTGCTCCAGGTAGCTTAGGTAACAGGCATTATTCACATGGCCCATGACGTCGATATCTGCAAAACGGATTTCGATTCCGGTGGAGTGGCGGTAGGGGGAAGACAAGGGAGTGAGAATTAAGAATTAAGAATTAAGAATTGTAATACTTCCTATCTGAAGTCGGAACAAGGGACTTGGAACCCGGGATCCGGAACTGCTCTGCTTGCCGCTCTCACCCGTGAATGGTCTCCTTCTTGCCGTATCGGGTGATGACCTCGGCCTCATAATCGAGAAACTCTTTCCACCGCGCATCCACGTCGATTCCATTGGCATACTTACGGGCGAATCCGATGAACAGCGTATAATGATTGGCCTCGCTGATCATCAGCTCCCGGTAAAACTCTTTCAACGATTCATCGCTGATGTTTTCAGACAACACCTTGAACCGTTCGCAGCTTCGCGCCTCGACGAGTGCCGCGAAGAGCAGCTGGTCGACCAATGCGACGTCCTTGCCCATTCCCTTCCGGATGAATTTGTTCAGCTCCCATACATAATCATCACGCCGTTCATGTCCGAGCACGCCACCGCGTTGCCGGATACGGTCATGGACCATTTCGAAGTGCAGCAATTCTTCCCGGGCCAGGTCGATCATGGCCGATACGAGATCGGGATGTTCCGGATAACGTATGACAAGATTGATGGCATTGGTGGCAGCCTTCTGTTCGCAGTAGGCATGATCGGTAAGGATTTCATCGATATTCCGTTCGACGATGTTCACCCAATGGGGATCCGTAGGTAGTTTGAGTCCCAACATGACCTTAAAAAGGCTTTTTTCGAGCCTAAAAGTACTAAAAAGCGATGTAAGATTCGGCTCGGAATCGATATATAGGACGGCAACCTTGCAAAGGCGGGCCAAGTTAGAAGGATATATGTCACAGATGATACTCACCGAAAACAAGATCACGCTGCCGCTGACAAGGGATTTCCGTCAGTTGCTGCACAGCTCCATCTCCGGCGGAAAATTCATCGTCATCCATCCCCATTACAAACTTATCAGGGAGGCGATGCGACTGGATATCATCGGAGAAGAGCAGTTGGACGAGCTTGAAGCGCAGGTCAATGAAAACGAGGAAGGCGAAGTGATTCAGCTTGAACGCGACCAGGTGATGTTCTTATACGCCCTGTTGGAAATCATCTGCAGGTTGTTTCTCTGTGAAATCGGCGACGACCTGAAAAAGCTCGCCATTGAATGCGGAGACACGAACGAAGAAGAGTTCCTCAAAGTGCGTTCCTTTTTCCTGCATCAGGCCGAAGCCTTCCTGCACCATACGAACGAAGCTTTCCGCGACAACGAGGAATTCCAGGACCTGAAGAACCGGATCTGTCAGCTCGACTCACTCTTCTGAATCGGGCAACCACTCGGGAACAGATTCATCCGCTATGGAGTCGACCGGAAGTACAAGGTCGCGTGCCCTCCCCGTGAGTGTGACGTTCGGCACCAGCGCTGCATGTTCCGATTCGGTGATGAGGCCTTTTCTCAACATGAAGTTCGACATCACCCGGTAATAATCGGCCACATACGGCTTCAGTGAACCGGTACTGTCAAATTGCGACTTGAACCATTTCGGTCTTGGAAGCAGGCCGGCAAGAAATATGCTTTCCGGCAGATCCAATTCCGACGGCTGCTTGTTGAAATAGAATACGGATGCCTCCCCTATTCCGTAGACATCCGGTCCGAGCTCGATGATATTGAAATACACCTCCAGCAGTCGGTCTTTGCTCACCAGACGCCCGGATTCGATCAGCCAGACAATCAAGGCCTCTTCCGCTTTACGGGCTATGGTCTTCTTGCGGGTCAGGAAAACATTCTTGACCAGCTGCATGGTGATGGTGCTTCCGCCTCTTTTGAATTTTCCTGCCTTGAAATTTGCGGCAATCGATTTCCTGAATGCTTCTTCGTTGAAACCGTTGTGGAAGTAGAAATTACCGTCTTCGGAGGTGAGCACGGAATTCCTGAAATAGGGTGACACCCTTTCCAAGGAGGCATATGACGGATTGGAAGGACCTACAGTAACGGACCGCATAAACCTGCCGTTTTCATAGACGTCATATACGAACTCCCCATTCAGTTTGAAGATATCACTGCTGCCTGCGCTTCTGAGACGGAACCCCTTCTTCCCCATTTTGCAATAGAAGTGCACACTGTCGGGATAGGCAGCGTCCAATTCCACAGAGACCCGGAATTGCAATTGGCCGTCAGCACGGACCGTGCGGACCTCATCGAACATACCCTCAGGAAGCGATGAGAAGAAATCGTCGGCGGCAACCGTATCGGTCGAAAGCACCGCGACGTAGGCTCCGGCGCCACGACGATCGATCCGTATGTACGGATGAAGGATGAGGGAGTTAAGACGGACGACTGAACTGCTGTCGAGCTCCAGGGAGCGCTCTCCAATGACTACTTTTCCGTCGAAGCCGGCCCGTAAGATGCGGACGGTATCATCTGCGATCTTCGGATGAAAAGCGGACATCCCCGTCACGGAGAAAGATGCACTGAGACGGAGATCACCTCCGCCGTAATCCATCCCTGCCATGGAAAGCCGAAGGGAATCGAAGCCGGCCGTAATTCCGGTCAGCGGCCGCAGCAAAGGCAATCGATGGTCAACTTGTTGCGGACATACCGTCAGATCGAGAGTCCGTTGCCGCTTGGAGAAGCTGCCCGTGATTCTCCATGATTTACCGGTGGACGGTTCGCTCAGAATACCGCCCAATTCGCGGGAGTCGGAATCGAATTGCGGTAATTCCAGATCCGCCGATAACGTATCCGAACGCAATTCCAAGCGAAGGTTCCTGAGCATCGCTACCTGGGGTGCCATTGCGAACGACCTGACCAGCAAACGTCGGAGCGCAGATCCGTAACCTTCCGTACCGGCTTCGGCGTTCGTTGACTTGCCTGTAGAGGCTTTACGCAGAAAAGAATAGTTGGTGCTGTCGCCTTTCGCAACAAGCGACAACGTAGCTCCTTCCATCCGCAGGTAGTCCAGCCCTACTCGTCCGATCAGGAGCTGAAGAAGTGCGGGGCGCAAGGCAAGGGTGTCGATTACCAACAAGGTGTCCTTTCCCGGCCGGCAGATGCTGACATCGGAAAGACGTATTCCGGAAATCCCGAAAAAGCCTCGTTCCCCGACATCAAGCCGCACTCCCTTTTCCTGCATCAACCGATCAGAAACAAAACGGATGCCCGCGTCAAGCAGCCAAACACGCAAAAGGAAATACAGGACGAAAAAAACTCCGATGATCCATGATATTCGGACAAGGACCTTCCTGATTCGGGAACGGTTCATGGAGCCAATTTGCAAAACAATAGCTTTGGAAATCCGCCGGCGAATTGAAAAATGATGGTTGACATATTAACATCTTTCGGAAGAGACCGCGGACAGGTGACCGATTAAATGTAAATTCGTGCCATGCGTTCAATCGTCCTGACCGTCCTCGTGCTGTTGAATGTCCACGGCCTTGCTATGGCACAGGGCCGTGCGGACCTTATCGGGTCGACCTACCACGATCCCGTACACCGTCAGCGACTACAGAGCCTTCGGGAACAAGCGGCTTCCAAATCATCAGCGGGAATGAACCGTAACGCGCTGGAACTTTACCGCCAGTATAACATCCTTTCAGACTCCCTTTTCGGCAAAGAGCTTGCTGACACGGTAGATGCATACGAAAAACAGTTCAATGCATTTGCTGCCGGCAGGCTGAAGCGGCTGGAGGAACATCGAAAGACCGTCCGCGATTCCGTGGAGCAACGTGCCGCCGCGCGGTCCCGTTTTCTTGGACTCGTCCTGAAGTCGCTGCTTGCATTGGGAGTATGGCTTGCGGCCGTTTTTTTCTTCTACCGCAGACGCCTGTTGAATGCACGCGAGGCAGACAATGATCTGCAACGTGCCAAGTCCCGCCTGCAGGCCTCCCTGGAGGATGCGGACAAAGGACGAAAACTCCAGCACGAGATGGATGCTGAAATCGGTCAGCTGTCCACCTTGTCCGAGGAAATGGACCTTGTCGTGAATTCTTTAGCAGACGTGGATGCGAAGCCTGCCGTGCAGAAACTTCAGTCGGCCATCCGTCGCGAAACCGCTCTCACCGACGACATCGCATCCTTTGACCGCGAGGATAGCGAAGAAAAGACATCTTGCTCCATCAACGACCTTTGCGACCGTTCACTTGAGCTCTCGTACAGGGGACATTGCCTTGATCCACGGACACCTTTCCAATGCGGGATTTCCAAAGACCTGGAGCGCAACATGTTACCGGTCCCTATGCACCCCTTCAGCACTTCGGCTGTTTTGATGAACGTGCTCGACAGCGCCTTCCGGTCCGTGAAAGAACGGGCGAGCCTTGAAGAGGAAGGATACCGTCCATCCGTAGCCGTCAGCACCAAAATCCTTCCCAGGTTCGTCCAGGTAAGGATCAAGGATAACGGAAACGGAATGACCGATGAACTGCGTGAAAAGCTTATGAGCGGATACTTTTCCGTCCGCCCGTTCGGCGAAGGTGCCGGTGCCGGTCTTGCCGAAGCCAGACGCATCCTGAGCGCAGACAATGAAGGAGAGCTGATCGTGGAATCAGAAGCGGGAAGAGGAACCGATGTCTATATCAAGATATTCCGATGAAGCATTCGCTGCATAGCTCTATTCACAGTGGGTTGCTCCTCGCATTCAACCTTGCTTTTCCTTTCATGCTCTTCGCTCAGTCGTCGGACCAAACCACCGGCGAACCGGTACCGGTAACTGTGGAAAAAACAGAATCGGGGACCGCCGAACTCGACCGAATCGTTCAGAACCTGAAAGGTCTCCAGGCCCGCAACGACAAGGAGAGGGAACAGTTCATGAAACTGCATAAGACGGTGAGCGGAGGATATGCCTCCAAGGGACACTACAGGCAGGCCTGTGAGGAGTATGTGAGTTACCTTGACCTGAAAGAGGAACTCTTCCAGAAAGAGCATGTCGCGACCGTCGACAAAGCCAGGTCATCGGTTGCAAAGCGAAGTGAAAAACTGGAGAACGATCTTCTCGCAGCCCGGGAAGAAGCTGAAAATGCAATGGACTCGGTGAAACGATATGACACGTTCAGGATGATTTATCAGCAAGCATTCTCCATCGGCCTGCTGGTCATGACCGTGCTGCTGTCGCTTTCTTTTGTCCGTTCCGGTGTCCGTATGAATTCGAGAAAAAAAGAGACGGAAGAGATCCGCGCCCGGCTGATGGGAATCCACAGGGCAGCACTCGCAGGAAGACTTTCGGAGGGAATACGTATTGCACGCAGGGTATCCCTGGCATCGCTGGGAGAACAGACTGTCGAGGTCGGTAAAAAAACAGGCGAAGGATCCGCCAAGATGCTGGAAAAACTAGGCACCGAGTTGAAAGAGACTTATCGTCAGAACTGATCGATTGTCTTCCGGATGATCCCTATGCATTCGGAAAGTTGTTCCTCTGAAATCACGAGCGGCGGAGCAAAACGGATGATATTACCGTGCGTCGGCTTGGCCAGCAAGCCGTTTTTCATCATGGCAATACATACGTTCCAGGCGTCTTTGCCATCCATCGGGGCGATTTCCAAGGCGCAGAAGAGGCCTTTCCCCCTTACTTCCTTCACCATCGGGTGGTTGAGCGAACGAAGTCCGTTCAGAAGTAAAGATCCCAGTCGGGCAGACCTTTCGGAAAGCTTTTCGTTTTTGAGGACTTCAAGTGCCGCCATGGCTACAGACGCAGCCAGCGGATTTCCGCCATACGTACTTCCATGCTGACCCGGACGGATGCAAAGCATGATCTCATCATCGGCAAGAATCGCTGAAACGGGCAGCAAACCGCCTGACAAGGCCTTACCCAGAATCAGGATATCGGGGCGGACATCCTCGTGATCACACGCCAGCATACGGCCGGTCCGGCAAAGCCCGGTCTGTATCTCATCCGCTATTAAAAGCACACGATGTTCTCTGCAAGCATCCGCGCAGGCACGCAAATACCCTTCATCCGGAACGATGATACCTGCCTCGCCTTGGATGGGTTCTACCAGGAATCCTGCGACGTTCGGATCCTCAAGCGCCTTCTTCAGCGCGAGGACGTCATTGAAAGGAATCTTGATGAAGCCGGGAGTGAAGGGGCCGAATTTGCCGTAGGAATCGGGATCGCAGGAAGCGGAAATCGCGGCGATGGTACGGCCATGGAAATTCCCCTCGCACACGATGATCCTTGCGCCGTTTTCCGGAACACCTTTTTTTTCATAAGCCCAGCGGCGACACAGCTTCAAGGCTGTCTCCACCCCTTCCGCGCCGGTATTCATCGGCAACACTTTATCATAGCCGAAGTACCGTGTGATGTACTCCTCGTAAAAACCGAGTTTATCGTTGTGGAAGGCCCGTGAGGTAAGGGCGATTCGCTGCAACTGATCGACAAGCGCCTTGACGATGGAAGGGTGGTTATGCCCTTGGTTCAGCGCGGAGTATCCGGAAAGGAAATCGAAATACCTTTTCTGTTCGACATCCCAGACGAACACACCCTCTCCCCGCTCCAAAACGACCGGCAAGGGATGATAATTGTGCGCACCGTATCTATCCTCCCGCTCAATAGCCTGCTGCGTAAGTGAAACTGTATTTGCAGTATGATGCATGGGGTTCATGAGCGGGAAGTTCTGAGGGAATCCTGATAGTACAAAGGTACGCAACACTACCCTTTAAAACGGCAGAAATTACGCGAAAAGACCGTTTTGACGGTCTAGTGTCAGTTTTTACAGGCCGGAAGCCACCCCTGAAAGATGAAAAAATGGACGTAATTTCGTGTCGTGAAGCTGCCATTCCAAAGAGGCGACGAATTGCCGGGGGTTCTGATTACCGACCTTACTCACGAAGGACAGGGCGTCGCTCGGATCGACCGGGCTGTCCTCTTTGTCGACGGCGCAGTTCCGGGAGATACCGTAGACCTTCTGGTCAGGAAGACCCGGAAGAATTTCGGTGAAGCATCAATCCTCCGGATCACCTCGCCGTCTGCAGACCGTGAAGCGCCGGTCTGTGAGCATTTCAGCGCTTGCGGGGGATGCAGGATGCAACACATCACCTATGAGCGTCAGCTGGCTGTAAAGCAAAAGGCGGTTACCGATGCGTTCGAGCGTATCGGAAAAGTGGAGTTTCCGCAACCCTCACCCATTCTTGGTTCAGCGCTCCGATACCACTATCGTAACCGTTTGGACTATGCGGCATCCGACCGGAGGTGGCTGACTCCGGAGGAGATCGCTTCCGAAAAAGAAATCCATGAACCGGCCTTGGGCTTTCATGTGCCCGGCCGATTCGACAAGATCCTTGACATCGGTACCTGCCACCTGCAGGATGACCTCAGCAACAGGATCAGGCGCTCCATTCGTGATTTTGCCGTGGGCAATAATCTGGCCTTCTTCAACCCCGTCACCCAAACGGGATTTCTGAGGAACGTGATCGTACGCTCAACCTCTACGGGCGAATGGATGGTCATCATCGTTTTCAAGGAAGATGATCCCGAAAAAAGACAATCCCTGATGGACCATGTCCGTTCAGAATTCCCTTCGCTCACGTCATTGCTTTATATCATCAACGATAAGCGGAACGACACCATCTTCGACAGGGAGGTGATCTGCCACAGCGGGCAAGACCACATCACCGAGCAGATGGAAGGTTTGAAATTCAGGATCAGTGCCAAATCCTTCTACCAGACGAACTCGCTGCAGGCATATGAGCTGTACAAGATAACCCGCGATTTCGCAGGACTTACCGGATCAGAGAACGTTTACGACCTCTACACCGGAACAGGTACCATCGCACAATTCGTTGCAAGGGGTGCCCAAAAGCTGGCGGGTATCGATTATATCGAGGCTGCCATCTTGGACGCGCGTGAAAACGCCCGCCGCAACGGAATTGAAAACGTACGTTTCGAAGCCGGTGACCTGAAAGACACCCTGAACGACGACTTCATCGGCCGCCACGGTGCTCCGGACGTGGTCATCACCGACCCTCCCCGCTCCGGGATGCATCCGGACGTCATTGACAGGATTTTGAAACTACGGCCGCATCGGATCGTATACGTCAGTTGTAATCCGACCACGCAGGCACGGGATGTAGGCATGCTGGCGTCGGAATACGAAGTGAATCGACTGCAACCGGTAGACATGTTCCCGAATACCATGCACGTGGAGAGTGTCGCATTACTTCAACGGAAATGAGCATCAAGAACATTCTCTCAAGCCTGCTGCTTCTCATCGCCGTCGTCGCGGTCACCGGATCGAAGGGGGCCTGTCCCGATCCTGCCAGGGAATCGGACGAAACCGAGGACGTAGCGGATAAAGAACAGGAGCAACTCGCATGGTGCTTCATCTACTCCAACCGTCTTGGATACGATATCGGGCATATATCTGAACCGATGCTTTTCGAAACCGTCGGCCGTTGGCTGGGCACGCCTTACAAATATGCGGGTGATTCTAAAAAAGGGATTGACTGCTCCGGCTTCGCCTCCATGGTCTATCGAAACGTCTATTCGCTGCAGCTTGAAGGCGGGTCTTCCGAAATCTACCAGCATGCAGCACCCGTATCCAAGGACAGTCTGCGGGAGGGCGACCTGGTGTTTTTCAAGATACGCCCGTCGCGCATCTCACATGTAGGCGTATACCTTGGCGACAATAAATTCGCGCATGCGAGCGTCCATGCAGGAGTGATCATCAGCGATCTTGACGAACCATATTACCGCCAACGATTTTACAAAGGAGGCCGGTTCAACAGCGCCAACCGTTAAAACCACACGTCGTGTCCCGCACTCTCTTACTCGACTCCCAACAGGTACGTCAGCGTATTGACCGTCTGGCCTGGCAGATTTTCGAGGATAATCCTGACGAAAAAGAAATCATCATCGTGGGCATCCTCCAATCGGGCAATCAAGTCGCCGAGATACTGGCGGATGCCCTGCGATCCGTTTCACCGGTCAACGTCACCTCAGCAACCATCCGCATCGACAAGCACCGCCAGGTGGCAGGCGCTGCAGAGCTTTCAATCCCTTCCGAAACCCTTTCGGGGAAAGTGGTGGTATTGGTCGATGATGTGCTGAATTCCGGCAAGACACTTTTGTATGCGATGCGCCCTTTCCTGGCCATCGACCTTATCAAGCTCCGCACCGTGGTGCTGGTGGACCGTAATCATCGCAGGTATCCGATTTCCGCCGATTATGCCGGTCTCACTTTGGCGACGACTCTGAAGGAGCATATCACCGTCGAAGGTGAAAAAGGAGACCTCTCGGCTTATCTTGATTGAAAGTAGGGACGTATGGCACTTTCCAGTGCCGCAGCTGTAAGCACGTCCGCGTCCAGAATCACTTGCGCAC